>JAJPJJ010000069.1 GCA_021324295.1 Bacillota bacterium
CACCCGCGCACCGTGCACGAGCGGCACCAGACGATAGAAGGTGCCCACGACCATCAGCCCGAGGAAGCCGCCGAGCCCCAAGCTCAGGTGGACGAGGAGCCCACGATCCGGGAGGATCTCCCGAAGACCTTTCAGGGGACGGCTCGGGGCCCCGACCGGAAGGCCTGCGCCCCCATCGGCCTCGTATTTCCACTGTTGCGCGGGGCGCGCCGGGGCGGGACGCCAGCGCCCCAAGACCGTGGTGCCTCGCGGCGTCCGCCGCGACCGCGTCCGCATCACCTCCGCGAATTCGTGCGGGGCCCCCCGCGAATCGCATCACCCCAGCGATTCGCCGGGGTGGAGTACGGTGGGCCAAGTGGATCGAGACCAGGCACCGGGAATCGATCTCGCGCGCGAGGACGCGGCGCTCGCGCGCGAGCTGCGGGCACTGGGCGCCGGGGCGCGCCTCGTGTTCGTCGCGGGGCTGCCCGGTACCGGCAAGACCCTCGTGGTCCGCGAGCTCGCTGCGGCGGCGTGCGCGGCCGGCCGCGTGGTGCACCTCCTCCAGTGGGATACGCTGCGGCCCGCGCTCGAGGCCTCCCCGGCCGGACGGCCCTACCCGCTCGTCGACGGCGTGACCCACATCGTGATTCGCAAGGCGGCCGGGGTATGGGCGCGGCGCGCGGTCGCGGCCTGGCAGGCCGCGCATCCGGACCCGCGGCACCTTCTGATCGGCGAGGCGCCGCTGATCGGAGGCCGGCTCATCGAGCTCGCACGCCGGATGGACGACGGCGCCGAGCCGGCGCTCGGGGCACCGTCGTGCCGGTTCGTGGTCCCGGTGCCCTCGAGGGCGGTGCGGGCCTTCATCGAAGCCGAGCGCGACCGCCGGATGGCCCGTCCGGCCCACCCCCGTGAGCGTGAGGATGCGCCGTCCCACGTGCTGCGAGGCCTGTGGGCGGAGCTCGCCGACGTCGCGCGGCGCCTCGGGCTCGCCGGGGCGACGCCGGCCTCCGCCGGGACCGCGCCCTACGATCCCGCCGTCTACGAGGCCGTGTACCGCCACGTGCTGGCGCACCGTCACGCCACGACGTTGCCGCTCACCCGTGTGCTGCCGGTGGCCGGCGTGTCCGCCTACGATCTGCCCGTGGAGGCGCGCGAGTTGCTGCCGACGGACCGCGAGGCGGCCGCGAGCATCCGGGCCGTGGAAGCCGCGTACCCGGACCGCGCGACGCTCGCCTCGGAGATCGAGCGGTGGTACCGCGGCCCCTGATCGCCCGGTCGCAGGCCGCGCAGGAAGTTACCGTCACGGCCCGGAAGAACGCGTCATGGTCCTGCGCCCGGGCGGCCCTGCGCCGGCGCGCGTGCCGCGCGCGGTGCTCGTCCTGATCAAGACCGTGCTCGTGGCCGTCGCCGCCGCGGTCGCGGTGGCGCTCTCCGTCGTCGCGAGCGTGGCGGGGTTCTCGCTCCCGCTGGCCGCGGCCGCGACCGGCGCGCTCACCGCCCTCAAGATCCGCCAGCGGTCCCGCAGCCGTCACATCCCGCGACGCTCCTGGGCGTCGCTGCTCGTCGCCGGCCTGGCGATCGCCGGGTTCTTCATCGTCGCGTCCGTCGTCGCCGCGTACTGGCCGAGATAGGCGCGCGCAGGACCACGGCGCGCCACTCCCCCTCCACCAGGAGCCGGGCCGGCCCGAACCCCGCCGCGCGCGCCGCCCGCAGGACCTCCGGCACGCGGTCCGCGACGATCCCGGAGCCGACGAACACGCCGCCGGGCGCCAGGCGCTCTCGCGCGCGGGGAAGCAGCGGGACGATCTCCTCCGCGATCAGGTTGGCCAGGATGAGATCGGCGGGGGCGGGCCCGCCGGCCAGCCCGCTGCCCCGCACCACCCGCACCCGCGGGACGACGCCGTTGACCCGCACGTTGCCCCTGGCGACCGCCACCGCCACCGCGTCGTGGTCCACCGCCCACACTCGGCCCGCGCCCAGCTTGGCCGCCGCGATCGCGAGGATTCCCGACCCTGTCCCGACGTCGAGGACGACAGGGCCGGCCCCCCGGGAGCCCCAGGACCGGCGCGGCAGCGGGAGGAAGCGCTGGAGCGCGCGCAGGCAGAGGCGCGTGGACGGGTGCATGCCCGTCCCGAACGCCATTCCGGGGTCGATCCTGACCACCACCGCCCGGCCGCCCCGCGGTGAGGTCGCCCACGAGGGGCGGATGAGGATGCGGCCGACCCTGACAGGACGCACGTGGGCGCGCCAAGCGGTGGTCCAGCGGCGCGAGGGGACCGCGCGGCGGGACACCCGAACCAGCCCCGGGTCGATGCCGTAGCGCCGCAGGCCGCGGATCCGCGCCCGCACGGACCGAAGGGTTGCGCCGACGAGCGGCGAGGGCGGCAGGTAGCACCGGAACCGCGCGAGCGCGCCGGCGGGACGCTCCTCGACCAGGCCGCCGGTGCCGAGGTCGTGGAGGATCGCCGCAACCGCCTCGGCGGCCGCGGACGAGACGGCGACGCGGATCTCCACCCACGTGCGCCCCGCGCCTCGCAGCCGCCGGGAGCCGGCGCGGGGCGCGGTCCGGCGACCCCGCGATCGCGCGCGGCGCGACCGCGTCACGACAGGTGCTCGCGCAGCTTCCCGATGAGCGTCTTCCGGGCGGGCTTGACCTGCTCCCCGCGGAGCTTGGCGAACTGGAGCAGCAGCCGGGCCTCCTCCTTGCTGAGGTCCTCGGGGATCCGCACCCGGATGTGCACGATGAGGTCGCCTCGTCCCCCGCGCAGCCCCGGGAATCCCTGGCCACGCAGCGTGAGGGTATCGCCGGGTTGCGTCCCGGCCGGGAGGGCCGTGGGCACGGGGCCGTCGAGCGTCGGCACCCGGATCTCATCGCCGAGCGCTGCTTGGACCATCGATACCGGCACCTCGCAGTGCAGGTCGCGGCCGCGGCGCTCGAACACCGCGTGGGGCGCCAGCCGCACGTCGACGTACAGGTCGCCGCGCTCGCCGCCCCGTGCGCCGGCATCCCCCTCGCCGCGCAGGCGGAGCCGGGTGCCGTCCTCCGTGCCGGCGGGGATCGAGATGGTGATCTCGCGCTCGACCCGCGCGCGACCGCCACCCCGGCACTCGCGGCACGGACGGCCGATGACGCGGCCGCTCCCGCCGCACCGCGGGCACGTGGTGATCTGCGTGAACGAGCCGAACGCGGTCCGCCGGCTGTAGCGCACCTGACCGGCGCCGCGGCATCCCGGGCACTGCTCCGGGGCGCTGCCCTTCTCCGCCCCGGTGCCGAAGCACGCCGGGCAGGTTTCCTCCCGCTCCACGCGGATCGCCCGCTCGCCCCCGTGCGCGGCCTCCTCGAGGGTCACCTCGAGCTGAACCCGCAGGTCGCTGCCCCGCTCCGGTCCCGGCTCCTCGGCGCGCGCACGCTCCTGCCCGAACGCCCCGCCGAAGAACATATCGAAGAGGTCGTCGAAGGGCGTGGCGCCGAACGGGCTCGGTCCTCCGGTCCCGACCGCGGCGCGGCCGCCGCGATCGTACTGGGCCCGGCGCTGTGGATCGCCGAGGACCTGGTAGGCTTCGTTGATCTCCTTGAAGCGCTCGTCGGCGCGGGGGTCCTGGTTGACGTCGGGGTGGTACTCGCGGGCGAGCTGCCGGAACGCGCGCTTGATCTCGTCCGGGCTGGCGGTGCGCGGAACCCCTAGAATTTCGTAGTAGTCGCGTCGGGGCATCGAGGGTCGTGTCAGAACCGACCGAGGACGTCCTCGAGGCTGTCGGCGAGGAAGCGCACGAGGCTGATCACCCGGCCGTACCGCAGACGGGTGGGCCCGATCACCCCCACCACGCCCGCGCAGCGGCCGCCCACGTGGTAGGTGGCCGCGACGACGCTGCACCCCTTCATCTCCTCGTGCCGGTTCTCCATGCCGATCGTGATCCGCACCCGCTGTGCCCCGCTGTCCTCGAACAGCAGGTCCGCCACGACGTCCTCGCGCTCCAGCGCGGACAGCACCGGCTGTGCCCGCCGGATGTCCCGGAACTCCGGCTGCTTCAAGATGTTGGCCGTCCCCTCGGTGTGGACGCGGGCCTGGGACCGCAGGATGTGCTCGCGCAGCATCCGGCCGATCTGGTCCAGCACCCGCTGGTGGAGCGTCGCCTCCCCGATCACCCGGTCGAGCACCGGGTCGGTCAGCTCGCTCAGGGGGCGGCCGGCGACCCGTCGGCTGATCTCCTGCGAGAGCCGCTCGTAGTCGTCCGCCGTCATCGGCACGTCGAACTCGACGGCCTTGGCTTCAAACACATCGGTATCGGCCATGATGACGGCGAGCGCGCGGCGGTCCGTGATCGGGACGAGGTGCAGGTGGCGGACGACCTGCTGGTGAGGCCGCGGCACCGCGGCCACGGATGCGCACTCCGTGATGCCGGCGAGAGCCCGCGCGGCCTGCTCGATCGCGCGGTCGGGCTCGCCCGCGACCAGCGTGCGCCGGATCCGCATCCGCTCCGCGGCCGGTACCTGCTCCTCCTGGAGCATCGAGTCGACGTACACGCGGTATCCTTGATCGGTCGGCACGCGGCCGGCCGACGGGTGGGGCTGGTGGAGGAACCCGAGCTCCTCGAGCGCCGCCATCTCGTTCCGCACGGTGGCAGGGCTGACCGCGAGCCGGTGGCGCTCCCGCACCGCCTCGCTACCCACCGGCTCCGCGGTCATGATATAGTCGTCGATGACGAGCCGAAGGATCTCCCGCCGACGCCCTTCGAGCTGCACCATAGTGGCCTCGCTTAGCACTCTACTGCCACGAGTGCTAAGCTCTCCTGAGCCAAAGCCTACCATCCCCGGCGGAAAACTTCAACACGCCGATGATGCGACCCATGGCCGGCGGCCGCCCGCGGGGCGCCGCGCCCGGCAGGGCCGTCACGGCTCGCCGCGGCGCAGCACCCTGAGCAACGCCAGCTCGCGGACGCCGAGGAGCGCGCAGACGGCCAGGTACACGGTCCCGCCGGCGGCGAGGGCTACGACGAGCTCGGTCGCCGCGCCGCTCAGGTGCCCGGCCTCGAGGCGCGGGGCGAGCACGCGCCGCGCCGCGACCACGGTGGCGGCGAGGGCGGCCGCCGCGACCCCGGTGCGCGCGGCCGTGCCGAGGACCGCCCGGCCGCCGAGGCCGCGGAGGCGGGGCCCCAGGAGCCAGAGCAGCCACCCGACGTTGGCCGTCGCCACGAGGGAGGTCGAGAGCGCGATCCCGGTGTGCCCGAGCCACCGCATGAGCACGATGTCACCCGCGGCGTTGAGGAGGATCATGTAGGCGCCGATGCGCACCGGCGTGCGCGTGTCGTGGAGGGCGTAGTACGTGCGCGTCACGATGTAGTAGGCGGCGTACGGAACCGTCCCCACGGCGAACCCGACGAGGCCCCACGCGACGGCCGAGGTAGCCTGCGGCGCGAAAGCCCCCCTCTGGAAGATCACCCGGACGATCAGGTGGCTCATCGCGAGCATCGCCGCCATCACCGGCATCATCGTAAACAGCACGCCCCGCAGCCCCAGCGACGTCGTCTCGCGGAGCGCGGCGGGGCTGCTGCCGCTCGCGTGCCGGGCCATCGTCGGGAACAGCGCCGTGGCCAGAGACACGGCGAAGATGCTGACCGGGGCCTGCACAAGCTGGAACGCGTAGTCGAGGACGGCGACGTAATCGACGCCCGGCTGGGAGGGCAGGAACGACGCGAAGAACCGGTCCACGTTGGAGTTGATCTCGATGACGGCCAGGCCAAGCATCGCGGGGACCGCCAGCCGTCCCATCTCGCGGATGGCGGGATGGCTGAGGTCCACGCGGGGGCTGAAGCGTAGTCCCGCGCGCCGGGCGGCGGGCAACTGGACGAGGAACTGCGCGGTCCAGCCGAGCAGGAAGCTTACCGCCACGCCGAAGATCCCGATCCGGGGGCTGAGAGCGAGCACGCCGCCGATGATGACGAGGTTGAACAGGAGCGGGGCGGCCGCGGGGATCGTGAACTGTCGGTGGGCGTTCAGGTATCCCGTCGCGAACCCCGACAGCGCCAGGAACACCATCGAGAGGAACATGACGCGGGTCAGCGCGGTCGCCGTCGCGAGGACCTGCGGGTTGGTCCTGAGGTAGCCGGGCGCAGCCATCGGCACCAGCCCCGGCGCGGCCAGAACCCCGCAGACGACTACGGCCAGGCCGATCAGCAGCACCAGGGTGAACGTGCTGCTGACGACCCGGCGCGTCTCCTCCTCGTCGCCCCGGACCAGCACCTGCGTGATCGCCGGGATGAAGACGATGCTGAGCGTGCCGCCCAGGAACAGGCGCTGGATGAAGAACGGCAGGGAGTAGGCGATGACGAACGCGGACTTGGCCGAGGTGGCGCCAAACAACGCCGCGATCAGCACGTCGCGCACCAGACCGAGCAGCCGGCTCGCGACCGTCCCGACGGCGATGACGCCGGCTGTCCTGGCGAGCCCCGACGCCGCGACCGCGGGCCGGGCGACGGCCAGCTCCGTCTCTGCGTCCGCCATCTCCCCGCCATTATAGCATCAGGGGTGGGCGGCCTCGGCGGGCCGTTGAAGGCTCGGAGAACGCTGTGCTACAATGAGCCCCGCTCGCTCCGGCCGCCCTTCGCGGCGCAGGCCCGGCCGGCAGCGACGGGGAGGTGCCGGAGTGGCAAAGCGCACAAAGTCCGCGCTGAAGCGTCAGCGGCAGACCCTGAGGCGCACGGCGAGGAACCAGGCCGTCCGGTCGCGGGTCAAGACGCTCATCAAGCGGGCCCGCGCGTCCGCGCACCCGGCGTCCGCCGATGCGCGCGCGGCGATCCAGGCGCTCGATGCAGCGGCGGGCAAGGGCATCCTGCATCGGAACGCCGCCGCGCGCAGGAAGTCCCGCCTGATGCGCCACCTGGCGCGCGCGCAGGCCGCTTCCCCCGCGCCGGCCTGAGGTCGCCCGCGCGCCTCAGCCCAGGCAGAGGCGCGCGATCAGCGTCTCGATCGCCAGACGGGGGGGCACCGCGCCGGTCTTGATCGTCGCGTCCGTCTCCAGCAGCAGCCCGAGGATCCCGTCGACGTCCATCCGCGCGAACCCCGCCGCCTGCTCGCGGTAGCGGGCGTAGAGCCAGGCGCGGGTCCCGAGGACCCGCCGGACCTCCGCCGCGGGCGCGCGGCGCTCCACGAGCGCCCGGGTGCGCAGGACCATCCGGAGCTGGTCTCCGAGCATGTAGAGGATTCGCACCGGAGGCTCGCCCATCGCGATGACCGCGTGCAGCAGCCCGAGCGCCCGGCCGGCCTGGCGCCGGCCGACCGCGTCCATCAGCTCGAACACCGTCGCCTCGGCGAGATGGCTGGCCGCCTCGTGCACGTCGTCCGCGGTGATCGTCTTCCGGTCGCCGACGTACGCCGCGAGCTTGGCGACCTCCAGGCCGAGCTCCCGCAGCCCGCCCCCCACGATGCCCACGAGCGCCCGGGCCGCCTCCGGCGTGATCGTCTTGCCCTCCTCCGCCGCGCGGGCCCGCACCCACGCCGGCAGGTCCTCCGCGGGCAACCGGTCGCACAGGATCACGCGGCCGGCGCGCTCGAGCGCGGCGTACAGGCGCCGGCGCCGGTCCAGGCTCTCGGCCACGAGGATCAGCACGGACGGCGGCGGCCCCTGGTCCAGGTACGCCGCGAGGGCGTCCTGCGCCGGGGCCCGGAGCTCCTCGCCGTGGCGCACCACCACCACCCGGCGCGCGCCAAAGAACGGCAGCGTCTCGCACCGCGCGATGATCTCCTCCACGGGAGTCTCCCCGGCCTGGATCACGTCCAGGTTCAAGGCCCGCTCCGATGGGGGGAGCAGGGTGTCGAGCAGCGCCCCGAGCGCCTGGTCCACACGGACGTCCTCCTCGCCTACCAGCAGATAGACGCGGGGCTGCTCGCGCGCCGGGCCGGCGGAGGCGCGTCCGGACGCCACTACCGCCGGCCCCCCGCGGTGCCGTGACGCGGCGGATACGTTCCCGCGGTACACTCGAGACCGTGCGCCGGATGTGGATGCGAGCGCTGCCGGCCGCCCCGGTCCTCGCGGGCCTGCTCCTGGCCGCGGGAATGCCCGGCGGCGCGGAGGCCCTGCTGCCCACCGGGACGTTCACGATCGCCCCGGGAGACTCCACCGTCACCTTCTTCGTGCCGGACAACCGCGGCGGCTTCACCGGCCATACGACCCGGGTCACGGGCCGCGTCATCGCGGAGCCCCCGGCCGGCGGGGAGATCTACACGGCCCGCGTCACGGCCCAGATCGATGCGCGGGCGATCACCACGGACAACGGCCTGCGGGACGGCGCGATGCGAGCGGTCTACCTTCGCACGGCGGAGTGGCCGGCGATCACCTTCAACGGCACCGTCACCGCGCGCCCCGGCCTCGGCGTCCGCCCGTTCCCCGCCACCGTGCGCGGCCGGCTGACGATCCGGGACGTGACGCGGGAGCAGGAGTTTTCCGCGACGATCGTTGCGCTTGCTCACGAGTACCTCGCGGATGCCTCGACGTCCGTGCGCATGGCCGACTACGGCATCCCCTACCCGCGCGCGTTCATCTTCGTGGCGCGGGATCCGGTCACGGTCAAGCTGCATCTCCGCGCGCGCCAGCCCTAACCCCCGGGGTCGGCACGGCGGGAGGAACTGCCCCGGGGGCATATCCCCGTCGTCCCCACGAGCGCGGCTTCCCGGTGCTGCTCACGTAGGGTCACGCGCCCGAAGGACAGACCCACGCACGCCCGCTGCATCCGAGCGGCCGCCCCTTACCCTGGCCATTGCGCGCGGTCTGTGCCTGCGATTTGGAGCCCATCACTCCTCGTCATGTCTGCGGGAGGCTATCGCCTCGGTGACGCGGTCGATGAACGCGGCGAGGGGCTGGCTGCCCTCGTCCCCGCGGACGCGGCTCCGCACCGAGACCGCCTCCTGCGCCGCTTCGCGATCGCCGACCACCAGCATGTACGGCACCTTCATGACCTCCGCCTCCCGGATCTTGCGGCCCGTCCGCTCGCTGCTCGCATCCACCTCCGCGCGCACGCCCCGGGCGCGCAGCGTCTCCTGCACGCGCCGCGCGTAGGAGAGGTGCCGGTCGGCGATCGGCAGCACGCGGACCTGCTCCGGGGCCAGCCACAACGGGAAGGCGCCGGCGTACTGCTCGATGAGGAACGCCACCATCCGCTCCATCGTGCTGAGGACGCCGCGGTGGATCATCACCGGCCGGCGCGGCCGGCTGTCCTCGCCGGTGTATTCCAGGCCGAACCGCTCCGGGAGGTAGAAGTCGATCTGCACCGTGGAGATCGTCTCGTCCTTGCCGAGCACGTTGGGCACCTGGACGTCGAGCTTGGGGCCGTAGAACGACGCCTCCCCTCGCGCTTCCACGCACGCCAGGCCCAGGGCCTGCATCGCCCGCCGCAGCTCTCCTTCGGCGTGGTCCCACATCTCGTCGTTGTGCACGAACTTCGCCCGATCGCGAGGATCGCGAAGCGACAGGCGGTACCAGAAGTCCCGGAGGCCGAGGTCCCGGTACGCCCGCTGGATCAGGCGCACGACGCCGATGAACTCGTCCGTCAACTGGTCGGGCCGGCAGAAGATGTGCGCGTCGTTGAGCGTCATCGCGCGCACCCGGGCGAGCCCCGAGAGCACCCCGGACCGCTCGTATCGGTACATCGTTCCCAGCTCGGCGATCCGCACCGGCAGGTCCCGGTAGCTGCGCTGGTGGTGCTTGTAGACCATGATGTGGTGCGGGCAGTTCATCGGCCGGAGCACCAGCTCCTCGCTATCCACGCGGATCGGCGGGTACATGTTGTCCCGGTAGTGCTCCCAGTGCCCGCTGATCTTGTACAGCTCGATGCTGGCGAGGTCGGGCGTGCGGACGTGCTGGTACCCGAGGCTCTCCTCGAGGTCGACGATGTACCGCTCGAGGATCCGCCGCACCGTCGCTCCCCGCGGCAGCCACAGCGGGAGGCCCTGCCCCACCTCCGGCGCGAACGTGAACAGCCCCAGCTCGCGGCCCAGCCTGCGGTGATCCCGGCGCCGGGCCTCCTCGAGGCGCGCCAGGTAGGCGTCCAGCTCCTCCTGCGAGGGAAACGAGATCCCGTAGATTCGCTGGAGCATCTCGCGGCGCTCGTCGCCCCGCCAGTAGGCACCCGACGTGCTCAGGAGCTTGATCGCCTTGATCCGCCCGGTCGAGGGCAGGTGCGGGCCCCGGCACATGTCCTCGAAGCCGTCCTGCCGGTAGAAGCTCACCGGGTCGTCGGGGATGCCCCGCAGCAGCTCGGCTTTGTACGTCTCTCCCCGTCCCTCGAAGCGGCGCATCGCCTCGTCCCGGGGCACGTAGATGCGCTCGATCGGCTGGTCGCGCGCGGCCAGCTCCCGCATCCGGTCCTCGATGCGCTGGAGGTCTTCCGGCAGAAACGGCCGACCGATGTCGAAGTCGTAGTAGAACCCGTCCTCGATCGGCGGGCCGATCGCAAGCCGGGCCTGGGGAAAGAGCTCCCGCACGGCCTGCGCCAGCAGGTGCGCGCTGCTGTGCCAGTACACGGACCGGCCCGCCGGGTCCGCGAACGTGAGCCACTCCACGGTCGCGTCGGCCTCGAGGGGGGTCGCGAGATCCCGCTCCGCCCCATCGAGGCGGGCAGCCAGCGCGCCGTGCGCCCCCGCATCGCGCGCGATCTCCGCGAGCGTGATGCCCCGGCGATACGCCCGGACCGTCCCGTCCGGCAGCCTGACCAGCACCTGCTCCCCGACCTGCGCCATCGTCTCCCTCCACACGTGCAAGCGCCCCCGTCCCGTGGGACGGGGGCAGCCGCGGTTCCACCCAGGTTCCCCCTCGCGGCGACGCCGCAAGAGAGCTCTTTGCCGCGCGCTCACGGGCGCACCCGGGAGGCTTCGCCCCGCCCGGCCGGGGACCGGGCGCGTGGCTCGCCTGCGGCTCGGGGGTGGTGTTCCGCCCGGCACCCGGCGGGGCTCTCAGCCCGGGACCCCGCCTCTCTTGCGGCTGCCTGTGGGCGTGCTCGTCCCCCTCATCGCCGATGCGCTGCCTATTATAGCACGCCGGCGGGCGCAGGCCAGGCGGGGGCGCCCCGGAGGGCGGCGGCGGAACCGCCGGCCCAGCACGCACGTACTGCACTCAGGTCTGCGACGGGAGGGTTAGGGGATGCGGAGATGGGCCGGTGTCGTGCTTCTCGCGGCTGCCCTGGGCGCGGCGGTCCCGGCGGCAGCCCAGCAGTCCTGGGTGCTCGGCACGGTCCAGTTCGAAGGAGTCGTCACGGCCATCCAGCCCGCGGTCGGCGCGCTCACCGTCCAGGTCACGAAGAACGGATCCGGCCCGGCCACCGTCCTCATCCAGCGCGCGACCACCCTCCGCGCGTACGCCGAGGGGAGCGCGATCGAGCGCGACAACTCCAAGGGCGAGACCCATATCATCCACCCCTCCACCCGGGTCTCGGTCCCGGCGACGATCGCCGATTTCCGCGACGGCGACCGGGTCGCCGTCGAGGGCTTCCGTCTGGACGCGAGCCGGGTCGTGGCCCTCACAGTCGACGTGCTCAGCCGGACGATCACGGTCCCGCAGCCGTGGGTGCCGGGCGGCCTCGCCGTCCAGGGCATCGTCGTGGGCAGGAGCCGGGCGTCGCTGACCGTCGCGGATTCGAGCGGCAGCGCCCGGGTGGTGCGGGCGGCCCCGGCGACGCAGGTCACCGGGCAGCGCTCCTCGTTCGGTGCGATCGCCCTCGGCGATGTGGTGCAAGTGCAAGGCGTGGCCACCGCCGACGGCACCGTGGCGGCGCAGCAGATCGATGTCGTCTCCGTGAACGGCTACCAGGTAAGCGGGCGGATCACGGCCAAGAGCCCCGGCCTGCCGCGGTACCTGGTGCTGGACAACCGGCTCTCGGTGGGCGTCGGGCCGGAGGCGCAGATCCTCTCCGGGAGTCAGCCCCGGTCGTTTGCCGATCTCCAGCTCGGGCAGACCGTGACGGTGGTGGGGACGCCGGTCACCGTCGGCGGGCTCGTCGTCGGCGTGAACGCGCGGGTGATCACGTACTGATCGCTGGCCCGGCCTGTGCCCGCGTATTCCGCTGTGCCGGAGGACTGCCGCAGCACCCGCCGAATATAGAGGGGCTTTTCCGACCCGGGCTCGGGAGAGGGGGAGGGACACGGATGATCAAACCGCCGAGACGGACGCGGCATCCCGTAACGGCTGTCGTCATTGCAGTCATGCTGGTCGCCGGCGCGATCGTGGTCCCCGGCAGCGTCACGGGGTGGGCGGCCGGGCCGACGACGTTCATCTGGGGGAAGGCGGGGGACGCCGACACCCTCGACAACCAGGTGAGCTCGAACGGCGAGACCTCAGAAGTCACCACCCAGATCTTCAACCTGCTCGTCCGGGCCAAGCCCGGCCGGACCGAGATCGAGCCCGACCTAGCGACGAGCTGGTCGGTGTCGCCGGACGGGCTGGTGTGGACGTTCACGCTGCGGCGCGGGGTGACGTTCCACGACGGCACGCCGTGGAACGCCGAGGCGGCCAAGTTCAACTTCGACCGGATGGCCGACGAGAAGAACCCCTACCACGCCGTGAAGGGCTTCGACTACGAGTACTGGGGCGACTTCATGGCCGACTCCTTCAAGGAGGCCAGGGCCGTCGACCCGTACACGCTGCAGCTCGTGCTCAAGAAGCCCAACGCCCCGCTCCTCTACAACCTTTCGATCATCGCGTTCCAGTTCAACAGCCCGGCCGCGCTGAAGAAGTACGGGGCCCAGGGCTTCGGCCAGCACCCGGTGGGGACGGGCCCGTACAAGTTCGTGGAGTGGGTCCGGGACGACCACATCACGCTCGTCGCCAACCCCTCGTACTTCCGGAAGGGCCTGCCGAAGACGCAGCGCGTCATCATGCGGGTGATCAAGGACAACGCCGCCCGGTTCCTTGCGCTCAAGGCGGGCGAGGTGCACGCGATCGAGCTGCCCAACACGGACGATGTGAAGGCCGCCCAGTCCGATCCCAACCTCAAGGTCGGGTTCCGGCCGCCGTTCAACACCGGCTGGGTCCGGTTCAACATGAACAACACGTTGTTCAAGGACAAGCGCATCCGCGAGGCCGTGGCGCTCGCGATCAACCGGAAGGCGATCGTGCAGGGACTGTACGCCGGGTTCGGCGAGGTGGCCAACGAGCACATGCCGCCGACGATGTGGGGGCGCGCGAACGTGAAGCCGATCCCGTACGATCCGGACCGGGCCAAGAAGCTGCTCGCGGAGGCGATGTACCCCAACGGGTTCTCGTTCGACTTCTGGTACATCCCGGTGAGCCGGCCCTACTTCCCAAGCGGAAAGGAGATCGGCACCGCGATCGCGAGCGACCTGGGCAAGATCGGCATCCGGGCCCGCCTCCAGACGGAAGACTGGGCGGCCTACCTCAAGGACCGCAAGACCAACAAGTTCCCGATGTTCATGATCGGCTGGATCGGGGACAACGGCGACCCCGACGACTGGCTGGGGTTCTTCTTCCCGAAGTACGATCCCGAGAACGCGTACCTCTCGTACAACAACCCGGCCGTGTTCGACCTGATCAACAAGGCCAAGGTCACCACGAGCCAGGCCGAGCGCGCGAAGATGTACGCGCAGGCCGAGGCGATGGTCATGGCCGACTACCGGGACGTCCCGATCGCGCACGCGAAGGTGCCGATCCTGATGCGCAAGAACGTGGAGGGCCTGGTCGGACAGCCGGATGCCAACGAGTACATGGAGACGGTCGAGCTGAAGTAGCCGGTCCCGGTGGCCTCGCGGCGGGGGCGCCTCCGCCCCCGCCGGGCACACCGCGATGGGCCGTTACATCCTGCGCCGCGCGGCCGCTCTCATCCCGATCCTCTTCGGGGTGTCCGCGGCCGCGTTTCTCCTCATCCACCTGCTCCCCGGCGACCCGGCGACCGTCTACCTGGGCGAGCACGCCACCGCCGAGTCGATCGCGCGCGTCCAGCACGAGTTCGGCCTGGATCGGCCGCTGCCGGTGCAGTACGGGATCTACCTGTGGCACGCGGTGCGCGGCGACTTCGGGGAGTCGCTGGACAGCCACCGGCCGGTGATCGCGGAGTTCCTGCCGCGGTTTCCGGCGACGGTCGAGCTGACGCTCGGCGCGATCACGGTGGCGCTCGTCGTCGGGATCCCGGTCGGCGTCCTCTCCGCGGCGCGGCCCAACTCGGTCCTCGACCGCCTGGGCATGGGCCTCGCGCTCACCGGGGTGTCGCTGCCGGTGTTCTGGCTCGGGCTGATGCTCGTCTACGTGTTCAGCGTCTACCTGCACGTCCTCCCCACCGCGGGCCAGCTCGGCGTGAACACCTCCCTCACCCCGCTGACCCGCATCGTCGCTCTGGACGGGCTGCTCACGGGCAACCTCGCGGCGGCCGGCGACGCGCTGCGCCACCTCGTGCTGCCGAGCATCACGCTGTCGAGCTACTCGCTTGCGATCATCGCGCGGATGACCCGCGCCGCGATGCTGGACGCCCTGCACCAGGACTACGTCCGCACCGCGTACGCGAAGGGGCTCGCCGGGCGCGCCGTGGTGATCGGCCACGGGCTGCGCAACGCCCTCCTGCCGGTGGTCACGGTCGTCGGCCTCCAGGTGGGCTCGCTCCTTACGGGGGCGATCCTGACCGAGACGATCTTCTCGTGGCCGGGCGTCGGGCGGTACATGTACGACTCGATCCTGTTCCGGGACTACCCCGTGATCCTGGCCGGCATCCTGCTGTTCTCGGTCGTGTTCGTCCTCGTCAACCTCGTGGTGGACGTCCTCTATGCTTTCCTCGACCCCCGAATCCGTTACGCCTAGCGCCGTCGCGCGGCCGCGGGCGCGGGCGGCCGGCCGGTCCACGTGGCGGCTGGCCGCGCGGCGGTTCTGGCGCAACGCGAACGCGCGCGTGGGGTTCGCCCTCATCGTGTTCTTTGCGCTGGTCGCGGTGGCCGCGCCCCGGATCGCGCCGGAGGGCTACGATCAGGAGAACCTGCTCGGCCGGCTCAAGCCGCCCTCCGCCGCGCACTGGTTCGGCACAGACGAGCTCGGGCGGGACGTCTTCAGCCGGGTCATCTACGGGGCCCGGATCTCGATGACGGTGGGGCTGGTCGCGGTCGCCGGCGCGCTCGGCAGCGGCGCGGTGCTCGGGATCGCGGCCGGCTACACCGGCGGACGGCTGGACGGGTTCGTCATGCGGATCATGGATGTGATGCTGGCGTTCCCCTCCGTGATCCTCGCCATCGGGATCGTCGCCCTGCGCGGCCCCGGCCTCAACAACACGATCCTGGCCGTCAGCATCGTCAACATCCCGGTGTACGCGCGCGTGGCCCGGGCGTCGACGCTGGCGATCAAGGAGCACGAGTACGTCGTGGCCGCCCGGGCGGTGGGCGCCCGGCCGTGGCGGGTGCTGCTCCGGGCCATCCTCCCGAACGCGGCGTCTCCGCTCGTGGTGCAGGCGACCCTCGGGGTCGCGGGCGCGATCCTCGATGCGGCCGCGCTGGGCTTCCTCGGGCTGGGCGCGCAGCCGCCCACGCCCGAGTGGGGCGCGATGCTCTCCGACAGCTACAAGTACCTGCTGACCGCGTTCTGGGCCGCGCTGGCGCCGGGGGCGGCCATCGCCCTCATGGTGCTGAGCTTCAACCTGGCCGGGGACGGCCTCCACGATGCGCTCGACCCCCGGCTCTCCAGCCGCGCGTAGTCGCTACGAGCCGGCGCGGCGCTCCGCCTCGCGGATCAGGTCCGGCAGCGCCGGCTGCCCCGGGTTGAGCCGCAGGGCGGTCCTCCAGGTCGAGGCCGCGTTCGAGTAGCGGCGCCCGGTGAAGTACACCCAGCCGAGGTTGAAGTACAGCCCCCACCAGCTCGGCTGGAGGTGGATCGCCTTGCGGTACGCGGCGATCGCCTCCTCCTGCATCCCCGCCTTCCACGCGTTGAACCCGAGGCCGTCCAGCAGCTTCGCCGAGCGGGGATACAGCGCGACGCCCCGCGTCAGGATGGTGACCGCGTCCTCGTAGGCGCCACGCTCCTGGTGCACCTGCGCGAGCCACAGGAACCCCCCGTCCCCGCCCTGCGAGAGCAGGTCCACGAGCTGTGCGGCGACCTTCGTGTCCTGCTGGAAAGCGGGCAGCAGCCGGCGGCTCACGAGGAACGCCGTCTCCCTGCCCTGCGGGTCCTGCCTGCGGAGCACGAACGCGTGGCGCATCGCCTGGAGCTTCTGCCCGTTGAGGTACAGGGCGAGCGCGAGCAGCCCGCGCAGCTCCAGATTCCGGGGGTCGGTGTCGACGAGCGGGGTGAGCGCGCCGATCGCGCGCGGGGCCTCCCCGGCGAGGATCGCCCCGGCGGCCGCGGACGCGGCGGCCGCGGCCGGGGACGCGGCCGACCCGGGCGGCAGCGCGGCGACCGGCGCCCTCCGGTGGAGGGCCGGCAGCGCGGTGCCGGCCGGGGAGGTCGCAGCGAGGAGCGCCGCAACGAGCATCGCAACGAGCACGTATCGCATCGGTCCCCCTGCGCATCCGTATGTCGTCGGCGCCGCATCCACGGTATGGCACGGCGCGAGCGCCCGCCATCGTTCAGGAGGAGGGCATCCGTCGCCACGCGGAGGGCCGGGGGTCGCTCGAACGAGTTACCGGCCCCCTCTGCCTACCAGAGCGACGGGAGCCCCGCTCGAGTTCCCGCGCCGGCGCACGCGGTCAGGGAGTCGCGCTGCCGGTCCCCGGCGAGCCTGCGCCGCACCGGGCGCTCTACCGGTGCGGCCGGCCCGGGGGCGCGTGCGCTGCCGCCGGGGCGCCCTCGCCCGCCGGCCGGTCCCCCAGGCATGCCGCGAGCACCCGCTCCGCGGCCTCCTCCCCGGACCGGATGCAGTCGGGGATCCCGACCCCCCGGTACGCGGCGCCGGCGAGCGCGAGGCCGGGAAGTCGCGCGGCGCGCTGCTCGATCGCCGACACGCGATCGAGGTGGCCGACGAGGTACTGCGGCATCGCGGCGGTGTGCCGGTGGACGCGCACGAGGTGCGGAGGCGCCGTAGCCCCGAGCAGCATCCGGAGCTCGTCCGCGGCCGTGCGCGCGAGATGGGCGTCGTCGCGCTCGAGCACGCCGGGATCCAGCGCACCGCCGAGGAACACCCGGAGCAGCACGCGCCCCTCGGGCGCGCGGCCGAGGAACTTCACGCTCGAGAACGTGCAGGCGATGATCGGCCGGCCCTCGACCTTCGGCACGACGAACCCGAACCCGTCCAGCGGATGGGCGATCTCCTCTCGCCGGTAGGCCAGCGTCACCACCGCGGACGACGCGTACGGGATCCCGCGCAGCAGCCCGGCCAGGTCGGGATCGAGGTTGCCCACGAGGCGGGCCGCCTCGTGGGCGCCGCAGGCGAGGACGACCCCGCCGGCCCGCAGCGTGGATCCATCGTCCAGCGCGACGCGGTACGCGGGCGCGCCATCCCCGGCGCGCTCCGGGGAACGCTCCAGCGAGACGACCCGGCGGCGCAGCCGGAGCGCGCCGGGTGGAAGGCGCGAGGCGAGAGCGGCGACGAGCGCCGCCATCCCATCCGCGGGGGCGACGAAGAGGCTCCACCGCGGCCCCCCGGCGCCGTGCCCGTCCCGCGCGCGGCGCAGCCCGCGGATCACGCTCCCGTGGCGGCGCTCCATCGCGAGGAAGCGCGGCATCGTCGCCGCGAGGCTGAGGGCATCCGGGTCGGCCGTGTAGATGCCCGCGACCATCGGCTGCGCCGCGCGCTCGAGCGCCTCCCGTCCGAGCCGGCGGGTCACGAACCGGCCCAGGCTCTCGTCGCCGTCGGCGGGCCTCGCCGGGAGCACGAGGTCGAGCGCCATCCGCGCCTTGCCGCGCCACGAGAACAGGCGCGATCGCAGCAGCGGCCCGAGCCGGGTCGGCGCGAGCAGCGCGAAGCCATCCGGCAGCGGGTGCAGCCGCCCGGCGCGCACGACGAACGTCCGCCGGTGGATCGGGCGCGTGCCGACGAGGTGCGCGTCCAGCCCGATTCGCCGGCACAGATCGAGCGCCCACGGCTTCTCCGTCAGAAACGCGTCCGGGCCGGCCTCGATCAGGTACCCCTCGCGCTGCTCCGTGTCGATGGTGCCGCCGGGCCGCGGCCCGGCCTCGCACACCGTGACCTCGACCGGGATGACCCGCCGGGCGCCGAGCTCCACGAGCCGGTACGCGGCGGCGAGCCCGGTGACCCCGCCCCCGACGACGACCACCCGGACCGGGTGGCCGCCCCCCGGGGCGATGCGCGGGGGCTGTATCATGCTCCTCCCCGCGCGTCCGCCGCCACGTGCGCGGCCACGCGCTCGCCCAGCATCCGGATGAACGCCGGGTGATCCATCACCGTGCCGGCGCGGTAGAAGGCGATGCCGGCGCGCGCCGCCGTCGCCCGCGCCTCGGTGTCCAGGTCGTACAGCACCTCGATGTGGTCGGACACGAAGCCCACGGGCACGACCACGGCCGCCGCATCCCCGCCCGCCGCGAGGCGCTCGATCGCCTCGTTGACGTCGGGCCCGAGCCACGGCTCGCGCGGGTCGCCGCTGCGGCTCTGGTACGCGACGAACCAGCGGGGGCAGCCGAGGCGCTCCGCGACGAGACGGGCCGATGTGCGGACCTGCGCGGCGTAGGGCGACCGTTCGGCCATCGCCACGGGGATGCTGTGCGCGGTGAAGAGGAGCGGGGCCTCCCGCTGCCCCGCGTCGCGCATCCGCGCGAGCGCCGCGGCCACGCGGTCCGCCTGCGCCTCGACGAACCCGGGGGCGTCGAACCAGGGCGCCAGGTAGTCGACGCTCGGCGCGCCCGCACCGACGCGGGACCGTGCCTCCGCGACGTTCTCCTGGTACTGCTCCCAGCTCGCGTAGCTCTGGTGCGGGGCCATGATGATCGCGAGCACCCGCCGCGCGCCCTCGTCCCGCATGCGGGCCAGCGCCTCGTGCAGGTACGGCGTCCAGTTCCGCATGCCGACGCGCACGGGCAGGGCCTGCCCGCGGGCCCGCAGGTCCGCCTCGAGCGCGGCCGCCTGCCGGCGCGTGAGCGCGGCGAGCGGCGAGCGGCCTCCGAAGAGCTCGTAGTGGCGGGCCACCTCGTCGATGCGCGCCGGCGGGACCCGCCGGCCGCGCAGGATGTTCGCGAGGTACGGGCGCACGTCGTCCACGTGCTCGGGCCCGCCGTAGGCGACGAGCAGCACCCCGCCGTACGGCGCGCGGACGGGCGGCGCGGCCTGCGCCGGGCCGCTGCTCCCGCGCGGGCGGGCGGCCGTCACAGGCAGCACCGGTCGCGGCTCATCTCGTGCACCGCCTCGACCATCGCCAGGACGTGCGTCCACGGGGTGTCCGGAAGGACGCCGTGCCCGAGGTTGAAGATGTGGCCCGGTCGGCCGCCGGCCGCAGCGAGGATCGCCCGGACCGCGCGGCGGATCTCGGCGGGCGTCGTGAGCAGGACGGCCGGATCGAGATTGCCCTGCACCGCGACTCCCGGTCCCAGCCGGCGCCACGCCTCCCCCAGATCGACGCGCCAGTCGAGCCCGACCACGTCGCCCCCGGCCTCGCGCATCAGCTCCAGCAGACCGGCGGTCCCCGTCCCGAAATGGATCACGGGCACACCCGGCGGGAGGCCGGCGATGACGCGGCGCGTGTAGGGCAGGACGAACCGCCGGTACGCGTCGGGGGACAGGCAGCCGACCCAGCTATCGAACAGCTGCACCGCGTCCGCGCCCGCGGCGATCTGCCCGGCCAGGTAGTCGACGGTCAGGCGCACCAGCCTCTCCATGAGCGCCTGCCAGGTGTCCGGATCCACGTGCATCAACCGCTTCGTGGCGGCAAAGTCCTGCGAGGGGCCGCCCTCGATGAGGTAGGACGCGAGCGTGAAGGGGGCGCCGGCAAATCCGATGAGCGGCGCCCGCCGGCCGAGCGCGCGGCGCGCCAGCCGGATCGCCTCGAAGACGAACGGCGCCGCTTCGGCCGCCGGCACCTCCCGCAGCCTCGCGACGTCGTCCCGGGCCCGCACCGGCCGCTCGATCACCGGCCCCTCCCCGCGGGCAAAGGCGAGCCCCACGCCCAACGGCTCCGCCACGAGCAGGATGTCCGCGAAGATGATCGCCGCGTCCACGCCGAGCTTCTCGACCGCGAGGACCGTCGCCTCGGCCGCCGCCTCGGGCGTCTTGCACAGCTCGAGGAGGCTGAGCCGCTCGCGCATCGTCCGGTATTCCGGCAGGTACCGGCCGACCTGGCGCATCAGCCAGACCGGCGTGTAGTCGGCGGGCTCGCGCCGGCAGGCCCGCAGGAACGGGTGGGAAGCCAACGACTCCACGGCCCCTAGTATAGCCGGCCGCGCCGGGCATGCCTACGGCCGCGCCGTTTCGGCCGTTTCGGGCCCGGGCACGCGGGGCAAAAGGAGGCGTGGCGATGCGCGGCACCCGCCGTCATCGCGGGGCCTCGGCGCGATGACTCCACGGTCTCCCGCGGGCGGGGAAGATCGGGGCGGGTCCCGGGCGGCGGCCCGGGCGCCGGGCACAGGCGCCCGCGAGCTGGCGGCGCGGCGTCACCGGCAGCCCGTGGCGCGCGCGCTCACGGTGCTGGGCCCCGGCGTCGTCAGCGGCGCCGGGGACATCGATCCCGCGAGCATCGGCACGTACGCGGTGGCCGGCGCGTCGCAGGGGTTCTCGCCCCTGTGGACGATCCTGATGACGATGCCGATGCTGACCGCGGCCCAGTACATCGCGGCCAAGATCGGCATCGTCACCGGGATGGGGCTCGCGGCCGTGCTCCGCCGCCACTACCCGCGCCCCCTCGTGTACGGCGCCGTGCTCGCGCTGGCGGTCGCGAACACGGTCAACGCCGGAGCGGACATCGGCGCGGTCGCCGCGGCCCTCAACCTCCTCGTGCCCGTCCCCGCGACCGCGATGGTGGTCCCGATCGCGATCGCGGTCGTGTGCTTCGAGGTGTGGGGCTCCTACCGGCTGATCGCCGAGACCCTCAAGTGGCTCGCGCTCTCCCTGTTCGCGTACGTCGGCGCCGCGCTGCTCGCCCACCCGCACTGGCCCGCCGTGCTGCGGGGAACGTTCCTGCCGACGGTGATGGCACGCCCGGGCACCCTCGCCGTGGTCGTCGCGCTGCTCGGGACATCGCTGTCTCCCTACATGTGGTTCTGGCAGGCCAGCCAGGAGGAAGAAGAGAAGATCCAGCTCGGCGAGCGGAGGCTGTGGCAGCGCCAGGGCGCGAGCCGGAGGGAGCTGGCGTACGCGGCGTGGGACGTCGGCGTCGGCATGCTCTTCGCCCAGCTCGTCGGGTACTTCACGATCCTGGCGACGGCCGCGACCCTGTTCACCGCCGGCAGGACGGACATCACCTCCGCGGCGCAGGCCGCCGACGCCCTGCGCCCGCTCGCCGGCGACGCTGCGCGTCTGCTCTTCGCCCTCGGGTTGATCGGCTCCGGCGCCGTGGGCGTGCCCACCCTCACCGGGACGGCGGCGTACGCGCTGGCCGAGGCGTTCGGGTGGAAGCGCGGCCTGGGCGAGAGGCCGAGGCAGGCCCCGCAGTTCTACGCGCTCATCGCGGCCTCGACGCTGATCGGCATGGCCATCAACTTCGTCGGGATCAACCCGATCCACGCGCTGTTCTGGACCTCCGTGATGTTCGGGTTTCTCACGCCGCCTCTGCTCGCCCTGATGATGCTCGTCTCGAGCAACCGGACGATCATGGGCAACCGCGCGAACACCCCCGTCCTCACCGTGGCCGGCTGGGCCACGACCGCCATCATGACGGCGGCCGCGGTTGGCCTCCTCGTCACGCTGGCACACGGCCTCTAGATCACAGGCATCGCGACGACGGGAGATGGCTTTGGAACCGAAGGGGGTCGCGTCGGTGAGGCGAAACGCCGCCGGCGGGGCGAAGGGAGGGCCGGGGTCGCCGCCAAATTGCACCGCGGAGGGGACGCCTGTGGCACAGCGTCGCTCGACACCCGGCCCGGTCGCGGAGGGCACGCTCCTGTGGGAGCCTGCCGCGGGCGATCGCGAGCGGGCCGCCATGACGCGCTACCTGCGGTGGCTCGAGGCGCACCGGGGCCTCACCTTCGACTCCTACGAGGCGCTCTGGCGGTGGTCCGTCACGGACCTGGAAGGCTTCTGGGCGACGGTATGGGAGTTCTGCGGGGTCCGGGCGCGGGCGCCGTACACCCGGGTCCTGCCGGAGCGCCGCGTGTTCAACGCCACGTGGTGCCCCGGGGCGGAGCTCAACTACGCCGAGCACGCGCTGGCGCGGCGCGACGCGCACCCGGCCATCCTCTTCCGGGCCGAGGACCGCCCGCTCGTCACGCTCACCTACGCCGAGCTGGCCCGCCGGGTCGCGGCGGTCGCCGGCGCGCTGCGACGCATGGGCGTGCGGCGCGGAGATCGCGTCGTGGCCTACATGCCCAACGTCCCCGAAACCGTCGTGGCGTTTCTCGCCACGGCGAGCCTCGGCGCCGTCTGGTCGAGCTGCCCGCCGGAGTTCGGGATCCGTAGCGTCGTCGACCGCTTCCGGCAGATCGAGCCGCGTATCCTGTTTGCCGTGGACGGCTACCGCTACCAGGGGAAGGCGTACGACCGGATCGGCGCCGTGGCGGAGATCCAGCGCGCGCTGCCCACGCTCGAGGCAACGGTGCTGGTGCCGTACCTCGCCGCCACGCCCGCCACGGCCGGCCTGCGGCACGTGCGGCTCTGGGGAGAGGCCGCCGCCCCCAGCGGGGCCGGCGAGCTCGCATGCGAGGCGGTGCCGTTCGACCATCCGCTCTGGGTGCTCTACTCGTCCGGCACGACCGGCCTGCCCAAGGCGATCGTCCAAGGGCACGGCGGCATCGTCCTGGAGCACCTGAAGGCGCTCACGCTGCATCTCGATCTGGGGCCGGACGACCGCTTCTTCTGGTACACGACGACCGGCTGGATGATGTGGAACTTCCTCGTCAGCGGCCTCCTCGTGGGCGCGACCGTGGTCCTCTACGACGGCAGCCCGACCTTCCCCGACATGCGGACGCTGTGGCGGCTCGCCGGGGAGACCGGGATGACGTACTTCGGCACGAGCGCGCCCTACCTGCTCGCCTGCATGAAGGCCGGGATCGAGCCGGGGCGGGAGTTCGCCCTCGGGCGCCTCCGGGCCGTGGGGTCGACGGGCGCGCCGCTGCCGCCCGAGGGCTTCCAGTGGGTGTACGACCACGTCAAGCGCGACCTGCTGCTGGGATCGGTCAGCGGCGGGACCGACGTCTGTACTGCGTTTGTCCTCTCCTGCCCCCTTCTTCCCGTGCACGCCGGCGAGATCCAGTGCCGCGGCTTGGGCGCCGCGGTCGAGGCGTTCGATGCGCACGGCCGCTCGGTCGTAGGCGAGGTCGGCGAGCTCGTCCTGACCGCGCCGCTGCCGTCGATGCCCCTGTTCTTCTGGAACGACCCCGGGATGCGGCGGTACCACGCCAGCTACTTCGAAACGTACCCGGGCGTGTGGCGGCACGGGGACTGGATCAAGATCACGCCCCGGGGCAGCTGCGTGATCTACGGGCGGTCCGACTCCACGCTGAACCGCGGGGGGGTACGCATCGGCACGAGCGAGCTTTACCGGGTCGTGGAGGAGATGCCCGAGGTCCTGGACAGCCTCGTGGTCGATACCGGCGAGCTCGGCCGGGAGGGACGGGTGCTCCTGTTCGTGGTGCTCCGCGCCGGCGTCGAGCTCGATGCCGCGCTCCGCGCCCGGATCACGCAGAGGCTGCGCGAGGCGCTCTCGCCGCGCCACTGCCCCGACGAGATCTACGCGATCGCCGAGGTGCCCCGCACCATCAACGGGAAGAAGCTGGAGGTCCCGGTCAAGCGCATCCTGAACGGGACGCCGGCAGAGGCGGCCGTCAGCCCCGATGCGATGAGCAACCCCCAGGCCCTGCGCTTTTTCGTGGAGCTGGCCGGGCGGCTCGCGCGGTGACCCCAGGAGCGGCCGCCGCCCGGCGCGAACTCCCTGCCGCAGGACGATGAGGGTGCGCGTCGGGGACGTCGACCTCTTCTACGAGACGGCCGGCGAGGGGCCGCCGTGCATCCTCGTCCACGGCGGACCGGGGATGAGCCATCCCGGCCGCCTCGTGCAGTTCGCCGCGCTCGGGGACCTCGTGCAGCTCGTGGCGTACGACCACCGCGGCCACGGCCGCTCATCGCGCGCCCCGGAGGAGACGTACACGCAGGATCAGCTCGCCGAGGACCTGGGCGGCCTGTGCCGCGCGCTCGGCCTCGACCGCCCGATCCTCTGCGGGACATCGGCCGGGGGGTTCGTCTCGCTGCTCTACGCCGGGAGGTACCCCGACGCCGTCCGCGCGCTCATCCTCGTGGGCACGGCCGCCAGCAACAGCTTCATGGCGCGCGCGTCCGCGAACATGGAGCGGCTCGGGACGCCCCCGATGCGGGCCGCGTACCGCGCGCTGTGGGACGGATCGATCACCCGCCCGGATGAGTTCCGCCGCGCCTTCGAGACGATCCTGTCGATGTACTACTACGACAAGCGCCGGGTGCCCGCGCACCTCGCCGATCGGGAGTTCGACCCGGTCACGCGCCGGGCGCTCATCCGCGACTACAGCCGGTACGACGCCCGGCCCGGCCTCGCGCGGATCGCCGTCCCGACGTTCGTGGCCGTCGGGCGCCACGACTGGATCTGCCCGGTCGAGGAATCGGAGGAGATCGCGCGCGCCATCCCCGGCGCCGAGCTGCACGTTTTCGAGCACAGCGGGCACTCACCGCACGTCGAGGAAGCCCAGGCCTTCATCGAGGCCGTACGGGAGTTCCTCAGGAGACGCGTGTTAGACCTGGAAGCGCAGGATCGCCCCCGCTGACCCTGGACGCCCCGGCCGGGCGCCTTCCGGCCCCGAGGGTCGGGGGCGGGGACCGGCGCCGCCGCGCCCGCGCTCGCCCGTCCGGGGTCCGCGCCTGGCGCGGCGATGCGGCCTGCGCGGCCGCACGTGGCGCCAGGCCGGCTACTGGACCGACGTGCTGCGGAAGAAGAGGTAGAAGGTCGGTGAGAGCACGAATCCCTTCACCCGTCTCACCGCCGCCGCAGTTTGCATGGCGTTGTCGATGAAGATCCACGGTGCGTCGTCGGCAACGATCGCGCTGGCCTGCCGGTAGAGCGCACCGCGCTTCGCCTGATCGACCGTCAGCGTGGCATCGCGCAGCAGTCGATTCACCTTGGCGTTGTTGTAGTACCCGCTGTTAAACCCGTGTGGCGAGGCCGCCTGGCCGTCGATCACCAAGCTGAGCATGGGCGCCGGATCCCCCGGGTCGAGCATGAAGGACATGGCTCCCATGTCGGCTGTCCCCAGACCCTTGCCGTACTGGCCCAGGTAGGCGCCCCACTCGTAGGTCTGAATGGCCGCCTTGATGCCCACCGCCGCGAGGTCCGCTTGGATGGCCTCGGCCATGATCTTGGGAGACTGCATGCCCGATCCTGACTCAGGCACCCAGAAGGTGGCACTGAATCCGTTGGGATAGCCGGCTTCCCGCAGCAAAGCCTTTGCCTTGGCCGGGTCGTAGCGGTAGCGCTTGACCTGCTCAGAGAACGCCCACGTGATCGCCGGCGGAACCGGGCCGGCAGCCGGCGTGCACGTCCCCTTCAGCACATCCCGGCAGATCGCCTCTTTGTTGACCGCGTAGTTCACGGCTTGACGCACGCGCACATCGTCGAACGGCTTCTTCTTGGTGTTCAGGGTAACCCACCAGATGTGCGGGCCGGGCTGCTCGTAGACTTGGAATCGCTTGTCTCGCTTCAGTTGCGCGATGTTGTCCGGCGACACATCGACGATGAAATCGACCCCGCCGGAGAGAAGCTCGGTAACCCGTGTCTGATCGTCCGGAAGCGGCCGGAACACGAGACGGTCAAGCGCGGGCGCGCCGTTCCAGTAGCCGGTGTTCTTCTGAAGGACGACGCGGACGTTCTTCTCCCAGCTCACGAACGTGAACGGCCCCGTGCCCACGGGATGGCTTGCGAACTCCTTGCCCCACTTCTTGATAGCGGCCGGGCTGACGATGCGGCCGGTATTGAGCGTGAAGTTGTGGAGCAGAGGAGAAAACGGCTGCTTGAGCACGAAACGTACCGTGTATGGATCGACGACCCGTGCTTCCTTGATCGCACCGTAGTAGAAGGGCGCGAACGGGAACGGACCCGTGTTGTGATAGGGATGCCTGGGATCAAGGAGCCGATCGTACGTGAACTTCACCGCCGCAGCATCGACCGGCGTGCCATCGTGGAACCGCACACCTCTCCGCAGCTTGAACGTGTACGCCAGGCCGTCGGGCGAGATGCTCCAGGATGCCGCAAGCCCCGGGATCAGGTCGAACGTCCCGGGGGTGAATTGGACCAGGGTATCGTACACGTTGGACAAGACGCGCATGGAGTTGATGTCCGTCAGTTGGCCCGGATCCAGCGACGTCGGCTCGGCCACCAGTCCGACGACAAGGGTCCCCGGGGTGGTGGCTCCGCCGGGATGGACCCACCACGCTGCCCAGAGCAATGCGCAGATCGCCACTGCGACGCCCAGCATTCGTCGCATGCCCGTTCGCCTCCTCGGCGCTCTTGAACGACGCAGAGCCGCCCGATATGATCGGGCTACTGGTTAGTCCAGTTCTCCATAGGTTCGAGGAAGGCTCGTGCCTACCCTGCTGGCGTAGAGGCTGCATCGTGGAGATTCGGCCGATCCGCCGGTCAAGAGTCTATGAAGCCATCGTGGAGCAGCTCCAGGAGTTCATCCTCCACGGGGAGCTGCATCCCGGGGACCGTCTGCCCCCTGAACGCGATCTCGCCGCACGCTTCGGCGTGAGCCGGGTGTCCGTCCGGCAGGCGCTGGCCGTGCTGCATTCGATGGGGCTCGTTGACGTCCGGTCGGGCGGCGGGACATTTGCCAGGGCAGACAGCGGCGGGGTATCCGCCGTGGCCGCCGCGCTCGCGGCGGGACGCGAGATGACGCGGGCGCAAATGGAGGTCCGTCTCATCGTCGAGCCGAGCGCGGCCGCGCTCGCGGCACGGCGATCCCGGCCCGACGACCTTCAGGAGATGGCCGGGGCGCTCGATGAACAGGCCCGAGGGATCCCCACGCCCGAGTTGGGCCTGAAAGGTGACGCCCGCTTCCACCTGGCCATTGCCAAAGCGACCAAGAATCCGCTCCTCGTGAAGATGGTGGAGGTCATCATGGATGCCCTGATGCCCAGCCGTGAAGCCTCGGCGCGAGCGCCCGGAGGGCCTCAAAGAGCGCTTCGGGACCACCGGCGCATCCTCCAGGCCATCCGGCATCGCGACCCGCGAACGGCGGAGCGCGCGATGCGCTCCCACCTCCTCACCGTCGAGCGGCTGGCCTTGGGGACGCGGCAGCCCGACCAGAAGGCTCATGGCGACGGCTTGGGCCGTCCCGCCTCGTGAGTGGGATGTCTCGATACATCGCTCAACGACTCACCTGGGTAGCGGTCGTGCTCTGGGGGGTCTCTGCCCTGACGTTCGTGATCCTACGCCTCACGCCGGGAGATCCTGCGCAAATCCTCCTCGGCCCTGTCGCCACAGCCCAGGATCTTGCACGCCTCCGGGGCGAACTGGGCCTGGACAAGCCTCTGCTTGTCCAGTACGCGCTCTGGCTGGCCCACGTGGTCCGCGGAGACCTGGGCCGCTCCATTACGCTCCACCGCCCGGTCCTCGAGGAGGTGCTCCGGCGCTTCGCCGCGACCCTCGTGCTGACAGCAGGCGCCGTGGTCCTGGCATTCGGTCCCGGGATTGCGCTGGGTGTCGTCGCGGCCAGAAGGCCGGGGCGCACCGCTGACCGGCTATCGACGGTCGTCACGATCGCGGGCGTGAGCATCCCTTCCTTCTGGCTGGGGATGCTCCTCATCATTCTGTTCTCCCTGCGGTTGGGCTGGTTGCCGGGCACGGGGATGTACTCCCCCGTGGGGCAGGGGACGATCCCCGATCTGCTCGTACACCTCGTCTTGCCGGCGGTGACGCTCGGGGTCCTCCCCCTGGCCGTGATCGCGCGTGTGGCGCGTACCGGGATGATCGAGGCGCTCCGGGAGAACTACGTCACGACCGCGAGGGCGAAGGGCCTGGACGAGATCGCTGTCACGGTGCGTCACGCCTTCCGTAACACGCTGGTGGGCATCGTCACGGTGTTGGGCCTGGAGATGGGGTTCCTCCTCGCGGGGGCCGTCTATGTAGAAACGGTCTTCAGCTGGCCCGGGGTCGGCCTCATGCTGGTCAACGCTATCCTGACGAGGGATTTCCCGCTCGTCCAGGGAGCCATCCTCCTCGTCGCGACGACGTACGTGCTGATCAACCTTCTGACCGATCTGCTCTACGCATACCTCGATCCCCGGATCCGATTCGGATAATGGAAGAGTCTCCGGTCGTATTGGGCGGCCCGGTCTCCGTGGTGAGCGCACGGCCGGTTGCCCGTGTGCTCGCGCACCTCCGTCGTCACCCAACGGTGCCGTGCGGCGTCGTGATCGTGGTCGCGATCGCCTCGCTAGGGATGCTTGCCCCGCTTCTGCCGATTGCTCCGCCGGACCTACCACGCTTCTCACACCGGCTGGCACCGCCGCTGTCAGCGGGGTATCTCCTCGGATCCGATCAGCTCGGCAGGGACATCTTGAGCCGGCTGATCTGGGGCACGCGCACGTCCCTGGCGGCGGGCGTTTCAGCCGCTCTTCTGGCGCTGACGGTCGGATCTGCGCTTGGCATCAGCGCCGCCTACTATGGCGGAAGGCTGGACCATTTCTTCATGCGCGCCATCGACATCCTGATGGGCTTTCCGGAGATCCTCCTGGCCATCGCGATCGTCGCGGCGCTGGGCCCGGGCCTGACCCATGCGATGCTCGGCGTGGCGCTGGCGAACGTCCCGTTCTACGCGCGAGGCATGCGAGGGGCGGTCCTCCTGCTCCGCGCGAACGAGTTTGTCGAGTCAGCCCGCGCGGCGGGAGCAACGGACCTGCGTATCATCGCGCGGCACCTGATGCCGAATATCGTCGCCCCCATGGTTGTCTTCGTCTCACTCAACATCGGCTGGATGATCACGGAGACGGCGGGGTTGAGCTTCATCGGCCTGGGAGCCCAGCCCCCGACCCCGGACTGGGGAACGATGCTGGCCGACGGCCGGACCGTCATCACCGTCGCCCCGCACGTCGCGACCGGCCCGGGGGTGATGATCTTTCTCGCCGTGTTGGCCTTGAACGTCCTCGGCGAGGGACTGCGGGAGGTCCTGGATCCGCGTGCCCGGTGAGCTCGCGGCGCAGCGTCGCGCACCATCGACCGGGGGACGCGGCGGGCCTGCCCTGCGCCCCGCCCGGGGCCCGCAACGAATCGCCGTGCTCCCGCGATGCGTTGGGGTGGGACGCCGTTCCTCGACCGGACGCGCGGGGCACCCCCGCGGCCGATCCTTCTCTGCACGCTGCGTCAGACTTCGGACCTCACGCACGAGGTGCCTGTGCGCGCACGCCGCCGCCGTCTGGAGGGGGCCGATGTCGGGCATATCTGACGATCGAGACACCACGCTCCGTGATGGAGGACGAGCCATGCTGGTGGCCTTCCTGCTCCTCGCTGGGCTCCTGTTGTGGGCAACCGGCCATATGATCGTGCGGTAACGCGCGGCGCCGCGATTCACGCGCGGGGGGCCGGGTTGCCCCGGCCCCCCGCGCCGGGTGTGCCGGCCCCGGCCGGCGCCGGGACGCGGTGACGCATGATATACTCTGTATGCCGTGTCGTCGTTCCTCGACTCCCTCGGCCGCCTGTTCCTGGATCTCGTGCGCGCGTTCGCGTGTGCGTCCGCGACGTGGCTCGCGATCCAGCACCTCTCGCTCGCGGGAAAGCTCCTGTGGGGCATTCCGCTCCTCTGGATGCTGGTCGGCGTCGCCGAGGCCCTCGAAGACCGGCTGGGCGGGCTGTTGCGATAACCGGGCCAGGGGGCGTGACGGCCGCCTGACCCCACCCGCGGCTGGTCGCGGCCTCCGGCGCGGGATCGCATCGGCCACCGCGATCCGGAGCCGACCGGCGCCTGCCGCGCGCAGACGACGCGGCGCGCAGGGGGCCGGACGGCGCCGGTGTCCTTCCCCGCACCGCGCATCCCGGTGAGCGCCCCCGTCCTGTAACCGCGCCCGGCCTGCCCGGGACCCGCATCACGCAACCTCGCCGGCCGAGCGCGCGGGCCGCTGCGCCCCCTACCGGGCTGCGCCCCGCTTCGCGGTCCCGACGAACGCGAACAGCACGCGCGGGATCTGCTCCTGCAGGATCAACACGCGCTCGACGTCCCGGAACAGGCGCGCCGCCTCGGCGGCCGGCGGATCGACGGGGACACGCAACGCCTGGAGGACCTCCCAGTACAGGTACGGATGCCACGCCCAGTGGGCTTGCTGGAACAGGCGCTCGAGGGGCGCGCGCATCGCGCCCAGCGTGTTGAGCCCCAGCTCGGCACGTCTGGCGTGCCACACGTGCACGACGTCCGTGATGAGCGCGTCGAGATGGCTGTCCTCCGCGCGGGAACCGAGCAGGATGGCCCAGGGCGGGCGGCGGGTGCGTCCGGGTCTGCCCATCCCGCGAGCCCGCAGAGGCGCGATGCTTGGTACAGCCACGCGGTGGCGCGCCGGTCGAACGGATCGTACGCAAACTCGACACACGCGAGCACGCCCCCGGGCGCGAGCAGCTCGGTGACCTTCGCGAGGGTGCCGGCCGGGTCGGCGATGTGGTGCAGCGAGCGGCAGAACACGACCGCGTCGAACGACGCCGGCTCGGCGCGCCACTCGCGGAACGCCGTCGCGACGTACTCCAGGCGGCCGGACGGCGGCGCGGAGGACGTGTCCCGCAGCGCGCGTCGGGCGAGCGCGATCGCGGTCTCGTCGGCGTCGATCCCCACGACGTCGTGCCCGCGCCGCGCGAGCTCCAGGCTGAGGAACCCCGACCCACACCCCACGTCGAGCACCCGGTGCGCCCCCGGGGGCACGAGCGCCCCGGCGATGCGCGCCAGTTCTCCGTAGGTGGCCGCCGCGAGGGCGGGGTCCCGCCAGAGGCGCCAGCGCCCGGAGAGCGACGGCCAGCGCCGGAGACGGCGGACGTCCGGCGCGAAGTCGGGTGGAAACTCAGTCATCGCCGCACCGCGCACCCTCATCATACAGCACGGGATCGCCGAAGGAGAGGGGCGCGCCCTCGCGGTGTTTCAGGGGCGTTACCCGCCGTTGACACAAGCGTGAAGCCGCGGGCGCATCGTGGGGTGCGAAGCCGATACCCCGGAGGTGTGGACGATGCGACGGCGCGTGATCACCTGGCTCGCTGGCTGCGTGGGGCTCGGGCTCCTCGCGGCGCTCCCCGGGCCCCTGGTATATGGAGCCGGCTATACCGTGGACACGGCGACGATCATGGTCAAGGGCGCCTCGACGCGGGTGCTGACCGACGCCAAGGGCATGACGCTCTACTACCTCGACACCGATACCCCCACCCGCAGCACCTGCACCGGCGGGTGCGCGAAAGTCTGGGCCCCGCTGCTCAGCGCCTCCGCGCCGACCTCGGAGGGCCGGCTCCCCGGCAAGCTCGCCCTCGTCAAGACGGAGCACGGCTCCCAGGTCAGCTACAACGGGCACCTGCTCTACACGTACTCGGGCGATACCGCGCCGCACCAGGCCAACGGCCAGGGCGTCGGCGGGAAGTGGTGGGTCGCGACGGTGGACCTCAAGCCGGCGGCCTCCGGCTCGGGCACGTCCACCACACAGAAGGGCGACTACGGCAGCGGAGGCGGGTGGTAACCCGGGGAGACCGCCACAACTGGGATGCGGTCGTTCTCCAGCGCGGAGGCGGTGGTCGCGCCACTGAAGGCCGGGGGCGACGCCGTGTCGTGGAGGCCACCGCCGTCGTGGCGCAGGTTGGGCAGGCGCTGCGGCGAGGCGAGCAACGAGCCTTCGTCGGCGCCGGCGACATGCCCCATCCGGGCCACCCCTCTGCGCGCGCTATCGCGGCTCTGCGGCCGCGGCGTCGGGTTCGATGTTATGGTTCATCCGGAACAGATTCGTGGGATCGTACCTGTTCTTCAGTGCGACCAGCCGTTGGCGGACACGCGGCAGGTAGGCGCTCTTGAGGAGGTCGGCGCCCTGATCGCTCGTGTAGTTGATGTAGACGGCGTCCGCGAGGAACGGCCGCATGGCGCTCCAGAACTCCCGCGTCCACGCGACGTTGCGCTGATCGTCCGCGGCGTTGCCCCATGCGGACGTCACCAGGAAGTTGTACGTCCAGTCCCTGTGCCCGAAGGCCGTGTCCTCGGCGCCGACCCGGCCGATGGCCCCGCCGCCGTTGTGATCGATCACGATGACAGTCTGCGGCGACGGCACCCGCGCGAAGTGCTCGACGATGGTTCCGATCGCCCCGTCGCTCAGCTCCCGGAGAAAGCTCGACTTCCAGTAGTTCCGGTATCCCTTCGGCCACACGAAGTCGGCCATCACCTGGACGGCGCTGTACGGCATCGGCTGCACGAGGTCGGCGAGCGGGGGGCCGAACTCCCGGATGGGGCGCAGGAACGCCTCCCCCGCCGGCAGCGGGCCGGCGTAGCAGATGGTCGCCACGACGACGGGAGCGCCGTGCAACTGCGGCGGGAAGGCCGGGAGCGCCGGGATCGTGAACAAGAGCACGCCCCAGGTCAGCTCCTCCGGCGCGTCCGGGGCGTACTCGCGGAACACCCGGAGCACGTCCTTCGCCCTATCGAGGGGATGGATGACCGGTCCCGCGAGGACCGTCCCGACCGGATGCACCTTGAACTCGAAGTTGGTCACCACGCCGAAGTTCGCGCCGGCGCCGCGGACGCCCCAGAACAGATCGTCGTGTTCGTCGGCGCTGGCCCTCAGCAGCCGGCCGTCGGCCGTGACGATATCGACCGAGAGGAGGTTGTCAAGCGCCAGGCCGTGCTTGCGGACGAGCCATCCGAGGCCGCCCCCCAGGGTCAGGCCGGGCACGCCCGTGACGGAGATGTACCCGCCGGTCGCCCCGAGGCCGAACGCCTGAAGATCGTGATTGAGTTCGCCCCACGTGAGCCCGGGCTCGACCCACGCCCGGCGCGCCACCGGATCGACCCGCAGCCCCTTCATCCGCGACAGATCGATCACGATGCCGCCGTCGCACATCGCGTTGCCGGTGACGCTGTGCCCGCCGCCGCGCACGGCCACGAGGAGGTCGTTGCGCCGGGCGAAGTTGACGGCACCGATGACGTCGGCGACGCCGGCACAGCGGACGATGAGGCCCGGCCGCCGGTCGATGAGGAGATTGTGCAGCCGGCGCGCATCGTCGTACCCACTGTCGCCGGGACGGATCAGGTCGCCGCGCAGCGTCGCCCTGAGCTCGTCGATGACGCTTTCCCCGAGGTGCTGGATCTCCCGGCTCGTCATGGACGTCCCTCCCCGGTCAAATCTCCACTTCGCCCCAGAGCGTCATCGTAGCGTCCGAGTACAGCGAGTCGAGCTTCACGTCCCGGAAGTCGGGGTCGCCAGTCAAACTGTCAAAATGCGAGAACGTGTCGATCTCGTAGATGATCATGCGGTTGGGCGTTGCGGACGTCATCGACGCGTAGTATCGCAGGTTGCGGCCGCCGTGCTTCTGAATGACGGCCCTGAACTTGCGCACCTCCGCCTTGACCTTCTCCTTGTTATCGGGGTGAATGTGAAATGCGGCGTGGACGATCATCGCGGGCCTCCTCCGAGTGCCGTGGTGATGCCGCGAGCAGGATACCGCATCGTAGCGCGGGCCGATGTCAAGGAAGTGTCAAAGATACCCCAGGGCGCGCGCGAGCACGTTCGGAGGGAGAGCACGTCCGCAGCCCGACCTCGGCTCGCCGAGCCGCAGGAAGGCGCGCCGCGGCCACCGAGCCGGGCGGGCGGCCCGCTAGCTGCGGCCCGCTCTCGCGCCGGCCGGCGTTCCTGCGCTTCGCGCCGCTGGCCGCCCCGGCGGGGCGGCCAGCGGCGGCCCCGAAGAGGCGGCCGAACGGTGGGGGCCGGACGCGGCGGCGAGCAGACCCTTCTTGAGGACGAAGACCGCCGCGTGGGCTCGGTTCCGCAGCCCCAGCTTCAGATACACGTACCGCAGCCGGCTCTTGACCGTGGACTCGGACAGGAAGAGCTGAGCCGCGATCTCCTTGTCGCTCAGGCCGCGCGCCACGCCGCGCAGCACCTCGATCTCGTGCTGGGTCAGCCCAGGATCCCGCCGCGGGACCGCCCCATCGCCCGCGCCGTCCCCGTCATCGCCGCCGGTACGGAAATGACGCTCGACGATTTGCTTCGCGATCGTAGGGCTGAGGATCGCCCGGCCGCTGGACGCGGCCCGGATCGCGCTCACCAGGTTCTCCGGGGAGATGTCCTTCAGGACGTACCCGACGGCTCCGGCCGCCGCCGCCTGGCCAAGCGCCTCCTGGTCTCCCTGCGCGCTCAGGACGAGAATCCGCGCGCCGGGACAGCGCTGTCTGATGGCCCGGATGGCCTCGACGCCGTCGCCGCGCGGCAACAGGGGCTCGATGAGCACAACATCCGGGGACAGGGCCGCGGCCCTGTCCACCGCCTCGCCGCCGTCGGCCGCCTCCGCGACGACCTCGATGTCGCGTGCCGACTGCAGGATGAGCTTCATGCCATGGCGGAGCAACGTCTGGCCCTCGACGAGCAGGACTCGAATGGGCATACCACCACGTCCCTCCAGGCCTCTCCCGGGTCCGGTAGCCCGTGGACGAGCGTGCGCAGCCCAGCCGCGACGGCCTCCATGGCGTCAGGACGGATGTGACGAGGGCGTGCACGATCATCGCGGGTCTCCGTCGCGATCGCCGATCACGCGGCGAGCCCGGCACTTCATTCTAGCCGGCGAATGTATCAAGCGGGTATCAAGGATACCGCGCGGGGCGTCAAGGGCACGTCAAAAGGACCGGGGCTTGCTTGCTCGCCGACCCTCGGCTACTCGTCGAGCCGCAGGCGATACCCGATGCGCGGCTCCGTCAAGATGATCGCGGCGCGCAGAGGAGGCCGCTCGAGCTTCCGCCGGAGGTTGCTGATGTTCACGCGCAGCAGGTGGCCTTCCGCCTCGTATCCCGGCCCCCACACCTGGCGCAGGAGTTGCTGGTGGGTGAGCACCCTGCCGTCCGCTTGCACGAGGCTCTTGAGCAGGTCATATTCCGTCGGGGTGAGCTGCACCGCCTCGCCCGCGACCCGGACTTGCCGACGCGTCAGGTCCACCTCCAGGTCGCCGGCTCGAAACGGCGCGCCCGCCTGGGTTGGCGCGATACGCCGCAGCATGGCCCGGAGCCGCGCATGCAGCTCCCCGATCCCGAACGGCTTGGTCAGGTAGTCATCGGCGCCGGCCTCGAGGGCCTCGATCTTCTCCTCTTCCTGGTCCCTGACCGAGAGGACGAGGATCCGCGACCGCCCGGCCTGCTGGAGCTGCCGGATCACCTCGAGGCCGTCCCGGTCCGGCAGGCCCAGATCGAGGATGACGACGTCCGGCCGGACGCAAGGAGCGGCGTCCAACGCCGCCTGGGCTGTGCCAGCCCCGAAGACGCGATAGCCCCGGGCGCGCAGCGCGATATCGAGAAAGCGCCGGATCGACTGATCGTCGTCGACCACCAGCACCCGCGGCCCGGGAACGCTCAGGCCTCTCACCTCACGGGGAGGCTCAGTTTGATGATCGTTCCCCCTCCCCCACGCTGCTCGGCCCAAATCCGGCCCCCGTGCGCCTCCACGATGCCCTTGGCGATGGCGAGGCCCAGCCCGGTTCCCTCGGGCGTGCCCAGGGCAGCGGTCGGCTGCTTGAGCCGATAGAATTTCTCGAAGATGCGGCGGAGATGCTCGGCGGGGACCCCGACCCCCCGGTCGGCGATCGACACCACGACGCGGTTCCGGTCGGCGCGAGCCTCCACCTCGATGGGAGCGCCGGGCGGTGAGTACTTGACCGCGTTGTCGAGAACGTTGGCCAGCGCGTGTGAGAGCAGCGTGGTGTCCATCGGCGTCATCGGGAGGTCGTCCGGTAGGCGCACCCGACACCGCCCGTCGAGGCCGTCGCCGAGTTGGCTGCAGGCCATGCGCAGCGCGCCCGCCAGGTGTCCCGATTCGCGCCGCAACCGCAGGGCCCCCGCCTCCAGCCGCGCCATCTCAAGCAGCTGCGCCATCGAGCGGTCCAGCCGTTCCGTCCCGTCGTAGGCGATCGTGATGAGCTCCTGGCGCATTGCGTCGTCGAGCTGCTGCCACTCCACCAGCAGGGTGCTCAGGCTTCCCATGACGGCGGTCAGCGGGGTCCGGAGATCGTGCGAGATGCAGTTCAAGAGGGTCTTCTGCAGCCGCTCGCTGGCGGCCCACTCCCTGGCCTCCTCCCGGGCGGCGCGCATCCGCTCCGTGAGCGACCCCAGGACGCCGGCGACCCCGAGCATGACGGCGAGGAGCGTCCATTCCTCCAGGCTCGGGACCGAGAACGCGTTGGACGGGGGCACGGTGGCATAGTTGAAGGCGATCGAGCCGACGAGGGCGGCGACGACGGCCGGCGCCCGGCCGCCGGTGAGGGCGATGAGGAGCACCGCGGACAGGAACGGCATGGCCACGAGGAGTTCCCTGTCGGCGAGGCCCACGTAGCGCACGGCAAGCGCCACGAGGAGGATGGCGACGGCGCTCACCACGCACAAGAGCCAGCCCGCCGGTCGGGACGTCCGCTGGGGGCGCCGGCTCGCGGCCTGCGCCATTCCCCCTCCTCCACCGCACCGCGTTTCGGCCGCTACAGTGCGATCTCGACCCGGTCGCCCTCGACGATCACCGCATCTCTCCCCGGGCACTCCTCATCGCCCCGGCGCAGACGGCACCACGCCGCGGCTTGACCGAGATTTCCGTCTGGCTCTCTGAACTCCTCTCGTCGGGGGAACCAGCGCGGTTTCCCGTTCGGAGGGTGCCCGGCAGTCCTACGAAAGCCCGTTCGCCCGGGACGTCCCTTGCCCTACCAGGCTACCGGCTTGGACGCGCCTTCTCGGTGCGCGCCGGACGGATCGGGCGCGTGCATCGCCGACGCGCCTGCCGAGCGTTGATCGTCCCGTGCGCAGCCCTACCGCGTCCCGACCCTCTCAGGCGTCCATCGAGAGGCCCAGCGCTGCCAGCCCCGCCCGCGTGGACGCATACCCGGTGTGATGGATCCCGTGCATCCCGAGGCCGCGGGCGACCTCGACGAGCGGCTCGCGGTCGTCAAGGTACGCGACCTGCGCCACCGGGACCTGGGAGATGTCCAGCGCGGCCCGGTAGATCTCCGGCGCCGGCTTGCGGGAGCCGATGAAGCAGGACGATACGAACGCGTCGATCAGCTCGGCCAGCCGGAACGTCCGGATGCGGTACTCGTTCAGCTCGCGCCCCTCGTTGTTCACCGCAACGAGCTTGAGGCGGTGGCGGGCCTTGAGCGCACGGACCAGGTCCAGCATCTCCGGATAGGGCCGCGACTGCGCGAACATGAACGCTTTGAAGTCATCGGGCGTGAACGGCCGGCCGGCGTGGAACACGACGCGCGCGAGGTACTCGTCCAGGCTCATCTTGCCGTCCTCGAACGCGCCGGCGAAGAGGCTGTGCCGCTCGTCCAGCTCGGCGAGATCCAGGCCGAACCGCTCCGCCGCCTGCCGGCGCATCGTCCGGTCCCACCCGTTCGTCAGCACCACGCCGCCGATGTCCAGGAACAGGGCGGTCACACGGACCGGCGCGGACGTCACGCAGTCCCTCCCAGCACGGCTGCGATCGCGGAGCCTCTCCTCTGACGCAGACCCCTCTGGCGCTCCAGCTTACCCGACCGCTGGCCACGCCTCATCGACCCAGACGCAGCGGTGCGGGAGAGGCGTGCACCCCGCCCAGCAAAGCAGGAGCGCCCCGGATCCGAGGCGCCCCTGGCAGTTGCAATTTTGTCCTGAGCAAGCGATCATCATCACCGGCCGGTCGCCCGGAGATCGTGTCTGGCAACGCCTGGCGTGTGGTGGGCACGCGAGGACTTGAACCTCGGACCTCTTCCGTGTCAAGGAAGCGCTCTGACCCCTGAGCTACGCGCCCCGGCGTTTGCACCCGGATTCTACGGTATTGCCCTACCACCGTCAAGGTGACATGCCCGCCGCGCGACAAGGCTTCTCGCCCCGCTCCCTCGAATGAGGTCTAAACCGTCCCGGGACGGCCCATACATACGGATGACGCGCACCGACGCCACCACACCTGCAGCAGGGGGACGACAGATGCACGCGCTCGCCCGGCGGCTGGCTGCCGCGCTCGCGTTGCTGCTCCTCGGACCGATCACCGCCTCCTCCCAGCAGGCCCCGCCCACGCCGGCGGAGCCGACCGGCCGCGTGCGCACCGGCCTCGAGGTGTTCCTCCAGAGCCCGCCGGAGGCGCTCCGCGGCAAGCGCATCGGCCTGATCACGAACCCCACCGGGGTGGACGCCGACCTCCGCAGCGACGTCGATCTGCTGGCGGCGCGGCAGGACGTGCGCCTCGTCGCGCTGTTCGGGCCGGAGCACGGCGTGCGGGGCGATGCCGGCGCCGGGAGCGACGTGGCGAACGGCAGGGATCCCAAGACCGGCCTGCCCGTCTACAGCCTCTACGGCGCGACCCGGAAGCCCACGCCGGCGATGCTGCGGGGGCTCGACGCGCTGGTGTTCGACATCCAGGACGTGGGGGCGCGGTTCTACACGTACACCTCCACGCTCGCGCTGGCGATGCAGGCCGCCGCCGCGGCCGGCATCCCGTTCGTGGTCCTCGACAGGCCCAACCCGCTCGGAGGCCAGATGGTCGCCGGCCCCGTGCTCGACCCCCGGTGGAGCTCGTTCATCGGGATGTACCCGATCTCGATCGTGCACGGGATGACGATCGGGGAGCTCGCCGGGATGTTCAACGAGGAGTACCGCATCGGCGCGCGGCTGCTCGTGGTCCGCATGGAGGGGTGGCACCGGTCGATGTGGTTCGACGCCACCGGCCTCCCGTGGGTGATGACCTCGCCGGGGATCCCCCACTTCGAGACCGCGGTGCTCTACCCGGCGATGGGGCCCATCGGGGACACGAACCTGTCGGTGGGCGTGCTGACGACGAAGCCGTTCGAGTTCGTGGGAGCCACCTTCATCCAGCCCTGGCGGCTGCGCGAGGCGCTGGCAGCGCGTCACCTCGGCGGCGTGGCGTTCCGCGAGGTCTACTGGCGGGGGGAGCCCTGGACATCCTCAGGAGGGCCGGAGTACGGGGGCGTCGAGGTCCGGGTCACCGACCGCAGCGCGTACCGCCCGGTGGACCTCTGCCTGCAGATCCTGGACGTGGTCCACCGCCTCTACCCCGGCCGGTTCCGCTGGGGGCCGAGGTGGGGCGACCGCTACGTCTTCGACATCGACATGGGCACCGACCGGGTCCGGCGGGGCATCATGGCCGGGAAGTCGCCGCGGCAGATCGAAGAGGAATGGCAGCCCGCCCTGGCCCGGTTCCTCCAGGTCCGGGAGAGGTACCTGCTGTACCACTGACGCGCCGGGGAAAGAGCGCCGCGCGGCCGGAGCCGGGCTCCGGCCGCGCGGCGGTGTCGAGCGGGCCGGTCTGGCGCCGGTCAGCTCGATCCGGTCGGTTGCTGCGGCTGCTGGACCAGAGGCGCGTTGGGCGGCTGACCGGTGTTGTAGGCGTCATCGTTGCAGGCCAGCGCCGCCGTCGCGAGGACGCCCAGCGCCAGCCCGACGATGATGATCGCGAGAAGGCCCCGCATCTGCCCGCTCCTTTCCCCCGGCCCCTCCCCGGGCCGGGCCTCTCAGGCAGGGCCTTCGCCGTCCCCCGAGAATTCCCTGCACGAGGGGGACGGCGATGGCGGACTACCTCACCTCGAACCCGCATGGGTGCGCGTCCGGGATCGCGGAGCGCGGGGCGCCAGCGGAGTCCCGTGCCCGGGCCGGGCCGCCGGCCGCGGTCTCGCCCGCCTGGGGCGCGGTCATCCGCGGCTGCATCATGCTGGTCCTGGGCCCCTATATGCACGCGGCGTACCGCATCCGGGGGTGGGGACGCCTCCCGTTCCGGCGTGGCCCCACGCTGGTCGTCTCCAACCATCTTCACGACCTCGATATCGTGACGCTCGCGCTGCGCCTCTCCCTCCGAGGGCCGTGGCGCCATCCGGTCTTCATCGCTGCCCGACGACGACACTTCGAGCCCGGGTTCATGGCGACGCGAGCGCCGCGCCTGGAGCGGTGGCTGCGCCGGTCCGATTGGTCCTCCTTCTTCCGGCTCCTCGGGATGCTGCCGATCGAGAGCGACCTGCGGACGCGTCCGATCGCGAGCTGGGCGTGGTCGGTGTCCAGCACGCACGGCGACCTGCGCATCGCCGAGGTCTTCGAGGATGCTGCTCGCCAGGTCCTGGGGATCGACCGGACGGATGCGCTGCTCAGCGACGTCTTCGCCTCCCCGCTCTTCCGGCGGGCGCAGGCGCGGATCGGGCTCGAGGCCCTGCGGGAGCCCTATCGCACCGAGGTGTGGCGCCACACGCGCCGGCAGATCGAGGAAGACCTCGCCCTCCTGCAGGACGTGGTCCGCTCGGGCGGGACGCTGCTCATCACGCCCGAAGGGGCCTGCAGCCCGGACGGCCGGCTCCAGCGGCTCCGGGCTGCGCTGTGGCGGCTGCTCCCCCTGGGCCGCGTGTACCTCGCCCCGATCAGCTATGACCCGTTCGTCGGCCGGCGCCTGTCGATCCTGTACCGCGTGCTCCCGGCACCGGAGGGTACGGATGTCGCCACCGCCCTGAGCGCTGCCCGCCCTGTGACGACCAGCCAAGTCGTCGCTCGATGGGTCTCGGGGATGGATCCGGGCGAGGCGTTCTCCGCCGTGGACTTGGCCCAGGCCGCGTCCGCGCAGGTCGCGTCGCTGCGCGGACACGCGTTCGTCGACCCGCTCCTCTGCCGCCATCCCTCGCGAATGACCGCCGCGGCGCTCGCCGGCCTCGTCCGCATCGGCGTGCTCCGGCCGGAGCGCGGACGGTACGTGCTCCGCGGCCGCCGGGCGCACCCGAAGTTTCCCTGGGTGACGGATATCATCGCGCACCAGGCCAACCTCATCGCCGAGACGTGCGACGCGCTCACCGCAGTGACGCCGGGCGTGGCGGCGGGTGGACGGAGTTAGCGCTCCTTGGGGAACGGTCGTTCGCATCGACGGCACTGAGTAGCCTGAAGGGATAGAGCCACCAACGCGCGTAGACCGGTGGGGGCATCCTCCAAAGGAAGGAAGGGGGAGAGAGCCCTCATCGAAGAAGCGGCGCCGCAGGGGAGATCTTTGCCCAGGCCCCGGGGCGGCCTATCGAGGGTGACACCGCGATGTGGGGAGCGGATCTCGGCCACCGCATTGAAGGAAGCGGCCACTGCCCACCCCTCGCCGGGGGTGGCATAGCGTCCCGGAAGGCCGACCACGTCCGCATCAACCTCGAGGAAGACGTCGGGGCGAAGGGGGTCGCCAGCGGCTTCGAGGACTACTATTTTCTCCACTGCGCCCTCCCCGAGCTGGACCTGGACCAGGTGGACCCGTCGACCGAGCTCTTTGGCCGGCGGCTCGCCGCCCCGCTGCTGATCTCCTGCATGGTCGGCGGCACAGAGCAGGCCGCCTCCATCAACCGCCTCCTCGCGCAGGTCGCCCAGGAACTGGGGCTGGCGATGGGGCTCGGGTCCGGGCGCATCCTGCTGGAGCGGCCCTCGGTCCTCAAGACCTTCGACGTCCGCCCCGTCGCCCCGGACATCCTGCTCTTCGCCAACCTGGGTGCGGTGCAGCTCAACAAGGGCTACGGGGTCGAGGAGTGCCGGCGGCTCGTCGACGCGCTCGGCGCGGATGCGCTCGTACTGCACCTCAACGCGCTCCAGGAGGCGGTGCAGCCGGAAGGCGATACCTGCTTTGCCGGGCTGCTGGGCAAGATCGGCGAGCTCTGCCGCCGGCTCGAGGTGCCCGTCATCGTGAAGGAGGTCGGGTGGGGCATCGCCCCGGACGTGGCCCGGTCTCTCGCCGCTGCCGGCGTGGCGGCGGTGGACGTCGCGGGCGCCGGGGGCACGTCGTGGACCGAAGTGGAGCGCCGGAGGATCTCCGAGCCCTGGCGGGCGCGCGTCGCGGCGGCGTTCGCCGGGTGGGGTATCCCCACCGCTGAGTGCGTCCGGCACGCCGTGCGCGCGGCCCCGGGGATCCGCATCTTCGCGAGCGGCGGCGTGCGCAACGGGGTCGATGCCGCGAAGGCGATCGCGCTGGGGGCGGAGCTCGTCGGGATCGCGGGGCCGTTCCTGCGCGCGGCGGCCGCCGGCCGGGAGGCCGCCCGGGAGCTCGGCCGGGAGTTCACCGAGACGCTGCGGATCGCGATGTTCAGCCTGGGGGCTCGCACGCTCGCCGACCTCCGGTTCAGCCCCCGGCTGCGCCGACGGGACGAGGATCTCGGCGAGCCCCCGATCGCGCGGCTGACGTACCGCACCGGCGGCGCGGGTCAGTTCCTCGACATCACCGACGACGTCTCCGCCGTCGTACGCTCGTCGGGGGTGCGCCGGGGGCTCGTCCACGTCTACTCGGCCCATACGACCGCGGCGGTCCGCATCAACGAGAACGAGCAGTTCCTCCTCCAGGACTTCCGGCGCTTCCTCGACCGGATCGCGCCGGCCGGGGCGGGCGCGTACGAGCACGACGACATCGCGCGACGCGTCGACGTCCCGCCGGACGAGCCGATGAACGGCCACTCCCACTGCCAGCACCTGGTGCTGTCATCGAGCGAAACCGTGCCCATCGTGGATGGCGAGTTGGAGCTCGGCCGGTGGCAGCGCATCTTCCTCGTGGAGCTGTGCGCCGCCCGGGAGCGGCGCGTAATCGTCCAGGTCCTGGGACGGTGACGACGCCGCCGGACGTCAGCGCTGCGGACGCGTACTGCTGGCGCCTCGCGTGCCGGCACTACGAGAACTTCACCGTCGCCGCCGGGTTCGTCCGCGGCCGGCTCCGCCGGGACCTGGCCCGCGTCTACGCGTACTGCCGCACCACCGATGACCTCGGTGACGAGAGCGGGACGGCCGCCCGCGCGCGGCTCGAGCGCTGGCGGGAGGAGGTCCTCGAGCTGTTCGCGGGCCGGCGACCCGCGCACCCCGTGCTGCTCGCCGTCCGGGACACGATCGCCCACTACCGACTCCCGCCGGAGCCGTTCCTCGACCTCATCCAGGCCAACGTCCAGGATCAGGAGGTCTCGCGCTACGCGACCTGGCCGGAGCTGCGGGCGTACTGCATGCTGTCCGCCGCCCCCGTGGGCCGCATCGTGCTCCGCCTCTTCGGGATCGCCGACCCGGGGGCGACGCCCCTGTCCGACGACGTGTGCATCGGCCTCCAGCTCGCCAACTTCGCGCAGGACGTGAGCGTGGACGCCGCCAAGGGCAGGACGTACCTGCTCCAGGCAGACCTGGACGCCGGGGGCACCGCGGCCGCGACGCGCGCCCACTGCGAGCGGGCGCGGACGCTGCTCGCGTCCGGACGCCGGCTGGAGGCGATGGCCCCGTGGCCGCTGCGGCTCCAGCTCGCCCTCTACCGCCTGGGGGGCCTCGCGATCATCGATGCGATCGCGCGGCTCGGGTACCGCACGGAGCTCCAGCGCCCGCGCGTCTCCACGTCGGCGAAGCTGCTCGTGCTCGCGCGGGCGGCCCGGCAGTCGCTAGAGAGGAATGGCGATGCCCGCACTGCGGAGATCGCGTGAGGAGACCGCCGTGTCCAACGACGCTGCCGTACCCACCGTGCTCGACCTGCGGGAGTCCGAGGGGTTCTGCCAGCGCATGGCCCGCCGCGAGGCGAGGAACTTCTACTGGGGGTTCATCACCCTTCCCCGCGAGGAGCGGGTGGCGATCTACGCCCTCTACGGCTTCGCGCGCCAGGTCGACGACGAGGCCGACCGGGCGGGGATCGCCCGCCTGCCCGAGCGCCTGGCGGCCCACCGGGAGCGCGTCCGCCGCTGCATGCGGGGCGAGTACTCCGACCCGGTGATGCAGGTCCTGGCCCACGCGGTGCGCCGCTACGCGATCCCGGAGTCGGAGCTGCAGGCCGTGATCGACGGCGTGGAGATGGACTTCTACCGGACGCGATACCAAACGTGGGAGGAGCTGCAGCGCTACTTCCGGCTGGTGGCGTCCGTGATCGGTCGGCTGTGCGTCCGTGTCTTTGGCTTCACCGATCCTGCGGCCTTCGACCGGGCCGACGAGCTGGGTCTCGCGATGCAGCTCACGAACTGTCTGCGCGATGTCCGCGAGGACGCGCAGATGGGACGCCTGTACCTGCCGCAGGAGGACCTGCAGCGGTTCGGCGTGACCGAGCAGGAGGTGCTGGACGGGTGCCCCGGGCCGGGGTGGCGGCGGCTCGTGGCGTTCGAGGCGCAGCGGGCGCGGGCCCTGTTTGCCTCGGGCCTCGACGTCGTGTCGCTGATCCCGCGCCGCCCCGCCGTGTGCGTCCGCACGATGGCCGGCATCTACCAGCGGATCCTGGAGCGGATCGACCGGTACCCCGACCTCCCTTTCCGGGAGCGGGCCTCGCTGTCGCCGGCAGAGAAGCTGCAGGTCGTACTGGAGTCGTGGCTGAGCATCGCGTAGCGGTCGTGGGGGCCGGACTGGCCGGCCTCGCCGCCGCGGTGGACCTCGCGGCGGCGGGGTGCGCGGTCACGCTGTTCGAGCGGAGCCGGCTCCTCGGCGGCCGGGCGACGTCGTTCCAGGTGGACGGCGTCGAGGTCGACAACGGCCAGCACGTCTTCCTGGCCTGCTTTACGGAGTTCATCGCGTTCGCCCACCGGCTCGGCATGGGCGGCTCCCTGCGCCTGCAGGACCGGTTCGACGTCCTCGCCCTGTCGCGCCGCGGGGTCGCCAGCCGCCTCCGCACGGCCGCGCTGCCCGCTCCCTGGCACCTGCTCGTATCGTTCCTCGCGTACCGGCACCTCGGGTGGGGTGCGAAGCTCGACGTGGCGCGGGCCCTGGCGCGCGCGCGCGAGGCGCGGACGGCCAGCGGGACGTTCGGCGAGTGGCTGGCCCGCCTGGGCCAGCGCGAGGAGGCGCTCCGCGGCTTCTGGCGGCCGCTCTTCGTGCCCGCGCTCAACGCGCCGCTGGATCGGGTCAGCGCGGTGGACGCGGCGTTCGTGCTCCTCACGGCGTTCCTGGAGGACCGGGGCGCGGCGCGGCTGGGATACGCGACGGTGCCGCTGGCCCGCCTCGCCGAGGCGGCCGCGGCCCGCCTGGGGAGCGCGCGCCTGTCCACGCCGGTCGTCGGGCTCGAGGTGCCCTCGGACGATCGGGCGGTGCTCGTGCTGGACGGCGGCGAGCGCGTCACGGTCGAGGCCGTGGTGGCGGCTGTGCCGCCGCCGCAGCTCGCCCGGATTCTCGGCCGCGCGGACCGGTACGGGCTGCCCCCGCTCGAGGGCTACGAGCCGCGTCCCATCGTGGACGTCCACCTGTGGCACGACCGGGGCTCGCTCGGGTTCGACCTCGCCGCCCTGCTCGATTCCCCGGTGCAGTGGGTCTTCGAGAAGGCGCCGGGGTACCTGTGCTGCAGCCTCAGCGCGGCGGACCGCCACATCCGCCAGCCAACCGCGGAGCTGGTGCGGCTCTGCTGGGACGAGGTGACCGGCGCGATCCCACCGCTCGCGCGGGCGACCCTGGTGCGGGGTGCGGCGACCCGGAGCCCGGAGGCCACGTTCCTGGCGCCCGCGGGTGCGAGACGACCCGGTCCGGCCACGCTGCGCCCGAACCTGGCGATCGCCGGCTCCTGGACGGACACGGGATGGCCGGACACGCTGGAGTCGGCGGTGCGCAGCGGCCGGGCGGCGGCGGCCCACCTGCTGCGCTCGCTCGGGAGGACCCCATGCGCGACGCGCTGACGCCCGCGGTAGGGTGGCTGCTCGACCACCAGCATCCGGATGGGTGGTGGGTGGGCGAGCTCGAGACCAACGTGACGATGACCGCCGAGCACGTGCTCCTCCTGCGATTTCTCGGCGTCGACCCCGAGCCGATCCGGGCGGGCGCGGTCCGCCACATCCTGGGGGCCCAGCGGGACGATGGGTCCTGGGCGCTGTACCACGACGGCCCCGCGGATCTCAGCACCACCATCGAGGCGTACGCGGCGCTGCGGGTCCTCGGGGTGGACCCGTCCGCTCCCCCGATGCGGGCGGCGCTTGCGGTGATCCGCGCGCTCGGCGGCGTGGCGCACGCGCGCGTCTTCACGAAGATCTGGCTCGCGCTCTTCGGCCAGTACCCGTGGAGCGGCATCCCGACCGTGCCGCCGGAGATCGTCTACCTGCCGCCGTGGGCGCCGTTCAACCTGTACGACTTTGCCTGCTGGGCCCGGGGAACGATCGCGCCCATGACGATCGTGCTGTCCCGCAGGCCGGTGCGCCCGCTCGGGGTCGACCTCCCGGAGCTCGTGCTGGAGGGGACCGAGCGCGCCCTCACCCGCGTGCCCGGCGCCGGACCGCTGTGGTGGGCTGACCAGCTGCTTCGCCTCTACGAGCGCCTGCCCTGGAAGCCGGGCCGGGGCCGCGCCCGGCGCCGGCTCGTGGACTGGATCGTCCAGCACCAGGAGGCCGACGGGAGCTGGGGCGGGATCCAGCCGCCCTGGGTGTACTCGCTGATCGCGCTCAACCTCGAGGGGATGCGCCTGGACCATCCGGTGATGCGCAAGGGGCTCGCAGGCCTCGACCGGTTCGCGCTCGCGGACGAGAAGGGGTGGCGGCTGCAGGCCTGCATGTCGCCGGTGTGGGACACCGCCTGGGCCCTCCGCGCCCTCGCGGCGGCGGGGCTCGGCCCGGAGCACCCGGCGGTCCGGCGGGCGGTGCGCTGGCTGCTGCGCGAGCAGATCACGGTCCCCGGGGACTGGTGCGTCCGCTGCCGGGGCGTCCCGTGCGGCGGCTGGGCCTTCGAGTTCGACAACGACCTCTACCCGGACATCGACGACACGGCGGTCGTCGTGGTCGCGTTGTGGGAAGCGCACGCCCGCGAGGAGGCGCGCGAGGCCATCGAGCGCGCTCGCCGGTGGATCATCGCGATGCGGTCGCGCAACGGCGGCTGGGGCGCCTTCGACAAGGACAACACGCGCGAGCTGCTCTACCGCCTGCCGTTCTGCGACTTCGGGGCGGTCATCGACCCGCCCTCCGAGGACGTCACCGCGCACTGCCTGGAGATGCTCGCCGCGATCGGCGCGGACGAGCGCGACCCGTACGTCGCCGACGGCCTGGCGTACCTGCGCCGGACGCAGACGCCGCGCGGCTCATGGTTCGGCCGCTGGGGGGTCAATCACATCTACGGGACCTGGTGCGTGCTCGACGCGCTCGCCGCCCTGCGCGCGGAGACGCTGATGGCCGAGCGGGCGGCCGCGTGGGTGCTCCGGGCGCAGAACCCCGACGGCGGGTGGGGGGAGACCTGCCACTCGTACGTGGACGAGTCCTTCGCGGGCGCCGGACGCAGCACGCCCTCGCAAACGGCGTGGGCCGTGCTGGCCCTCCAGGCGGCCGGGTTGGGCGACCACCCGGCCTGCCGGCGCGGCCTGGCGTTCCTGGGGGATACCCAAAGAGGGGGGACGTGGGAGGAGCCGGAATACACCGGCACGGGCTTCCCGCGCGACTTCTACATCAACTACCATCTCTATCGTCACGTGTTTCCGACGCTCGCGCTGGCCCGGGCGCGGCGCCGGGACGTCGCCGGCGCGCCGGCGGAGCGGCCCGAGGCCGCCCGCCCCGGCGCCGCCCTGGCGCGAGGTGCCGGGCCGGGGACACCGGCTCCCCCGGGCGGGCGCTCCTGAGACGCGCGCTGCGAGGCGGGCGCGCGATCCCGGGCCACAGGGAGGCGATGCACAGATGGGCGTCCCGCTGCGGCAGAAGCTGACCGTCGGGGCCTACGTGCTCCGGAACCGGCTGCGGGGCCGGGAGAAGTTCCCGCTCGTGCTGCAGCTCGAGCCGCTGTTCCGCTGCAACCTCGCCTGCGCGGGATGCGGCAAGATCCAGCACCCGGAA
>JAJPJJ010000048.1 GCA_021324295.1 Bacillota bacterium
CAGGCCCCGCGCGCAGCACGGCACCAGCCGCGCCGTGGTCTGCGAATCGCCGCTGGCAAACAGCACCACCTCGTGCCCGCGGCGCACCAGCTCCTCGGTGAGGCCGTACACCACCCGCTCCGTGCCGCCGTAGAGCTTCGGCGGGACGGACTCGTACAGCGGCGCGATCTGGGCGATCCGCATCGATCTCCCCCCTTCGTACCCGCCGGCGTGTGGGCCCACCCGGGCCCCCGGATGGGCGCCTCTCGCTCAGGGGCACGGCCCTCCGGCCCCGCCGGGGCGGGACCGCGGTCGGCGGCGCGCCGGCCCGGCCTCCTCGGCGTGGTCCGCGAACGCCGGCCGCCGCGCGTGCGCGACCCGCTCCAGGATGTCCTCCGGGTTCTGTGCCGCGGGAGACCGGCTGGGTGCTCCGGTTGTGGTGCGGCTACTTCAAAAGAGACGCTCCGCCGCCTGCGGTACGGCCGCGGAGCAGGATGAGACCACCACGCCCCCGCGTCGTCGGCCTCCGCGCGACGCCCAGGATGCAGTGCCGCAGCCGCAGGGGAAGCGACCCTTCTACTTCACGGTAGGAACTCGTGCGGGACGCTGTCAAGGCCGGGGGGGCCGGCGCTACAACGACAACCCGTGCGGGCGGGGGGATTCGAACCCCCACGGACCGTGCGGTCCACCAGGTCCTAAGCCTGGTGCGTCTGCCGGGTTCCGCCACGCCCGCCTGGCCCCGATGATACGTCCGGCCGCCCGGTCCGTCAAATCCGCCACGACCTCTTCACACCCGGCGCCGGGCTCTGCTACAATGGCTGCGGGCCGTTAGCACAACTGGTAGTGCAGGGGACTCTTAATCCCAAGGTTGCAGGTTCGAGTCCTGCACGGCCCACCATGGGCCCCGCCGCACCGGATCGCGCGTCGCTGCGCTCCGCCGTGATCTCCAGTCGCGTCCGCGCTGCCCGCGCAGGCAGAGGCACCGGGGGCGCGCCGACTCCCGGACCCGCCGGCACCCGGCCGCTCCGGGCGACGATACGGCTGGCGCCGCAGAGCCCGCGGCTGCCGGCCAGGGTCTCGATCGCGTGCTGCCGGACGACGGCGACCGGCACCCCACCGAGCACGACAGCAGCCGGCCGCCGGCTCCCGCGGGATGGGCTCGAATAGCCGCTGAGGGGCGACCCCTCAGCGGCTGGCTACGCTACTCCTTGCCCAGTCCGTATGCGTGCCCGTGCCCATGGTGCCCGGGTCCCGGGTCGTCCTGCCCGGAGTGGTGGCCCCTCGGGGGATCCGCACCCTCCGTGGACGAGAGTACCTGCGTGATGCGTCTGAGCAACCCGTGCTTCATGAGGACCGGCTTCGTGTAGGTGGCTCGCACCTGCGCACCTCTCGCTCCTGTCGTCACCGCGTCGGATCAGACAAGGAGCGGTCCGATGCGGCGCATGTCCCACCCTGCTACGGTGCTCGGGCAGCGACCCCGCCACCTGCCCTCGGACTGATGAATCGGGCCTTCGAACGGAGTGCTCGAATGAGTGGGCCGCGCGGGTCTTGCCCGCGCTCGTGGCTCCCCGGGCCGCTGGGGCAGGCTCCCACGCATTCCGCGCTCAGCGCCCCCGGTCGACGCCCGGCCATACCGGCGGCCGGCAGGACCCCAGGAACTCCGCGAGCCTGTCGAGCCACCCGATGAGATCTTCCAGCGTGGCGTTCGCGTTCGCCGGGCTCGGGCTGGGCACGACGAAGAGATGCGTCGGGCCCAGGCGCAGCGGCTGGAGGCCGAGGACCGCTGGCGTCTCCGGCCGGGCGAGCGCGTAGCGGAGGAATCCGCGCCAGCCCGTGATCCCCTGAAAACACGCCACCGCCGGCTCGTAGGCCCGCAGCCGCTCGCGGAGGCGGGGCGCCCACTCCGCGAAGTCGCGGGCCCGCAGGTCCGACGCCTGCCGGCTGGGGACCTTGACGACGTTGGTGAACCCGATGCCGAACGCCAGGAGCGCGCGGTCGTCCTCCGGGACGAGGCGCTCGCGCCCGAGCGCCGCCCGGATCGGCGCGCTCAAGGCGGACCGCGAGAGGGCCGGCCAGAACCGGTTCGTCGGCCGCGCAAAGTGGTGGCCGCGCTGCACCGAGTACAGGCCGGGGTTGATCCCCACGAAGACGAGGGCGAGCCCCGGCGCCAGGTAGTCCGGCAGCGTCGGGAACGGATAGGATACGATCCCGGGGTCCGGGGGGTTCGTCACGGCGCCAGCGGCCGGTCGCGCACCACCGACAGGCCGCACGCTCACTGTCGCACGGTTCCTCCCGGCGCGCAAGCCGGCGCGGACACGCGGGATAGCGCCTGGTGGCGAGAGGCGGGCGTCGCGTCCGGCGGGGAAGGAACGGCCACGCGGTGCGTGGGATACTCCAGGAGCGTGTCCCGGTCCCCCTCGAGGGGAGGCCCGGGACCGCGACCGAAAGCGCCGGGGAGCCCCTCGGCCGGAGGACGATGCTTCACTTCCACCGCCGCTTGCCCGCGTCCCGACGCCTGTTGTCAGGGGCCCGGTCACCCATCGGACCGGCGCCGCACGCCGGAGCTCCAGAGGCGTGTGGCCTCGCCGCGATACCGGTGAGCGCATTCGCCCCACGAGGCCGGTTCGGGGGGCGGCCCGGTGCAGCCTCGCGCACCGTCGACCGGGGGCCGCGGCGGCCGTGCCCGGCGCGCCCTCCCGGCGCCCCCAACGAATCGCGGGAGCACGGCGATTCGTTGGGGTGGGAAGCCGCGCCTCGACCGGAAACGCCGGCTCAGAGAGGCGCGCCGTGGTGACACCGACACCCGAGCAGCGCCGGATGGGCGATGCCATCGATCGCCTGGTCAGCGTGGAGATCACCGGCCGCGGCGTGATCGGCGAGCTCTACGCCGCGGCGCGAAGGATCCAGGAGGATCCCCTCTGCCTCACCGCGGCCGCCCGGCTGCTGGAGGCGGTGCACAAGGGGGATGTCGTCCTCCTCGCGACCGGGCTGCCGACGTACCCGTGGTTCGCGGGCGAGCAGGACGGCCCGGTCGGCGCGGCCACCCTCGCGCGGGCGCTCGTGCTCGGCGCAGGCGCCCGCCCCGTGGTCCTCACCGATCCCGCCAACGCGGAGATCTGTGCCGCGGCGCTCCGTGGCGCCGGACTGTACGTCCGCCCGGTGGAGGACGCGCTGCGCCTGCCGACGACGGCCGCCGTCGTGGCGTTCCCGCTCGAGTGGGACGAGGCCGCCGCGCGCGCCTCCGCGATGCTCGACCGGCTCCGGCCGGCGGCGCTCATCGCGATCGAGCGCCCAGGCGCGAACGAGCGCGGGCACTACCACTCCTCGGGCGGCAAGCGCCTCACCGACCACTGCGCCAAGATCGATAGCGCATTCGCGGCGGCGCGCACGCGCGGGATCCTCACGATCGCGGTGGGCGACGGCGGGAACGAGATCGGCTGCGCCGCGATCCGGGACACCGTGCTGCGCGTCGTCCCGCACGCGACGCGCTGCGCGTGCCCGTGCGGCGGCACGGTCGTGCCGGCGGTGGAAACGGACATCCTGGTCGCCGCGGCGATCTCCAACTGGGGCGCGTACGGCATCGAGGCCGCGATGGCGCTGCTGCTCGGCCGCCCCGAGGTGATGCACGGGCGCGACGTCGACGCCCGCACACAGGAGTTGTGCGCCGCCGCGGGCGCCAACAACGATGGGCCCGGGCTGCTCGACGTCGGGGCGGACGCGCTGCCGGGACCGCTGCACGGGCACGTCGTCGATCTGCTGGGGACGATGGTCCGCAACGGCATCGACTTCGGGCGGCTCTACCGCGAGCCGCGGTACCCGTGGTTCTGAGGCGGCGCGGGGCCGCCGGACCACACGCACGCGAACGCCGGCGCGCGAAGGCGGCCCGTCCGGCCGGACCGCCACGCCGGGCGCGGGGCACGCGCGTCCGGCATGCGCCTCAGAGCGCCGCGCCACGCGCGCGGAGCATCGCCAAGTCCTCCGGCGTATCCAGGTCGCAGGCCAGCCCGGGCCGGCGCACCTCGACGACCTCGAGGCCCGCGTCGCGGGCGCGATCGCGGTGCCGGGCGCGGCTTCCGCCGCCGTAGGCGGGGCGGAAGCGGACGCCGGGCGGGCAGACGAGCGCGTTGGTGCCGGCGCCGTCCCGGGACGGCGCCAGGACGAGCACGCCCGGCCGCGCCGGCGCGAGCAGCGCGGCGACGTCCGCGACCTCGAGCCACGGGAGGTCCGCGGCCACGATCAGCATGCCAGGGCCCCGCGCGGCGCGGCTCGCCGCGCCGATCACCGCCGCGAGCGCGGTGTTGAGGTCCCGTCCGGGGTCCAGGCACGCGGCCATGCCCCAGCCGGCCGCGGACGCGCGCACCGTGGCGTCCGGCGTCATGATGGACACGGCCTCGACGCCCGGCGCGGCGCGCAGCACGGCGCACACGCGCCAGAGGAGGCGGAGGGTGAGCGCGGCGCGGGCCGGGGGATCCAGCGCCTCCGCCAGCCGGCTCTTCGCGAGCACGAGCGGCTTCTGGGGAACGAGCGCCCTCACGCGCACGGGAGGCACGCTCGACGACGGCCGCTCACGCGGGCGCGGCCGGGGGCGCGGCGGCGGGAGGGAGCGGCGCGCCGTGCGCGGCGGCGATCTGCAGCACGGCGCGGGCGAGGCGCTGCCGTCCGGCTGGGTCCGACATGATGGTGTCGGCGCATGCGACGAGCGGCGTGCGACCGGCCGGACCGGATCGGGCCTGCAGCGTCCGCGACACCACCGAGGCGGCGGCGTCGCCGTCGCGCGTATCCAGCACGAAGACATCGAGGAAGTCGCGGTACAGCGCGGCGACCGCGGCCGGATCCGCCGGCAGCCCGAGGCCGCGCATCATCTCCACGGTGGGGCCCTTGATCGCGCGGCCGCCCACGAGCGGCGTGACGGCCACCCTCAGCGCCGGGGACCCCACGAGCGCCTCGCGCATCCCGGGCACCGCGAGGATCGGGCCGATGCTCACGAGCGGATTGCTCGGCGCCACGATGACGACGCTCGCCGTCCGGAGCGCCTCCAGGACCTCCGGCGTCGGGTGCGCGCCGGCGATCCCCTCGAACTCGATGCCCTGGACCGGGTCCGTGGCCCCTCGGGCGACGAAGTACTCTTGAAACGGCAGGCGGCCGGCCGCCGTGTGGACGACCGTGGCCACCGGCTCGTCGCACATCGGCAGCACACGCGGCCGCACGTCCAGCGCCGCCGCGAGCGAGCGCACCACGTCGGTGAGCCGCCGCCCGTCCCGCAGCCACGCCGTCCGGGCCAGGTGCGTGGCCAGATCGCGGTCGCCGATCCGAAACCACGCCGGGAACCCGTAGCGCTCCATCATCCGCAGCGCCGCCCACGTATCGCCGGCGATCCCCCACCCTTGCTCCGCGCTGGCGAGGCCGGCGAGCGTGTACAGGATGGTGTCGATGTCCGGCGAGATGTGCAGCCCCCACAGCGTCCAGTCGTCGGCGGTGTTGACGATCACGGTGAGCACGGACGGATCCGCCAGCACGCCTGCCAGGCCGTCGACGAGCCGGGCGCCGCCGACGCCTCCGGAGAGCACGGTGATCCCGCCGGGAGGGCGCGCGCTCACCGCGCCCCCTCCCGCCCGGCGCGGGGCGACGGCTCGCGGCGCTGCCGGTTGCGCGGTGGCTCCCCGGATCCGGTTCCCCCCATCGGCACGGGACCCTACAGGAACGTCACGATGCTCTCGAGCGGCTTGCGCGGCGGCATCGGCGGCGTGTGCGCGGGATACCCGGCCGTCACCAGGGCCTGCGGGACGAACGTCCGTGGGAGCCCGAGGGTTCGCCGGACGGTGCCCTGGCAGAAGAGGGGCGCGCAGCACCAGCACGCGCCGAGCCCGTGGGCTGCGGCCGCGAGCAGCAGGTTCTCGGTCGCGGCGGCGGCGCTCTGGACCGCCATCGTTTCCTCGGCCCGCTGCCGCGCCCGATCCGGATACCTGTCCATCTCGTCCATCGTGTAGCCGACGAGGATCAGGACGGGCGCCTCGCCGAACCGGCGGAGCGAAAACCGCAGCTCGACACGGATCGCGGCCTCTGGCGTCCCGCTGCGCTGCAGGTCGCGCCGCCAGCGCCGGGCCATCTGGTCGGCGAGCCGCCGCTTCGCCTCCGGAGAGCGGATCACGACGAAGCGGGTCGGCTGGGCATTGTGGGCCGACGGCGCGTGCTGGGCGGCCGCGAGCAGGCTCCGGACGATGGCCTCGGGGACGGCGTCCGCCGTGTAGAAGCGGACGGTCCGCCGCTGCGCCAGCACCGCCAACCCGGCCTGCATCGTCCCGTCCGCCCGTTCCATCGCAGGAGAGGCTTCGCCCCCGCGTGGACCACCGCCTCCAGCCGATGACGCCTCCAAAAGGCGCGCCGCGCGGCGCGGGATCCGACCCGCGCCGCGCGGCGCGCTGCCACGCTCGATGCGCCTAGTGCAGCCGTGCAGAAGTTCCGTGGCAGCTATGGCGGGGTGTGGGGGCTCGCGTCCGCGTGCTGTCGAGGGGCGGATTCCCACCCCGACGAATCGCGGAAGGACGGCGATGCGTTGGGGACCCCGGGGGGGCGCTCAGGCCGGCCCCCGCACCCCCCCCTCGCCTGCCTCCGAACGAACGCAACGACGCACTAGTTGGCCTTCACGTACCCGTGGTCCCGGCCGTACGCCGCGAGCGCCTTGCGCATCCCCCGACGGCCGCGGAACAGACGGCTCATCACCGTGCCCCGCGGGATGCCGAGGATATCGGCGATCTCCTGGTACGAGAACCCCTCGAGATCCGCGAGAATGACGCAGGATCGGAACACCTCGGGCAGCTCCATGAGGGCCTGCCGGACCTCCGGCTCCATCACGCCGGCGAGCACGAGCGACTCCGGCGTCTCGTTCACCACGAACGCCGGGTCCTGCCCCTCGATCTCGTCAACGGTCTGGACCGCCCGCGTCGATGCGCGGTATCGGTCGATCCGGGCGTTGTGCAGGATCCGAAAGAGCCACGCCTTCGGGTTCGTGCCGGGCTTGTATGTGTGCAGCGACCGCCACGCCCTCAGGTACGTCTCCTGCACCAGGTCCTCCGCGTCCTGCGGCCGTCCCGTCAGCCGGAGCGCGGTCCGGTACAGCGCGTCCAGGTGCGTGGTCACCATCTCCTCGAACAGCGCGACCTCCGGCGACCTCCCCGTTTCCGTGTTGGGCCCCTGCGGGGAGACCCGCGGCTCCTCGGCCCGCACGGGCGGCGCGCCGCCCGGGGGTGTGGCCGTTCGTTCTACAGGCTCGTTCACGCGTGTCACCTGCTTTCCAGCAACGTCAGCATCGCATGGGCTGCGGCGTCGATCGGCTCCCCGCCTCCGTGGGTCTTCGTGAGGAGGACGGCTCCTTCGATCTGGCTCACCAGGGCCATCGCGATGCGGCGCGTATCGAGGTCACGCCGGAACTCCCCGGCCGCGACGCCCTCACGCAGACACCGCTCCACCGCGTCCTCCCATCGCCGGAAGAACGCGCCGAGCCGGCTCCGGAACTCGGGGTGACTGCCACCGAGCTCCGCGGCGAGGTTCCCGAACGGACACCCGCTGCGATACGCGTCCGAGCGAAGCCCGGACGCCACCGCCCCGAACAGGCGTGACAGCCGGCTCCGGGGGGACTCGCGCTCATTCTCCAGTATGCCCTCGATCACGTCGGCGTCAAACCGCCCGGCCTGCCGTGCCAGCACGGCGAGCCCCAGGTCCTCCTTGCTGCGGAAGTGGTAGTAGAAGTTGCTCCGGCACACGCCGCTCGCCTCCAGCACGTCCTCGAGCGACGTCGGCTGGAAGCCGCGCCGGTGGAACAAGGACGCCGCGGCTTCGAGGATCTTCTCCCGGCTCCGCTGGCCGCGTACCATGGCAAAATAGGACTGACCAGTCCTAATATACGCGCAGCTCACCCGGATGTCAAGCCGCCGGGCCGCGGCGCTCGCGGTCGCACGTCACCAGGATCGCCGACGCGGGTAACGGCCGTATTGCGGCGCGCCGGGCGACGGAGGCGACAGGTCGCGGCCCGCGAAGAGATAGCGTATCGGCGAAGCCGGCCGGGCCGCGCGATGTGGCCGGCCCGGGCCGGCCCCACGCCGCACCGCAGTCCGCGTCCACGGAGGATACCGCATGCCGCGCGTCGCCGCGGCGCTCCTCGGCGCCGCCCTCGCCTTCCTCACCGCCGCGCCGCTCCCGGCCGGCCGGGCGCTGCCCGCGTCCGCCGGCGCCGCCGAGACGGCCGGGCTGCCGGGCAACGTCCTGATCGCGGACGCCGGTAACAACCGCATCATCGAGGTCACGCCCGACCGGCGCATCGTCTGGGAGTTCCCGCGCCCGGGCGACCTCGCGCCGGGCCAGTCGTTCATCGATCCGGACGATGCGTTCTACACGCCTGGCGGCCGGACGATCATCACGAACGAGGAGGACCACGAGACGATCACAATCGTCGACTACGCGACCCGCAAGATCGTATGGCAGTACGGCCACCCGGGCCGCCCCGGCAGCGCCCCCGGGTACCTCCACACGCCGGACGACGCGTATCAGCTTCCCGACGGCCGCATCGTCGTCGCGGACATCAAGAACTGCCGCATCCTCGTGCTCGATCCGCCGCCCGCCCGCCACATCCAGAAGCAGTTCGGGGTGACGCGGGACTGCCGGGCCTCCACCGCGTTTCCCGGCCACTTCCTCTATCCGAACGGGGACACGCCGCTGGCGAACGGCCACCTGCTGATTACGGAGATCGGCACGCGGACCGCGGCCGAGCTCGACCCCCTCACAGGACGGCTCCTCTACCACGTGCCGCTCCCGGTCGCCTACCCCTCGGACACGCAGCTCACGCGCGCGGGCGACTACCTCGTCGCGGACTACAGCCGGCCCGGGAAGGTCGTGATCGTCACCCGCGCCGGCCGGACGGTGTGGTCCTACGGACCGGCGCGCGGGCCGGGACGGCTGGACCACCCCTCGCTCGCGGTCGAGCTCCCCAACGGGAACATCTTGCTGAACGACGACTTCAACCACCGCGTGGTCGTCCTCAGCCGGGCGACCAAGCGGATCCTCTGGCAGTATGGGGTGACGGGTGTGCGCGGGCGCGCCCCCGGCTACCTGAACACCCCGGACGGGGTGGACGTCAAGCCGGCGGGCTTCGGGCGGTAGCGCCCCGCGACCCGGTTCCGCAGACGCGAGGACGCAGGACCCGGCGTCCGGCCCGCGCCGCTCGATCCCGTCAGCCGGACGAGGCCGCCGGATCTGTTGCGGGACCCGCGGAGAAGGATTCGTCGAACGATACACGCCGGGGGCGGGGCAAACCGTTGACACGGGCGCGCGCGGTATGCTATGTTGTCCTCCCGTCTCGACGAGAGCGGTCTGCAAGGCCGGGGCGCGCTTCAAGAGACGATGCGGTTCGGCCCAAGGGCAGGCGTCTTCTCCAGGACGGGGAACTCGGCGGCTGCGTCAGCCCAGAGCGAGGGTGCACTCGCACTGGGCGGCGGCCGTCGACTACTGTCGGGCGCCATCACGGCGGCGTGGCGGGCCGCGCGAAGCGGAATCCTGCCGGCGTCGCGTACGCGGGGAGCACGAGGTCGGGGCGGGCGGCCAGCGTGACGGCAAGCCCCACCCCCCGCAGCCCGTCCACGGGCCCGCCGCGCACGAGCAGCGCGCCCTCCATCGCCGCGGCATCGCCGATCGCCGCGATCGTGTACGGGCCCCGCAGCGTTCGCCCCCCGGCTCGCACGCCCTCCGCGGCGGGCACGAAGCCGGTCGTCGCCAGGACGCGCACGCCGTTCACCGCGGCGGCCTCGGCGCCGGCAGCCCACAGCTCGTTGAGGACGCTCGAGAGATCCTGCGCCTGCGGCACCGCCAGCCGGCCGGGCGCCGCGGCGACGACCACCACCAGGCCCGGGCCGCGCACCCGGGTCAGCCCGAGCTGCACGCGCAGCCCGGCGAGCTCCTGCTGCATCTCGAGCGCGACGCTGCGCCCGCGGGCCTCGGCGGCCCGGTACGCCGCGAGCTTGGCCGCGAGCGAGGCCACCTCGTCCCGGAGCATCCGGTCCGCCTCCTGCTGCCGCCGGAGGAGCACCGTGAGGTCCTCGACGCGCTGGGACGGGAGGGATGCACCCGCTGTGAGCGCCCGGCCGGCTCGGACCTGGACGACGATCAGGAACCCCATGAGCACGAGCAGCAGGGCCGAGCCGAGCTGCGATGGGTAGCGCACGGCCCTGGAGTTTGACGGCGCAGCCGGAAACTCCCCCGGCGGACGACCCTCGGCGGGAAGGTGGCGTTGCGGCCCGTATGGACATGTACGGATATGATACATGGAGAAATGCGGAGCAAGAATCGGATAAACCGCCGTATTCCCCCGATATTGGCTGATCTATCGCTAGCATGCTCTTGCTAGCCATCCGATGGCGGTGAAAAATAGGGGTGGTTAGCACTTTCCGCACGTGAGTGCTAAACATATCCCCCGTCAAGGAGGCACGGTATGCCGGCAAAACTGCTGCTGTACGACGAAGAGGCCCGGAAGGCGCTCGAGCGCGGCGTGGAGCGCGTCGCCAGCGCGGTACGCGTGACGCTCGGGCCAAAGGGCCGCAACGTCGTCCTCGAGAAGAAGTGGGGCTCCCCGACGATCACCAAGGACGGCGTGACCGTCGCCAAGGAGATCGAGCTCGAGGACCCCTACGAGAACATGGGCGCCCAGCTCGTCAAGGAGGTGGCGAGCAAGACCAACGACGCGGCCGGCGACGGCACGACGACCGCGACGGTGCTGGCTCACGCGATCGTCAAGGAGGGGCTGAAGAACGTCGCCGCGGGCGCCAACCCGATGATCCTCAAGCGCGGCATCGACAAGGCCGTCGATGCGCTCGTCGCGGAGCTCAAGAAGATCAGCACGCCGCTTGAGGGCAAGGAGCACATCGCGCACGTCGCGAGCATCGCGGGCAACGATCCGGAGATCGGCAAGATCATCGCGGAGGCGATGGACAAAGTCGGCAAGGACGGGGTCATCACGATCGAGGAGTCCAAGGGCATCGAGACGACCGTCGAGGTCGTCGAGGGCATGCAGTTCGACCGCGGCTACATCTCGCCCTACATGGTGACCGATCCGGACAAGATGGAGGCGGTGCTCGAGGAGCCTTTCATTCTCCTCACCGAGAAGAAGATCAGCGCGGTCAAAGACATCGTCCCGGTGATGGAGAAGGTGATGCGCTTCGGCAAGCCCCTCGTCGTGATCGCCGAGGACGTGGAAGGCGAGGCGCTCGCGACCCTCGTGGTCAACAAGCTCCGCGGCGTCCTGCCCTGCGTGGCGGTCAAGGCGCCCGGGTACGGTGACCGGCGCAAGGCGATGCTGCAGGACATGGCGGTGCTCACCGGCGGCAAGGTGATCAGCGACGACATCGGCATCAAGCTGGAGAACGTCGAGATCGAGATGCTCGGCCGCGCGGCGAAGGTGCGGGCCGCCAAGGAAGAGACGACGATCATCGAGGGCCGGGGCAGCCGCAAGGACATCCAGGGCCGCATCGCCCAGATCAAGAAGGAGATCGAGACCACCACCTCCGACTACGACAAGGAAAAGCTGCAGGAGCGGCTGGCCAAGCTCGCGGGCGGCGTCGCCCAGGTCAAGGTGGGCGCGGCGACCGAGACGGAGCTGAAGGAGAAGAAGCACCGGTTCGAGGACGCGCTCAACACCAGCAAGGCGGCGGTCGAGGAAGGCATCGTGCCGGGCTGCGGGGTCGCGCTGCTCAACATCGCCAAGGCGATCGACACCGTGCAGGCGGAGAGCGAGGACGAGCGCATCGGCGCCTCCATCGTGCGCCGGGCGATCGAGGAGCCGGCGAAGTGGCTGGCGGCCAACGCCGGGATGGAGGGCGCCGTCGTGGTGTAGCGCATCAAGGCGGAGAAGCCGGGCGTCGGCTACAACGTGGCCGAGGGCAAGTTCGAGGACATGGTGAAGGCCGGCGTGATCGACGCCACGAAGGTCACCAGGCTGGCCCTCCAGAACGCGGCGAGCGTGGCGAGCCTGCTGCTCACCACCGAGGCGCTCGTCGTGGAGAAGCGGGAGAAGAAGAAGGCCCCGGCCACGCCCGGCGGCGGCACGCCGGAGGATTTCGAGTAGCTCCTCGCATCACGACGCCACGGCGGGGGCCGGCCGGCCCCCGCCGCGGCGTGTTCCGTCCGTCGCCCCGTTCTCGCTCAGACCACCTCCACGTCGCGCGCCCGCACCATCTGTCCCATGCGCTGGCCGGCCCGGCCCGGGACCAGGACGACCACCACACCGTAGCGGGGATCGATCTGGTGCACCTCGACCGGCTCCGCGACCCCGGCCGTGCGCACCCGGCTCCCCACCCGGATCGGGCGCCCGTGCTTGTCCTCGACCTCGGACCGCGCTGTCACCGGCACCGCCATCGCGTTCCCCCCTTCGCGCTATCGTGAGGCCCCCGCCCCCTCGGGCCCCTGCCGCGGCGGGCGCCTCCGAGACCCTCCGCCAGGACGCACATAGTAGCGGCCGTCCTCCCGCAGCACACGGCCCTCATCGAGGAGTTTCACCAGGTGCGCCTGCACCTGCCCCTCCGCGGCCGGCCGCAGGCGGGGGTCCAGATCGACGTAGACGGCCGCCGCGATCTCCTCCGGCGTGCGCGCGCCCCGCGAGAGCGCGTCGAGCACCTGCCGCTCGCGCATCCGGCGGTGCGCGATGTACGCGGCCACGCGGGACGCGGGATCCGTGATGAGCGGCCCATGGCCCGGGGCGATCACCGCGAGATCGAGGCCCGCGACCCGGTCGAGCGACCGCAGGTAAGCCTCCATCGACCCGGCCGGCGGCCTCACGACGACCGTCCCGCTGCCCAGCACGAGATCGCCCGAGAACAGCGTGCGCCGCTCTTCCCAGTAGAGCGCCACGTGGTCCGGCGCGTGCCCGGGCGTGTGCAGCACGCGCAGCCGCACGCCATCGACGGCGACGGCCTGCCCGTCGGCGAGCGGCCGGTCCCCGGTCCTCCACCGCCCCACCGGCGCCCCGGTCTCACGGGCCAGATGGTCCGCCGCCCCGATGTGGTCGGCGTGCGCGTGCGTCACCAGGATGAGCGCCACCTGCCGGCCCGCGCCCCGCGCGCAGCGGAGGACCCGGGCGACGTGCGCGGGATCGTGCGGGCCTGGGTCGATCACGACGGCGCGAGGCGCGCCGACGAGGTACGTGTTGGTCCCCTCGAGCGTCAACGGCGACGCATTCGGAGCGGTGATCGTCTGGAATCCCGTGGCCGGGGAGGGACGGTCAGGCCGCATCGGACATCGGTGAGGTTCGCACGCGGACGCCGGCTCCCCTGCCGGGATTAAAAAGCCCGGGCCCCCATCGGCCGGAGCGCGCAGCGTCGCTCCCACTGCCGCCTGCCCACGTGCGCCACCCGGGTTACAGGCCCGGGACAGCTCGCGTCAGCTCCGAGACCGTTTGCCGTCGTCGCGATGGCTGAAGCACGGCCCGTCGGCGCAGGGGATCCCGGTGTCGTCCCGAACCCCACGACGGACATGCCCACGCCGCTCGAGCTCGTCCTGCTCTTCATGCTGGTCGCCGCGGTCGTCGCCATCGCGGCGGAGCGGCTCCGCGTGCCCTACACGATCGCGCTGGTCCTCGCCGGCCTCGCCGCCGGGGCGCTGCGCCTCCTCCCGCCGCTCCACGTCACGGCCGCGGAGCTGGTGACGGTGTTCGTCCTTCCGCTGCTCTTCGAGGGGGCGCTCCACCTGGACCCGGATGACATCCGCGCGCACGGCTGGCTCATCGCGTGTCTCGCGATCCCGGGCACGCTGGCCGCGGCGTTCGGCATCGCGGCGGTGGTGACGGCCGCCTTCCACATCCCTTTCCACACGGCCCTCCTCCTCGGCGCCATCGCCGCGGCGATCGACCCGGTCAGCGTCATCGCGTTGATCCGCGAGGCGCGGCTGGACCGCCGGCTGGGAGCGATCCTGGAGGGGGAAGCGGTGCTGAACGACGGCGTGGCGATCGTGCTGTTCACGCTCGTCGCGCAGCCGGGTGCGACGGGGCCGCTCGCCCTGGCCGGGGAGTTCGCCTGGCTCCTCGTGGGCGGCGGGCTCGTGGGCGCCGCGCTCGGCGCCGGCATCTCGTATGGGCTGGGCCACATCCGCCAGCCGCTCGTCGAGGCGCTGGGGAGCCTGATCCTGGCGGTAGCCTCCTTCATCGCCGCCGGCCACGCCGCGGCGAGCGGGGTGATCGCCGTGGTCGTGGCGGGGACGATCTTCGGCAGCTACGGGCCGCAGAACCTGACCGCGGCGGGGCGCGAGGCGATGTGGACGCTGTGGGAGGTCATCGGGTTCCTTGCCAACTCGGGACTGTTCCTGTTCATCGGGCTCGCGGTCCCGGGGCGCCTCCTCCTCCACCACGCGGGCCTCGTCGTCGCCGTCGCCGCCGTCGCCCTGGCCGTCCGGGCGCTCGCCGTCTACCCGCTCGCCGCGTGGCTGGGACGCCCGGCCGCGCCGGTGCCGGTCGCGTGGCGCCACGTGCTCGTCTGGAGCGGACTGCGCGGCGGGGTCGCGATCGCGCTCGTGCTGGACCTCCCGGCCGGGCTCCCGGGACGCGAGATGGTTCAGGCGGCGGTGTTCGGGCTGGTGCTGGTCACCCTGCTGGGGCAGGGGCTCACGGTGAGGCCCGTGATGCGGTGGGCGGGGCTGCCGCAGCCCGGGGAGGCGCCGGATCGCGTGAGCCGCGCAGCCGGCGCCCGCGGCCGGTAGCGGCCGCGGGGCTCGCCGGGGAGGACGAGCGCTACCGCTCCTCCTCCTCCTCGCGGTCGAGGACCTCGAGCCGGGCCCGCCAGCGCTCGTCGAGGAGGCGCTGCGCGCGCTCGCGTGTCTCGGCGTGGACGACCAGGCGCTCCTCCCCGCCTGGGTCATCGCACGCGGCCACCCAGCGCGCGGCCTGGGGATCGAAGTGGACGGTGACCCCGGTCATGACGATGCGCTCTTCCGGGAGCATCGGGGATCCTCCTCGGTGGATTCCCGGTGGGGTGGCCGAGGGGATTTGAACCCCCAACCCCCAGAGCCACAGTCTGGTGCTCTGCCCTTGAGCTACGGCCACCGCGCGCTGCGGCGTCTTAGTCCTGCGCCCTAGCATTGTAGCATCCACCTCCCCGACCGTCCAGGCGAGTCGCCCGCGCGACTCGCTCGCGACAGCGCTCGGACCTCGGCGCGGGGCCGCTCCCGGCGCTCACGTCACGACGCCCGTGGTCAGCTTCGGCGAGCTGCCACCGTGCGAGGGCGCCTCGGCAAACGGGTGTTTGCGAAGGAGCCTGCTCTCCGCTCCCGAACGCTGCACCCGAGCGGGAGGATCCCCGCGGAGGCAAATCCGAACGCAGAAGGGAGCCGCGGCCATGCCGCAGTATGTCATCCGGCTGACGCACCCACCGGACCAGTGCCCGGCGGCAAACAGCAAGACGCGGGCGATGCTCGTCCGAGCAGGGTCGGAACTTCCGCAGCTTGCGCAAAAGCTGCGGATCAGGTTCGTGGCGGGACCGCTGATCCTCGGCTCGGAACACGAAGGCGTGGCTGTGGTGGAGGCGGACACGATCGAGGCGGTGCAGGAGTTCATCATCCAGAGCGGCATGGTCCAGTGGAACGCGGTGAGAGTCTCGCAGGCCATGTCGCTGCAGGAGGCGATACAGAGCCTGGATCGCGTTCCGCCGCCCCTGTACTGACCGACCTGTCGCCTCAGGGGCCCTGACTGTCGAGCGCGTCGGCGAGCGCCTCCGCGAGGTGCACGGCGCGGCGGCCGGTGCCGTGCGCGATCTGCTGCCTGCACGACGCGCCGGCGGCCACGATCAGGGCGTCCGGCGGGAGGCCGCGGACCGCCTTGAACAGCACGCGCTCCCCCATCGCGAGCGAGATCTCGTAGTGCTCGCGCTCGACGCCGAACGACCCCGCCATGCCGCAGCACCCCGAGTCGACCTCCTCCACCCGGTAGCCGGGGACGGAGCGCAGCGCCGCGAGCGAAGGGCCGGTCCCGACCATCGCCTTCTGGTGGCAGTGGCCGTGCAGCAGGACCTGGCGCTCGCGCGGCGCGAACGGCAGGCGCACCCCGGCCTCGCGGAGGTGGGCGAGGAACTCTTCGAGCAGAAAGGTGTGCCGGGACACCACCTCCGCGGCCGCGCCGGGGACGAGGTCCGGATACTCGTCCTTGAACGTCACCGCGCACGAGGGCTCGAGCCCGATGAGCGGAGTCCCCTGCTCGGCCCACGGCCGCATCCGCGCTACGTTCTCCGCGGCGAGCGAGCGGGCCTGGCGCAACATCCCGTTGCTGATCATCGGCCGGCCGCAGCACCGCGTCCGGGCGAGCTGCACGTCGCACCCGGCGGCCCACAGCAGCCGGGCCGCGGCGCGGCCGATCTCCGGGTAGTAGAACTCGGTGAACGTATCGACCAGCAGGAGGACGCGGCCCCCTCCCGGGACGCGCCCGAGCGCCTCCCGGGCCGCGGACGGGCGGCTCGCCGCGGCGCGGCCCCGGGAGGCGTGCGCGGCGAACCACCGCGAGAAACGCCGGCGGGTGAACGCCGGCAACCGGCGCCGGCCGTCGACGCCGGCGAACCGGTCGAGCGCCCACCGCACCGGGCGGCTCGCCAGCAGCCAGTTGGACACGGGCGCGGTCGCGCTCCCGAGCGATCCCAGGGCCGCGACGTAACCGAAGATCCGGGCGCGCAGCGGCACCCCGTGCGCGTCGTAGTACGCGGCCAGCACCTCGTGCTTGAGCTTGGCCATGTCGACGTTGCTGGGACACTCCGCCTTGCACGCCTTGCACCCGATGCACAGGTCCATGACCTCGTACATCGCCTTGCTCGTCAGCGCCCCGGCCGGGAGGCGGCCGGCGATCGCGGCGCGCAGCGCGTTGGCCCGGCCGCGGGTGCTGTGCGCCTCCTCGCGCGTCACCATGAACGACGGGCACATCGTGCCGCCCTGCACCTTGCGGCAGGCGCCGACGCCGCTGCACAGCTCCACCGCGGCGGCGAGCCCGCCGTCCCGGGCGAAGTCCTGGATCGTGGGCACGGCGGCGGTCCGGTAGGCGGGACCGTAGCGCAGCGACTCGGTCATTGGCGGCGCGTCCACGATCTTCCCGGGGTTCATGAGCCCCTCCGGGTCGAACGCCTCCTTCACCTGGCGGAACGCGCGGTACAGCGCGGGGCCGAACATCTTCTCGATGAACTGGCCCCGCGCGAGGCCGTCCCCGTGCTCGCCGCTGAGGGCCCCCCCGAACTCCCGCACGAGCTCGCTGATCTCCTCCGCGATCTGCCGCATCTCCGCGACGTCGCGCGCCTGCTTGAGGTCCAGGATCGGCCGCGTGTGGAGCAGGCCGACGCTCGCGTGCCCGTAGAACGACGCGCGCGTCCCGTGGCGCTCCACGATCTCCCGGAAGCGCCGCGTGTACTCGGCGACCCGCTCGGGCGGGACCGCGGTGTCCTCCACGAACGCGACGGGCTTCCGCGCGGACTTCATCCCGAGCAAGAGCCCCACGCCGGCCTCGCGCACCGCCCACACGTTGGCCTGCGCGGCCGGCTCCAGGATCCGCAGCATCGTGCCGCGGAACCCCGTGCGGCGCACCCGAGCCTCGAGGGCGTCCAGCCGGGGCAGGAGCGCCTCCCGGCTCGGCCCCGCGTACTCGACGATCATGATCGCCTCCGGATCGCCCTCCACGAACGTCAGCCGGCGCGAGTGCTCGCGAGCCTGCCGCGCCATCTCGAGGACGATCCGGTCGGTCAGCTCGACGGCGGTGGGGCCGGTCTCCAGGATCTCCGGCGTGCGCTCCAGCGCCGGGACGATGTCGTCGAACTGCAGGACGGCGAGCACGGTCGCCTCCGGTCGGCGGGAGAGCGTGACGCGCGCCTCGGTGACGACCGCGAGCGTGCCCTCGGACCCGACGATCAGCTTGGCGAGATTGATGGGCCCGCCCGGGGGGAACTCGTCGAGGTTGTAGCCGGATACCCGCCGCATGATCTTGGGGAACCGGCGGGCCACCTCGTCGCGATGGGCCTCGACGATCCTCGGGATCTCGCGGTACAGGCGGCCCTCGGGGCCATCCTGCCGGGCGCGGGCCGCAGCCTCCTCCGGCGAACACGGACCGAGCGCCACGGGGTGGCCACCCGCCAGGAAGCCGCGCACCTCGACGACGTGGTCGACCGTCTTGCCGTAGACGAGCGACCGCGAGCCCGACGAGTTGTTCCCGATCATCCCGCCGAGCGTGGCGCGGTTCTGCGTCGATGTCTCGGGTCCAAAGATGAGGCCCGCCGGCGCCAGGGCGCGCGACAGCTCGCTGCGGACCACGCCGGGCTCGACGCGCGCCCATCCCTCCTCCGTGTTGACCTCCAGGATCCGGTTCATGTACTTGGAGAAGTCCAGCACTACCGCGTGTCCCACCGTCTGCCCTGCGAGGCTCGTGCCCCCGCCGCGCGGCAGCACCGGGACCCGGGCCGCGCGCGTGATCTCCAGCACCGCCTGCACGTCGTCGGCGTCCCGCGGGAGGACGACCCCGATCGGCTCGATCTCGTAGATACTCGCGTCGGTGCTGTAGAGCGCGCGCGAGACGGCATCGAACCGTACCTCGCCGCGCACGCGCCGACGCAGCGCCGCGGCGAGCTCGCGGGCTGCCGCCTCACCCATGGAGCAAGGCGGCGACGGGGCGGGGCTCCGAGTGCCACGCGGCCGCCGGGACGCGGCCGCCGTCGCGGTCCACGGCCAGCACGACGCCGATGCCGTCGCCGTCGCGCAGGCTCACCGTCTCGGACAGCCCGTGGTCGTAAGCAGCCTCGATGCGCACGCCGAGCTGCTCGGCGCGCCGCACGAGCCGCACGAGCTCCCGCCGGTCCGGCAGGGCGATGGTGAAGTAGCGCAGGCCCACGCCGCCCGCGGGCCGGGGCGCGGCGCCGCGGCTGCCCCAGACGTTGACGCCGATGTGGTGGTGGTAGCCGCCTGCGGAGAGGAACAGCGCCCCGGGGTACTCTCGGAGCACGACGTCGAAGCCGAGGACCCCATGGTAGAACGCTTCGGCGCGCGCGAGGTCCGAGACGCGCAGGTGGACGTGGCCCAGGCGCGTCCCCGGGTCGATGCCCGCCCATGCCCCGCCGGTCCCCGCGGCCTCCGCGAGCAGGCCGTCGAGGTCGAGAGGCTCCGTGCTCATGAGGATCTGACCGCCGCGCCGCCGCCAACGCTCGCGGGGCCGGTCCGCGTACAACTCCAGGCCGTTGCCCTCGGGATCGCGAAGGTAGACCGCCTCGCTGACGAGGTGGTCCGACGCGCCGTCCGGCATCACGCCGCTGGAGAGCAGGCGCTCCACGACCCGGGCGAGCGCGCGCCGCGTGGGCAGCAGGAACGCGGCGTGGTACAGACCCGGCCGGGCCCGGGCGGCGTCCGGCGGTTCCGACTCCTGCGTGAGCCCCAGGTGAAACGGGTACAGCCCGTCGGCCGACAGGTAGGCGGTCCGCCCCCCATCCGTCCACGCCTCCCGGAAGCCGAGCACGTCACGGTAGAACCGCAGCGTGCCCGGCAGGTCGCGCACGGTCAGGTGGACGTGCCCAACGGACGTGCGAGGATCGAGGGCAGGTGCCTCGGCCGGCCGGTCCGACATGCCACACCCCGCGCCTGTGGGATCACGACACCGACCCCATTATACTCTGTCACCAGGATGCCGCGCGCGGACCGCCGAAGGTGTCCCAGCGTGGTGAGAGTCATCTGCCCCCACTGCTCCCGCAGCGTCCTCATCGTCCTCGTGCCCGACGAGGACGAAGAGGTCCCGTGCCCGCACTGCGGCCGGAAGTTCACACCCGATGAAGAGGAGTGGGTCGATCCCGAAGACGATTAGCGCGGGGCGCGCCGCCTTTACCGGCGGCCGGCAGCGGGTACAATGAAACCGACGGGCGCGCGTCCAGCGCGCGCCGCGCCGGCGGACGGGGGCCGGTGGAAAGGAGCGGGACGATGGCGAGCAACCTGGCAGACCGACGGTGCGTGCCCTGCCTGGGGGGGACGCCGCCGCTGACCGCGGAGCAGATCGCGCCGCTGCTGGCGCAGCTCGATGGATGGCAGGTCGAGCAGCACAAGAAACTGGTCAAGGGGTTCCGGTTCAGGAACTTCGTGCAGGCGGTCGACTTCGTGAACGCGATCACCCCGATCGCGGAGGCCGAGAACCATCATCCCGACCTGTACGTGAAGTGGGGCGAGGTGCGCGTCTACCTCTGGACGCACAAGATCGACGGCCTGACCGAGAGCGACTTCGTGATGGCGGCGAAGATCGACCGCGCCTACGCCGGCCGCGAACCGGCCGGGACGTCCGGGCCGGCCGCGTCGTAGGAGCGGCACAGAGAGCCCGCGCCCCGGGTGGGCCTCGCGCCGACGCGCGCTCTACGGAGAGGACCGGCTCCCCGGCGGCACCTTGACGATCATCTCCGTGCTCACCCGGGTTCCGGCCGGCAGCAGCGGGCCAACGGACGGCGGCACGGCGTCCTGGACAGCCCTCCGGAGCAAGGCCACGCCGTTGGGGTCCGGCGCCCACCCCGCGGGCAGCGAGCCCACGAGCGAGCGCATCAGGCGCGTGAGGTACTGACGGGACGCATCCAGGCTGGCGCCCGGCACCGGAGGGGTCATCGCGACCCGCACCGCGGCGCCGACGGGTCCGGCGTTTGCGGGCCGCGGCAGCGTCACGGGAACGACGAGCACCGTCGGTCCGCCCTGCGAGACCTGGCCCGCTGCCCCGCGGGACGCGCGCACGGACTGTGCCGGGGGCGCGGTGACGATGGCGAGGCCTGCGACGAGCCCGAGCACCGCGGGCGCGAGCAGCAGCGCCGGACGCCGGACACGGGGCCGCGCGGGACCCGCGCTTCCGGACGCCGGAGCACCCGCACCGGCCGGCTGGCCGGCGCCGGGACCCGGCGGCGCGCCGACACGCTGGGCGGCACCCGCACGCGCGATCGCGCCGGCGGCGCGCTGTCCATCCACCCGCGCTCGCCCCAGGATGCAGCGGTGATTGCCGACCAACACGAGCGCCGCATCGGGGCCCGCGGGCCAGAGCGCCACGATCCCCCGCTCGAATTCGATCAGAACGCATCGCGCGTCGTCGCCCGCGCGCGACGCGCCGAGGCTGCCCGCGACGAGCAGCAGGCTCCGAGCGACGGTGCCGAGCTGCTCGAGGCGCGCGTCTTGCGACGCCGTCCCGTCGATGACGCCCCCACGGCGGTCCACCACAAAGGCCGCTGTCACACCCGGCGTGCGCGCCAGATCGCTGAGGACGCCCCGGAGGCTCGCCGACATCGCCTGTCCCGCTGCTCCTGCGCCGTGCTCTGACCGGTCCGATCCTTACAATGCCCACTTCCGTCCGCTCCCAGCCGGCGCGGTCGGTCATGGGCGCGGCGGCCAGCGGACGCGACCGCGTCGACCGGACGGATCGAGGTCTTCCACCGGTTCGCCTCGGTCGAGAGCCGGACCACCGGCGGGGCCGAGAGCTCCGACGGGATCGAGACCGTCCACCGTTTCGCGATGGGCGAGGTCGAGACGTCCGCCTCGGGCAGGCCTCCGTCCCCTCGCCGCGCCGCCACTGGGTAACGGCAACGAAGCACAGCGCCAAAGCTGGCCCAGAGGCACGGCCTGCGGGAGCGCACCGTGGAGGCGCGCTCGAACGCGGGCACGCGAGGACCGGTGGCGGATTGCCGGGACCGCGCGGCGCGGGCCGGCGCGCTCGGCGTGCGGGCTGCGTTACGTCGACCTGACGTCCAGCACCCTGAGGAGCTCTTCCGCCGAGGTCAGGCCCTGGAGGACCCTCTGGGCGCCGTCCTCGAGCAGCGACCGCATCCCGGCCCGCGCCGCCGCCGCCCGCAGCTCGTGGTCGGGGGCGCGCCGGACGATGAGGGCCTGCAGCTCCGGGGTCGTCTGCATCAGCTCGAAGACCGCGGTGCGGCCGCGGTAGCCGGTGTGCCCGCACGCCGGGCACCCGCGCGCGGTGTAGACCGCGGCCGGACGGTCATCGAGCCTCCACCCGAACCGGGCGGCGACGTCGGGGGGCAGCGCCGTGCGCTCCTTGCACTCGATGCACAGCACCCGCACGAGCCGCTGCGCCGCCGCCCCCAGGAGCGTGGAGGCCACCAGGAACGGCTCCACCCCCATGTCCACGAGGCGCGTCACCGCCCCCGGCGCGTCGTTCGTGTGCAGCGTGCTGAGCACCAGGTGCCCCGTCAGCGCCGCCTGCACCGCGATCGCCGCCGTCTCCCCGTCCCGGATCTCCCCCACCATGATGATGTCCGGATCCTGCCGCAGAAACGCCCGCAGCCCCCCCGCAAACGTCAGCCCCGCCCGCGGGTTCACCGCCACCTGGCTGATCCCCGCGATGTGGTACTCCACCGGATCCTCGATCGTCAGGATGTTCCGGTCCGGCGCATTCAGCGTGTTGAGGATCGCGTACAGCGTCGTCGTCTTCCCGCTCCCCGTCGGCCCCGTCAGCAGAAAGATCCCGTGCGGCCGCCGCACCAGCGCCTCCAGCCGGCCCCGGTTGTCCGCCCCCAGCCCCAGCCGGTCCAGCACCACCATCGCGTTGCTCCGGTCCAGCAGCCGCAGCACCACCTTCTCCCCGTACACCGTCGGCACCGTGCTCACCCGGATGTCCACTTCCTTCTCGTCCACCCGCAACTGGATCCGCCCGTCCTGCGGCAGCCGCCGCTCCGCGATGTTCAGGTTGGCCAGGATCTTCAGCCGCGACACCACCGCCGCCTGCACGTGCCGCGGCGGCGTCATCACCGTCACCAGCAGCCCGTCGATCCGGTACCGCACCCGCAGGTGCCGCTCCTGCGGCTCGATGTGGATGTCGCTCGCCCGCTGCCGCACCGCCTTCGAGATGATCAGGGACACCAGCCGGACGATCGG
>JAJPJJ010000027.1 GCA_021324295.1 Bacillota bacterium
ACCGGCCACATCGTCGTCTCCTGCTCCGTCGAAGCTGCAATGGTTGCTGCGTTGCTTCCACTCTACGTCCCCCAGGCCCAAATTCCTGCGACTTGCGCAAGTCCGGTCATGATACACGACATCCCCGCGGCTGATGCGCACCCCTTCGGGCGCCGCGTGTGCCATCGAGGCGTGCACCCCAGACAGAATCATCGGCGGCTCGGCCACCACCTCGCTTCCGTTGCGGAGAAGGTAGTCGTAGGCGGCGGCCATCACATCGTTCTCCGTGACGCCCTCACGAATGGATCTGATGGCGGTCTGCATCGCCCCCGACAGAATCTTGGCGGCCTGCCGCACGTAGCCTTGTTCCGCAGGCGATTTGACGAGTCTCAGGTTCTCAATGATTCCAGTCCCATCCACGAACTTCGTCCGTGGTAGACGCCTTTGCAACCCTTCGTACTCAGCGATTGTGAAGTACCATGCGCCCTTGTCAATCGACACGGTCGCGCGATCGAATCCGTACTTGCGGAAGACGCGCGCAGTGGCGTCCAGGTAATCTTCGACATCATCGTAGTACTCCGCACGCTTGACCCAGGATGATCCCTCGATGATGTTCTTCTCGACGTACCGAGCAAGGTGAATGGGATCCCCCTCCGCCGGCACCAGCAACACCATGTAGTAGAAGTACCCGAGGGTTCGGAATCCCGTCAGCCAATAGTTGTTCTCCGGAATCGAGACAAACATCGCATCGATCCCTCGCTCGCGGGCCACAGCCTGCACCCGCGCCACGCGAGACCGGTATTCCTCGATGGCAAAGGGTAACTCGATCGGCGATGCGATGACCACGAGTCTCCTCCGCTTACAGCGGCTTTGTACGCGCCCTAGAGCTCCACGATACAGCCCACACCCAACGCTTCCGCACGGGCGAGGAGGTGCTGCGCCGTAACCAGATCCTGAATAGGCACGCCGATTGTCTTGCAAAAGGCGATTTCGTCCTCGTGCTCTCGCCCGGGACGCGTGCCCACTACCACCTCGCCCAGCTCAGCGACGGCGTCTTCGCCGATAATTCCACGGGCGATCGGCACGGCGAGTTCCCCACACGCGCATGTTTCCCGCATGTCGACCACGACCTTGGCGCTCCGCCGGATGGTCTCGACATCCACCTCGCCACTCTCTGGGACGCATCCACCCGCGGCAACGACGCATGTCCCTGGCCGGAGATCGCGCCCGTCGAAAAGGGGCGTAGACGACGTGGTGGCTGTTACCACGATGTCCGCTTCCGCGATCGCTTCCCGCGGGGTGGATGCGAGCCGCCAATCTTTGGGAATCCGCCCTCCTTTCGCGCGCATCGCTTCAATGAATTCCAGCGCCCGAGATCGTGTTCGGCTGAAGACCCAGACGGTCGCGATGTCTCGAACTTCACACATCGCTTCGACTTGGTTGTGAGCCACGTGGCCGGCTCCGAACATCGCGCCCACGCGCGCGTCCCGCCGCGCCAGCAGGTCGATCGCCAGCCCGCTCGCCGCCCCGGTGCGAAGGTCGGTCACCGTCCCGCCTTCGAGGAGCCCGCGGGGCTCACCGGTCGATCCATTCGCGACGAGCACCATTCCGAGCGTGACGTAGCGCCGGGTAGCCTCGTCGGTGAACGCGGACAGCATCTTGATTCCGAACCCGCCGCCGTCCCGAATAACCCCCGGCAGGAAACCGATCAAACCATGAGGGTTATTGGTCTTGATCCACTTGTGCAATCCACGCTCGACGCGCCCCTCCGAATACAGCGCAAACGCTTCCCGTTGCCACCCGATAGCGTCTCGCATCGACCAGCAACGCCGCACATCCGCTGCCGACAGAACGCGCAGCCTCAGGTGGCATCCCCTCCGCAGACACTTCTCGGCCTCATCCGACCCCTTCCTTCAAGGGACCTACACCGCTCGTGTGCGGCATGCTTCGCGGCCAGCGCCGGACCCGCCTCACCGGGGGTGGCTTTCCGGAATCGCCGCGAGGAGCCGACCGGCCACGCGCTGAATCTCGCTCAAGAGCCCCGCCTCGTCGATGGGAAGCAAACGCCGGTCCTCCACCACCACGGCCCCGTCGACGATCACGGTGCGCACATCGGACCCGCGGGCGCACCACACCAGGAGCGCCGCCAAGTTATCGTGAGGGCCTCGCACGAGAGGACGGAGGTGGACGTCCCGGAAATCGACGAGGATCGCGTCTGCCCGCTTGCCGATCTCGATCGATCCGATCTCGCGCTCCTCTCCGAGCGCGCGCGCTCCCGCCCGTGTGGCCATCTCCAGGACGTCCCAACTCATCAATGCATGGGCGTCGAGGCGGTGAATACGCTGGAGCAGACATGCTCCACGCATGACTTCGAACATGTCCAGATGAAAGTTGGACAGCATCCCGTCGGTCCCGAGGCCCACGGTGACCCCGTTGGCCAGCAGATCGGGGATGGGAGCGATGCCAGTCCCGAGCTTCATGTTGCTCGTTGGATTATGGGCAACGCTCGTCCCCGTTCTCGCGAGCAGCGCGATCTCATGGCCTGTTAGCCAATTGCAGTGTGCCAGCACCGTCCGCGGCCCCAAGATCCCCGCACGTTCAAGGTAGACCGCCGCCGGCAGTGACCGTTCTCGCCTGGTCCAGCCCGCGTCCTCTTGAGACTCCGACATGTGCCCATGGATCCCGACCCCTAGCCGCCTCGCATCCGCGCCTATCTGCCGCAGAGTGGCCTCGGTGACGCCGCTGATGGAATCGAATCCCAGCCAGTACTGCACCCGCGCGTCGGGCTGCGTGGGGTGTTCCGCAAGCGTCTCAATGAACTCTGAATAAACGTCGCAGGCGCCGTCGCCTGCGAACTCGGCATCCGCCGCCAATGGCACAATACGGGCCCGGATCCCGATCTCCTCCGCCGCGGCAAACGCGCCCGCCGGCTTGCACGTCATATCCAGCACGGTCGTGGTCCCACACTTCAGCGAGTCGGCAAATGCCAAGAGGCCTCCCAGGCGGGAATCGGCCTCTGTCATGTGACGGCACAGGTTATCTGGGTACAGGGCATGCCACTCAAAGAGTGAGAGGCCGTCTCCGAGCGCGCGCCCCGGCCGGCTGTGCAAGTGGCAGTTTATAAGGCCCGGGAGGAGGACGCACCCGGCTCCATCAACCCGCCGATCCGTATGCGGATCCCGCACATCCGGCTCGATCGCGACGAACCGCCCGCGGTCGATGACGACCGTCCCCGCATCGATAACGTCCCGTTCTCGGTTCATGGTCACGACCGTCGGGCCGACGATTGCGAGACTCTCTGGCACTCCGCTCACCCCGAGAAGGCGTCCCGCGCCAGGAAATCTCCCCCGCGCCATGCTCGGCACATCATCACACCGCTGGCGTCCACCGCGCCCTCCCCTCCGCCGAGCAAGGAGACGGAGGTCTTCTACTTGCGGCGCAGGAGGCTGAGATCTACGAAGTAGAGCGGATGGAAATGATAACCGGCGAGGCTAGCGCGGGCCGGCACGACAGCGTACGGCTGTACCAGAAAGATGTACGGCGACCCGGGCCCCGCCAGCCTCTTGTTATAGTCCTCGTAGAGGCGCTCTCTCTTCGCAACATCGCCGGTGGCGGCGGCCTCCTGGGCATCCCTCTGCGCTGTCGGCTCAGTCCAATCGAAGCGCTTGGCAACGAAGCCGCTCGCAAAGTACGACCAATTGTCCGGATCGAAGAAGTCTGGATACCACGAATTGAGGATCGCCGGCGCCTTGCCCTGGCGGGCATATGTGAGGAAGATCGATCCCTGCACCGGCTTCGGATCAAGGACGATGCCCACCCTCTGAAGATCTGCGCGGACCTTCTGCGCGACCTGATCGGTCGACGCGGTGCCGTAGGTCAGGCCCAACCCCCACGTAAAGTCCACGTGAACCGTGCCCACCCCGGCCTCCTTCAGCAAGGCCCGGGCTTTGCTCACGTCTTGCTTGTACAGCAATTGTTGGTTGAGCATTTCCGGAAATCCAAGGAGGCCCGGCATCATGATGCTCCCGATCTGCCTGGCGGCGCCGCGCAGCACCCCTTTGATCAGGCCGTTGTAGTCGATGGCGTACTTGGCTGCCTCCCGGACCCTGGGATCGGTCCACGGCTTCACGGTCGTCTTCAAACCGATATAGAGTGTCCAAGCAGACGGATCTTGGAAGAACTGGAGACCCGGCTTGCCGCGGATCGCATTCACCTGGTCGATCGTCATATCCAGCGCGAGATCCGCGTCGCCGCGCTGCACCATGAAGGACTGCGTGGCCGGTTCCTTTACGTGTTTGATGACGATGGTCTTGAAGAAGGGAGCCGGACCGTAGTAGTGGTCATTCCGCTGCATCACGATCTGGGACTCGCGCACATATTGCCGCAGCACGTACGGCCCCGAGCCGGCAGACTGCCGGGCAAAGAACTGTTCCGCCTTGTCGAGCTTGTCTGCCCCAGGCGTCTCCACGCCACCGCCCGCACGGACGGCTTTCGCTTCCACAATGGAAAATACGCCCGCCGCCAGCGTCGCAAGAAACGCCGCGTTCGGGGCCGTGAGAATTACTCGGACGGTCTTGGGATCCACAACCTCGACATCTTTCAGGGGGTCCGCGAGGAACGAGCCGTATCCCTTGATATTCTTGGCGCGCAGAAGCGAAAACCGCACATCCTCGGATGTCACGGGCGTCCCATCACCGAAGGTGGCGCTGCGCAGCTTGAAAGTAAACTCGGTCGCGCTGGGGTTCACCGACCACGATTCAGCGAGGTCAGGCATGATCTTTCCGAGGTTGGGCACCTCTTGCTTAACTAGACGGCTGTAGACTGGAAACTGGAGAAACACGCCGCTGATGTCGTAACTCTTGTTTGGGTCGGGGGTCCGGATATCCGAAATGTCCTTCGCGATGACGAGAGTATCCGATGCCGAGACCGCATGCGCGGCCGGACGTGAGCCCACAGTTAGCAAGCCGACGGTCAACAGCAGGACGCTCAATACAGCGCTGGCGCGCCTAGCCATCTACGTCCTCCCCCTCAGCCTGAGATGCCACGTGCCGCCCGTCGGCGGGCTCGTTGCTCGGCCGCGACAGGCCACACCGTGGATCGGTATTCCATACCAGCCGGACCACTCCTCTCCTCGTCCCCGGCGCCCAGGGCCCGGCGCACATCGCACTGAGCGCGCCGACGCCTATGGGGGGCCTTTCGTGGGTAACCGCCCGTCCACAACCACGAGCGCAGGAAACGGCCGGGGCTCTCCGAATCTCGTGGACGTGCGTGTGCTTTGACAGACGCGCCGTGGCGGTCAAGTTCACGATCTCGACAAGAGATGGCGACCCTGCTCATCCTGCTCTCGGCCGCGCTCTATGGAGTCTCGCCCATTCTCGTCAAAGTGGCCTATGCCTACGGCGTTCCGCCTCTCACGGTGCTTGCCCTGCGGTCGACTATCGCCGCCTCGTGTCTGTGGGGGTGGCTCACGGTGACGGGGAGGAGGATTCGCGTTCCCCGGTCCTCGCTCGCTCCGCTCTTCACGATGGGAGCGACGCTCGTTCCCGCTCAGGTGTTCCCATATTTTCTCGCGCTCGCCTACCTTCCAGCTTCATCCGCCTCGGTGCTCGCCTACACGTACCCGCTCCATGTCGCCTGGATGGGGTGGCTGTTTTTGCGCGAGCCGGTCAGGCCAGACGAGGGCGCCATCCTCATCGGCGTCGTGGGCGGGGCCTTGCTGGTCGCCGGCCAGACGCCGTCTCTCGGAAATAGCCTCGGGCTCGTCGCCGTGGCGGCGGCCTCTCTTACAGCGGCGACGTACACCGTTGTCGCCCGTCGCGTGGCCCGTCACGTCCTCCCGCTGGCTGCGATGGCGATCTTGCTCCCCGCTTCGGCCGTGCCATACTGGACGGCGGCACTCGTCGCCGGGCAACTGAGATGGTTCATTCCACTACCTGCGCTCTTAGCGATCGCGGTGTCCGCCGCCGTAGCGGCGCTTGCTGCCCCCTTCTTGGTCCTCGCCGGTCTACGGGAGGTCCCGGCCGCCCGCGCGGCGATGCTTGGGACTCTCGAGCCCGTGGTGACGGTGTCGCTTAGCGTGCTTCTCCTCAGAGACGCCATGACACCCATCCGGGCCGCTGGCATCGCCATCGTCATCTGTGGAGTCACGGCGTTACATGTCCGTCGATCCGTCTAATGGCGCGACGATTCTCTCTGGCCTTCGCGACAGGACACAGCGGTCCATGGGCTCTTCAGCCCGGGTCTTTTCGATAACGCACGGATCTGCGCGATAGTCAGGGTGCCCCAGACCGGTGAGGACCTCGGATTAGAGCACGGTCAGCCCCTGCGGCCCCTTGGACAGCAGCTCGCATCCCGTCTCGGTGATGAGTACCTCTTCTTCGATCCGTACGCCCCCTGCCTCTCCCAGGTACACGCCTGGCTCAAGGCATAACGTCATCCCCGGCTCCAAGCTGGCCTCCTCCCGCTCCACATCTGGCCACTCCTGGGAGCTTTCTAGGCCAATGCCGTGCCCCGCGCGCACGTCAAAGGAGCCCGGGTAGCCCTGCGCTGCAATCCGCTCGGACACCACTTCGTGCAGGCGCCGCACCGGCACTCCAGGGCGGGCAGCCGTTGTGGCCGCATCGAATGCGTGTCGCACGGCATCGTACACCCGCTGCTGACCGGGCGTCGGGGATCCCACCACAAACGAGCGAGTGAGATCGGACCGGTATCCACGATAGACGATGCCGAGATCGACCGTCACGAGATCTTGCGGTCCGAGTTCACGTGCGGAGCTGAACGCGACAGGGATTCCTGCGTTGGGGCCACTCGCGACAACGGCTGGCCATCCGAAGGCCTCTGCCCCCGCCCGCCGCATCGCATACTCGGCGACGGCAGCGATGTCCAGCTCACGCAGGCCCCGGCGGGCCTGGTGGACCACCGCGTCAAATCCCGCTTCGGTCATCCGGCACGCCTCACGGAGAATCTGCACCTCCGTCGGAGTCTTGCAGCGACGCAGGCAATCGATACGTGGGGACAGGGGCCGCACGTCCAGGGTGGGGGCCGCGTCACGAAGCGCCTCACCGAAGGATGCGGGCAGGTCGCCGGCGCTCGCAAGGTGCAGACGTCGGATGCCCGACGCGATGGCCGCACGGCCCGCATCACGGGCCATCTGGTCCGCCGCGGAAACGGTCAGGGCGGTGACACGACGCGCCCGCTCCACATCCCAGGAGAATGGCACCCAGAGCTGCGCCTCTCGCCCGGGATGGAGCAGGAGGCACGCGGCTCCGAAGACCGGCGCATAGCCGGTCAGGTAGAGCAGGTCTGCCGCGTGCCCGCTCAACCCGTACACGAGGATCCCCTCATCCGGACCGAGCGGTCCCATCAGAATCTCGCGTCGCCGCCGGATGTCGTGGCATAGCGCGTCGCCAGGATCCCGACCGGACACGTTCATGGTCAAAGCGCCCGCGCCACCCGCGTGCCTTCGAGCAGCGCATCGTGAACGCGCCGAGGTGAGAGCGCATCGCCGATCAGGTGGCGCTCAATCGGCCAGTCCCGGATCGCGTGATAGAGCTCATCGTTTGCGCGGCCTCCGCAGGCGACGACCACGGTCTCCGCGGGGACGAGCCATGTATCGCCGGTCAGGACATGTCGGGCCCGCACTCCCTCGCGACGCACCTCACACGCCTCGGTGAGCGGGCTCAGGACCACCTTCTTGCGGAGGAGCCGTTCGAGCACCAGCGGCTTCTGGGTGTCGTCGATCCCCTCTCCGACCAGGTAGTGCCGGGTCATGACCTCGACAGCGTATCCCCGGCCCGCGAGGAAATCCGCTGTGGTCGGGCCCGCCATGTGGGGATCGTCCGCGATAATCACCACCCGGCCGCAGGGGACGGCGCGTTCCAGCAGCACGTCGTGAGCGCTGACGACCAGCGCCTCGCTGGCGATTGGAACGGAGAGGGTGCGTGGCCGGGATCCCGTGGCAATGATCAGCGCGTCCGGATGGAGCGCCCGCACCAGCTCCGGCGTGGCGATCGTCTTCACACGGATCTCCACCCGCGCCTTCTCCACCTGCCTGATAAGCCACGCCGCTATCCCCAGAAACTCGCTGCGGCCGGGCGCTCGTGCCGCGATCCGTATCTGGCCACCCAGCTCGGCGTCCTGCTCCAGGAGCACGACTTCGTGGCCGCGCAGCGCCGCGACGCGAGCGGCCTCCATTCCACCCGGCCCGCCTCCGACCACCACGATACGTTTGCGCCGGGATGCTGGATGGATCCCGGCGAGCTCGGCTTCCCGGCCGATGACTGGATTCTGGACGCACTCGATCGGCAAGCCCGCGTACAGGCGCCCGATGCAGCCTTCGTTCGCTCCGACGCATAGGCGGATATCGTCGAGGCGCCCCTCGAGGGCCTTGCGGGGCATCTCCGGATCGGCGATGATGGCGCGGGTCATCCCCACGAGATCGGCGATGCCCCGCTGCAGGATATCCTCGGCCTCGGTGGGGTGGACGATCCGCCCCGCATAGATGATCGGGACGCGAACCGCCTCGCGGTACGGCGCGACGAGGTCCACGTAGACTCCGTGAGGGAAATAGGATGAGGGCACGTGCCGGGGCCGGCCGAGGAGCCCCTTCACGGTTCCGGCTGTAACCGAGAAGAAGTCGAGCGCACCGAGCTCGTCCAGCAGACGAGCCGCCGCGAGCCGCTCCATCCGGCCCGCCTCGCCCTCGAGGAAGTCCTCGGCGCTCACTCGTACGCCGACGATGAAGTCGCGCCCAACGGCCTCTCGCACGGCCGTGACGATCTCGCACGAGAAGCGGAGTCGGTTCTCCAGGCTGCCGCCGTATTCATCCTTTCGCTGGTTCACCGCCGGCGAGAAAAACTCGTCCGGCAGCATGTCACCGAAGAAGGCCAGCTCCACGCCATCGAATCCGCTCCGCCGAGCCCGCAGCGCCGCCGCCGCGTACGCGTCCACAATCTCACGGATCTCCCTGATGGAGAGCGCATGCGGGATCTCCCACGTCCGCTCATTCGGGACGTCCGACGCGCTGACAGGCGCCCGCCGGGAGGCGAACGAGCTCATCCGGCGGCCACGGTGCACTAACTGGCACGTCACGAGCGCGCCATATCGGTGGATCTCGCTTGCCATGCGCTGAAAGTGGGGAATGATCGAATCGTCGAAATTTTGAATGCTTCCCGGTCCCCCGGGCGAGCTGGGGTGCACGCTGGTCGTCCCAAACGCTTGGACGAGGCCGGCGCCGCCCCTGGCCTTCTCCACGTGATATCGGATAGAGCGATCCGCGGGATACCCGCCCTCGCCAAAATGTGCGTCGTGCGACGTGCTTACGATGCGGTTCTTGGCCTCGGCCGAGCCGATCCTGAGCGGCGAAAACAGCAGCGGGAAGCGCGGATGCATGAGTGACCGTATAATTGCACGTCAATGCCGGTACGCTCCTGCTCCCGCCTGGCGCAGGGTCGTGCAGAAGGACGAGCGGGCACGACAGGACATCCGGAAGCCCAGTCGAAAACCACGCCCGGCGGGCGCCCGCGAGCCAACTGTGCACCACCGGTGAGGTTCGAAGTCTCCCGGTGCTGAAACGCCCAGGGGCGCAGAGTGAGTAACGCCCCGCGATCGGCCGAGCGCAGCGGTCCAGCGTGGGGCTCGCCGTGGCGCATGCAACCTTGCAGCACCCCAGCGTCGGACACGCACAAATGGTCTCGGAGAGCGGGGTCCCTGGCGTACCTGTAGATGGCACGATGATCGGCCGCCACTGTACCGGCACACCGGCTCTGCGCCTGGAAGACCCGAGGCTCGTGCAGGGTCGCGGGCGCTACGTGGACGATATCCAATTGCCCGGCATGCTACATCTCACGTTGATTCGGAGCCCCCACGCTCATGCTCGAATCCGTCGTATCGAGACGGCCGCCGCTGCTGCGGCCCCCGGCGTGGTGCATGTGATAACCGCCGGCGACCTGGGCCCCGTGAACCGTCCGCTGATGTCGATGATCTTGACGCCGGCGCCGCGGTGTTCCGTGACCCAGCGCCCGCTGGCGGACGGTCTCGTGCGGTACGTCGGGGAAGGCGTGGCGGCGGTGCTGGCGACGGACCGGTACCGAGCCGTGGATGCAGCCGCCATGGTGGTCGTCGACTACGAACCGCTCCCCGCTGTCGCGGATCCCCGACAGGCAGGCAGCGGCGAAGCCCCGCTGCTGCATGATGGATGCGCTAGCAACATAGTCGGAGAGTGGCAGATCACGGTAGGGAATCCGGAGGATGCGTTCGCGGGCGCGGACGTGGCGGTGGAGCTCGACCTCGAAATCGCTCGGGCTGCGGGCCAGCCGATTGAGCCCCGCGGCGTCGTCGCGCGTTACGATCCGCTGGGCGACCTGCTCACGGTGTGGACGTCCACGCAGGTCCCGCACGCTATCCGCGCCGGTTTGGCGCAGGCGCTCGGTCGTTCCGAAGAGAGCATCCGCGTCATTGCGCCAGATGTCGGCGGCGCGTTCGGCAGCAAGCTCTGCCTCTGCCCCGAGGAGGTGCTGTGCGCCCACCTCGCAGAGCGAAGCGGACGCCCGGTTAAGTGGACGGAAACACGGCAGGAACACCTTCTGTTGGCCGGCTATAGCCGCGGGCAGATTCACAGCATCCGGCTCGCCCTTCGGCGAGACGGGCGGCTACTGGGCCTCCAGGGAGGTATCGTCAATAGGTGTGGAAACGGAAAGGGCGGTCGGTTACCCTCTTGGTGGATGAAACCAAGACCGGGTTGAGGGCCCGGAAGGAGGGGAACCGCCGCCGT
>JAJPJJ010000067.1 GCA_021324295.1 Bacillota bacterium
CCCGCGGCGGGACGATCCTGACCACGCGGGCGCTGAACGCCCGCCGGTAGGCGTCCGTATAGTAGAGGCGCTCCGTCTCCGCCGCGTCGGGAGGCCATCCCTCCCCCGCCCCCCCGCCCTCTATGCTACAATACATCGAGATGCTCCTCGTGACGCTCGTATCCGACGCCCTACAGATCCTCACGCTCCTCGTCATCGTGCGGGCGGTGCTCTCCTGGGTGCCCTCCGTGGACTACGGGCACCCGGTGGTCGGGCTGATCATGCGCCTCACGGACCCGGTCCTCAAGCCGGTGCGCAGCGTGCTGCCGCCGATGGGCGGGGTCGACCTCTCCCCGCTCGTGGCGATCCTGCTGCTGCAGCTCGCCGGGCAGCTCCTGATCCGGATGCTGATCTCGCTGGTCGCCGGCGCCTAGGGCGTGATCGCCGGCGTCCGAGGTGGGTTGCGCACAGACGGACCGGCCGCGGGGGGACCTGCCCTTCGCTTCCAACACGACGCGTCGCATATGCCCCGAACCGCAGCACAGCAGCGCGCCAGGGTCCCCAACGGATTGCCTCGCCGCGGCAACGCGCTGGGGTGGCACTACGATTGGCCCTTGGCCCTGCCGGCCCGGCGGGCCGCGCCCCGCCGCCGCTTGCGCGGGTGCTCGTTGTGGTTCAGGATGTTGTCCGGGATCGTCTCCTCCCACGTGATCATGCTGTGGAAGAACACCCGGTCGCCTTCGTCGAGCCCGCGCGTCACCTCGGTGATGTGCATGTTGGCCGCGCCGAACTCCTTGAGCGCGTGCTGGACGGCAGCCTCGGGCTTGGCGCGCTCCCCGCAGGTGAAGATGTCGAGCGCAACGTAGCCCATCTCGGGCCAGGTGTGCACGGAGAGGTGGGACTCCGAGATCACGACGACGCCGCTCACGCCGTGCGGCTGGAACCGGTGGAACGAGATGGCCCACACCTGGACGTCGGCCACCTCCGCCGCGCGGACCATGATCTGCTCCACCTGCTCGACACGGCTGATCACGTCCGGGTTGCACCCGGAGCCCTCCACGATGTAGTGGTGCCCGACGGTGTCCACGGCCACCTCCCGTCGCCCAGGTGCGCGGAGCGCCGGCCGGCGTCGCGCGTGGCTAGACGAACCTCCGGATGATCGCGATCACCCCCGTGCTGATCACGGTCACGAGGAGCGCACTCACGAGCACGCCGAGCGCCAGCGCCAGCGCGGCCTGGCGCCGCGGCAGGTCGAACAGCCAGGCCAGGATCGCGCCGGAGTAAACACCGGGGCCGGGCAGCGGCAGGCTCACGTAGATGCCGACCCCGAGCACGCCCCACCGCTCGATGTAGCCGCGGCCGCGCGCCCGCACCTCCTCGATGCCCCATCGCACGAGCGGGTACCGCGCGAGAAAGCGGGCGTAGCAGAGGTCGAGGACCAGGAACACCGGCAGGATCACAGCCCAGCTCGCCGCCACCGCGGCGAGGAACGCGAGGACGGGGTGTAGCCCCTTGGTGATCCCGTAGGGGATCGCCAGGCGCAGCTCGACCCACGGCACCGCCGAGAACACCATGACCTGGACGATCCTAGCCAGCATCCCGGCCCGCCATCTGCCGGAGGCGCGCGACCCGCGCCTTCCGCTCCTGGCTGCGCGCGCGCCCCGCCTCCCACAAGCGGCGCTCGTCGGAGGTCGCGGGCACCAGCGGCGGGACGGGGGCCGGACGGCCGTCGTCGTCCACGCGCACCATGGTCAGGAACGCCGTGCACGAGTGGCGTCGCTGCCCCGTCCGGGGGTCCTCGCTGTCGACGCGCACGCCGACCTCGATCGAGGACCGGGCGACGTAGGTGACCACCGCGCGCACGTCGACGATCTCGCCGACGCGCAGCGGATGGGAGAAGTACACGGTATCGAGCGATGCCGTCACCACCGGGCCCCGGCAGTAGCGCACCGCCGCGATCGAGGCGGTCTCGTCCAGCATCCCGAGGAGCTTCCCGGCGAACATGAGCGTGCCGGTCAGCGCGTCCTCTGGCAGCACGAACCGCGAGAGGATCGTGGCGTGGCGCATCGGCGTCTCGGGGATCGCGGGCGGCTCGCCGGCCTGCCGCCGGGCGCGGGCCGCGCGGGCCGCGCGCCGGGCCGCCGCTTCGGCGTGGACGGCGGCTTCCTCGGGGGATCCCGGCGTGATCGCCTGGCCGACCGGCCGGGGACGCTCCTGCTCGTCGAGCGCGATGAACGCCAGGTGCGAGGAGGTGGTCTTGCGCCGCAGGCCCAGCCGCGGCGATTCCGCGTGCACCTCCACCCCGACCTCCAGCGACGTGCGCCCGACGCACTCGACCTGCGCGTCGATCGTCACGATCTCGCCGAGGTGCACCGGACCGAGGAAGTCGAGGTCGTCCATCGCGCCGAGGACGACCGGGCCGCGGGCGAGCCGCGAGGCGGCCAGCGTGCCGGCTGTGGCGATCCACGACATCATGCGCCCGCCGTACAGGGTGCCTCGGATATTGATGTGCTCGGGGAAGACAAGCTGGACCACTTGGAATCGCGTGTCGCCGACCGTCGGCACCCTGTCCTCCTCGCCGCGTCATCGGTTATGATACCATGTAGTGACCGATCTGCAAGGAGGCGCGCGTGACCCTCCGGTATTCGCTGTCCCGCCTCAGTCGCCCGGCCGCGCGGCGCGCGTTCGGACGGACGTGGCTGTACGTCTGCCTCGCAGGCGCGCTGGTGAGCACCGTCGTGTTCGGCGTGCGGCACGCGTTCTTCGTCGCCACGGTGTGGCTGCTGCTGGTGTTCGCGCCGGTCCGCATCGCCATCGAGGTGCTGCACTCGGTCGGGCCGCGGCTGCGCCGGCAGATGTCCCGGGACCTGGCCGGGCGCGAGGACCGGTACGCCAGCCGGGAGGGGATCGCCATCATGGTGGAGGATCTGTTCGCCCGCGAAGTGCAGATGCCGCGGCTGGCACCGCCGGACCTGGGATCCAAGGTGGTGGAGGCGGCCGCCGGGCTCTGCGGCCGGGCGTTCCTCGCGGGCGGCGGGCCGCTCGGGGTGCTGCGGGCCGCGGCGGCATGCGCGACCCTGCTGGAGCGCTGGACCGGCACGATCGCGGCGGGCGAGCAGATGGCCGCCCCGCCGCTCGCTTCCGGGACGGGCGCGGAAGCCTGGAACGGCGCTGGCCCGCCCGCGCTGTGGGACCCCCATGCCAGCATCCAGGACCAGTGGGTCGCCCTGCGGGCGGTCGCCGGGCTCGCCGCGCTCGTCAAGACGCTCGCGGCCGTCTACGAGGACAGCGCGCGCCAGCCGATGGAAGGCGGCGTCGCCCTGCGCGCCGTGGCCGATGCCGCGATGGACTACACCGACCAGGTCGGCCTCCGGCTCGACGGGCCGGCGTGGCAAGACGTCGGTGGGGTGCCGCGGATCGCGCTGGGGGGGGAGCTCCTGAGCCGGCTGGCGCAGGCGTGGATGGCGTTCTGCGCGGCGCCGCAGCCCGCGCCCCGGCGCCTCGCCGCGTTCGTGGAGGCCGTGCCGGAGTAGCGTGCCTGCGAGGAAGGCCCGGGCCCCCGTCGCACGGAGACGGGCCGCTTCGACCCCAACGCCGTGTGCCCGCGTCGCGATGCCGGTGGGTGGATTCGCATCACCGCAGCGAATTCGTGGCGTGGGCTACAGCAGCACGCCGATCACGAGGAGCAATCCGAAGAGGAGGTGCACGCGCGCCGCCGCGACGTCGAGGAGGACGAGGTCGCGCGGCTCGGAGGCGCGCCGCACCCGGCGGGCCAGGGTCCAGGCGAGCGGCGCCGTCAGCAGCGCGAGCGCCGACCACCGCACGAACGCCCCGATCAGCACGCCGCCGATCACCAGCGCGTACGCGGCGCCGAGCAGCGCGTACAGCAGTACCTTCGATCCGCCCACCCCCAGCGCGCGGGCGACGGTGACGCCGCCGCCCCGGCCGTCCGACGGGATGTCACGGATATTGTTCACGTGAAGGATCGCCGTCACGAGGCAGCCGACCGGCAGCGCGTACAGCATCGGGACGAGCTCGATCGCGTGCGCCTGCACGTAGTACGCGCCGAGCACCATGCAGGGCCCAAACAGGAGGAAGATCACCGGATCGCCGAGCCCGCGATACTTGTACGCGAGCGGCCGCCCCGAATAGAAGTACGCGCCGAGAACGCCGAGCGCGCCGAGCAGGAGCACGGGCAGCCCACGGAGGGCGGCCAGGTACACGCCGATCGCCGCGGAGGCGAGCAACAGGACGAGACCGCCGAGAAACACTTCGCTCGGCTGGAGGAGGCCGCGTGTGAGCACGCCGCTGCCGCCGTAGGACTCCGGGGTATCGTAGCCGCCGCGGTAGTCGAAGTAGTCGCTGAACAGGTTGGCGGCCCCCTGGATCGCCACCGCGGCGGCGAGCGTGAGCAGCAGGAGGCCGGGGTGGAAGAGGCCCTGGGTGCCGGCCACGGCGGCGCCCAGCAGCACCGGCACGATCGATGCCGTGAACGAGAACGGGCGAACGGCCTGCGCCCACATGCGGGCGGTACGGGCCGGCAGGACCGGCCCGAGCGTGCGGTCCTCCATGCTCCTGCTCCCTGCGTCGGCCGCTGCCACGGCCCGTCGTTCGCCGGACGCGGCGCCGGCAGCGCCGCGGGGTAGCTGTCGCGGCTCCCGGACATGAGCGATTATAGCACGGATGGGAGGCCATCGCCGAAGGAGGAGACCGTGGACCCGAAGGTGACGATGACCCGGCGCGCGTTTCTCGCGCGGGCGGCCGGGGCCGGCGCAGCCATGGCGGGGGGCTCCGGGATCGCCGCGGCGGCGCGCCCACGGTGGTGGAGCAGCATCGTGTGGGCCGTATTCGAGAACCGCGCGTTCGGCGAGGTGGCCGCCCTTCCCTCGCACCGCCGCCTCGCCCGGGAAGGGACGCTGCTGACCAGGTACTTCGCCGTCACGCACCCTTCGGGCCCGAATTACCGCGCGATGGCGTCCGGCGAGACGTGGGGGCGCGCGCAGATCGTCGACGTATTCCACCCGACCGTGGCGAGCGTCGCGGCGGCGGCCTCCCCGCCGGTCCCCACCTACGTGTACCACCTCGCGGGGGAGATCGCCCGGCGGCACAACCCGTTGCTCGACCTCCACGCGCCGGTCGCCGCCGTGCGCCGCGGGCTCGACGCCCTGCGCGACGACCTGCGGTCCGGACTGCCGGACGCCTGCCTCGTCTACGTCGGGTGGGACGACGACAACGACATGCACAACGGCGACCCGCGCCGTGCGGACCGGAATCTCGCATCCCTGCTCGACACCCTCGCCGCGTCCCGATGGTTCACGACAGCCGACCGCGCCGGCCGCCACCCGGCATTTTTCTTCTGCTACGACGAGGACGACGGCACCGAGGACAACAGGGTGTTCGCGGCGTGGTGGGGGCGCGGCGTGCGGCGCGGATACGTCTCCCGGCGCCGGCATACGCACTACGGGTTCTGCCGGACGGTGACGGACAACTGGGGCCTGCCCGCCCTCGGGCGGGCCGCGCTCGAGCCCCCGATCGACGAGGGCGCGGCGTAGGCGCTGGTCTCCCGCTCCATCCAAACACCAGTTTGGCCTTGACGCCGGGCCTCGTTCGTGATAGAAATTGGTCAACCGATTAAATCGGTCGACCGATCTTCATCTTGTCGAGCCAGCGATCTAGAACCCGTTGATCGTTCAGGCCCGGGTAGCGGCAAGGGGGTCGCGATGAGCACGGCCGACGCCACGTTCCTCGCCCTGGCCCGGCTGCTGCGAGTGGGCGCGTCCTCCGCGGCCGCCGCCACCCTCGTCGCGGTCGGCCGCGCTTCGCCCGTGGGCCAGGGATTCACGCGCGACGTCCTGCGACGGACGCACGGTCAAGGCGGACACCGTGGCCACTTCCTCTTCGATCTGGCCGCGATCATGAAAGCCGGACGCCGCACTACGTCTTCTCGGACGGCGCGACGCCGGTGTCGGACGGCCTGGAGGGGCGCGAGCGCCGCGCGCAGGGGGGAGGTGAGACGCGCCACGACGTTGGACCGCCAACCCCGCAGCACACCAGACCAAGGAGGGTGACAGCGATGGCATACGCAATCGAAGGGCGTCTGCTGGAAGCGTGCTCGTGCGGCGGCCCGTGCCCGTGCTGGGTCGGCGATGACCCGGATGGGGGGACGTGCGATGGTCTCGTCGCCTACCACTACGACAAGGGACACATCAACGACATCGACGTCTCGGGGCTCACCGTGGCGCTGCTCGCGCACATCCCCGGGAACATCCTGCAGGGCAACTGGAAGGTGGCGGTGCACGTGGACTCCAAGGCCACCCCGCAGCAGAAGGAAGCGATCCTGGCCGCGCACACCGGCAAGCTGGGCGGGCCGCTCGCGGAGCTGGCGCCGCTCATCGGCGAGGTGCTGGGCGTGTACGACGCGCCGATCGACTTCAACGTGAAGGAAGGCAAAGGCACCATCCGCGTCGGGGAGGTCGTGTCGGCGGAGATGCAGCCGTACACGGACGCGCAGGGCCGGCCGACGAAGCTCGTGGACAGCATCTTCAGCACGATCCCGGGGTCACCGGCCTACCTCGGCAAGGCGATGTCGTACCGGGTCAACCTGCCCAAGCACAAGATGCAGTGGGAGTTCAACGGCCGCAACGCCGTGCTCGGAGAGTTCCGGTTCGAGGCGTAGCCCAAGCATCGGGGGGAGGCAGAGCCATGATCGGCGCGACGCGCACGCCGGACGACGCCCGGTGGTACCGCCTGGCGCTGGGCGCGCTGGTGCTGTCCGCGTGGGCCGCCCTCGCCGTCTGGGGCGCGTCCCCGTTCGCCGGGCTCCTCAGCCACCGGGAGAACGGGGCGGGAACGCTCCCTTTGCTCCCCAGGCTGGCGATCTTCGTCGCCGGTTGGACGCTCATGACGATCGCGATGATGCTGCCGAGCAGCCTCCCCCTGATCAACCTCTTTCGCCGGATCGTCGCCGGGCGGGCGGATCGCGCCCAGCTCCTGCTGCGGCTCCTCGCCGGGTACCTGGCGGTGTGGGCCTCGTTTGGCGTGCTGGCGTACCTGGGGGACGCCGCGCTCCACGGGGCGGTCGAGCGCCTTCCGAACGCGGTGGCTGCCTCGTCGGTGATCGGCTCCGCCCTCCTGCTGCTCGCCGGCCTCTACCAGTTCACGCCGCTCAAGCAGGCGTGCCTGACCCAGTGCCGGTCGCCGTATTCGTTTGTCGTCGAGCACTGGCGGGGCCGGCATGCCGCCAGGGACGCCGCCCGGCTCGGCGTCCGCCACGGGCTGTTCTGCGCCGGCTGCTGCTGGACACTCATGCTGCTGATGTTTGCGGTCGGCGGGGCCAACCTCGGATGGATGCTGGCGCTCGGCGCGGTCATGGGGGCCGAGCGCGCGACGCGCTGGGGGAGGCAGCTCAGCGCGCCGCTCGGGATCGCGCTGATCGCGTGGGCCGCGCTGGTCCTGACCAGATGGGCGCCGTTCCCCGGCGCCTGATGCATCCCCGATGACAACCGTGTGCAGCCTGCCGGCCCGCGGAGGCCGGTGAGGCGTGGAGAGCGGGCAGGAGCGGCCGATGAGCCGGCGAAACCCTCTCTCGGCCGGCGGAGCGTTCCCCGCCGACACGCATCCCGTGCACCGAAGGAAGCGTCACCTGCGCCGGCGGGCGCGTCACCCCGCCGACAGCGTGTCCACCCGGGACCGCATCCTCGAGGCGGCGTATCGCACCCTCGTCGAGCTCGGCTACACCCAGGTCTCGATGCGGCGGATCGCGGAGGAGGCCGGCGTCAACCAGAGCCTCCTCCACTACTACTACGGGAGCAAGGAGAACCTCATGCTGGAGGTTCTCCAGTACGTCAACGATCAGCTCATCGCCCGGCAACGGAAGATGTACGCGGAGGCCGGGTCGTTCGAGGCGATCTGGGATCGGGCGCTGGAGTACTTCAAGGAAGACGTCCGGTCGGGGTTCGTGCGGGCGCTGTGGGAGCTCTGGGCGCAGGGATTGAGCAACCCCCGGATCAAGCGGCGATGGGTGGAGATCGCCGGGCAGTGGCACGACCTCGTGGTGGGCCTCGCCAGGCAGGCGCTGGAAGAGCGCGGGATCAGCGGGGAGTACGACCCGGAGGTGATCGCCTCGGTCATCGCCGACGTCTACTACGGCGCCGAGGTCAACATCCTGGCATTCGGCGATACCACCGTGGGGCTGGGCAATACCGACGTGCACTTCGAGGCGGTCCGCCTGATCGGCACCATGTTCCGCCGCCTGGTGCTGGACGCGGAGAGGAAGAGGCTCGGTGAGACCGCCGCCGCAGATTCTTGATGCGCTCCGCGGCCGCTACGGGGCGAGCGGCATCGCCGCCCCCGTGCAGGATGGGTACGCCACGAGCGGCGGCGTGCGCATCGCCTACCAAATCTTTGGGACCGCGCCCCGGGATCTCGTCCTGTTCCCCGGCTGGCAGATCGTGCACAGCCGGATGTGGAAGTTCCAGGTCCCCTACCTCTCGCGCTACTTCCGCGTGGTCGCGTTCGACGCCCGCGGCAGCGGTCGCTCGGACCGCCCGGAAACCGGCTACGATCACGACACCCACGCCGCGGACGCGCTCGCCGTCATGGACGCGGCGGGCGTCCGCCGCGCCGTGCTCGTGGCCCAGAGCGGCGGGACGAACCACGCGATCATCGTCGCCGCGGAGCACCCGGAGCGGGTCAGCCACCTGGTCCTGATCGACGGAGCCCCCAGCCAGGCCGTGGGGCCGGAGCGGGAGCGGCGCCGGCGGGAGGTGCTGGCGCTCTTTCACGCGCCGCGCGAGCAGTACGTCGGCTGGGGCAAGCTGAACGCCAACTACTTCCGCCAGGACTACCTCGGCTGGCTCGACTTCTTCATCGCTCAGATGATGCCCGAGCCCCACTCGACGAAAGCCGTCGCCGACGCGTACGCGTGGGCGCTGGACGCCGACCCGGAGATTTTGATCCGCACCCGCGACGAATGGTGGAGCCGGACGCCGTTTCCCGATCTCATGGCTCGGATCCAGGCCCCGACGCTGCTGGTCCATGGCACGCAGGATCGCCTGGCGGCCTACGCGGCGAACGCACCGTTTCTGCACCGGACGATCCCGGGATCGGTCCTGACGACGCTCGAGGGCGCCGGCCACGCGCCCCACCTGCGCGACTGCGTCAAGGTCAACCGCCTGGTGCGTGACTTCGCCGGGACGCCCGCCGGGTCGCACCGGTGGGCGCACGCGCTCACCGCCAAGCGGAAGGTCCTGTGGGTCTGCTCGCCGATCGGGCTCGGCCACGTGCAGCGGGATCTTACGATCGTCCGCGAGCTGCGGGCGCTGCGCCCCGGCCTGGAAGTCCACTGGCTCGCGGCGGAACCGGTGCGGACAGCGGTCGCGCAGGCCGGGGAGACGATCCACCCGGCGAGCGCGCACCTGTGCAACGAGTCGGCCCACGTGGAGCAGCGCGCGGGCGAGCACGACGTCAACATCTTCCTGGCCCTCTGGGAGATGGACGAGATCCTCGTCGCCAACTTCATGACGTTCGCCGATGTCGTGGAGCGCGAGCGTTTCGATGCCTGGATCGGGGACGAGGCGTGGGACGTCGACCGTTACCTGCACGAGAACCCCGAGCTGAAGACGGCCCCGTTCGTGTTCCTCACCGACTTCATCGGGATGCTGCCGGTCGCGGGCTGGGAGTCGTACGAAGGGCACCTGTGCTGGCAGGCCAACGCGGAGCACGTGCAGCACGTCGCCCGCTACCCGCGCATCCGGGACGTCGCGATCTTCATCGGCGACCCCGAGGACGTGCCGGACGAACCGTTCGGCCGCGACCTGCCGAACATGCGGCGGTGGGCCCGCGAGCACTTCGAGTTCCCCGGTTACATCCTGCCGTTCGATCCGGGGGCGTATCGCGATCCCCGCGCGCTGCGGCGGCGGCTCGGGTACAGGGACGATGAGACGCTCGTCATCGCCTCGGCCGGGGGGACCGCCGTCGGCCGCGCCCTGCTGGATCGGATCGCCGGGGCCTACCCGGGGCTCGCCCGGGCGATCCCGGGCCTCCACCTCCTCGTCGTGGCCGGACCGCGCAACCCTCTGCCCGAGCGCGCGCACGGCACCGACGGCGGAGTGGAGGTCCGGGGGTACGTCCCGGATCTCTTCGAGCACCTGGCCTGCTGCGACCTCGCGCTGATCCACGGCGGGCTGAGCACCGGGATGGAGCTGATCGCGCTCGGGCGGCCGTTTGTGTCGTTCCCGCTCCGCAACCACTTCGAGCAGCGCTTCCACGTGGCGCGCCGGCTTCGCCGCTACGGCCACGCGGCCGAGATGGACTACCGCGAGCTCGCGCCGGAGGCGCTGGCGGAGGCCGTGCGCCGGTGGGCGGGCACGCGCCCGGAGTACAGACCCATCGAGCCGGGAGGAGCCCGGCGGGCCGCGGAGATGATCGCGCGCGTCCTGGGGTAGGCGTCGACCCGATCGGCCTCACACGGGCGCGACAGCGCGCCTCCCGAGGGGGTGGCCCGAGACGCACGGGCAGAGGATACGCAGGGCACACTCGACAGCGGCAGCGCTCTGGCGCTGGAGGTGAGAGGGATGGATCTGACGCGGGAACTGGGACTGGCCCGGGGCAAGTGGGTCGTGGCGAACTGCGGCAAGTTTCCCAGCGAGAAGAACTGCCAGCTCGTGATCATGGCGCCGGCCTCGCAGCGGGAGGACCTGATCGAAGCGGCGGCGACGCATGCCGTAAGCTCCCACGGCCACGAGAACACGCCCGAGCTGCGAAAGGAGCTCGACGAGTTCCTCGATACCGTGGAGATGTAGCCGCTGTTTGGGCCGCTTGCGCCGCCGGCGGCGCAAGCGGCCCCCCTCCGCCGCCCGCGCACCCCCCGACCACGCGCGCACCGCGTCCGCCGGCACCTCGGCGGGCAGGACTTCGCGTCTTCCCGGCGTAGTAGCCGGGGAGAGCGCACACCGCCGGCCGGGCGTCCTCCCCGGCGCACGTCGGCGCGGCCGATCGCGCAGCAGACGCAGCAGTCGACGCACCATCGTCGGAGGAGCGTATCCGGCACACGCCGCTCAGCGCACGCTGGTTCCGCGCCGCGCGCGGATCCCTCGTCGCCGCACTCCTGGGCCTCGCCACGGTGGCGCTCGGCGCCGCCGTACCCCCGCTCGATGCGCAGCCCGCCCACGTCCGCGTCGTCGCGAACGGGCAGGAGGTTGCGCTCGCCGGCACCGCGATCGTCCACGACGGCGTCGTCATGGCCCCCTACCAGGGGCTGTTCGAGCCGCTCGGCATCCGGGCGGCGTGGGATCCGCGCGCGCGCACGCTCACGCTGGTGAGCCCCGCGGGCGACGAGATGGTGCTGCGCCCCGATGATCCGTATGCCACGGTCAACGGCGAGCGCCGGCCGATCCCGATCCCGCTCGTCACCGTCCTGGGTCGCATCCTGCTCCCCGCGCAGTGGGTGTTCAACACGCTCGGCGACGCCGCCGCCTACGATGCGGGGACGCAGACGCTCACGATCAGCGCGCAGATCACCGGGATCTCGTGGCGGGTCGCCGGAGGCGGCTTCGAGGTGACGCTCGACGGGACCGCGCCCCTCCACGCGAGCGCGGCGCTGCTGCGCGGCCCCGATCGGCTCATCGTGGACGTGCTGGGAGCGGTGCCCAAGGTGCCGCAGCAGGCCGTGGACGTGCACGAAGGGCCGCTCGCCGCCGTCAGGCTCAGCCAATCGGCGGGCGGCACCCGGATCGTCTTCGATCTAACCGCGCCCTCCCGCTATGCGCTGCGCGCGGCCGGGGAACGCCGGGTGGTGATCTCCCTCTCCCCGGCCGGCGCCCCCCCCACCCCGCCGGCCGCCTCCAGCTACACGCCGAGCGCGCAGAAGGTTACCGATATCCGCTACGAGCACCTCGACGCCGGCGGGCGGGTCCTGATCGTCGCGACCCGGCCGCTGCACGCGACCGAGCACGTGCTGCGGAACCCGGACCGGATCGTGCTGGACGTGGCCGACGCGGTGTTCATCCCGGTCAAGAAGGCGCTGGACGTGAACGACGGCCTGGTCGTGCAGGTCCGCGCCGCGCAGTTTCACAAGGACCCCAACATCGTCCGGATCGTCGTGGAGCTGGCCCGCCCGGCTCCCTACGCCGTACACGCCGGCCCGGAGCCGGGACAGGCGCTCGTGGAGCTCGGCGCGGCCGCCTCCGGCACCCCCGGCCCCGCGCGGCCGGGCTCCACCCGGCCGCGCGGGGCGGTCGTCGTCGCCGTGGACGCCGGACACGGCGGCAGCGATCCGGGCGCGATCGGCCCGACGGGCGTTCGCGAGAAGGATGTGGTCCTCGCGATCGCCCAGGACCTCCAGTCCCTCCTCACGCGCCAGCACATCGACGTCGTGATGGTCCGCGACAGCGACGTCTTCGTGCCCCTCGAGGATCGGGCGCAGGTCGCCTCGCGCGGAGGGGCGACGCTGCTGGTCAGCATCCACGCCAACGCCTCCGTCGATCCGGACGCATCCGGCACGCAGACGTTCTACGCGACGCCGCAGAGCGCGCCGCTCGCGGCGGCCGTGCTCGACGAGCTCAGCCGGGCCGTCGGGCTCTCGCCGCGCGGCGCAAGCCAGGCGCGGTTCAAGGTGCTGGTCGACAGCGACCGGATCCCGGCGATCCTCGTCGAGACGGCGTTCATCACGAATGCGCGCGAGGAGCAGATGCTGCGGGACCCCGCAACGCAACAGGTGTTTGCCCGGGGCATCCTCCAGGGGATCGTCCGCTACCTCGCCACACCGGCGGCGTCGCAGTAGGGCGGCCGGAGGCCGGCCGGCGAAGGAGGAGGGATATGGCAGGGCGTCGAGGTCGGAAACGGGGGCTGCCACGCTGGGCCGCGCCGCTCATCGTCGGGATGGTGCTGGGCGGCGCGCTGGCGACCGGGCTGCTCCTGACCGTCCGCGTCCGCCCTCCGGTGGCACCGCAGGCGCCCCGCGCGGCGGCGCCCCGCGCCGCGAGCCGGCCCCGGCCGGCACCGCCGCCGGCCCCCGCGCAGCGGCAGCCCCCCGCCCACCCCGCTCGTCCGGCGCCGGCGGCGCCTCGGATCCCGCGCCACAACCCCGAGGCGTCACAGGGGCCGGCGGTCGGGCCCGAGACGGCGCCGGCCCCCGCCCCGCGCGGCCCGGGACGGGCGCGGGTGGCGATCATCTTCGATGATGCGGGCTACAGCCTGCGCGCCGCACGGGAGGTGATGGAGCTCGGCCGCCCGGTGACGATCTCGGTGCTCCCGTCTCTGCCCTACTCGACCGAGATCGCCGAGGAGGCGCCGGAGCACGGGGTGCAGGTCATCCTCCACCTGCCGGTCCAGCCGGACAACCCGGCGCTCCCGCTCGGGCCCGGCGGGGTCACCGTCGACATGGGCGATGACACGATCCGACACGTCGTGGCGTCTGACCTCGCCACCGTGCCCACGGCCGTCGGCGCGAACAACCACATGGGGTCCCGCGGGACCGCGGACCCGCGCGTCATGCGCGCCGTGATCGACGTGATGCGGGAGAGGCGTCTGTTCTTCGTCGATAGCCTGACGTCCCCGCGCTCGGTGGCGTCGCGCATCGCGCGCGAGATGGGCGTGCCGACCGGCGTGCGCGCGGTGTTCCTCGACAACCAGGACGACGAGGGCTACGTGCGGGCGCAGTTTCGCGAGCTGATCAAGATCGCGGAGGCCCGGGGGCAGGCGATCGCGATCGGGCACGTCGGCAAGGTGACGGCCCGCGTGCTGCGCGAGATGCTCCCGGAGTTCGACGAGGCGGCGATCCGGCTCGTGCCGGTCTCGCAGCTCGTCCAGTAGCCCCGGCGGTATCCCAGCCCGAGCGCCGCACCCGCCCCGCCGGGGCCGGCCATGAAGTCACCGCCGTCTCCCCGCGCCGCGCGGCCGCGCCGCGCGGGCCCTACCGACCGGCGGGCACCGGCCCGGCCACGTGCGCGACGCGCGGCCCGGCGTTTCTGGTACAATCGAGAGGCCGCGTCACCGACCGCGAAACGGGCGGCCCGAACCCTCAGCGCGCCCCGGAGGAAGGCGCTCATGCGTTTTGTGTTGGCCGACACGGCGCTCCACGAGCTCCCCTGCGACCTGCTGGCCCTTCCAGTCTCGGAGCGGGGATCGCTCGAGGGGAACGCCGCCCGCGTCGAGCAGGCCGCGGGTGGGCGCCTCGCGGAGATCGCGCGCGCGGACGGGTTCACCGGGGCGCGCGGGCAGGTGGTGCTGGTGCACACGCCGGAGGCGCCGTTCCGTCGCGCGCTGCTCGTCGGGGTCGGGCGCGAGGCGGGCACCGAAGCGCTCCGCCGCTACGCGGCCACGGCGATCCGGAGGGCGCGGGACGTCCGCGCCGCGCGCGTGGCGCTCGCCACATCCGTGGCGAGCGCCACGGAGGACACGCCGCCGGACGAGCGCGTGCGGGCCGTCGTCGAAGGCGCCGGGCTCGGGATCTACCGCTTCGACCGGTATCGCAGCCACGATGAGCCGGCCCCCGCCGAGGTCCTGCTCGCCGCCGGGGACGGGGACCGGGGAGCACTCGGCCGCGCTATCCGCGCCGGCGAGGTAGCGGTCGACGCGACGTGCCGGGCCCGGGACCTCGTGAACGAGCCGGCCAACGTGATGACCCCGGCCGCCCTGGCGGACGCCGCCCGGGCGGTCGCCGCGGGCAGCGGGCTCGGGCTGACGGTGCTCGAGCTCGACGAGGCGCGCGCGATGGGCATGGGGCTCTTCGCGGCCGTCGCCGCGGGGAGCGCCGAGCCCCCGAAGTTCATCGTCCTGGAGTACCGGCCGGATGCGTCCGGGCCGGCGCCCCGGACCGTCGCGCTCGTCGGCAAGGGCATCACCTTCGATACCGGAGGCCTCTCGATCAAGCCGGCGGGCGGCATGCGCACGATGAAGAGCGACATGGCCGGCGCCGCGGCGGTCATCGCCACGATGGGGGCGCTCCGCGACCTCGCGGTGCCTGTCCGCGTTTTCGGGATCGCCGCGGCCACCGAGAACATGATCAACGGCCGCGCGACGCGCCCCGGCGACATCGTGCGCGGGCTCGGCGGCAAGACCGTCGAGATCGTGAACACCGACGCGGAGGGCCGCCTGGTCCTCGCCGACGCCCTTGCCTATGCCGTCCGCGCCGGGGTCGACGAGATCATCGACCTGGCCACCCTGACGGGCGCGTGCGTGGTGGCGCTCGGCGACTGGACGGCGGGGCTCATGGGCAACGACCAGGCCCTCATGGACCGCCTGCTCCGCGCGGCGGCGCAGGCGGGCGAGCAGCTCTGGCAGCTCCCGCTATACGACGAGTTCCTCGAAGCGATGCGGGGGGACATCTCCGATCTCAAGAACTCGGCCGGCCGCGAGGGGGGCGCCGAGCGTGCCGCCGCCTTCCTCAGAGAGTTCGTCGGGACGGCCCCGTGGGCCCACCTCGATATCGCCGGGCCCGCGTTCGCGGAGGACAAAGGCGCGCCTCCGTACATTGCGGCCGGCGGCACCGGATACGGCGTGCGGACGCTGCTCCGCTACCTCGCCTCGCCGAGGTAGGCGCCGGAGTACAGCCAGCCCGCCACCGCCCCGCCGGCGAGGGGCCCGATCCAGTAGACGAACTGGTTGGCCCACTCCCCGGCGGCGAGGGCCGGGCCAAACGCGCGCGCCGGGTTGACGGCCGCGCCCGTGAGCGGGCCGAAGGCCAGGATGTCCATCGTGATCGTGAGGCCGATCGCGAGCCCGCCCAGCCTCGGCGCCTGCGGGTGTACCGCCGTGCCGAAGACCACCGTCACGAGGAAGAACGCGCCGACCGCCTCGAGCAGCAGGCCGGCGGCGGCGGAGGTCCCGCCCCCGAGCGCGGGGACGCCGAGGTGGGCCGCGGAGGCGGCCGCGTGGGGGAAGCCCGCCCACAGCGCGAGGCCGCCCAGGGTCGCGCCGAGGAGCTGCGCCACGGCGTAGGCGATGGCCCGTCCGAGCTTCATCCGGCCGGCGGCGAGGAAGCCGCAGGTGACTGCGGGATTGAAGTGGCCGCCGGAGACCGCCCCCAGCGCCGACACCATGACCCCGATCGCGAGGCCGTGGGCCAGCGCGATGCCGAGGAGCCCGACGCCGCCCCTCGTCGCCTCGTTGGCGATGATCGCGCCGGCCCCCGCGAAGATCAACGTGAAGGTCCCGAGGAGCTCCGCGAGCAGCGGCTTCCACGCGGCCTGCTGTGCCATACTCACCTCCTATGAATCGCCGCATAGAACTACGCGGCCGGCACCGCCGCTCCTCTGCCGCGCTCGTCGCGCCTCGAGCGGTTCCTGCTCTGGCGGCCCGGCGCGGCAGCGTGCTAGACTCATCCCATGCGTGGGCGCCGCGCCGACCACGGCGGGCCCGTGCGATGAGGCGGACCTACCGGACGCTTGAGGAGAGCCGCACCCTGCTGGAGGTGGCGGCGGGGCGCCGGCCGGCGGACCTCTACCTCGAGGGCGCCACGCTGCTCAACGTCTACAGCGGCGAGCTCTACCCGGCGAACGTCGCGGTCGCAGGCCGCCGGATCGCGTACGTGGGCCGGAGCCGGGCGATGGTCGGAGCCGAGACCGCCGTCCTCTCGCTCCCGGGCAGGATCCTGGTGCCGGGGTACGTCGACCCGCACACGCACCTCACCGGGATGGGGACGCCCGTGGAGTTTGCACGGGAGGTCCTGCGCACGGGCACGACCGCGCTCGTGGGCGACACGCTCCACATCCTGCTGCAGACCCCCGCGGACCGCGTCCGCGAGCTGCTGGCCCTCCTCGGCGAGATGCCGGTCCTCCTCGTGTGGGCGCTGCGGCTCCACGCGGCCTCCCACCTGCCGGGCGAGGCGGCGTTCACGGCCGAGCGCCTCGCGCCGCTCCTCGACCTCGACGCGGTCCGCTCGGCCGGCGAGGTCACACGGTGGCCGGCCGTCTACCACGGCGACGGCGAGCTGCTGCACAAGATCGCGCTCGCCCTCGCCGCCGGCCGCCGCATCGACGGCCACGCGCCCGGCGCCTCGCCGGAGCGGATCGCCGCGCTCGCGGCGGCCGGATGGTCCTCCGACCACGAGGCGATCACGCCGGAGGAGGTCCTCGGCCGGCTGCGCGCGGGCCTCTACACGATGCTGCGGCACTCGTCGCTCCGTCCCGACCTGCCGCTGCTCGCGCCCGCGGTGACCGAGGACCGTGTCCGCTCCGCGCGGCTGCTGCTCACCGCCGACGGCCCGGAGGCGGTCACGATCGCCGAGCACGGATACATGGATCACGTCATCCGGCAGGCGATCGCGGCCGGGATCGCCCCGGTCGTCGCCTACCAGATGGCGACGCTCAACCCGGCCACGTACATCGGCCTCGACGAGGAGATCGGCGGCCTCGCGCCGGGCCGGCGCGCGGACATCGCGGTCCTCGACGACCTCCGCAACCCGACCCCGGAGCTCGTGCTGGCGCGCGGCGCCGTCGCCGCGCGCGCGGGCGTCTGCGTGGCGGAGTTTCCGAGCGTCGAGTGGGCGCGGTACTTCCCGACGCGGTTCGGGCCCACGTGGCAGCCGGACCCGGCGCTATTCGAGATGCCGGCGGAGGCGGTCCCCGGCTACACCCCGGGCGCGGCGGGCGCGCGCGTCCCCGCGATCCACCTCGAGAACAGCGTCATCACGCGCCGCGTCGACGTGCCGATGCCCGCGCGGGACGGGCTGCTGCAGCCTCCGCCCGATGTGCTGCGGCTGGCGCTCGTGGACCCGCACGGCCGGTGGATCACGCGCGGGGCGCTGCGGAACCTCGCGACGCGGATCGGCGGGCTCGCCTCGTCGTTCAACGTCGTCGCGCACATGATCGTCATCGGGCAGGACGTCGCGGACATGGCGTGCGCGGCGCGCCGGCTGCTCGAGCTCGGCGGCGGCATCGTGGTGGTCGAGCGCGGAGCGACCGTGCTGGAGCTCCCGCTCCCGATCGGCGGCATCATGTCACCGGATGCGCTGCCGGCGATCGCGGCGCAGGCCCGGGCGCTGTACGCGCTCCTGCGTGAGCGCGGCTACCCGCACGCCGACCCGCACTACACGCTGCTCTTCCTGCCGCTGGACTCGCTGCCCGATATCCGCATCACGTATCGCGGCGTCTGGGACGTGCGGCGTGGACGGGTGCTGCTCCCGCGGCAAGACCTGTAGGGCGCGCCCTCCCGCAACCTCTCGTCGGTCCCGCGACAGACGCGGTGCGGGGGACTGCCCTCCGGTCCGGGCAGACCCGCCGCGTCCTCCTCCACGGCCGCCGGAGGGGGGGCAGCGCGGCACTACTTCTCCATCTGGATGTTGACGTGCTTGAGCTCGGTGTACTCGAACAGTCCTTCCAGCCCGTACTGCCGGCCCAGCCCCGACTGCTTGAAGCCGCCCATCTCCGTGGACTGGAACATCTTCCCGAACGTGTTGATCCAGACCGACCCGGCGCGTACCCGGGTTGCGATCCTCATCGCCTTGTTGATATCGCGGGTCCACGCGGCGGCGACGAGGCCGTAGCGCGTGTTGTTGGCGATCCGGATGGCCTCGTCCAGGTCCCGGAAGGTGATGATGCCCATCACGGGACCGAAGATCTCCTCCTGGGCGATGCGGGCATCCGGCGGCATCTCGTCGAACACCGTCGGCGCGAGGAAGAAGCCCTTGGCCAGCTCCCCGTCGGTGAGGCGGTGCCCGCCGACGAGCAGACGGGCCTCCTTCTTGCCCTCCTCGATGTACCCGGTGACCTTCCGGAGCTGCGCCTCGGAGATCACCGGGCCGACCTCGACCCCCTTCTCCCACCCCGGTCCCACCTTCATCTTGGGCACGAGCTCCGCGACCCGCGCGACGAAGGCGTCGTGGATGCTCTCCTCCACGAGGACGCGCGTCCCGGCGATGCAGATCTGGCCCGCGTTGTAGAACGACGCGGCGTTGATCGCGCCCCGGATCGCGCGGTCGAAGTTGGCGTCCGCGAACACGATCGTCGGCGACTTGCCGCCGAGCTCGAGCGATACCTTCTTGAGGTTGCCGGCCGCGAGCCGCATGATCTCGCGGCCCGTGGAGGTGTCGCCGGTAAAGGCGATCATGTCCACGTCCTCGTGCTTGGCCAGCTCCGCGCCGACGGGGTCGCCCGGCCCGGTCACGATGTTCACGATGCCCTTGGGGAACTCGGGGATGCCCTCGATGATCTTCCCGAGCTCCACGGTCGAGCCGGCGGTGTAGCTGGCCGGCTTGACGATGACCGCGTTGCCCGCCGCCAGCGCCGGCGCGAGCGCGCGGGCCAGCAGGGCCAGCGGGGCGTTCCAGGGCACGATGATGCCCACGACGCCCACCGGCTCCCGCATGATGATGCTCAGGCTCCCGGGCTGGGGCACCTGCGAGCGCCCGAAGATCCACCGTGCCAGGCCGGCGAAGTAGCTGGTCGTCTCTGCGAGCCGCAGCGCCTCGCCGCGGCTGATCGGGAACGGCTTCCCGCTCTCCCGCGTGAGCTGCGTCGCGAGGTCCTCGTGGCGCGCCCGCACGGCCTCGGAGAACTTGAGCAGCGCGGCCGTGCGGGTATTGGGGTCGTCCCGCCATTCGGCCGTCTCGAACGCGTCGCGCGCCGCGGCGATCGCCGCGCGCACGTCCTCCACGGTGGAGCGCTGCGCCCGGTACAGCAGCTCGCGGTTGGCGGGGCTGTAGACCTCGAAGAGGCCTCCGTGCGAGTCGCGCCACTCGCCGGCGATGAAGTTCCTGTACACCATCACGTGCGGCGCCGTCGTCGTCTCGATCATCCGAGCGTCCCTCCCGTCTCCCGCGGACACCGTTCCGCCTCCTCGCGCCTGCGGCTGCGCATCGCTCGCGCCCCTCACCCCGTCCACGCGCCCTCCGGATCGAACCGCCGGAGCACCGCCAGCTCCTCGGCGGTCGGTTCCGGCGTCGTGCCGAGAGCGGGCGCCACCCGCAGGTCCCATCCGGTGTGGGCGCGGACCTCGTCTGGGGCCACGCCGGGGTGCACCTGCTCGAGCACCATCTCCCCGGATTCGCGATCGAACCCCAGGACGCCCAGGCTCGTGATCACACGCGCCGGGCCGCCCCCGATCAGGCCCACCTCCTCCCGCCACCGCCGGCCGGTCCCGTAGCCGGGGGAGGTCAGGTAGGCTACGCGCTCCGGGAAGCGGCGGCGCTCGTGTGGCATGACGATCACGGTCCGCCGGGCGAGGGACGCGATATCGGCCGCGCCCCCGCTCCCGGGCAGCCGGGTGCGCCGCCCCGCCTCCTCGACCCAGGTCGTGTTGAGGTTGCCGAACCGATCCACCTGCGCGCCCCCGAGGAACCCCACATCGACGCGGCCGCGCTGCAGGTAGGCCATGACGTCGGAGAGCGTCGTGCACGCGAGCGCCCCCGCGATGTTCGGGGGATCGCCCATCGTGACGAGCGGGCCCGTGGGTGGGGCGTCCCGGATGACGCCGTTTTCAAAGAGGCCGATCACGCGGGGCGCGTGCAGGGCGCGCGCCAGGGCGAATCCCAGGAGCGGCAGCCGCATGCCGACGAACACGATCTCGCCGTCGCGGATCTCGCGCGCGGCCGCCACGACCATGATCTGCCGCCGCGTCGCTCCGCCCGTCTCGTCTCCCATGATGGCCTCACACCCCGTAGCTCACCGGGGCGGCCGGCCGCGGCTCCCGGGGCCGCAGCCGCCGTATCCGGTCTTCTCCGATACGGGCGAGGTATTCCTGGTGGTCTCGCGTCCCGAGCACCAGCCGGTCGAGCCACCGGAGGAACCCGTCCCGCGACCGCGTCTCCTCGTGGTACTCGTCGTAGAAGCGATCGTCGCGGTTGACGTATCCCTGCGTCGGGGAAGGGTGCGAGCCGGCGGGCACCACGGCGACGGCCCCGACCAAGAACCCCGGGATCAGCGTGCGGTTCGGGTCGCTGCGGATCACATCGTCGTCCACCAGCTCCTCGCACGTCAGGATCACCGTGCCCGCTGCCCGCGCCGCCTCCAGCGAGACGCCCAGGTTGCCCCACAGGTGGGCGTTCCCCTCCCGATCGCACCGCTGCACGTGGAGGACCGTGACGTCGGGGCGGAGCGCGGCGACTGCGAGCAGGCGCGCACCCGTGAACGGACAGGTCACCTCGCGCAGACGCGGGTGACCGCGCACCAGATCGCTGCCCAGCGCCGTCCGGGAGGGCAGGTACGGCACACCACGCGCCGCAGCCTCGAGGGCCAATGCGAGGGTGAAGTTGGAATGGTCCTCCACCGCGAGCGGCCGCGGAACGCCGTCCTCGACCGCCCGGCGGAAGCTGTACGCGATCCCCGCCCCGACGTTCCCCACCCACGCGGCGATCACGCGGGCGACGCACCCGGCGCCGATGAGCTGGTCGAACAGGATGTCGGAAACGGGCCCGACGAGGGTGAGGTCCCTCCGGCCCTGGCGGACGATCTCGTGGCCGGCCGCGAACGGGATGCAGGACTCGAGCCCGGTCCCCATCGCGATCGTCATCCCGTCGCGGACATGCCGCGCGATGGCCTCTTCGATCGTCACGACCTTGTCCACGCGGGACCTCCGTACTGCCACTTCGTCGGACCTCTGGCCCCCGACAGGGCGGGGTCGGCGAAGGGGGCTTCCCTCGGCTTGCGGACGATGCCGCCTCCGCGAACGCCCTGCCGTCCCCATGAGCCCGATCCGGCGGACATCTGCCGCCACGGCATCGGAGCGGCACTTCGGGAAGATCCTCCTTGCCCTTTCGGCGCGAGCGACGCCGGGCATTCCCTGCGGGACGCGCTGCGCGCTACGGCTGCGGGGAGGCGCGCCACTTCACGCGCTCGAAGACCGTCCGGCAGGCCCGGCAGTAGTGCTGCGACGTGAGCGGCGACGACCCGAACAGGCTGAAGACCTCGGTCTCCCACGAGCCGCAGAACGGGCAGGGCACCACCCCGCGCCCGCTGGGGCGGGCGGACGGGCCGCCCGCTTCGCGCGCATCGCCGTGATCCCGCGGAGCCGGCGGATCAGAGGTCATCTCGTGTCACGTTCGGGGGCGCCGCCGCGGACCCGCCGCGCCCGTTCGTCCCACACCGGCCACGGCAGCGGCTCGGTGAGCACCCACCGATCCCCCTCCGCCCGCACGGGCGCCGCCACGCCGCTCTGGGACAGCAGCGGCCCGGTGCCTGCGAGGAACCGCTCGCGCACGGGGTCCCCGGCCTCGCGCAACACGCCCGCGTCCACGAGGGGACGCAGCGACCCGCCGTCGGCCGGTCCGAACCAGCAGAGGGCGTCCGGCCAGGCGGCACGCACGGCCTCCCCGAGCAGCTCCCGGACCCGCGGGCCTTCGGCCGCCAGTTGCCTCAGCCACCCCTGGCCGTGGATCGCGTGGTAGCGCTCCTCCTCCAAGATCTTGCGCACACGCTGCCGCAGCGGCAGGTAGCGCGACAGGAGCGCGGTCTCGAGGACCGACGCGAGGGCCTGATCCAGCAGGACGTTCGCGACGATCAGGTGGGGCCAGCCGGGGAACGGCCGGTCGAGGAACGCTGCGGTACGCGCGTCGGAGGCCGCCCACTCGTGCTCCGAGCGGTGCGGCGCGCCCGGCAGCTCCTCCAGCAACCCGTAGAGGACCCGCGCGTGCCCCAGCTCGTCCTGGGCCATCGCGGTCGCCGCCACCCCGGCCTCGATCGTCGGCCCGCTGCTGCACCACTCCCCGTAGCGCAGCCCGAGCGCGTGCTTGTTGTCCGCCAGCGCCACCACGAGATCGACGAGCGCGGGCACACAGTCCTGGGGCAGCGCGGAGGCCCGATCGAGCAGCGGCGTGCTCACACGTGCGCGTCCACGGCCTCGCCGCGGACGGATTCGACGGGGATGATCGCACGGCGCGGCACCACGTACATCTCGAGCCAGGACTCTTCGTCGTAGATGCTGCGCGCGTAGACCCGCGCGAGCGCATCCGCCGGTGCCGCGACGCAGCCGACGTGCCGCAGCGGCTCGCCCTCGACCCGGCGGGCAAACACTTCGTAGACCGGTTCTTCGCCGATCGTCTTCATCGGAGCGTCCTCACACCGCCACGCCCCAGCGCCGGAACCGCTCGCGGGCGACCTCGCTGAGCCGGTCCGACGTCCACGGCGGATCCCAGGTCAGCGCGATCCGGACATCCCCCACACCCGGCAGCCGCCGCAGCCGGTCCCGGATATCCTCCCGGATCATCTCCACGCACGGGCATCCGGTCGACGTCAGCGTGAGGGTCACCGAGACGACGCCCCCATCCACCGCGACCGCGTGCACGAGCCCCATGTCGACGATGCTCACCGGCCACTCGGGGTCGACGACGTCCCGCAGCGCGGACATCACGTCCCCGGACGTAAGCGGGGGGACCGGCCCGGGGGGCGCGGCCGGCGCCGGGACGCCGGGCGTCCCGCGGTCGTCCGGGGAGGCGGGCGCGTGCCGCACCGTCAGTGCACCGCCAGAAGCGACCGCATCTGCCGGCGCCCGCGCTGCAGCATCTCGACGAACATCGCGTTGCCCGGGCCGCGCCGCTTCCAGCGGGTCAGCACGTCGTCCCACGTGATCGGCCGGTCCATCAGCCACCGCCGCTCCTCCTCGTCGAAGTCCACCGGGAGCGGATAATCGAGCACGTAGGTGTCGCTCGCGCGGTCGTAGTGCGCGGGCACCCGGAACCCCAAGCTCTCGCACAGCGGCACCGCCGTGCGCAGCCACGTCTGGCGGAGCTGGTCGTTCGTGCTGCCCTTGAGCCGGTACGCGATCTGCTTCGTGTGGGTCTTGAGGTGGTCGGGCAGGCCGAACCACTCCACCGTAATCGGGAACATCCAGTCGATCGCGCGCTGGATCTCGTCGCGGTGCGTCGCGCTCAGGCGGCGCATCCCGTTCTCGCCGTGGCGCAGGTGGAAGTTCTCCTCCTTGTCGACCTTGGCCAGCGCCCGCCGCCAGGGGCCGTAGCTACAGTTGCGGTAGACGTCGCCGAGGAGCACGAACCCCGCCCGGTCGTAGAACGCGTTGGCGACGATCAGCTCGATCCAGGACCGCAGCGGCACATCGAACGCGTACGGGTGCTTGAACTGCGTGGGCGGGCGGTCGTAGATCAGGGCCTCGGTGTCTACGCCGAGATCCTGGAGGATGCGATAGCCGATGTGCGCGTGGCTCAGCTCGTCCTGGATGATCGCCAGCGCGGAGATGAGGTTGTTCATCGAGGGGACGTTGCGCGCCGCCGTGTAGTAGCTCGGCGCGCTGATCATCTCGGTGTCGGCCGAGACGGTCAGGATGTGGATGAGGGTCCGCCGGTAGTCGTCGGTCATCTCCTCCGGGCTCTCGATGATGTGCCCCTGCTGGATCCGCTCGACGAGCTGCTCATCGGTGACCGGCGCCATCGCCGTGCGCCCCCTCAGGATATGACACGGTTTTTGCACGAAGAACGTAAATTGTGTAAAATTATTATACGGCGGTGTGCGCCCACAAGTCAACGGACGCGGCGGCGCCAGCTTGCCGTCGGTCGTCGCACGGGGAACGCGATGCGCGCACGGTCGCTGCTGGTAACGGTCTGGGGCGACACGATCCGCCCTCTCGGCGGCGAGATCGGCGCGGGCAGCCTGATCCGCCTGATGGCGCCGCTGCGGCTCACGCCGCGGGCGGTCCGCGCCGCGGCGTCCCGCATGGTGCGCCAGGGGTGGCTGCGCGTGCGCCGCGCCGGGCGGCGCGCGTTCTACTCCCTCACGGCGGCCGGCGAGTGGCGCGTGGAGCACGGCGTCCGCCGGGTGTACCGGACCCGGCCCGAGCCGTGGGACGGGCGCTGGCGGCTCCTCACGTACGTGATCCCGGAGGGCCGCCGCGCCGAGCGCGACCGGCTGCGCCGCGAGCTCGCCTGGCTCGGGCTCGGGCCGCTGTCGCGGGGGACGTGGCTCACGCCGCACGACCTCGCGCCGGTCCTCCGCGAGGTCGTGGCCTCCCACGGCCTCTGCGGGGAGGTGGCGCTGTTCGAGGCGCGCCACCTCGGCCCGGAAGAGCCGCAGGCCCTGGTCAGCCGCTGCTGGGACCTCGATGCGGTGGCCGCGCGGTACAGGCGGTTCATCGCGCGCCAGCGCCCGCGGGCGGAGGCGATCCGGCAACGGCAGCGGGCCGGCAGGCTCTCCGATGCGGCGGCGTTCGCCGAGCGGACGCGGCTGGTGCACGAGTACCGGAAGTTCCTGTTCATTGACCCGGGGCTGCCGGAGGAGCTGCTTCCGCCGGGCTGGCCCGGCCGGGAGGCGGCGCGGCTCTTCCGCGAGGCGCACGAGGTGCTCAGCGAACCGGCGCGGCGGTTCGTGGCCTCGGCGGTCGAGGCGCCGCCGGGGGCGGCGCCCGCGGCCCATCGGGCCAGCCGGTTCGCGTCCGCGGATCCCCGGCCGGACGGGAGCGCGCCCCTCAGCCGATGGCCAGGGCGACGACTCCCAGCACCATCGCGCCCGCGGCCGTAAGGCGGCGCGCGGGATCGCCCTCCGCGAGCAGGCGCGCCCCCATCGCCGTCCCGATGAGGATGCTGACCTCGCGCGCCGGCGCGACGTAGCTCACGGGCGTGAACACCATGGCCGTGAGCACGAGGATGTACGGGAGCGGTGACAGCAGCCCCACCAGGACCACGTCGCGGCGATGGGCCAGCCACACGCGCCGCACCTCTCCCCACCGCGCGAGAGCCACGGGAGTGATCAACGCCGCCCGGCCCACGTTGCTGCCCCAGTCCAGGAGGATCGGCGGGATCCCCAGCGCGCTCACCGCGCGCTTGTCCCAGAGCGTGTAGGCGGCGATGAACGCGCCGGTGAGCACCGCGTACGCGACCGCCGCCCGGGAGCGGCGCCGGCCCGGGGGGTGCGGGTTGGCGGCCAGCAGGAAGATGCCCACCCCGATGAGCGCGGTCCCGAGCAGCGCCACCGGTGTAGGCCGCTCCCTGAAGAAGACGATCGCCGCGGCCGTCGCGAGCATCGGACCGGTGCCGCGGGCGAGCGGGTACACGAGCGAGAGATCCCCCGCGCGATAGCCGCTCTGGAGCAGCAGGAAGTACGCGAGGTGCAGGACCGCGGTGCCGAAGAGGAACAGGAGCTGGATGTCACCGATCCGCGGCTTCTGGAGGACGACGACGGCGGCGGCCAGCGGCGCGTAGCACGCCGCGGACAGCGACCCAAAGAGCCAGACGAACGCCGGCCCGCCGCCGACGCGCTTCGCGAGCAGGTTCCAGGTGGCGTGGATGCAGGCGGCCGCGAGGACCAGGCCGAGGGCTGCGTGGGTCACAGCGGCACCCTCCTCGCGTGCCCGACTCCCTGCAGGCACGAATGCACCGCGTGACCCTCAAGCCTCTGTGCCGTCAGGTGTGTGGCCGCCTCAAACGACGCAGCGGCCCTGGCGCCGCCCGATCCGGACCTGCGCGCCCTCCCGGGGCCCCCAGCGAATCGCCGTTCTCCCACGATTCGCTGGGGTGGGATGCCGCTCTCCGACCGGACGCGACGGGCAGGCCCCCGCGGCCGATCCGTCTCGCTGCCCCCCTCGTCAGACGTCGGAGATCATGCACGAGGCGCACCCGCGTGGTCCCGGGACCATACGACGCCGCGCCCGGCAGCCGTGGCCGCGCGCCCCTCAGAGCGAGCGCGCGGCCACGGCTGATGGTAGTCTGGAGCGGGGGCGGCGTCCGGCCTGAGCGCACCTTGGTCCCGACCCTTCCCCGCGCCCTCGGCCCTCCGGTCGAATCCCTACCTCGGTAGGAAGCGCAGGGCAGACCCCACGCCCTACCGTGGCTGCCACGGGCTTTCTGCCATGCTGCACTACTGCCCCTTAAACGTCGGCCGCCGCTTCTCGAGGAACGCGCGCACGCCCTCGGCGGCATCCTCGGTGGCGAACGACCTGAACAGCGTCTCTCGCTCGTAAGCCAGCCCGTCGTCGAGCGCCATCTCCATCCCCCGGTTGACCGCGAGCTTCACCAGCCCGATCGCCACCGCCGGCCCGCGGGCGAGCGCCTCCGCGTACTCGCGGGTCCGGGCGGGCAGGTCGTCCGCCGGGAGCACGCGGTCCACGAGCCCGATCGCCTGCGCCTCCTCCGGCGTGAGCGTGCGGCCGGTGATCATCAAATCGAGCGCGCGGCTCCTGCCCACCAGGCGCGGCAGGCGTTGCGTGCCGCCGTTGCCCGGGATGATACCGAGGGTGATCTCCGGCTGCCCGATCCCGTAGGTCCCGGCCGCCGCAAACCGCAGGTCGCACGCGAGCGCGATCTCCAGCCCGCCGCCGAGGCAGTGGCCGGTGATCGCGGCGATGAACACCTTGGGCATCGTCTCGACCCGCCGCAGCACCTCGTGCATGTGCGAGATGAACGCCACCTTCTCCGCCAGCGTCGAGGCCTGGAAGAACTTGATGTCGGCGCCGGCGGAGAAGAACCGGGGCACCGCGCTCGTGACGACCACGGCGCGGATGTCGTCGGCGCGGGCCTCGTTCACCGCGTCCTCCAGCTCCCGGGCAAACTGGGGGTTGTAGGCGTTGGCCGGGGCTCGGTGCAACGAGATTTGGGCCACCGCCCCCTCGCGCTCGAGGCTGACCATCTCCCCCACGGTTACCACCTCCGCTTATAAAGGCCCGGGCCCCCAACGGCCGGGGCACATGCCTCGCTTCCCCTGCCGTTTCCCCACGCGCGGTGCCCGTGGGCCCAACGGCCCGGGCCCCCAACGGCCGGGGCACA
>JAJPJJ010000097.1 GCA_021324295.1 Bacillota bacterium
CCAGCAGCAGGTCGTAGGTCTCGTTGATGCTCCCGGCCTGGGAGTTCTCGACCGGCACGACCCCGCGGTCCGCCCGGCCGGCCTCCACCGCCTCGAAGACGCCGGCCCACGTGGCGCACGGCACGGTCTCCACCTCGCCGAACAGGCAGAACACCGCCTCCTCGCTGTACGCCCCGGGCTCCCCCTGGTACGCGGCACGCATCGGTAAACAGCCCTCCCCCGATGGCTGGGCTGGTGTGCGATGCACCGGCTGCAGAGTTTCGCCGCAGGACCCCACAGTCCCCGCGGGACCTGCGGGATCCCGGGTCGCCGGGGGCATGGGCGTGCTCTCGCCCTCCGTGGGCCGGCCCGCGCCGCCGGGCCGGCCCACGGACAGGTGGCGGGAGAGGAAATATCGGCCCTCCCGCGAAGGGCAGCCACGCGCCGGGTTCCGGGATCACGGCCGGCCCGGCGGCAGGAGGTCCGAGATGCCCGCGCTCTCCTACGTGCACGGCGCCAGCGCCGTACCCCTGCTCGGCGAGACGATCGGCGCCAACCTCAGGCGCACCGTCGAGCGGTATCCCGACCGCGAGGCGTTGGTGGTGCGCCATCAGGGCTACCGCGCCACGTACCGGGCTCTTTGGGAGCAGGTGGGCCAGGCAGCGCGCGGCCTCATCGCCAGGGGCGTCCGCAAGGGCGATCGCGTGGGGATCTGGGCGCCCAATCGCTATGAGTGGGTCCTCACGCAATACGCCACGGCGCGGGTGGGCGCCATCCTCGTCAACATCAACCCGGCCTACAAGACGACGGAGCTCGAGTACGCGCTCACCCAGTCCGGCGTGAGCCTGCTGCTCCTGGCCCGTGGGTTCCGGCAGGCCGACTACGTCGCCATGCTCCGCGAGGTGCGGGGCCGGTGCCCGCAGCTCACGGACGCCCTCGTCCTCGACGATGAATGGGATGCGCTGCTGGCAGGGGCCGCGCGGATCCCGGAGGAGCGCCTGGCGGAGGTGGAGGCCGGGCTGCAGTTCGACGAGCCCATCAACATCCAGTACACGTCGGGCACGACGGGGTTCCCCAAAGGGGCCACCCTCTCGCATCACAACATCCTCAACAACGCCTTCTTCATCGCGGAGACCTTGAGGTACACCGACCGGGATCGCGTGTGCATCCCGGTCCCGTTCTATCACTGCTTCGGCATGGTGCTCGGCAACCTCGCGTGCACGACCCACGGCGCGTGCATGGTGATCCCGGGGGAAGCCTTCGACCCGGCGGCCGTCCTGGAAACGGTCCAGGCCGAGCGCTGCACCGCGCTGTACGGCGTCCCGACGATGTTCATCAGCGAGCTGGAGCACCCGCAGTTCGCCGACTTCGACCTCTCCAGCCTGCGCACCGGCATCATGGCGGGCTCCCCCTGCCCCATCGAGATCATGAAGAGGGTTCAGTCGGAGATGGGCATGACGGAGGTCACCATCTGCTACGGGATGACGGAAACCTCGCCGGTCTCCACCCAAAGCGGTCCCGACGACCCGCTCGAGCAGCGAGTCTCCACGGTCGGTCGCGTCCATCCCCATGTGGAGATCAAGATCATCGACCCCGCCACCGGCGCCATCGTGCCGCGGGGAACGCCGGGCGAACTCTGCGCGCGCGGCTACCTCGTCATGCTCGGCTACTGGGCCAACGAGGCGGCCACGCGGGAAGCGATCGACGCCGCCCGGTGGATGCACACGGGGGACCTCGCGACGATGGACGAGGAGGGGTACGTCCACATCGTCGGGCGCATCAAGGACATGATCATCCGCGGCGGCGAGAACATCTACCCGCGCGAGGTCGAGGAGTTTCTCTACTCGCACCCCGCGGTGGCCGACGTTCAGGTGATCGGCGTCCCCAGCCGCGAATACGGCGAGGAAGTGATGGCCTGGATCAAGCTCCGGGAGGGCGCGCGGGTCACCCCCGAGGACCTCGCGGAGTTCTGCCGCGGGAGGATCGCCACGTTCAAGATCCCGCGCTACTGGAAGTTCACCGAGACGTTCCCCATGACGGTCACGGGGAAGATTCAGAAGTTTCGTATGCGGGAGATCGCCATCGCCGAGCTCGGCCTGCAGGACGCCGCGGCGATCCGCACCGCGTAGGAGGGGCACGGGCCGGCGCGCCCGCGCGCCGCCGGCCCCATGCGCCCTCCCGGGCCGCGGACGACTCCGCGGGGCATATACGAGGCGCGACGATGCGCGCAGGCGGTGTGGCATGAGCGGCGAGCAACCGGGCAGCGACATTCCCAGGCCGCGGCGGCAGGGCCGGTGGCAGTATGTCATCGAAGTGGCCCAGCCCCAAGCCGCGGACGCGCGTCACGAGTGGAGGGTCATCCGGTTCCCGGCCCCGGGCACCCTGGCCCTCGAGCTGGGAGTGCCGGTCGCGCAGGGAACCGCCTCCTCACGGGCGGAGGCGATCCAGCAGGCGGTGGAGAACCGGCGGACCACGATGCTGGAATACCGGGACATCGATGAGGGGTAGCACAGGCGTCGGCGGACGGCCCGCCCCCGCCTACGAAGCGCCCGCGGGTACCCTGACCTGGGGCGGATAGGCGGGCCCCTCCGCCAGAAGCTCCCTCACCCTGTCCAGAAGAGCGGGCGCGGTCGTGCCGTCCTCGGGGAAGGTTACGACGGCGGCGGAGAGCAGGAGGCGATCGACGCTCAACACCTGGGTGAGCACGGGGTCCTCCGCCAGCCTGTCCACGGCGCCCCGGACGAGCTCGACGGCTCGCAGCTTCGGCACGCGGGGCAACAGCAGCACGAACCGGCCGGCGCCATCGTGGGTCAGCACGTCGATGCGCCGCAGCGGGCCCTGCAGCAGCGTCAGGACCCGCCGGACCGCGAGATCGCGGTTGCTTTCGTTGACGCCGGCGTTGACGGTGGCGTCGAGCGCGTAGTCGCCCAGGTGGACTTCGGCGATCGAGAACACGAACAGCAGGCCCGCGGATCGCTGGATCTCCTCCGCCACGAGCTGCGGAAGGCCGTTCCACGGGTACAGCGACTTCGTCGGATCCACGCTGACCATGCGCTGCACTTCCTCGTGCAGCCGGGCGGCTTCAAGGGCCGAGACGCCCTGCGCGGCGAGCCCGTGCAGCCGGCGCCGCAGCACGTCCGCCTGGCTCTGCGGCCCCGCGTCGCCGAGGCCGCAGAGCCAGGCCCGCAGGTGCCCCGCCCGGACGAGCGGGATACAGGTGAGCACGCGCGATGCGCCTGCTTCGCCGGGATCGAGGGGCTGGACCACGATGTCGCCGCCGGCCGCGTGATCGGGCAGGGGCGGCAGGGCCGCGGGCTCGGGCACCTGGCTCCGCTCCGTCCAGGGGAACCCCGTCGTCACGGCCGTGTAGGGCTGTCCGTCGTCCCCGTAGACGTAGGCCACCCCCCGGGACGCCCCGATCGTCTCCACGAACACGCGCAGGAGGATCTCGAGCACCCCCTCCACGCGCAGCTCGCCTGAGAGCCGGGAGGCGAGCTCGTTGTAGAACTGCAACTCGGTGAGCTGCTCCTCGAGCTGCCTCGTCGCCTCCTGCAGCCGCTGGTCGAGGAGGGCCGCCCAGCGGCTGCGCTCCCGGGCGGCCCGGGTCTCCTGCACGAGCATGCCCAGGAACAGCGCCAGAAAGAACCCGCCCGCGATGAACGCGCCCAGGCGGAACCCAATCGTCTCCAGCGCCGCGCCCTGGCCCGCGCGCGTCCACAACAGGATGAGGACCCCGGCGGTGGCCAGCGACGCCGCGAGCGCCTGGCGGAGGTTCATGCGGACGGCCGCTTCGAGGATGACAAGGTAGTACAGGTAGAGGAACGGGCTGCCCAGGGCGCCCGAGATCAGCAGGAGCCCGGTGATCACGAGGATGTCGAGGGCGACGACGAGGTCGGTCTTCCGCAGGACGGCGAGCCGCCTCGGACCGACCGCGAGGAGGAGCACGTACCCTCCAAGGAGCACGATGGCGCCGTTCACCGCCGGGCGGTCCACGGGCACGATGCCCACCCACGATGCGGGGATCAGCGTGAGCAGGAGCAGCACCCGGACCAGGCTGATCCACTGCTCCTGCCCGCGCGGATCCCCCTCGACCGTGGGCGCGACGAGCGGCGTCACAGGACCTCCCCCGGCATCTCGCAGCCCACCTCCGTCGCCCCGGGACCCGCGAACCCCCGCGCGCTTCGGTGGAGGCCTCAGAGGCTCGGCCCCGCCGCGGCATCGCATCGACGCAAAGGAGGCCTTGCGGGGGCCGGCCATCCGTCTTTGTACCCGGCCGAGGCCACGGTTAGACCCCGCCGCGGGCGCACGCGCTGCGCCCGGAGCCGCGCCCGATCGCGCTCCCGGGTCACGGCTCGCGACCGCGGCCTGGCTCGCGCGCAGGCGTCAGGCGAAGGGCCGCCCGAACCGCTCGAGGTAGGCGACCTCCGAGAGCGCCTTGCGCTGCTTCTTGCCCCGGCCGACCGTCCGCGCCGGATAGCCGAACGGGACGATCGCCAGCACGTCCAGGGGCTCGGGGATGCCCAGCAGCGGCTTGACCCCTGTCAACCCCAGGAAGCCGACCCAGTTCGAGCCGACCCCCTCGGACCACGCCGTCAGGACCATCGACTGGATGGCGCGGCTGGCGTCGGAGACCGCGAATCGCGTCTTCTCGATTGCCACGACGATCGCCAGGGGCGCCTGGGCGACATACGGCCCGGTGTGCGCCAGAGCACCCAGCCGCCGTAGCGTATCGCGATCCTCGACGATGATGAAATGCCAGGGCTGACCGTTCATGCTGCTGGCCGTCAGCCGCCCGGCCTCCACGATGCGCCGCACAACATCCGGAGGCACCCGTCTCTCCTGGTAACGGCGGACGGCCAGCACGGTGCGCACTGCCTCGAAGACATCCATCGACCGTCCCCGCCCTAGGCCGCGTGCGCGTCGTAGATCGCCCGCCCCACCTGGGCGATCGCGAGGCGCCCCTTGAGGTCGTCCCCGAGAGAGCTGGCGAAGACGGCGACCACGCAGGGGCCCGCCGGCGCGTAGAGGATGCCCGCGTCGTTGCTCACGCGTGCGATCGACCCGGTCTTGTGCGCCATCTCCACCCCGGGCGGCAGGAGCAGGGGGAGACGATCGCGCACCTGCTGGCGCCGCATGATGTCGAGCATCAGCCGGCACGCATCCGCCGGCAGCGGTCCGCCGCCCGCGCCCGCCGTGGCGTCCGCGAGCGTAGGCCGCACGACCAGCTCGAGCAGCGTGCCCATCTCCCGGGGCGTGGTCATGTTTGCCTGCTCATCGTGGTACACGCGGCTGTCCCAGTCGACGTCACGGTTCCGGAGCCGCTCGGCCGCGAGGCGTCGCGTCTCCGCGGTGTCCGCCGCGCCGCTCAGCCCCACGAGATCGTAGAGCAGTTGCCGGCAGCTCATGCTCACCGTCGTGCGCTCGAGCCCGCACGCCCGCAGGCGCGCGTTCACCGCGTTCCGGCCCACCCGGTCGAGCAGGATATCGGTCGCCGTGTTATCGCTGACGATGATCATGAGCATCGCGAGGTCGCGGACCGTGAGCGACGTCCCGGCCGACAGCTCCTTGAGCACGCCGGATCCGGGCGCCTTCATCTCCTCCGTGAGCTCGACGCGCTCGTCGAGCGAGAGCGTCCCCGCGACGGCCTGGCACGCCAGCTCGGCCAGGATCGGGACCTTGAACACGCTGGCCATCTGAAAGCTGCGATCCGCGTTGATCTCGACGGTCTCGCCGCTCGCGAGGGCGTGGACGTAGACGCCCATCGTCCCATCCAGCCGGCGGGCGATGGTGCGAATTCGCTGGCGCAGTTCAGCGGCCATCGTGCCCCCCTGTCGTCTCTGCCGCTGCCCCGTTCGCCGACAGCAGCCGGCGCGGGCGGCGCCCGCGCCGGCCGCATCCCGAGTGGCCATCGTGATCCATCCGGGGCTCTAGCCGGCGCGCAGACCGCGCGCGACCGCCCCGAGGGCGAGCCCGGCGACATAGAGCCAGCCGAACAGGCGGTTATGGACGAGGGCGACGCGATGGTACCAGAGAGGCCACCCGATGTACCCCGGCGGCGGCATCTGGGGCTTGGGCCGGGCCGTCACCCGGAGCGCGCGGCCCGCTCTCGGGAGGGCCACCGCGACGAGGGCCGCGAACGGTGTGACCTGCCCGGCCGCGATGAGGGCCGCGACGCCCGCGTACATTGCCACGATCACCGCGCGATTGAGCGCTCGGGCACGGGGCTCGCCCAGCACCACGGGCAGCGTCCGCTGTCCATGGCGGCGGTCGAAGTCTGCCTGATCGATGTGCTTGCCAATCAGGATGGACATCACCCCGAGGCCGTAGGGGATGGATGCGAGGAAGGCGGCCATGGACAGCCGCCCGGCGATCACAAAGTAGCCGCCGCCCACCATGAGCGGGCCCCACACGAGGAACGCGGCGATCTCGCCCAGGCCGATGCTCTTGAGGGGCCTCGGTGCCGCGTCGTACAGGTACAGCAGCGCGAGACCTGCCAGCGTGAACCCCAGCGCGATGGGGCCGCGGAGGGCCCAGAAGTACAGGGCGATGAGGGCGCCGATGCCGGCGAGCACCCCCAGGCCGACCAGCAGGCCGCGCGCATCGAGCACCCCGCTGGCGATGGGGTGAATCGTGTACCGCATGCGCGGCGAGTCAGGGGTGTCGTGACCCCGCCGGTAGCCAAAGTAGTCGTTGCTCAGGTTGCTGATCATGTGCGCGGTGACAAATCCAACGAACACGAGCATGAAGGCGGCCACCTCGAAGCGGCGGTCGGTCGCCGCGAGCAGCCCGGCGATGATCGCAGCCTGCGCGGAGATGACGAGGATCACGCTCCGGGCGGCAAACAGGAACCCGGCGACGGGATCGAGGCGCACACCGATTCGTTCCTGGGGCGGATGGAAGCCCACGAACGTCCTCAGCCACACCCGCGGGCCGCGGAGCATGATCCCGTCCGGCGCTCGTTCGGCCATCTGTCCTTCCCCCGACCCAGGTCTGGGAGCGTTCACGCGCGCCCGCGATCGCTCGGCTGTTAGCTTCCTCCCCGCCGATCGCGGACCCTCTCGCGGGCGGACGGGCCTGCGCCCGGCGCCGAAGGCACGAGGGCAGGAGCGGCCGCCGGTCAACGGGCAAAGGCGCGCGGACCGCGGCGGGATCGGCCTCGGGAGAACGGCTCCTCTGCTCGGAACGGGGGATCGTCAGTGGGACGGCCACAGCGCGACGATGAGCCACGCGATCAGCGCCGCCAGGATCGCGCCCCACAGGTACGCCGGCCAGCGGTCCCCGATCATGCGCCTCCGTCACAAGGGCGCCCCGGTCTCACGGACGCGATGCGGCGACCGACGAGGGCGCAAGGGCACCTAAGCCCCTCGTCACGCCGATCCACGGCCAATCGCCGATGCGAACCGCCTCATTCTAGCAGGACGGCGTTCCAGAGATCTTCACGCGATACTCTAATGAAGTTCCCACGGTCCGGCGGCTGGCTCCCCCGCCAAGCGCATCCCGTGAAGCCGCCCGGCGCGTAGCCGTCGCGCTGGACGCCGCGGGGGCAAGGGATGACGCCGGAGCGCCGGCCGCTTCGGTCGGGATGGGCTGCACCGCACGTGGTGGACCAGAGCGCCGTTGCCGTGGCCGAGCAGTCGCCGGAAGCCCGGTACGTCGGCCCGTCCCTGCTGAGGGCCCATCGCGGTGACGCTCTATGGCGTCGGTGAGCGACGCGAGCGGCAGGGCCGCCGGAGCACCTCCGCACCCTGGGCCGTCCCGCTGTTGGACGACGCGGAGAACTGCCACGTCCACACGCCGACGACCTGGTTTCGAGCGTTCAGCACGGGGGACCCGCTGTTGCCGGGCTGCGGCCTCCCCTCAAAGGCCACGTCGAAGACCGGCGTGCCGTCTCCTGCCTGCCGGATCCGCGCCACCTGGCCCGTCGCTGTCCATTCCCCCGGGATGGGTGAGATGTGGCCAAACCCGATCACGCGCACCGCCTGGTTCAGGGCCGGGCCGATGCCGATGGCGAGGAACGGGAACGGGCCGAGGGGGCCCCGATGGGCGGTGGCGAGTGTCACCTCCTCGCCCGACGGCGTCTTGTAGAAGAGGCGCCGGAAGGGCGGAGCAGACGTGGTCAGCCGGACCTCCGCGATGTCGCGGCCGAGCGGGACCTCGCTGAGGTGTGATTTCGTGGGATCGTAGGGCAGGTGGCTCGCGCAGACGATCTCCGCGGCGTAGAGATCCCGGCCGACCATCGCGACGAGCCGGTGGGCGCCGGGGTCGCGTTGCGCCCAGGCGACGACGTGGCTCGCCGTGATCGCCGTGCCGTCGGCCGCGACGAAGAACCCGGTCCCCTGGATCACCGTTTTCCAGTAGCCGCCCCCGGTGGGCATCATCACCGAGAGCATGAAGACGGCCCGCGTAGGATCGATGTCCCGAGCCGGCACCGGCACGGCAAGCAGCGCGCACAGTACGAGAACCACGCCGAGCGTCGGTATCTCCCCCACCCCCGCTCTGCCTATGCCCCACTCTCGACCGCGACGGACGTCCGCCGCCAGGGCCGGAGGCCGGGCGGGGTTCAGAGGTGGAACGGGACGGGGACCTAGCGCCCGCGCGCCACGATCCTGTGCCGGGCGACCCCGCGGCTCCTCCTGGCGAGCGCCCGCTCGTATTCCCAGGGGTCCGGGACGATCGAGGCCGCGGCGATCCAGAGGGCGGTCCAGGCGGCGAGCGGAACGATCGCCCAGGCGGGGGCGACCGGGAGGTGCGCCGCCGTCCGGGCGACGACGAGGGCCAGGCCGACCTGCAGCCCAGCCGGCACGGTCACGAGCCAGGTGCGCGGCCGCGGGGGCAGCCGGGGAGGGTCGGAAGCCGCGAGGTCCGCGACCGCTCGCTCCTCGAGGGCCTCCCACGTGCTGGGATAGGCCTCCACGTGATACAACCCCTCCAGGCGGTGGACCGCGCGCGGCGACCCCACGACGTAGAGGACCTGGGGGTAGGCGTACTCGGCGCGGTAGCCGTGCTCGTGCTCGATCACGCGCCCCCACAAGGCGGCGCGCCCGATCACCACCGTCCGGCCGCGACGGGTGTCCCAGTACGCCCGCGCCCAGGAGAGCGCGGTGGCGAGACGCTTGGCACCGTACCAGCCGCACGCGCAGGAGGCGACCGGCGGCTCGTGGTCCAGTGTGCATCGGGCGCGCGCGGCGTGGGGCGCCCAGAGGCCCCGTCCCACGAGCGCCCTCAGGCCGGCGTCCGTGTATGCCCATGCACGCCAGGCGACGAGCGGCTCGGCCTGTATCTGGTCACGAGACACGTCGGCGATGCCTAGGGCGCGTGCCACCGCTGGATCCGCGACGCGCTGTCGACGATCGCGATCGACGGCTGTCGTTGCGCGGGGTTGAGGTCCATAGAGAGGAACCCGCCCCACGGGTAACTCTGGATGGACATCGCACTTCGGCCGCCGTACGAGAGAAAGATGTTGGCTTGGGGACCGTTTACCCTCATCTGCAACGGAGCCTGCCCTGAGCCGTTGCTGAGGGTGAGGGCACCATCCCCGCCGACGGCGAACGCCCCCAGGTTCGCGACGGGGCGCTCGGCGCCATTCATGATCGTGAGGTGGCCTCCTTGGTCGTCAACGGTAAGGGCGGCGATCGTCTTGCCATCTTGGGTTCGGAAGAGGAGCCCTCCGCGCGGCACAGTGATCGTTGCAGGCGGGTAGGCGATCGTCGTCGCTGTCGTCGCTAAGGCCGGGTGAACGCCGAGGATCCGGCTCGCCGCCATCCCCCCCATCAACCCCATGACCAGGGCCAGGGCAAGCAACCGTGCTTCCGCCTTTCCGCACACACCCAACCACCCCCGATCAGGCCCGTATCCGGCGCTCGGAAATACCGCCGCGCGAGCGGCGCCGTCCCCGAGAATCTCAGCGTACCCGGAGCCGCCGGCAGCGGCGTCGGCCGCCCGCACCGTAGGCAAGTGGCGAAGTCCGGGGCCACACCCTCGTGCGTGAGCGCCGACGTCTGAGGGGGCGCAGCGAGGCGAGCCGGCCGCGCGGGCCCGCCACCGGCAGGCGCCCGGTTCACGCGCGGGCCGACACCCCTGCCGGCATGCGGCGCCAGCGCGAGTCGAATCGCCACAACCCTGCGGCCCTCGCGTGGGCGAACGCCTCATCGATCTCCCGGGGGCCCAGGCGGCGGTTAAGTTCCTGGTACCTGGGGTCCGACTTGGCGCGCCAGGCCGGATAGTACTGATCCATGACGTTGACATACGTGTCCGCCGAAAGCGCGGCGAGATAGCGCATGATCTCCCGGGTGTCCTCCAGCATCCCAGGCATCACGAGATGGCGGACCAGCACCCCGCGCACGGCGAGGCCGTCTTCATTCACCTTGAGTTCGCCCACCTGCTCGTGCATGGCGCGGACGACTTGCCGCGCAACGTCAGGGTAATCGGGCGCCAGCAGGTACCGGCGGCTGCGTTCGCGATCCCACAGCTTGAAATCCGGCATGTAGATGTCCACGACACCCTCCATCAATCGGATGCTGTGGAGGCTGTCGTACGAGCTCGTGTTGTAGACGATCGGCAGCCGCAGCCCCCGCCCAATCGCCAGGTGCAAGGCTTCGAGGATCTGGGGCACCACGTGCTCGGGGGTGACGAAGTTGATATTGTGGCAGCCTTCCGCCTGCAGCTGCAGCATCATCCGGGCCAGATCCTGCGGTCCGACGTCCTCGCCCTCGCCGATCTGGCTCGTCTCGAAATTCTGGCAGAAGACGCACCGGAGGTTGCACCAGGCGAAGAAGATGGTGCCGGAGCCCGCCCAGCCGCGCAGCACGTCTTCCTCCCCGAAGTGGTGAAAGTAGGCCGAGACCCGCGCGCGGCGTCCCACCTTGCAGACGGCGAAGCGATTGTCCAGGCGGTTCACCCTGCACGCCCGAGGGCACAAGGTGCAGCTGCGCAAGGCGTCGAGCGCCTCGTCGACCTTCTCCTTCAGCCGGCCTTCCTCGTAGGTCCGGAGGTATGCGGGCACGAAGTCGCGCGCGGGCACGACGAAGCGCCCGCCACCGTGGACCTCCGCGGGCATGGCCCGAGTCGAAAGCAGCATCGTGACCTCCGGTCGTCCGGCCTGACAGGCGGTTCCCCGAAGGCACTTGGCGGGGTCCGGGCCGGGGTCCTTCTCGGGCTCCATCCCGTCCGAAGGGCGAGGTGGAGGCCTGGTCAAAGACATCCCGCGCCCGGAGGGACTCCGGCGATGATCCGAGGCGCGCGTGGGGACCACGCGCGCGCACCGCGACGCGCGGCGCGCAGCGGTCCCCGCGGTCCAACCGGCGATGGAGCCTTGGAGGACGCTTCCAACGACCTCCGGTCGACCCGCGGTCCCGTCAGGGGGCGATCGACGCGGAGCGGCGCGGCGGCACGGACGTCGTCGAGCATGGACGGAAAATGCACAAGAGGGGTGATGTTGTGCCGACGGTCACCGGACTCCTGGAAACGGCGTTGTACGTCGAGGATGTGGCGCGCTCGGCGGAGTTCTACGAAGCCGTCTTCGGGTTCACGCGACTGTTCGCCGAGGAGCGGTTGTGCGCTTTGCACATCGGCGGCGGGCAGGTGCTCCTGTTGTTCAAGAGAGGAGCGTCGGCGCACACGGCAGGGCAATCCCCGGTCCCCCCGCATGGTGGCCGCGGCGAACTGCACATCGCGTTCTTAATCGCCGCATCCGAAGCCGAGGCATGGGACCGATGGCTTCTGGCCAGAGGGATCGCCGTCGAGAGCAGGCAGCGCTGGCGGCGAGGCGGCGTGAGCCTGTACTTCCGGGATCCGGACCGCCACCTCGTGGAACTCGCGACTCCCGGCGTGTGGCCGGTCGGGTAGCGCCGCCTTGGGGGCACGGGCACGAAATGCGCGCCCGCCTCGCTCCAAATTCAGGAGACATTCACCGGGCCTTCACGGGGCCTTCACCGGCTCCTCGTACGCTGGAAAGCGACGGGCGGTACCGGGCACCCGGAGGCCGGCCCGACTGGGCGAGGAGGCACATGGTCAATGATCACACGCTGGGCACGCATCATCGGTGCAGTCCTGATCGGAACGGTTCCAGTGGCCGGGGCAGCGGCATGGGGACAAACGCAGCCTGCGCAACCGGGGGCGCCGCAGCAACTCCGGCATCACGGCGGGCACGCGGTGGTCGGGACGGTATCGTCCGCGACCGGCGCGACCGTCGTGGTCACGACGCGGGGCGGGCAGTCGGTCACGGTCCAGGTGACGCCGGCCACCCGAATCCTCGCCCGACAGCCCGCAACGCTCGGCGCCTTCCGGCCGGGCGACCTCGTACACGTGGTGGCGGCCAAGTCCGCCGATGGGTCCCTGACCGCGCGCGCGGTCGTCGACTCCGCGGCCGCGATGGCGCCCCCGGGACGGCCCACGCCGGCCCGCAGCGGGATATGGGCGGGCCGGGGTGACACGGTAGTGCTCGTGGGGCGCCTTGCCGGTGCACCGGCCGGCCAGAGCATCGCCGTGACGGTGCCGGCGGGGTCGCCGGTGTCGGTCACGGTTCCCTCGACGGCGCGCCTGTCGCAGATCGCTTCGGTGCCTGCGAGCCGGCTCTCCCCCGGCACGCGCGTCGCCGTCCGTGGGCAGCCCGGCGCGAACGGCACCATGACGGCGACCGTCATCCTCATCGCCGGTCCGGCATCGCGCTGACCACGTCGCCGCGGGGGCCCGCCGGCCGCGGCCGGCGGGCCCCCGGACGTCCGGCCCCAGTCGCGCGGCGCCCAGCCGATGAGCGCGAGACGCCGCCACGCCGTGCGCGTCCCCGGGCGGCATCTCGACGGTCGACCGCCCCCGGGGATCTGGCCGCCTGTCGCGACGGGCTGGCGCGGGCCCGCGGCATCGCGATGTCTCACCTTGACGCGGGCAATGCAGCCGCGCTGTTCGACACACGAGCGGCGAGAGGGCTCTGGTAGAGATCCCTTTGCATGTCCTCCCACCGCGCCTTCGCCTCTCCCAGCAGTTCTTCGTGCACATAGATCGTGACGGACACACGGCCATTCTTGGAATCCCGAACCGCTTGAACGAGATCCTCGATGTTCCTCGCGATCCTGTGGAGCCCGTTTCCGACGCGGGTGAGCCACCGTACCTCGTCCTCGGAGTGGTACTTGAGCGCGGTGGGATCCCAGGATTCCCAATCCCGGATGTCGCGGAGGTGCAGACGACCAGCCAGCGCAGCGGCTCGAAAGAACCTCTCGCTCATAGGTGCCCCCGCATCGGCTCGTGGCCGATGTATTCCCTCCGCGTCGCCGTTTCAGCGTCGAGAGCGCGTGCTGCGTCCGTGCCGGGACAACGCCGGCTGAGCTTCACCGAGAGCCGGGGTAGAGGCATGTGGATGGGCTCGCGCATTCCCGCAGCCGCCGCCCGCGCGTCAGCATAAGGCCTGACCGGCCTCCGCAATCGGGGCATCGGTCGGCCGCCCGGCGTTCAGGCCGAGAAACGCATGAACGGCGTCCCTGTCTCCACTACACGGCCCCGAGCCGACGAACGCGCCGCAGCCCGTCGCGGAGGAAGTCGATGCCAGCGAGCCCCGCTCCGATGTCGGGCTGCCGCCTCGGCGGCCTCGCGCACCAGCCCACGGGGTAGCCGGCGCGCGTGGCGTGCCGGCGGCCGGTGGGCCCGATGGCCCGCGGCGAGAGCCCTGACGGGCGCAGCAGATTGTGGGATGCTTCGAATCGCGCGCGCCGCGCGGCGTCCGCCGGGCCCCTCTCCCGCCTGTCTGGATGCGCCCCCCTACGGTCGTCTGGCATGGGCCTGCCTCCCCTTATCGCCCATGCCCACGGCGGCCCGGGTTTAGACGGCCGCACGGCGGCCTCGGCCGGCTCGTGCTCGTGCGTCGTGGGTCGTCTATCGAGCGCGCAGTTCGTGAACGAGCGCAAGCAAGACAGGGCGAAATGAGGTGAAGAGAGACCCGCGCGCCCCGACCCACGCCGTGCTAGGTCCGGCGTGTGGCCCAACCGTAGAGCCGCGCGGCGTTGCCGCGGAGCACGTCCCCGGCCACCCGCTCCGCCTCCGCCGCCGTGAGGTCCCCCGCGCGGATGGCTCGGTCGAGCATGCGCCCCAACGCGCCACGCGCGCACCTCGCGGCGAGGTAGTACAGTTCCGGGATGTGGTGGGCGTCGGACGAATACATGATCTTGGAGGTGGGGCTCAACTCGAAGAGGGCGCCCAGCGTCCGCTCCATGCCGCCCGTGCTCAAGAGCGGGAACGCCAGCCCGATGTCCAGGTACACCCGCGGATACGTGGCGGCCAGATAGCCGGCCTCCCGGGTGAAGGGATAAGCGGCGTGCAGGAGCACCACGGGGACGCGGCCCAATCGCGCGTCTTCCAGGATGGCGCGCAGATGCAGCGGATTCGCGAGGCGAAGGTCCAGGTCCGGGTCGCCGAAGCCGGTGTGGAACTGGACCGGGATCCCGCGGCGGGCCGCGACCTCCAGGGCCAGGCCGAGGAGGTAGTCCAGTAGGGCCTTCTGCGCCAGCCGGGGTCCACCGGCCTTGTACGCTCGAAACCCCGCCTCCGCGTCCTCCCGGGCCGGCAGCCGCACGTCGAGCCCGGTTCGATAGGCCGCGATGCTCTTGAACGCCACGACCTGGCGGGGCGGCGGATCGATGCTCTCCCGAAAGGCGTCCGCGAGGCTGCCAAGACCCGGCGCGCGCCGCAGGAGTTCCTCGGCGTGCGCCTCGAGCCGGAGGATGCGCGCGGCGGGAAAGAAGCGTTCGTGCCAGGCCACGGGTTCGAGTTCGTCGGGCGCGAATCCGTCGTCGAGGAAGACCGCCTCGATGCCGGCCGCGTCGATGAAGCGTCGCGCATAGGCCTCGGCGCCCATCGCCTCGCGCCGCGCCGCGATGGCGGTCTCGCGCGGTTCCGCCCCCAGCAGATCCGCGATCATGCGAAGGTTGCGGCGGTAGGAGAGCGAGGTGGGACCGTGGAGGGCGACCTGTTCCGGGTCGCGCGCCTCGGTAAAGAAGGCGGCATACGGGACGCCGGGCACGCGTTCCGGACGCATCAGCCCGTGGGCGTGCTGATCGAGCACCGGAACGGCGGCGAGATCCATCAGTGGCGGTCGTTCGCGGGCTCGCCGGCCGGGCGGCGCCGGTGCTCGTGCGGGCCGCATGCGCGGCGCCGATCCGGTCGGGGGTCCGCGTCACGGCGCCTGGGCCGCGCGGCCGATGGCGTCGCGTCGCCGCGGTCCATCAGTAGCGCTCCATGAGCAGCGCGACCTCCTCCTCGAGGGGGAGATCCTTGAGCGCCTGCCACTCGAAGCGCTTGACCGCGACGTAGGCCTGCGTGAGCTCGGGGCCCAGCGCGTCCGTCAGCACGCGGTCGGCCTCGAGGGCGGCCAGCGCGGCCTCGAGCGTGCCGGGGAGCGGATCCGCGCCCGCGGCCCGGCGCTGCGCCTCGCTGAGGAAGGCGGGATCCCGCTGCACGGGCTCGGGCAACGACAGTTCGCGGCGCAGCCCATCGAGGCCGCACACGATCACAGCTCCCAGTGCCAGATAGGGATTCGACGACGCGTCCGAGGTCTTGAGTTCGACATGTCCCGGGGGGCCTCCATCCGGGTTGGAGGGCACGCGGACGGCGGCTTCGCGATTGTCCATTCCCCAGGCCCGAAATGCGCCGCTCCAGGTCCGAGGCTGCAACCGCCGGTAGGAATTGGGGCTCGCCACGGTCAGGGCGGCGAGCGCCGGCAGGTGGTCCAGGACGCCGGCGATGAAAGCCGCCGCCTCGTCGGAGAGCCCGTGCGCCGACCCTGGGGCGCCCGTGATGTTCTGGCCATGCCGCCACAGGGAGATGTGGCAGTGTGCGCCGTTTCCCGCCGCGCGCTCGAGGACCTTCGGCAGCAGCGCCGCCCGGAACCCCGCCCGCCGGGCGACGGCATGGAGCGTCTGCCGCGCGTACACCATGCGGTCCGCGGTCGTCAGCGCATCCGCGGGCGCGAGCGCGAGCTCGAACTGCCCTGGGCCCGCCTCCGGGTAGAGTTGCTGCGCGATAACGTCCTGCGCCGCCAGTGCGCTCACGATGTCCCCGACGACGCCGTGCGCCACGTCCATCCCCAGGGTGGCGGCGAACACGGTGTCGTCCACGGGGCGGCCGCCGGCGTCCAGCAGGTAGAACTCTACCTCGTAGCCCGTCCGCACCTCGTAGCCCGCCCGGCCGGCTTCCCCGAGCACCCGCTTCAGGAAGTATCGCGGGTCCAGGGCCCAGGGCTGGCCGTCCTTCATCACGTCGCCGATGACCTGGGCATGTCCCGGGGCGTAGGGGACCAACTGGAAGGTGTCCCAATCCGGCATGAGGCGGACTTCGCCGGCAGGCCCGAGGCCGCTTGCCTCCACGACCGTGTCGTACATCACCGGCAGCGCCGGCAGCGCCGCGGTCACCCCCACGCCGTGACGAAAGACGTCGTCGATCACGCTGACCGCGGCCGCCTTGCCGCGGATCACGTTGGCGATCGAGCACGTTACGACCCGCACGAAGCGGATGTCCGCCCCTCGCAGGAGCCGTGCGAATGCCGTCTTCACGTCCCCATCCCCTCCGCGGCGCGGCAACGCACGGGGCAGCGCCGCCCCACGCCCCGCCGCCCGGGCAGCGTCTCCGCGGCGATCGGTGCACCCCCGCGACGTCTCGTCCGCGCCGGGACGCGGCCGCGGTGTCGCGAGGCGTGCCGATCGCGCGCGACACCCTGCCGTCGAGCGCACTGCCGGATCGAACCATCCCCGTCGCCGGCCGGACCATCGCGCGGTCGGGCTCATCGCGACGCCGCGGGTGGCGACATCCCCAGGCCCCGCGTCCCGACCACCGCGCCGACGACCCGGTGCCGGCGGGCGTGTCCTCAGAGGATTGGCAGGGACGGGCGACAAACCCTGCTACCGTGTGACGGGCGCCGGACCGGCACCGCCCCCGGGGAGTCCAGCCCGATCCGCGCGTCGCACGCCACGGCTCATGCACAGGTTCATTGGGGGGCAGGCGTGAACGTGCAGCTTGGCCGAGTGGGCGTCTGGGCAAATCGCCGACAGTTCGATGGCCTGTCCCAGGAGGAGCTGGCCGAGATCGCCGCCGAGCTCGAGGACGCCGGGTGCGGCGCACTGTGGGTCGGGGCGATCAAGGCGCACCTTGCGCCGGCAGGGACGGTGCTCGGCGCGACCAGGCGATTGGCCTTCGCGACCGGGATCGTCAACATCTGGACGGAACCGGCGAGCGAGGTGTCGGCCGCGTACCATCGGCTCAACTCGACGTACCCCGACCGTCTGCTGGTCGGCGTGGGCGCGGGACACCGCGAGACCACCGCCGACTACCAGCGGCCGTACGAACGCCTGAACGCGTACCTGGACGCGCTGGCCACGGCCGGGGTGCCGCCCGACCACGTCGTACTCGCGGCCCTCGGGCCCCGGACCCTTCGCCTGGCCGCGCGGCGCACCGCAGGCGCCCACCCCTACCTGGTGACCCCCGAGCACAGCCGCCGGGCGCGCGAGATCCTTGGTGCCGGTCCGCTGCTGGCCCCTGAGCAGAAGGTGGTCTTGGAAACCGACGCCGCGCGGGCGCGGGCCATCGCGCGGGGTACGGTCCGCCGCTACCTCGGTCTCGCCAACTACGTCGCCAACCTCCGGCGGCTCGGCTTCACCGACGACGACTTCGCCCAGAACGGGAGCGACCGCCTGATCGACGCGCTGGTAGCCTGGGGCAGTGCGGAGTCGATCGCTGCCCGCGTCGCGGAGCACCACGCCGCCGGCGCGGACCATGTGAGCATTCAGGTGCTGACCGGGGACGGGGAGTATCGGGTCAGACCCCTGCCACGGGACCAACTGCGCCTGCTCGCCCCGGCGCTAACCGGCCGGTGAGGGTTCGCCGTCCCGCCATCCGGAACTCGACTGCGGCCCGGGCCCCACGCTCGCCTCGGGCCTCGCCGGGTGAGCCTCCCATGCTGGGCCGGTGCGGCGTTCGGCGGCGTCCCCGGGGAAAACCTCGTGTTCGCGCTCAGCGAGGACGGAGGACGACCGAGTATGATGCCATCCCCTATTGGAACGCTCCCAAAATAGCGGTCACCGCCCATGAGGACCAGCATGTTGGTGACTCCTTTCAGGCGGGTCGGCGAAATACTGCGCCACACCATTGCCCTGGATATACCGGCGGCTCCGCTCCCATGGCCACGGTGTCCACGGTAGAGTAGATGCCGTCGGCGCCGACAACCAGGTCGTAATCGCGTGAGGAACCGTCACTCAATCCCACAAGGACCTTCCTATCGCCTCACCGTCGTGGGGTTTACCGGGAGAAGTAACCGAATCTGGGCGTGTCTCCTCGTGCAGCTCCCCGCGCTATCGGATTTCTCTGCTTCGGTTGGCGCCGGGAGCCCGTTTCAGGCGCCGCCACACACGACGGTGGAGGACGACCTCGACGTGCCGTAGCCGCACTCCTGGAGCTGACCGGCCAGGTCCTCGGAGAGATAGTCTCTCAAAGGCGGTCAAGCCGCGAGCGGGATTCGACCTTCTCTCCGGGAGAGGGATCCTCGGCGGGTATGATCCGACACACACTGTGACCTAGAAGGGGGATTTTGCGGTTACCCCGCCGCCACGAGCAGTGCGCACTATCGCCATAAGCCGGAAAGTGTCAGGAACCCATGGCATCGTCGATCCCTTGGCAACGCATGGACACCATGCGCCGCCCGCCCCGGTTCCCACTTGACATCACCATACAAACTTTGTATGGTGTTAGTTGCGATGAAAACGCGCACGATGAACATTTCACTGCCCGAGCGACTCGTCGAGGCTCTAGACCGCCGCGCGGAGGCCGAAGCACGCTCGCGAAGCGAGGTTATCCGCGCAGCCGCGTTGTCCTACCTGCAGTGGTGGGAGGAATGGCGGAGGCTGCAGGCTTATGGGCGTAGGCAGGCCAAGCGACTGGGGATTCGACCGCAACGTCTTGAACGGCTGATCGCGCAGGTTCGCACCGAACGATCCCACCGTCGCTAATGCGTGTGGTGCCGGACACGAACGTCCTCGTGTCCGCGATCGTGTTCGGCGGTCCGCCTCGCCGGCTCGTCGAACTTGCCGCAGAAGGTCACGTGCGGTTGATCCTGTCCCCCCCGCTGATCGAGGAGCTCCGGGAGGTCCTGCGCCGGAAATTCGGTTTCTCTGACGCCGCAGCTTATCAAGCGGAAGCGCTGCTGCGTAGGATCAGCATAGTCGTCCAGCCGGAACGAGAGGTCGCGATCATCAGCGAAGACCCGGAGGACAACCGCGTGCTGGAGGCAGCTCATGCGGGTGACGCCGACGTTATCGTCTCAGGCGATCGCCATCTGCTGAGCTTGGAGAGGGTTGGGGCAACGGCAATCATGAATTCGCGAGATCTGCTCAACAGGATCGAACGTTCCAGGTAGTCACCATATCCGCTTCTTGGTGCCGGGAGGGGGATTTGAACCCCCACGGGTTGCCCCACACGCCCCTCAAACGTGCGCGTCTGCCAGATTCCGCCATCCCGGCACGTCGGGAGGCCCCGCCAGGCGGTGGGAGGGCCTCCCGTGCGGTCCTATTATACGGACCGCCGCGGGAGAGGTCAATTCGGTGTCCGTGAGATGTCCCGCGCGGACGTCACGCGCGGCGGCGATCAGGCGCCAGACGGCGGGAGCGGGTGCAGGCGGGCCGACGGGGTCCGGCCCGGGGTGCGGCCGCGCTTGGCGAGGGGCTTGCCGCCGACCTCCCGGAGATCCATGGTCATGTCGATGGGAGGCGCCGCGCTGATGTAGCTCCCGACGCCGAAGGCGTCCGCGCCGGCCTCGACGAGAGCGGGGATCCGTTCCGGCGTGATGCCGCCGGAGACGAAGATCCGCACGTGGCGATGCCCCGCCAGGTCGAGCCGGGCGCGGACCTCCCGCACGAGATCCGGCGTCACGCTCCCGCGCTCCTTCGGCGTGTCGAGCCGGATCGCCGAGAGATCGCGGCCCATCGCCTCGGCGACGCGGAGCGCTTCGACCGCCTCGTCGGTAAACGTATCCACGAGCACGAGCCGGGGCACGCCCGGGGGCACCAGCTCGTGGTACGCCATCGCAGCGCGCACGGTGTCCCCCACGATCAGGATGAAGGCATGCGGCATCGTGCCGACGGGCTCCTGGCCCAAGAGCTTGGCGCCCAGAATGCACGCCGCGCCCTTCATACCTCCGACCAGCGCCGCTCGCTCCATGACGGGAGCGACCGCGGGGTGGACATGGCGCGCCCCGAACACGTACACGGGCACCTCCCCGGCGACCTGCGCGACGTGATGGGCAGCGGTGGCCCACCCGCTCGCGTGCGCGAGCATGCCGAGGATCGCGGTTTCATACGCACCGAACCGCGCGTACGGCCCCTCGACGCGCATGATCACCTCTCTGGCCGCGAACGGCTCGCCTTCCCGGAGCGAGTCGATCGTGACGCCCGCGTCGCGGAGCAGGTAGCGGACCTCCTCGACGCCCACGCAGATCCCGTCGCGGCTCGCGAAGATCTCCGCGACGACGGGGGTCTCCGCCAGCCCGAGCGACCGGAGGATCTCCACCGTGCGGACAAAGTAGATGTCGGTGGTCAGGCCGGCGAGGATCTCGTCGTGGGTCGCGCTGTGAAGGCGGCTCGATCCGTCAACCGTGAGGCGGCGGACCTCCTCGAGGGACGAAAGGGGAACCGGCTTCCGGAGCACGGCGGGGCGGTCAGCGGCCGAACCGGGTCAGGACGAGGACGAGTGACGTGATGCCGAAGAGCACCGCCAGCGTCGACGTCACCCGCAGGAGCATCGTCTCGCGCGGTTTGGGCCCGTGAAAGAGGCGGGCGCCACCCCCGCCGATCGCGCCCAGCCCTTCTCCCTTGGGCCCTTGGAGCACGATGATGCCGACGACGGCCGCCGCCACGACGAGGTGAATGATCAGGACGACAGTAACCACACCGCCACCTCCACCTTGCCTACAGCCCCTCTACAGTAGCACAGCCGCGGGCCGCTGTCCAAGCACGGCCTGTCGCCGCGCCCGCGCGGCGCGATGCGGCGACGGGGGCGCGCCGGCGGTGGTGGTGGAAGCCGTACGGAGGGCGCCGGGGAGCCCGCGCGGCGCCGTTCCAGCCGGGGCGGGCGATCGGCCTCCGGGCGCCCGGGCGGCGTGCCGCGCTACGGCGATCCAGCGCGGCACGCCGCCCGGGCGATCGCGATGAACGCCTGTGCGTCGAGGCTGGCGCCCCCGACGAGCGCGCCGTCGATCTCCGGCTGCTCGAGGAACTCTCCGATGTTGCCAGGCGTGACGCTTCCGCCGTACAGGATCCGCACCCGGCCGGCCACCGGCCCCGCGCTCTCGGCCAGGGTCCGGCGGATGAGGGCGGCGACGCGGTCGGCCTCCCGGCCCGTCGCGTGCCGGCCGGTCCCGATCGCCCAGACCGGCTCGTACGCGACGACGAGGCTCGACAGCGCCTCCGCGTCGCTGCCGGCCACCGCAGCCCGCACCTGCCGCACGACCACGGCGTCCGTCGAGCCGGCCTCCCGCTCCTCCAGCCGCTCACCGACGCAGGCGATGGGGACGAGCCGGTGGGCGAGCGCAGCCCGCACCTTCTTCCCCACGCCGTCGTCCGTCTCGCCGAAGTATCGGCGCCGTTCGGAGTGTCCGAGGATGACCGCGCGGCAGCCGGCGTCGACGAGCATCGGCGGGCTGAGCTCACCCGTGTACGCTCCCTGGGTCTCCCAGTGCATCGTCTGCGCGCCGAGCAGGATCGGCGTCCCCGCCAGCACGCGGGCGACGACGTCCAGCGCGGTCGCCGGAGGACAGAGCACCACCTGCACGCCGTCCAGGCCGGCGAGCCCCCGCACGATGTCTCCGGCCAGGCGACCGGCGGGCTCGCGCGTCATGTGCATCTTCCAGTTGGCGGCGATGAGCGGCGCGCGCACGGATGCGGCTCCCCGGTCCACGGTTCAGACGTCCTGGAGCACGGCCACGCCGGGCAGCGTCTTCCCCTCCATGAACTCCAGGGAAGCGCCCCCCCCTGTGCTGATGTGCGTGATCTTCTCCGCGTAGCCGAACTGCTCGACCGCCGCGGCGGTGTCTCCCCCGCCGACCACCGACTCGGCGCGGGATTCCGCCACCGCGCGCGCGATCGCCCGTGTGCCGCCCGCGAACGGTGGGATCTCGAAGACGCCCATTGGGCCGTTCCACACGACGGTGCCCGCGCCCGCGACCGGCGTGCCAAACGCCGCGACCGTCCGGGGCCCGATGTCCACGCCGATCCAGCCGTCCGGGATGGCCCGCGCATCGACGGTCTGCACCGGCGCATCCGCCACGACGCGCTGGACGGCGAGGATGTCCACCGGCAGCAGGACCTCGGCCCCCCGCCGGCGGGCCTCGTCCATCAGGTCACGCGCGAGGCCCAGCTTGTCTTCCTCGCAGAGGGAGCTCCCGATCCGGCCGCCGGCCGCGCGGAGGAACGTGTAACACATGCCACCGCCGATGAGCATCGTCTGAGCCGACCGGAGGAGGTTGCGGATCACCCCGATCTTGTCCCCCACCTTCTTGCCCCCGAGTATCACCACGAGCGGGGGCGTGGGACGGTCGAGGACCTTGCCGAGGACCTCGAGCTCGCGCTCCATGAGGAGGCCCGCGACCGCAGGCAGGAACGCGGCGATCCCCGCGGTGCTGGCGTGCGCACGGTGCGCCGTGCCGAAGGCATCGTTCACGTACACGTCGGCGAGCGCGGCCAGCGCGCGGGCGAACGCGGGATCGTTGGCTTCCTCTTCAGGATGGAACCGGACGTTCTCGAGCAGGACCACGTCCCCCGGACGCATCGCGTGGACGACCGCCGCCACCTCCGGCCCGATACAATCCGGGAGCTTCCGCACCGGCCGGCCGAGCAGCTCGCCGAGGCGGGCCGCGATGGGATCCATCCGCAGGGCCGGATCCGGCCCCTTCGGACGTCCCAGGTGGGACGCCAGGATGAGAGCGGCGCCGCGATCGAGCAGGTACGTCAGGGTCGGCAGCGCGGCCACGATCCGCCGGTCGTCGGTAATCCGGCCGCGGTCGAGCGGGACGTTGAAGTCGACGCGCACGAACACGCGGCGCCCTGCCACGTCGATGTCGCGGATCGTCTTCTTCCTCACGTGTCACCACCAGAAGTCCGGGCCGTCCCGACGCGCACGCCGCGGCGCCGGCGCAGCAACGCGGACGCTGCGCGGCAGGCACCGCGCGGTGCGGGGTCGGTCCTGGGCGACCCCGTCTCACCTGCCGCCACACGCCCGCGATGGTGGGCTGGTGCACGATCTCCGAAGTCTGCCGAGGGTCGCAGCGCGACGGATCGGCCGCGGGGGCCGGCCGTGCGCGCGCTCCCGGGGCCCCCAACGGCTCGCCGTGCTCCCGCGATGCGTTGGGGTGGGACGCCGTGCCTCGACCGGACGCGCAGGGCAGGCCCGCCGCGTCGCCCCGTCGGAATCGCGCGCCGCAGCACTAGAGCCCCCGCTCCACCATGTAGTTCACGAGATCGGCGATCCGACACGAATAGCCCAACTCGTTGTCGTACCAGGAGAGGACCTTGACCAGGCCGTCGACGACCATCGTCGAGAGGCCGTCGATCACCCCGCTGCGGGGATCGCCCTTGAAGTCGGAGGAGACAAGCGGCTCCTCCGTGTAGCCGAGATACCCCCGCAGCTCCTCCTCGGACGCGCGCTTGAACGCGCGGTTGATCTCCTGGGCCGTCGCCGGCCTCTCCAGCGCCACCGTGAGGTCGACGATCGAGACGGTCGGGGTCGGCACGCGGAGCGCCAAGCCGTTGAGCTTGCCCCGAAGCTCGGGCAGGACCAGGAAGATCGCCCGGGCCGCCCCGGTAGTCGTCGGGATGATGTTTTGCGCGGCCGCGCGTGCGCGCCGCAGGTCCTTGTGGACGACGTCCAGGATCACCTGGTCGTTGGTATACGAGTGCACCGTGTTCATGAATCCCGACCGGATGCCAAACGTCCGGCTCAAGACCATCGCCGTCACCGACAGGCAGTTGGTCGTGCACGAGCCGTTGCTCACGATCCGATGCGCCGCCGGATCGTAGGCCGTATGGTTGACGCCCATGTTGACCGTGATGTCCTCACCGCTCGCCGGCGCGCTGATCACGACGCGCCGGGCTCCCCCCTGCAGGTGCGCGGCCGCCTTCTGCGCGTCCGTGAAGCGGCCCGTCGACTCGACGACCAGCTCGACGCCGTGGTCGCGCCACGGGAGCTTCGCCGGGTCCCGCTCCGAGAGCACCGCGATCCGGCGGCCATCGATCACCAAGCTCCCGTCGCGCGCCTCGACGGTCCCCGGGTACTTGCCGTAGGTGCTGTCGTACGTGAACAAGTGCGCGTTTGTCTCCACATCGGTCAGGTCGTTGACCGCGGCGATCTCAAGCTGTGGATAGCGCTCCAGGATCGCCCTCGCCACCTGCCGGCCGATCCGCCCAAACCCGTTGATCCCGATCCGTGCCATCGTCCGCCTCCTCGCCCCGTGATCTGACCCGACCTCCGCGGCGCGACCGCCCCGCCGTCGGCGCCGGGACCGCGCCGGCCGCCGACCCAGTCGCGCTGCTCCCGCCCCTCGACGCGCCCGGGCCCGCGTCTGGCTACGTCTTCCCCGTCTCGGTCGCCCGGCTCCTCCAGGCGAGGCCGAGGAGGTCCCGGCGGATGAATCCCACGTTGTTGAAGATTCGAATGCTGAACGCGACGACCGCGCCCAGGTAGATGTCGAGCCCCAGCAGATCGCCGAGCGCCGTCAGCCCGGCCGCGAACAGCGTGTTCACGACGAACCCCGACAGGAACACCCACAGGTCGAACCGACCCTCACACTGCGCGCGGACGCCCCCCAGGATCGTGTCGACCGACGCGAGGATCGCGATCGCACTGTATTTGACGTAGCTCAGCGGGACCTGGATGCTCACCAGCAGGCCCAGGGCCACCCCCACCAGCAACCCCAGAATCGGCAGCCACATCGATTCCGCCTCCTTGGCGTCGGCCGGCGGATTTCCGCCGCCGACGCGGTGGCTGCTGGCGCACCCGCGCGGCCGGCCCCCGGGCAGCCGCCGCCGCGCAGGCGCACTTGCAGCCATTTTACCCCCGCACGGGGGCGATCCCGCTACCGGCGCGTCCCCCCGGGGGCCGGCCGCGGCGCTCCGCCCTGCCCGGACAACATCGGCCGAGCGTACCGGTGCTCGAAGCCACCCGTATACGCGGGGACGCGGACGTCGCTGCTCGTGACGACGGCCACCGGAAAGTCGAACGCGCGGAGCTGATCGAGAACGCCCCCCCGCGCCGTCACCGCCGCGCGCAGTGCCTGGGGGTCCCCGATCGCCGCGATCCGGTACGGCGGCGCCAGCCGCCGCGTGTTGCACAGGATCGTGGTCCCGACACAGGAGAGGCCGCTCTGCCCCACGAGCCGCTCGTCGTTGACCGCGATCGCCTCCGCGCCCGCCGCCCACAGCGTGCCGACCACCGCCTGCACATCGGAGTAGTGGATCAGGACGAGGTTGGGATCCTCGCCACCGCGCAGCGGCCGCCGGCTGTCGGCCATCGTCACGACGATGCCCGGACCGTGCAGGGGCACGAGCCCCGCGCGCGTCCGGGCATCCTCCAGCGACGCGGCGAGCGCTGCCTCGGCCCGGCGGCCACCGGCGGCACGTTGCTCCTCGGCGGCGATCTCACGGCGGAGGTCTTCGATCCTCTGCCGCAGCGCCGCCTGGCGCCGGTCGGCCATCCGGTAGCGGTAGGCGATCTCCCCGAGCCGGCCCGACGAGACGTGGAGGCCCCTCTCGATCGAGCGCTCGGTCCGGAACTGGACCGCCAGGACAAACCCGGCGACCACCGCGACGGCGGTGAGCGCGATCTGCCACGTCCGCGGCGGCATCAGCATCGCGGCGGGACTACGCGGCCACGGGCAGGCGCCCGTCTTCGCGGCCGGACGGAGCGACCCGCAGCACGCCCCACTGGAGGGCCCTCACCCGCGCCAGCGACCGCAGGGGCGTCACGATCTCCACCCGGTGGGAGCCGGGCGCCACGCCGACGACCGTCCCCAGGGCCACGAGTTCCCCGCCGCGGCCGGCGAGCCCGACGAGCAGGTGCCGGAGGAGACCCTCGGGGATCTCCGCGAGCATCCGCGCCTGGGGAATCCGCCTGCCCGCGTACAGGACCGGGCGGTCGGCCCGGACCGTCCGCAGGTCCAGCACGAAGCGGCGCGCGTCCGCGAAATACTCCGCGAACCGCCGCTCCCGAAACGCGCGCCGCGCGGCGCGGTCACGCGGCCGGACGCGCGGCGAAGGCGCCAGACGGTGCACGGCGACGCTCCCCGGCAGCCCGGCGAGGATCGGCTCGACCTCGCCGGCGCGCTGGAGCGCGATCACGTGCCGGGGCTGGATCCGGCGGATCTTGCGTAGCTTGGCGGCCACGGCCGCCGCGCCTTCCACCCACCCTGTCGTGTCCACCACGATGATCTGGGCTGACGCAGCCCTGGCCCGGCTCAGCATCCGGGCCGTCCCCTCGACGAGATGGTCGTAGACCGCGGCGGGCGACGTATCTCCGACGAAGTAGGCCGCCACGAGCGGGATCTCGCTCATCCGGCGGACCGGGCCGCGGGGCAGACCGAGCCCGACCGTCGCCGGCGGCCCGAGGTCGGATTGCCCCGTGTCCGCGTCCACCACGGCGGGGCGCAGGCCCGCACGCAGGGCACTGTTCGCCAGGGCGGTCGCGGCGGTCGTCTTGCCGACGTCGACGGCCCCCAGCATCACCACGGTCCCCGGGGCATCCAGGACCGCGTCCACCGTCTGTCGCCACCCGGCGTGGTGCCCTCGGCTCGTACCGCCGGTCGCCCCCTGTCCGTCGCCGCGTGCGCGTCCCGCGGGCTGCGGCGGCTCCTGCATGCTCTCCGGGGTCTGACGAGGGGCGCAGCGAGACGAACCGGCCGCCGGGGTGCGCCGCGCGTCCGGTCGAGGCACGGCGTCCCACCCCAACGCATCGCGGGAGCACGGCGATTCGTTGGGGCCCCGGGAGGGCGCGCACGGCCGGCCCCCGTCTCCCCTCCTCGACGGTGCGCGACGCGGCACTAGCGCGCCGACGCCCGCGCTTCCTTGCCCTCCAGCTTCTTCTTGATCCGCTTGAGCCGGAACACGTCCTCGCGCGCGCGCTGTTCCAGCACGTCGCGGATATACCGGATCTCGCCACGGATGCGCGGGATCACGACCTGCTCGAGCGCGTTCACGCGGCGCGTCGTCTTCTTGATCTCCTCCCCGATCTTCCGCAGGGTGATTTCGGTGCTGGCCACGTCCAGCAGGGCCGCGACGACGTCCTCGAAGTGCTCGGCGCTCTCGACCGTCCGCGCCGTCACCGCGACTGGGTCGTGGCCCCGCGCCAGGATGCTGCGCCGCACCTCGTCCGTGGTGATCGTGGGGATCCGCGTGCCCCAGACGTTCTTCGTCTCGATGCCGACCGCGAGGCGACGCGGGTCCGCGAGGGCTGCCGCCTCGAGCACCTCCCGCCCCTCGACCGCCTTGGCCAGGCTGAGGAGCGTGTACGACTCTTCGGCCGACCGGGTCAGCCGCTCGCGCGCGGCCAGGGCCCGCCGTACGATGTTGAAGAAGTCGGCGACCAGCGCGTCGCGCTTGCGCCGGAGCAGGTCCACGCCCTGCTGCGCCAGCTTGACCTGGTTCTGGCGCTGCAGGAGATTCATGCGGGTCGGACTGATCGGCTCAGCCATGCGCTCGCTCCCGATCCCTGCCTACGCGATTCTCCTCCACCGCAGGCCCGGCGAGCGGGGCCCCCCGGGGCCCGCGCCCCGCCCGGTACGGCGTCGGCCGACGGGCCGCCCCGCTACGCCGGCGCCTCGCCGGGCCGGTACATCCGCTCCATCTGGTCGCCGAAGTAGTACTTCTCCACGTGGTCGCGACTGATCCGGGTGAGCGTCGCCTTCGGGAACATCGAGAGGAGCTTCCAGCCCAGCGTGAGCGACTCCTCGATCGACCGGTCGGCCTGTCCCTGGTTGATGAACTCCTTCTCGAACACATCGGCGAACCGGAGGTACAGCCGGTCGTTCTCCGTGAGCGCCTCCTCGCCGATGATCGCGACGAGCCGCCGAAGATCCAGGCCCTGCGCGTAGGCCGCGTAGAGCTGGTCCGCCACCTGCCGGTGATCCTCGCGCGTCCGGCCCTTGCCGATGCCGTTGTTCATCAGGCGCGAGAGGCTCGGCAGCGGGTTGATCGGCGGGTACACCCCCTGCCGGTGGAGCGCCCGGCTCAGCACGAGCTGCCCCTCGGTGATGTACCCGGTCAGGTCCGCGATGGGGTGCGTGATGTCGTCGTCCGGCATCGTGAGGATCGGGAACTGCGTGATCGTCCCCCTCTTCCCTTTGATGCGGCCCGCGCGCTCGTAGATGCTGGCGAGGTCGGTGTACATGTACCCGGGATAGCCGCGGCGGCCCGGGATCTCCTCGCGCGCCGCGCCGATCTCGCGCAGGGCCTCGCAGTAGTTGGTCATATCGGTGAGGATGACGAGCACCTGCGTGTCGAGCTCGTACGCGAGGTACTCGGCGACGGTGAGCGCCGCCCGCGGCGTCATCAGGCGCTCGATCGTGGGGTCGTCGGCCAAATTCATGAACACCACGCTGCGCGCGAGGGCGCCGGTCGACTCGAACTCGTGGATGAAGAACGCGGCTTCGCGCGCCGTGATCCCCATCGCGCCGAACACGACGGAGAACTGCTCGGCCTCGCCCAGGACCTTGGCCTGCCGGGCGATCTGGGCCGCGATCTCGTTGGCCGGGAGCCCGGCGCCGGAGAAGATGGGCAGCTTCTGCCCCCGCACGAGCGTGTTCATCACGTCGATCGTGGAGATCCCGGTCTGGATGAACTCGGCGGGCTTCTCGCGCGCGACCGGGTTGATCGGGGCGCCGATAATCGGCAGCCGCTTCTCCGGGATGATCGGCGGCAGCCCGTCGATCGGCTCGCCGAGGCCGTTGAAGCGCCGGCCGATCATGTCCCGGCTCACGCCGATCCGGGCGACATCCTCGCGCAGGCTGATCGACGTCCGGGCGAGGTCCATCCCGCGGGTCTCCTCGAACACCTGGATCACCGCGTTGCGGTCCGAGACCTCGATGACCTGGCCTCCCCGCACGCTGCCGTCCTGCACGTGGATCTCCACGATCGCGCCGTACGAGAGATCGCGCGCCCCCTCCACGAAGAGAAGCGGGCCGGAGATGTAGTTGATGCTGGTGTAGCGCTTGGTCGCCAGGTTCATCGCGCTCATCGCCGCGACACCCCCGTCTGGCCCACCCCGCGCCTTCGCCCCGTCTCGGCGAAGGCGTGGGGGCCCCGGGCCTTCCTCCGGGCCGGTTTCCGGGACATGATCCTAGACACCTCCCTGCTCGCCGCCGCGCTGCACCGGCGCCGACGGCGAGGGGGAGGCCGCCGCGCCGCCGCCCGCCGGCACCGCGCCGAACGCCTCGGGGAGGGAGGCCAGGAACCGCTCCGCGTGAGCCCGGAACTGGTCGTTCGGGATCTCCTTGAACCGGGCGATCTGCTCGTTCTGCGGCAGGTTGAGGATCTCGTCGATCGGCTTCCCGCGCTCCAGCGCCGCGGTGGCCTCCTCGTAGAAGGCCCGGATGCCGCGGATCATCCAGTAGGCCTTCTCCAGGCTGCACGACGCGTCGACCGCGCTGAACGCGCTCTGCTGCAGGAAGTATTCGCGGATCATCTTGCCGGCCTCGATCACCATCCGCTCCTGGTCCTGGAGCGCATCCGGCCCGACGAGCTGGACCACCTCCTGCAGCCCCGCCTCGCGCGCGAGGATCGCGCTCAGCCAGGCGCGCTGGTCGGCGAAGTCCTCGGCGACGTTCTTCGCGTACCAGGGGGTGAGCAGGCCCTCATAGAGGCTGTAGGACCGGTTCCAGTTGATCGCGGGGAAGTGCCGGCGGTAGGCCAGCTGCGCGTCGAGCGACCAGAACGTGCCCACGATCCTGAGCGTGCTTTGCGTCACCGGCTCTGAGAGGTCGCCGCCCGGCGGCGACACCGCGCCCACGACCGTCACGGCGCCGACCCGCTCGTCCTTCCCGAGGACGACCGCGCGGCCGGCCCGCTCGTAGAACGCGGACAGGCGGCTGGCGAGGTACGGCGGGTAGCCCTCCTCCGCCGGCATCTCCTCCAGCCGCGAGGAGATCTCCCGCAGCGCCTCGGCCCACCGGCTCGTGCTGTCGGCCATGAGCGCGACCCGGTAGCCCATGTCCCGGAAGTACTCGGCCATCGTGATGCCCGTGTAGATGCTCGCCTCGCGCGCCGCGACCGGCATGTTGGAGGTGTTGGCGACGAGGATCGTGCGCTCCATCAAGGGGCGGCCGCTCCGCGGATCCTCCAGCTCGGGGAACTCGGTGAGCACGTCCGTCATCTCGTTCCCGCGCTCGCCGCAGCCCACGTAGACGATGATGTCCGCGTTCGACCACTTGGAGAGCGTCTGTTGCACCACGGTCTTGCCGCTCCCGAACGGCCCCGGCACCGCCGCGGTCCCGCCCATCGCCACCGGAAAGAGGACGTCCAGGATCCGCTGGCCCGTGACAAACAGCTCCGTGGGATCCAGCTTGCGCGCGGTCGGGCGCGGCACCCGCACCGGCCACGTCTGCATCATCCTGAGCTCGGCCCCGTTCTCGAGGCGCGCGACGACGTCGCTCACGGTGAACTCCCCCTGGCGGATCTCCGCGACCCTGCTGGGGGCTGCGTCGGGCGGCACCATGACCCGGTGGGCATACGAGTACTCCTGCACCTCCCCGATCACGTCCCCGGGCCCGACCCGGTCCCCGACGCCGACCCGCGGGACGAACTGCCACTTCCGCGCCCGGTCCAGCGGCGTCACGACCGCCCCCCGGGCCACGAAGTCCCCCTGCATCTCCCGGATCTTGTCGAGCGGCCGCTGGATGCCATCGTAGATGCTGCTCAGCATGCCGGGCCCGAGCTCGAGCTGCAGCGGCGCATCGGTGGACTCGACCGGCTCGCCGACGTACAGCCCGGACGTGTCCTCGTACACCTGGACGAACGCGGTATCGCCATCGAGGCGAATGATCTCGCCGATCAGTTTCTCCTTGCCGACGCGCACGATGTCGTACATGCGTGCACCGGCCAGGCCCTTGGCGATGACCGCCGGGCCGGAGATTCGTGTGATCTCGCCTGTGGCTGGCATCCCACCGTCCTCCCCTGGATCCTCCTCCGCTGCCTGCCGGGCGCCGGCCGCGGCGCCCGCCTGCCTCACTTGAGCTTCACGGAGAACCCGATGTGCTCCCGCACGAGCCGCTGGATGTACGCCTCGCCGCTCTCCAGCTTCGCGCGCGCGGGCGGCAGCGGGACGATCAGCGGCAGATCTCGTCCCCGCAGCAGGCGGGCGCGGGCATCGTCGGTCCCCACGAGCAAGTCTTCATTCACGGCGAGCAGGCCGTACCCTGCCGCCGTGAACTCGCGAATCCCCTCCAGCGCCTCCTGCGGGGTGCGGGCCTCGCGGACCTCCACGCCGGCGAGGCGGAACCCGGTCGCGGTCTCGCCGTCCGTGATCACGGCGACCTTATACAACGACGATCTCCTGGCGCGCGCCGTCCGCGGGGATCCCGAGCTGCTTCGCGTGCGCGACGACGCGGAGGTTGCTGACCTCGGCCGCCTTCCGGGTGAGGTACCCGATGACCACGTCGAGGGACAGCGGGTCCCCGAAGAACATCTGCGCAGCCAGCTTCTGAAACGCGCGGTCGATCGCCCGCTCCATCTCCAGCAGGCTCTCCTGTCCGGTCAGCTCCGCGCCGAGAGGGCGCATCGCGCCGATCTCGGCCGCGCTCGACTGCGGATCGGCGAGCGTGGCGAACTGGTCGCGGGAGAAGACGTAGCCGCCAGGGATGAAGAATCGCTCCCGTTCTTCGCGGCTGAGCTCGCGGATGCGGCGAAGCTTGAGCGCCGTCTTGGCGTTCGTGGCGGTGATCTCGTTCTGCAAGAACCGGCGCAGCGCGGTCTCGCTGTGGCCTTCCCCGTCCGCGATCCCGAGGCCGTACCGCACATACGCGCGGTCGAGGGCGACCTCGATGTCCACGAGGGTCCCGCTCCGCTGCGCGGCCTCCACGCCCTGGCGGAGCGGGAACCCCAGCGGGTGCATCCACGTCACCAGCGTATCGGCGATCGCCCGCAGGTCCGGCTGCTGCAGGAGCTCGCGCAGCCGCACCTCGCTCAGCAGCCCTCCCGGGTAGAGCGTCGCCAGGATCTCGTCGTTCGACTTGCCGGTGTGGCGGCCCCGGACGATCGCCCGAATGTTCTGCAGATCGTAGCGGAGCAACACGACCTCGATCAGCCGGCGGGGCTCGCCGTCGGCAAAGCTGAGGATCCGCCGCGTCGTATGGTAGAAGTTCTGCGCGAGCGCCTCGTCCACGGCCCGCACACCGGCGAACCGGCTGAGCGCCTCCTGCAGTTCCGGGTTGTAAGGCGTGTCGCCGAGCGCCTGGATGAACGCGTCCACGTCCGGGAGATGCAGCAGTTCCTCCAGACGGGACGCCGGAAGCAGCTGGGACTTCATCACCTTGATGCGGGCGTTGATGTACGGAAAATCACCCATCGATCCGAGCCCGTCCCCGCCCGGGCGGGACGCCCTTCAGGAGCCCCACAGGATCTCCGCCACCCGGGCCACCATCTCGCGCCGCGCCCGCGCGAGCCGGCCGGCGACCGTGTTCTCGACGACCGCCCGCCCGTCCGGGCTGACCAGCCGCACGCCGTCGGCAAGCTGCGGCGTCTCGTGAACCTCGGCCTGGAGCCCCAGCTCCAGGCAGGCCTCCCGGACGGCCAGCGCGTCCTGCGGCGAGACCTCCACGGTGGTGCGCTCGCCCGCGGGTAGATCCGCGGTGGCTTCGCGCAGCAGGCTCCGGAGCGTCGCCCGCCGGCGGCCCGGGTCCCGCAGGACCGAGCGGAGGGCCTCCTCCGCCTCCTCGAACACGCCGCGGATCGCCTCGTCCTTGGCGGAGAGCAGCAGCGCCGAGGCGCGAAGCTGCGCGGTGCTGGTCGCCCGCGCGCGGGCCTGGGCGCGCTCGTGCTCCACGCGGGCCCGGGCGGCCGCGAGGATCTCCTCCGCCTCCCGGCGGGCCTGCCCGACGATCTCTTCGGCCCGCGCCCGCGCCTCGGCCAGGATGCGCTCGCTCTCGGCCCGCGCCTCCTTCTCCAGCATCTCGAGCAGCTCGGATCCCATGCGGCAGCCGCTCCACCCGCAGCTAGATCTTCCCGTACAGGAAGAACGCGATGACGAATCCGAAGATCACGAGCGTCTCAGGGATGACGAGGAAGATCAGCATCGTGCCGAACATCTCGGGACGCTCGGCGACGACGCCCGCCGCCGCGCCCCCGATCCGGGACTGCGCGATGCCTGTCCCGATGGCGCCGAGCCCGATCGCGACCGAGGCGCCGAGGCCCATCAGGCCGGCGCCGACGCCGGGGCCGGCCGGCGCGCCGGGCGCCTGCGCCCAGGCGGCCAGGCCGCCCAGCACCACGAAGCCCGCGGTCAGGGTGACTATCCTCACGATGGTGCGCATCGTCACGCGTGTCCACCTCCCGTGCGTTGGAATGGCCGATACGGGTGTCCGGTATCCTCGTAGTACTTGAACTTGGAGAAGAACTCGACCCAGTGGAGTCGCGCGGGCTGCAGGATGTGCCCGATGATCGTCAGGCCGAAGAACATGACGTGCGCGACCGCCCCCACGAGCACCCCGAGCACGAGCACGGAGAAGCCGCCGCCGATCGTGTCCGCGACTACCGCCAGGGCCAGGGAGGCCATGCCCACCGCGAAGATTCGCGCATACGAGATGATGTTGCCGAAAGTCGAGATGCTCTCCATCACCCACAGCACGCTGCCCAGCGTGAACGAGAGGATCAGCGAGAGCAGGAACACGACGGCCGCGGCCAGGATCACCGGGCTGAAGAGCGCCGACGGCAGGACCTTGACCTGCGTGGCGATCCACAGGAACACCGTCGTCGCGCCCGCCAGGAGCGCGACGGACTCGAGGACCTCCTTGCGCTCCCGGTGCCGGGCTGCCTTCACCATCTGGAGGATCAGCCCGAGATAGACCTGGGCCAACCCGAAGCCGATCGAGAGGTAGAGGTACGTCGTCACGCTCTCCAGCCGGTTGAACAACGGGTGGAACCCCGGGATGAGGCGCTCGGGCAGGTCGCCGAAGAACTCGCCGAAGACGATCCCGAAGAGAAACGTCCACGCCGTCATCCACCCCAGCACCGCAGCGGACTGGCGGATCACCGTGGGGGTGAGGGTAAATCCGAAGTCGATCCCGCCCAGCACGACCCGCCACGGCCGGCCGGGCGTCGCCTTGCTCCGCAGCCAGAGGGTGAGCGCGAGGAGGAACAGGCCGTACCCCACATCGCCGATGATGATGCCGACCCACAGCGGCATCCCGATCGCAAAGTAGATCGTCGGGTCGAACGTCCCGTACTTCGGTGGATCGAAGATCCGGAGGAAGAGCTCGAACGGCCTGAGCCACGCGGGGTTCTGGAGGAGCACGGGGACGTGCTCGGCGTGGTGCACCGGCGCGGGCTCGTCGTAGACCAGGACCTCGCCGCCGAACCGCTGCCGCAGGCCGGCGCGCACGGACGGCACCTGCCGGGTCGGCACCCACCCATGGAGGACGAACGCGTACCGGGATTGCGGCAGGTGGGCCATCAGCTCGAAGCGGTGCGCCGCGTCGCGCGCCGCCGTCGCGATCGCGACGATCTCGGCGCGATGCCGTTGGCTCAGCTCCATCAACTGCCGGCGCAGCGCCTCGATCTCCCCCGGCAGGGAGCGGGCGCGCTCCTGCAGGTGCGCCACGGCCTGCGCGAGCGGCTGCCCGGACACGCGCGCCGGCAGCCGCAGCTCGCTCGCCCCGGCCCGGGCGAGCACCGCGCGGACGGCATCCGCATCCTGCCGGGCAAAGGCCACCACCGCGCCGGTGTGACGCTCGTCCAGCGGACGGCTGACCAGCTCCACGCGCCCGCGCGTCGCCTGGACCAGCTCGGCCCGTAGCGCGTCGAGCGCGCCGGGGGACCGGGCCTCCAGGACGAAGCCGATCGCCTCGAGAAGCCGGCTGCGCTCCAGCGGCTCCAGGAGGGGCGCCAGCACTTGGATCGCCCGCCCGTAGGCGCGCAGGATCTCCTGTTCGTCCTCCGCGTCGAGCAGCCGGCGCGTCAGGTCCTGGACCTCGCGCTCGATCGGCTGGAGCCGGTCCTGCAGCGCGTCGGGGAGATCCTCCACGTACGGCCCGGTGGGCATAGGCGGCGTCTCGAGGGGCGGCAGGAGCGTGAGGATCGACTCCGCGCGCGTGCGGACCGCATCGATCGCCACGCGCTGCGTCTCGAGCTGATCGGGCAGCGGCTGCGGCCCGATGCCCTCCTCGGTGGCGCGGACGTGGTCGACGTGCAGGACCCCGAGGTCCTGCACCGCGCGCACCGCGTCCGCCTGCAAGCGCCGGGGGCCGAGCACCGTCACCCGGCTCATGGGGACGATCATGCGGAGCTCCCGAGCACCTCGCGCACGACAAGATCGACGGCACGGGGCCGGCGCTCGTCGCCCCGCTTGCGGAGCGCGTCCGCTTCGGCTTGCGCGCGGGACAGGATCTGCCGCGTGACGGCGGCGGCCTCCCGCTCGCTCTCGGCGGCGGCCGCGGCCGCCTGTTCCCGGGCCTGCTCCCTGGCGCGAGCGCGGAGCTCCTCCGCCTCTCGCCGCGCGCGCTCGATGATGCGATCCGCCTCCGCGCGCGCCTCCGCGACGGTGCGCTGCAGCTCCTGTTCTCGCTGGGCGATCTCGCGGAGAAGCCGCTCGTCGGCGTGCGCGTCGGGGGCGTGCTGGGCCATCAGCGCTCCTTGGGACAAAAAAATAGCGTCCGTGGACCGAGGCTTTCTCGTTCGCACGAGGCCCGCGGACGTGGTCGTCCGTTCCGCGAGCCTCATGGTAACAAACGACGCAAACGACTGTCAAGGGCGGCGGCCGCGCTGCAGCGGCTTCGGAACTTGACCAGGGCGGACGCGCCTCGGAGCCACGTTTCCTGCGGTTTGCGGGCCCTCGGGCGCTTCTGGGGGCGGGCCAGCTATCTGTCAGGAC
>JAJPJJ010000005.1 GCA_021324295.1 Bacillota bacterium
ATGGCCGCCGGGCCCTCGCCATCCGGCAGCATGATCTCGATGAGCACGAGGTCGGGAGCCAGCGCGACCGTCTTCTCGATCGCTTCGTTTGCCTCGGCTGCCTCGCCGACGACCTCGATGTCGGGCTCGGCCTGCAGGACCGCCTTGACTCCCTGGCGGAGGAGGGTCTGGTGGTCAACGAGCAGCACCCGAATCGCCCCGGCGATCATCGATGTCCCCCTGGGTCCTTGTAGGGACGGCCATCGAGGAGGTGACGGCCCGGTGGGTCGGACGGACAATACCGGGGAGGGCATTTCCAGAGAGGCCAACACCCGCCCGTGGCAGGGCTGTGCAACTCCCCTTTATAGCGTATAGGTATCGGTGTCGCGTGTCACCCCTTCAAAAGCAGTGAGCATTCGCTCAAGCGTGCGAGGGGCATCCGCCGAACGAGGGCGCGTTCGAGCGTTGGCGGGGGATGCCGGAGCGGCCCACCATCCGGCCCTAATTGCCGAGACCCGCAGCATGCCCGGCAACGCCCCGGAGGAGGGCCCAGCGCCCCGTCGATGGCATCGGTCGATCCTCGGCGCCACGCGCTGGCCGACGCCCTCGGGCGCGTGCGGGAGCACGGCGCGGGCCCCGCTGGACCGGGGTGCGCCCGGCGGCGGGTGCGCGGGCAGGGCTTGTGTCTCCAGCGCCGAACCGGACGCTGGGGTCGACGAGCGGCGCCGAGGAGGCTTCCCGGTGGAGCTGCTGAAGGAGCGCATCCGCAACGAGGGTCGCGATCTCGGGAGCGGGATCCTGAAGGTGGACGGGTTCATCAACCACCAGATCGATCCGGCCCTCATCGACGCGTGCGGGCGCGAGCTGGCGGTCCGCTTCGCCGGTGCCGGTGCCACCAAGGTGCTCACCGCGGAGATCTCCGGTATCGCCCCAGCCCTCTGCACGGCCCTGCATCTCGGCGTGCCGGTCCTCTACGCGCGCCGGGAACGGCCGATCACGATGCCCGACCAGGTCCTGCTCACCGTGGCTCCCTCGCATACGAAAGGGCATCGGACCGAGCTGATCGTCTCGCCGGAATATCTCGGGCGCGGAGACCGGGTGTTGATCATCGACGATTTCCTCGCCACGGGACAGACGATCCTCGGCCTCGCCCGACTCACACAGGCCGCGGGCGCCCATCTCGTCGGCGTGGGGGCCGTGATCGAGAAGGCGTTCGAAGGCGGCCGTGCGGCGCTCGAACGGCTCGGCGTCCCGATCGAGTCGCTCGCGGTCGTCACGGAGATGCGGGGCGGGCGGATCGTTGTCGCGTAGCCGGCGACGACGTCGCGCCCCCGCCTGCCCCCCGCGATCCTCGATACCGGGGCATCGAGGCGCACGAACGGGAGCACCCAGGATGCGAGCGGTCTCGGTCGCGGCAGGGGTGGCGCTCGTCGCCCTGCTGGCCAGCCTCGGCGCCGGCGACGTCCGCGTCGCCGGGCCGCACGGGCCGATCGGCATCACGTCCAACAACTGGACCCTCACCCCTGCCGGCGTTCAAATAGCAGTCGGGGACAGGCCGCTCGGTGCGGCGCTCAGCCCGGACGGGCGGTACCTGGCGATCAGCAACGGCGGGCAGGGCGTGCAGTCGCTCGCCCTGGTCGATACGGCCTCCCGGCTCGTCGTCCAGTCGATCCCCTACCACAGGCCCGAGGCGCTCTACGTGGGCGTCGCCTGGGCTCCGGACGGGCGCCGGCTGTTCGCCTCCGCGGGTGGCAACGATGTGGTGCGGACGTACGAGATGCGGGACGGACGGCTCACCGAGGCCACGCCGATCCCGCTGGCGGAAACGGGGGCGCGCGTCTATCCGGCCGGCCTCGCGGTGTCGGCGGACGGGCGCACGCTCTTCGTCGCCGAGAACTACGCCAACCGCGTGGCGGCCATCGATCTCGCGTCCGGCAGACCGGTCGCCTCGGCCGAAACGGGCGCGCTGCCCTATGCCGTGGTCCTGAGTCGCGACGGCCGAAAGCTCTATGCGAGCGACTGGGGCAGCCGTACCGTCACGGTCCTGCAGGCCCAGGGGCTCGTCCGCCTCGGAGCGGTCGCCGTCGGCCTCCACCCCGGGGCGATGGTCGCGGACCCGGTGCGCCCGCGCCTGTACGTGGCCAACACCGACGACGACAGCGTCTCGGTCGTGGACACGCAGACCGATCGCGTGACCGCGACCCTGTCGCTCGCTCCCTACCCGGGCGCCCCCGAGGGGAGCGTGCCGGACGGCCTCGCGGTCAGCCCGGACGGGCGCTGGCTGTTCGTCGCGAACGCCGGCAACGACGACGTGGCGGTGGCGGATCTCGCAGGGCGATCGCCGATCGTCGTCGGGTTGATCCCGACCGCCTGGTATCCCACCACCGTCACGGTCGCCGGCGATGGCCGCACGTTGTACGTGACCAACTCGAAGGGGCTGGGCGCCGGGCCCAATCCGCGCGGCCCCAACCCGACGCGCGGCGGAGCAGAGGGCTCGGAGCAGTACATCGGCAACATGATCGTCGGCACAGTCTCGATCATCACGATGCCGGATGCCGCGGGGCTCGCCGCGATGACCGCGCGCGTCGTCCAGAACAACGGCTTCGACGAGGCACGCAACCGCCTCGTGCGTGGCCGGGGCGGCGTCGCGCCGCGGGCGATCCCGCGGCGGGTCGGTGACCCATCGCCCATCAGACACGTGATCTACGTCATCAAGGAGAACCGTACGTACGATCAAGTCCTGGGCGACCTGCGCGAGGGGAACGGCGACCCCTCGCTCGTGCTGTTCGGCCAGGACGTCGCGCCGAACCATCACCGCCTGGCACGGGAGTTCGTGCTGCTCGACAACTTCTACGCCAACGCCGAGGTCAGCGCCGATGGGCACAGCTGGTCGACCGCCGCGATGGCCAACGACTACATTCAAAGGAACTGGCCCGCGACGTACTCGGGGCGCGGCCGCGGTTACGACTTCGAGGGCGGAGAGCCCGCCGCGTACCCCCGGAGCGGGTTCCTGTGGGATGCCGCCGCGCGCGCCGGCGTCTCGTACCGGATCTACGGGGAGTTCACGGAGTTCCAGCAGTACCCGGCCCGCGGCACGATGGCGGCGATGGAGGGGCACGTCGCCCCGCGCTACCACGGCTGGGACCTGAGGATCCGGGATCAGACGCGCATCGACGAGTGGCTCGCGGAGTTCCGGGAGTTCGAGCGCACGGGCGAGATGCCGCAGCTCATGATCGTCCGGCTGCCCCAGGACCACACGGCCGGCACGCGGCCGGGGTATCCGACGCCGCAGGCGATGGTGGCCGACAACGACCTGGCCCTCGGCCGGCTCGTGGAGGCGGTCAGCCACTCCCGGTTCTGGAAGGACACGCTCGTCGTGGCCGTCGAAGACGATGCTCAGGACGGGCCGGACCACGTGGACGCCCACCGCACGGTGGCGCTCCTGGCCGGGGCCTACGTGCGGCGGGGCATCGTGGACCACGCGTTCTACAGCACGGTATCCCTGCTCCGCACGATCGAGCTGATCCTGGGGATCCCGCCGCTCAGCCAGTACGATCTCGCGGCGCAGCCGCTCCTGGGGGCGCTCGGCGACGAGGCCAGGCCGTACGAGTACACGGCCGAGGTCCCGCGCCAGCCGCTGTCGGCCCTCAATCCACCGACCGCGCCCGGCGCGGCCGAGTCGCTCCGCCTGCCCCTCGGGGCGGCCGACGAGGTGCCGCCGGGGATCCTCGACCGGATCCTGTGGCGGGCGGTGAAGGGCAACGTGCCGCTCCCGGAGAGCCCGCACGAGATGCGGTAAGCCGCCCTCCGCCTCGGCACGTCGAGTCGCCTTACTCCCGGAGGCGCGGGTCGAGCGCGTCGCGGATGCCGTCCCCCAGCAGGTTGAACCCCAGCACGGCGAGCGAGATCGCGATCCCCGGCGCGATCACCAGTTGCGGCGCCACGTTCAGGAACAGGCGCCCCGCGGCCAGCATCGCCCCCCACTCCGGCGTCGGGGGCTGCACGCCGAGGCCCAGAAAGCTCAGCGACGAGGCGGTGAGGATCGCGATCCCGATGCGCAGCGTGAAGTAGACCAGGGCCGTCGGGAGGGCGACCGGCAGCAGGTGGCGGCCCATGATGCGCGCGTTCGCTGCGCCGACCGCACGGGCGGCTTCGATGTAGTCCTGCCCCATCGCCGCCAGCGCCGGGCTCCTCGTGAGGCGGGCAAACGTCGGAACGCTGAACAGACCGACCGCGATCACGACGTTGACGAGGCCCGGGCCGAGGATCGCAACGATCGCGATCGCGAGCAAGAGCCCCGGAAACGCCAGGAGGATGTCGACGATCCGCATCGAGACGTTGTCAAACACGCCGCCGTAGAACGCGCTGCTGATGCCCCACGCCGTGCCGATCGCGGCGCCGAGGGTCACCGCGGCGAGGCCCATCCCGAGCGAGTAGCGCGATCCGGCGATGAGCCGGCTCAGGATGTCCCGCCCGAAGTCGTCGGTCCCCGCGGGGTGCGCCACCGACGGGGGCGCGAGCGTCTGGTTGTAGTTGGTCGCGGTCGGCGGATACGGCGCGATCCATGGCCCGAGCAACATCGCGCCGAGGAACACGAGGGTGATGGCGGCACCGGCGACCGCGGTGCGGCGCCGGAGGAATCGGGCCCAGGACCGCCGCGCGGCGGAGACCCGCGCCGCGGCGGTCCCCCGGGGGAGCGTCGCCTCATGCATACACTCGACACCGCCACCGGTGAACCTCCCCGCTGGCTCGACCGGCGGCGTGCATCACCGGTAGCTGACCCGGGGATCGAGCGCGGCGTACAGCAGGTCGACCACGAGATTGATCGCGAGGAACTGGACCGAGAACAGCAGGATCTCTGCGGTGAGCACGGGGTAGTCCCGGAACGAGATCGATTGGATCATCAGCCACCCGAGCCCCGGCCAGCTAAAGACCGTTTCCACGACGATCGCGCCGCCGAGCAGAAAGCCGAACTGTAGCCCGATGATCGTGACCACCGGGATGAGCGCGTTCCGCAGCGAGTGGCGGACCAGGACCCATGCCTCGGTCACGCCCTTCGCCCTCGCGGTGCGGACGAAGTCCTGGCCAAGTACCTCCAGGAGACTGCTGCGGGTGAACCTCGCGATCTGCGCCGCGGCCGCGGCGGCAAGCGTTACCGCGGGCAACACGAAGCTGCGCGGCCCCCCCATGCCGCCGGTGGGAAACCAGTGGATGTCGACCGAGAAGAGGTAGATCAGCAGAAGCCCCAGGAAGAAGGACGGGGTGCTGATGCCGGTCACCGAGGCCACGGTGCTCGCGTAGTCTCCCAGCGAGTTCCGCCGGACGGCCTGGAGCACCCCTGCGCCCAGGCCCGCGCACGCCGCCAGCCCGATGCTGACCAGGGAGAGCGCGAGGGTCGGGAGGAAGTGCGACGCGACGACCTGGCTCACCGGCAGCCCGCTCCGGTACGAGCGGCCGAAGTCCCCGGCAAGCGCGTTCCGGACGAAGTAGACGTACTGCAGGGCGAGGGGCCGGTCGAGCCCCAACCGCACCCGCACCGCCGCGATGTCATCCGGGCCCGCGTCCGGGCCCGCGAGCAGCCGCGCGGGGTCGCCCGGGATGGCATGAATGAAGAGAAAAGCCCCCAGCGAGACCCCGAACAGGATCGGGATCATCTGCCAGAGCCGCCGCCCGAGGTAACGGAGCATCTAGGGATCCATCTTACGGGGCCGATGACACGGGCAGCCGGGGGTGCGGGGACGCTGGCTCAGCCCCGCGCCCCTTCTCTCGCCACCGCGACGGTTCGGCGCCGGTGCATGAGCGTGCCCCGGGACCGGATGCGGCCGGTCCCGGGGCCCCGGCCTACTTGCCCGTCATCGCCGCCTGCCGGACATCCACCGTCCCGTCGGGCAGCGCGTACACCCCGGTGATGCCGCTCCGCTCCCCGGCCAGGATCTGCGTGTTGTAGAGGAAGATCCAGGGCGCGTCGTGCCAGATGATCCGCATCGCCTCGGCGTAGTCCTTGTCCCGCCGCGCCTGATCGGCCGTGCCCAGCGCGTCGTGCAGGAGCGCATCGACCTTCGGGTTCTTGTAGAACGCGATGTTGTAGAGCGTGGGCGGCCAGGACTCGCTATCGAAGTGCGGCCTAAGCCCCCAATCGGCGTCGCCGGTGGATGGCGACCATCCCGTGTAGTTCATCTGCGATTGATTCTCGTTGAACGGCTTGTACCGGACCGCGGTCAGCGTCCCGGCCTCCATCGGCTGCAGCCGCACCGTCACCCCGACCTGCGCGAGCATCTGCTGGAGCGCCTCGCCGACGCGCTGGGTCTCCGTCTGGTTGCCCAACCACAGCGTCGTCGTGAAGCCCTTCGGGAAGCCGGCCTCCGAGAGCAGGGCCCTGGCCCTTGCGAGATCGTACGGCCACCCGCCCGGCTGCACGGCGCTGTACCCGGTGACGCCCGGCGTAATCGGCGCGTCCAGCGGCCGGCCGAACCCGCGGAGGACGACCTTGATCAGCGCCTGTTTGTCCACGGCGTAGTTGAGCGCCTGCCGGACCGCCACGTTGTTGAACGGCACGTGCTGCGTGTTCATCGCCACGTAGTAGGCGTAGATGCTCCAGCGCTTCTGGACCGAGACCCCCGATGCCTTGGAGACCGCGTCGACCTGGACCCCCGGCACCGGAAACACGAACTGGGCCTCGCCGCTGAGCAACATGGCGACGCGGCTGGCATCCTCGGGGACGAACTTGAACACGAGCCGGTCCACCTTGGGCTGCCCGCTCTCCCAGTAGTCGGGGTTCCGCTCCAGGACGATCTCCCGGCCGGGCGCCCAGCTCACGAACTTGAACGGTCCCGTCCCGACCGGATGCCGCGCGATGAACGCTTCTCCCTGCTTGATGGCGGCGGGGCTGATGATCCGGCTGCTGGGGTGCGCGAAGTTGTAGAGCATGGCGCCGAACGGCCGCTGGAGCGTGAAGCGCACGGTGTAGTCGTCCACGACGTCCACCGAGGCGATGACCTCGTACAGGCTGTACTTCTTGAGCTTGTGGGCGGGGTCGCGCGCCCGGTCGAAGTTGATCTTGACCGCCTGCGCGTTGAACGGGGTCCCGTCCTGGAACCGGACACCCCGCCGGAGGTGAAAGGTGAAGATGCGCGCGTCCTTCGATGCCTCCCAGGACGTCGCCAGCTCCGGCTTGATCTTCATGTCCGGCGTGAACCCGAGCAGGCCGTCGTAGATCTCTCGCTCGACCGAGAGGGAGAGGTTGTCGTTGGTGTCCTCGGGATCGAGGCTGATCGCGTCGGCGTACAGCGCGATGGTCGCCGTGCGCGGCGCCTGCGCCCCGGCCGGCACGCGGGCCGGGACTCCCAGGACGTAACCGGCCATCAGCAGTACCACACACGCCACAAGGATCCGCCTGATCATGGGCGCCCTCCACCGTGGGGTCGCGGCCCCGCCGCGCGCCGCGGCGGGGCCGCGGATTCATGCTCGGCCTCTACTACCCGCTGCCTACGAAAAGCCACGAGGCGTGGTTCGGGGCCCCGGCGGCATTACCCTTTGATCGCGCCCGCCGTGAGCCCCTTGATGAACTGCTGGGACATCACCACGTAGAGCGCGAGGACCGGCGCGGCGGCGAGCGTCAGGCCGGCAAACAGCAGCGCCCAGTTGGTCTGGAACTCGCCGAAGAACACGGTCAGGCCGAGCGGCAGCGTCTTGAGGCGGTCCTGGTGGATGAACACCAGCGGAAAGAAGAAGTCGTTCCAGATCGGGATGATGTTGTACACGGTCACGATCGCGAGGGCCGGCCGGACGAGGGGCAGCAGCACCGTGATCAAGATGCCGAGCTCCCCCGCGCCGTCGATCCGGGCGGCGTTGTCGAGCTCCGGGGGCAGCGTGCGGAAGAAGCCGGTGAGGATGAAGATCGCGCTCGGGAGGCCCGAGGCGGCGTAGACGAGGATCAGCGACCAGACGGTGTCGAGCAGGCGCAGGTCACGCATCATGATGAACAGCGGGATGATCGCGAGGCGGATCGGTACCATGATCCCGCTGAGGAAGAAGAGGAAGATGAGGTCGTTGCCCCGGAACCGGTACCGCCCGAGCGCGTAGGCGGCGAGGGTGCCGGTCACCAGGATCAGGGCCATCGAGGCGACCGTTACGATGAGGCTGTTTCGGAAGTACACCGCGAAGTGCGCGGCGCCCCAGACCTCGGCGTAGTTCTGCCAGCGGGGGACCACAGGGAGGGCGAACGGCCGTTGGAAGATCTCCCGCGTCGCCTTGAGCGACGACAGCACCATGAACCCGATCGGCAGGAGCACCAGGAGGGCGTTGGCGGCGAGGAGCGTCTGCGCGAGCGCCGCGGCGGCGACGACGCCCGGGCGGCGGCCCTCGCCCGCCGCCCCGGTGGGCGGCGTCACGCCTCCGCCTCCCGCTGGCGCAGGTACAGAGCCCCGAGGCCGCTCGTCAGGAGGATCAGCGCGAACATCACGACGGCGATCGCGGAGCCCACGCCGACGTCCGGGTTGCCGGTGTCCACGGCGCCGAAGGCGGCCCGGTAGAAGAGGAGCCCCAGCACATCGGTGGCGTGGTAGGGCTCGCCGGTGACGCCCTGCATCACGTACGGCAGCTCGAACCAGTTGAACGCCCCGATGAACGTCAGGATCACGATGATGTTCACCTGGGGTGCGAGCAGGGGGAGCACGATGCGCCGGAAGATCGCGCCCGAGCCCGCCCCGTCCAGGCGTGCGGCCTCCAGGTACTCGTCGGGGATCGCCTGGATGCCCGCGAGGAAGACGATCGTGGGGAACCCGACCCAGCGCCACGCGTTCACCAGGATCAGGGTGACGAGGGCGGTGTGGGGGTCCCCCAGCCAGGGGCGGGCGAGCGCGCCGAGACCGGCGAGCGCGAGCAGCTTGTTGACGGCGCCCCACACCGGGTTCAGGAACAGCTCCCAGAGGAAGCCCACGACGACGAGCGAGAGGACGACCGGCATGAAGAAGATCGCCCGGTACACCCGCGCGCCCCAGCCCCCTGCGGCGAGGAGCGTCGCGAACAGCATTCCGAGGCCGTTCTGGATGATCATCGTCAGCACGAACGTCCAGGCGTTGTGCCAGAAGGCGACGAGCATCCGCTCGCTGTAGGGGTACTGGCCGAACAGGCGCCGGAAGTTGGCCGTCCCGGCCCATCCGCCACGGACGATGCCGTCCCAGCGGTAGAGGCTGTAGGCCATCGCGGTCATGATCGGGTAGGCGACGAACGCGGAGAAGAGCAGCAGGGCGGGCGCGAGAAACGCCGCGATCCACAGCCCGCGCGCGATCCGGTAGGGCACCCGGCGGGGAGCGCTGCGCGCGCGGGTACCGACCGCAACGCCGGCCATCAGCGTGTGCGGCGCGGCGCGGCGTCACGCCCGGGAGCGCCGCGCCGGCGCGTCCCCGTCGGCGCTCACTGGCCCTTGAACGGGGCGAACCACGACGCGAGCCCGCGCGTCACGTCCTCGCCCACTTGCTGCGGCGTGAGCCGCCCGGCGAAGAGGCCCTGCAGGTCGTTCTGGATCAGCTCGCTGCCGGTGGGGTTCTTCCAGCGGAACCCCACCAGCATGATGTAGGGCGTGGCATGGCGCATCCAGCCGACGACTTGCTTCAGGAGCGGGTCGCGCACCTCGACGCCCGGGACGGCGGAGATCTGCTTGAGTTGGTCCGTGAACGCCTGCCCCCATTCGCGCGTCGCGGTGAAGCGGATGAACTTGAGCGCCTCGGCCATGTGGGGCGTCTTGGCGTTCACGCCGTAGTTGCCGTCGTCGTAGCTGCTGATCCAGGGCGTGTCGCCGGGGCGGGCCACCGGACCCGGCATGATGCCGATGTCCAGCGACGCGTTCTGGCTGAGAAAGTATCCGAGCTCCCAGATGCCGCCGACGAACATCGCCGCCTGCTCGTTGATGAAGAGCTGCTGCATATCGGTGTAGGAGACGCCCATGAAGCCCTGAGGCATGTACGGCCGGATCTCCGCGAGCTTGGCCAGCGCGCCGGTGAACTGGGGGCTCTTGAAGGTCGTCTGTCCGCGCGTCACGGCCTCGTAGAAGTTCGTGCCGCCATAGAAGTTCGGCCCCAGGACGCCCATCGCCACCTCGAGCGTCCAGCCTTCCTTGCCGCCGTTGGCCAACGGCGTGATACTGTGGTCCTTGAGCGTCCGAAGGGCGGCGAGGAACTGATCCCACGTCCACGCCGGCCGGGGCGCCTCCACGCCCGCCTGCCGGAGCAGCTTCTTGTTGTAGAAGATGACGAGCGCCTGTACCGCAAACGGCACGCCGTAGACTTTGCGGTCGGCCTGGCTGCGGGCGCCGTCGAGCCACTGGCGGGCGAACGTCTTGAGCTCCGGCACCTTGTCGTCGAGGGGCACCAGGAACTCGGGCCGCGCGAACGGCTGCAGGGCTCCGTAGGCGCGCAGGTGGACGATGTCCGGGCCTTTGCCTGCCTGCATCGCCGCCGAGAGCACCGTATTGTACTCCGTGGGCTTGAACGTCTGGAACTGGATCGAAACGCCGGGGTTTTGCGCCTCGAACTTCTTGATCATGCCCTCGTAGAAGGCGCGGTCCTCGCCCCGCCAGCTCCAGAACGTCATCGGGCTCCGGGCCTGGCCCATCGCCCCGGCCGGCCACAGCGCGGCCAGGAGCGCGACCCCCGTCAGCAGGGCCCAGATCTGCCTCCGCATCCGCCACACCTCCGTGCGCCGCGGCGGCACCCGATCGCCGTGCCCGGCCGCCGCTGCCGTGTGCGGCAGGTGTACTTCGCGCCCGGGCCGCCCGAATCCCGCGGCGCCGAGCGGCCGTGACAGCGCGGGCAGGATCGGATACCCTAGGGTGGGATGAGCATGCCCGCCAGAGAGCTGCGCACCGCGCTCCTCACCGAGGTCCGGGCCACGACAGGGGGCCGGCCGGTCGTCGTGGCGTTCAGCGGCGGCCTGGACAGCACCGTCACGGCCGCGCTGGCGAGGGATGCCCTCGGCGCCGATCGCGTCCTCCTCGTGACCGTGAACATGGGCCAGTACGCGTACACCCGCGGGAACGAGATCGTTCTCGAGATGGCCGACCGGCTGGGCCTGCCGCAGCGGTGCCTCCTCGGCCAGTTCAAGCAACACCGCGTGCAGGCGGCCGGGCCGGCCTGCAACCGCTGCACGCGCGAGATCAAGCTCGGCATGGTCAAGGCGGTGTCCGGCGGCCGGCTCGTCCTTACCGGCGCGAACCGCAGTGACACCTGGGGGCAGTTGGGGCTCAAGGTGTGCAACGGCTACTACGCGCCGCTGCTGGACCTCGACAAGCCGCGGATCCTCGCCCTCGCCGATGAGATGGGGGTCCGCCCCCCGCGCATTGGGGAGAGCCCCGGGCGGGAGGGATGCAAGCTCAAGCATCTCCTCAAACCGCTGGCCGCCCCCGAGTACCACGGGCGTGCTGTGGCCCGCGCCAACGAGGTCCTCCTGGCCGTCCTGCGGGAGGCGGCGGTCAGGCCCGAGCTGGCCAACGTGAAGATCATCGGGCCACTCGGCCGGAACATCGGCCTGGTGAACGTCCGCCCGGCGCTCGAGGGAGACGTGCGCGCCCGCCTCCGGGCTGCCCTGGAGGCGCTCCCGGAGCTCGACGAGGTCCACTTCGTCGACGGTCCGCTCACGCTGGTCGCCAAAGCCAGCCCGGCGATCCTGGGCGACGCGCACGCCCGCTACTGGCTCGAGCGCGGGCGCATGGCGCCGGACTTCGCCGCGCCGATCACCGTCGAGTGGCAACCCACGACCAACAATCGCCTGGGGACGTTCCACGTCGTCGGCTTCCGTAGGGCCTAGCGCATGTCCCGGAGGCGTCTTACCGAGGAAGGCCCGGGCCCGCACGAATTCGCATCCCCTCGGCGAATCCGTGGGGTGGGCTGCTCGGTCTGGCGCGGTCCCGCGGCGTGGAGCGCAGCAGCATGCTGGCGGCCCTGCGCCTCCGCCGGCTCTGCTATACTGGGGACCGGGAACGATGGAGCCGCCGACCCTCACCGATCTCCGGCAGCTCGCCGCGGCGGTCAAGGCCGAGGCGCGCGCCTCGGGATTCGACCTCTGCGGCATCGCGGCGAGCGATCCGTTCGAGCGGGAGGGGCGCGCCCTCGCGGAGTGGGTGGGCCGCGGCTACCACGGCGAGATGGCGTACATGGCGCGCAACGCTCCGCGCTCTCCCCGTCCGCGGGCGGTGGTGCCGGAGGCACGGGCCCTCGTCGTGGTCGGGATGTACTACGGATCCCCCGACGAGCCGGCGGGCGGCGACGAGCCGCGCGCTGATCCGGCGCCGGCGCACGCAGAGACGGACGCCTCTCGGGACGCCGCGCCCGGCCCGCGGGGGCGCATCAGCTCCTATGCCTGGGGAGACGACTACCACGCGGTGATGGAGCCGCGCCTGCGGCGGCTCGCCGGGTTTCTCCTCGAGCGGGGCGCCCGCGTCGCCCGGTACTACGCGGATACCGGCCCGGTCATCGACCGGGCCGCCGCCCGGCGTGCCGGGATCGGCTGGTACGGCAAGAACGCGACGATCATCACACGAGGGCGGCACGGGTCGTGGGTGTTTCTCGGCGAGGTCCTCACGGACCTGCCGCTTCCGCCGGACCCGCCGGCGGAGGGAAGCTGCGGCCGATGCCGGATCTGCCTCGATGCCTGCCCGACCGGCGCGATCGTGGCGCCGTACACGATCGACGCGCGCCGGTGCATCTCGTACCTCACGATCGAGCACCGTGGCCCGATCCCGCGTGAGCTTCGGCCCCAGATCGGCGACCACATCTTTGGCTGCGACATCTGCCAGGTCGTCTGCCCCCACAACGCGAAGACCCTGGCCCGGACGCATCCGGAGTTCGCCCCGCGCCCCGGCGTGGGCGCCCGCCCCGAGCTGATCCCTCTGCTCAACATCAGCGAGGACGAGTTTCGCCGGCGCTTCCGCGGGTCGGCGGTGACGAGAGCCAAGCGGCGCGGTCTCCGCCGGAACGTCGCCGTCGCGTTGGGCAATCTCCGCGACCCGGCCGCCATCCCCGCGCTCCTCCTGGCGCTCGCCGATGAGGCGGAGCCGCTCGTGCGGGGTCACGCGGCCTGGGCGCTCGGCCGTATCGGCACGCGCGAAGCCCGGGAGGGGTTGGAGGCGCGGCTGGGGAGCGAGCGGGACCCCTACGTGCGCGAGGAGATCGCGGTGGCGCTCGCCGGGTGCGCGGCGTGAGCCTCCGCGGCCGGCGGGTGCTGGTGACGTCGGGCCCGACGCGCGCCCCGCTCGACGAGGTTCGGTTCCTGACCAACAAGTCGACCGGCCGCCTCGGCGCGCTCATCGCGGAGGCGGCGCTCGGGGCGGGCGCGGACGTTACGTTCGTCTACGGCCGAGGCAGCGGGTTGCCCACCGTGCGCGGCGGGCGCGTGGATCACCTGCGCATCGTGCCGATCGACACCGTTGACGACCTCGTCGCCGCGTTCCGGCAGGAGCTACCACACGATTACGATGCGCTGATCCACGCGATGGCGGTCCTCGACTTCGCGCCGGCAGCGGTCCGGGAAGAGAAGGTCCCGAGCAGCACGCCGGAGTGGATCGTCCGGCTCGTCCCGACTCCCAAGGCCGCGGCGCTCGTCCGGGATCTTGCGCCCCGGACGTTCTTCGTCGGCTTCAAGCTCGAGGTGGAGAAGGCGCACGAGGAGCTGATCGCCATCGCCCGCGAGTGGGCGCGCCACAACCGGGCCGACCTCGTTGTGGCAAACGACCTCCGCGACATCGAGAGAGGCACCCACGTCGGGTACCTCGTCACCCCCGCAGGGAGCGTCGAAGCCGTCGCGGAAGGGAAGGAAGCGATCGCGCGGGCGCTCGTGGAGCTCCTCGGCAGGCGCCTCGCCGACCGCCCCGCGGCGCGGTAGTCGACGCTGCGATGCGGGGCTACGAGCGGCGTCCGGCGACGCTCTCCCACGCGTCGCGCACGCCTGCTCGGATGCGCTCCCACCAGCGTCCGGAGCCGTGGCACGGGTGTCCGTAGCGCCCGGCCCACTCGGGAGACCCGGCCCGCAGCTCCGGCTCGGTGTCTCCCCGCGAGCGGCCGTAGTAGCGCGGATCGTCTGCCATCTCGTAGCTGTAGCGGCAGCTCGGCTCAACGTCCTTCCACCCACACGTGTCGTCCCCGGGCCTCGCCTGCCAGCGCCGCCGGTATTCCTCCTTGACCTCGTCCCAGCCCTTGATGGGTATGTCACGATCCATGATCGTCTCCTCGGTACCCTGCGCAGGTCCCGTCCAGGTTTCCCCCGACCCGCCCGACGAGCAACGCGCCGAGCGGCCTGCGGCGGCTCATCGGGGCCCCCTTTGACGGGCGCACGTGAAACTACTATAATGGGGACGCTAATACCGGGTGTGCACAGCGAGCGGGAATAGCTCAGTTGGTAGAGCATCTGCTTCCCAAGCAGAGGGTCGCGGGTTCGAGTCCCGTTTCCCGCTCCAGCGCTTGAAACACGCCCCCTAGCGCGCGATTCGGACTCGTCAGAGCGACCCCATCGAGCAGGGGCTCATCCACGCCGTGCTCCGTGCTCTCCGATTGCCCGCTGCGGAGCGCCATGCTGTGAAGGCCGCGGCCGGGAGGAGGATTGCCGAGCGTTTTGCGCATGAACGGACGGCGGCCGCCTACGAGGAACTGTTTCAGTCGCTGCTTGCGCCCGGCAGCGCGACCTCGCCGCGCTGACCGCTATACCGATGTCTTCCTTGGCGCGGCGAGGCCCCGTTTGGCCTTCTTCTGAAAGGTGGCCCTGCGCACTCGGGCGACGCCTTGTGGAGGATGCGAAGCATCAGCTGGAGGGCAGCGGCCGGTACCCGCCGTTGCCCGATGACGCGGGCTATCTTCTTGCTCCAAGTCGAGGCCGTCTTCTTCGATCCCACGAGCACGGCGCGCGCCAGCGCGGCCGGCGCCTTGATCCTGCCGAAGATCTCCGGGTCGTCACTCCGCGATGTCGACCGCGAAGCGCCGATCTCCGGCGTCGAAGATCAACCGCCTGAAGCCAAGCCTCTTGAGGCGATCGGGCGGGGCAATGAGCGTAGAGTCCTTGAGGTACGCGCGGATGAGCGGCCAGTTCCACAGCACGTATCTCAGCCTGATTGTCGTCTGGTCGTCTCCTTCCAGGGTCACCCACGCAGCCCATCCGCGCCTTGTGAAGTTGGCGTTGAGTCGGTCGACGTAACGCTGGCGCTCGAGCAGCGTGGGCGACACGCGCGTAGGACGCTCGGCGGGCCCGTGGGAGCGCCGTGCTTCCCCTGATTCGGGCGTTGCCCAGGCCGCCCGCGCGCGCGCGGGGGCAAGGCTCCGGCCGGGAGCGCCCTTGCCGACGGCCGGCGTCGCCCGTAAATCCTTCGTGGCTCCAGGAACGCCGTCGGCTCCCGGATGTCGTGCGGAGGCGACCAGCAGCGGACCGACGGTGCCTTCGTAGACGCTCGCGGCGACCCGGCCGGCCAAGAGTAGCACGAAGCCGAGGCCGAGCGCGAGCACGGCCTGTCGCCGTGAGCGGATGCCGAATCGATCTACCCTGCCCTTGAGCAGGGTCAGGAGCGCAGCCAGCAGCAGCGTGAGGGCCTGCAGCACGAAGCTGAGAATCCAACCGAGCATGGCGGCCGATGTCGACGACAGCGCTCGGCCTAACAGCACCAGCGCCCCTCCGGCGAGGAGCACCAACAGGGCGTGGGGACGCGATCGAATGTGCAAGGCCTCCAGGTGACCGGCGGGGAGGGCGCAGATGCCGGTGACCAGCAGTGCCGGCCCGACCACACTGAGAGAGGAGCCTAGGACATCTTGTACGTTCCAAGGAGCCGGCGTGCGCGGCGCAGCGGCCCGCGCAGAAGATGGTGCCGCCCGGCGTTGCGCGCCCGCGATGCCCTCCCCGGGCACGGAAGGGCGCGGGATCGCCATCTGGCCGATCTCGAACCCCGCCAGCGTGGCAGCGGCGAACAACGCTATGACCATGCTCCCTGCCGCCGGTCGCATGACAGGCTCCGGGTGCAGCCGCTCGAGGGCGGGCTCCCTTTCCACGTAGCTCCCTCGATCCCCTGCCACGGGCACGCGGTCCCTTCCGCCGGTGGCTGGCCGGGTGCGGAAGGCGCTGGCGGCGGCGAGCCATCCTCGCCCGGGCAGGCGGCGGGCTTCGGCGACCCGGGGCAGCGGCGGCGACTATCGGCAAGACGATGCGCCGCGCTCGTACGCCGCCTCGCCAAGATGCGCGGGCCACTTCCAGCGGCGAAGCCGCCAGCCGTGTCCTTCCACCGCGATCGCCGCGACGTAACGGGCATCGGCGAACAGTTCCTCCAGCCGCCACCGGCAGGCTTCTCGTGGACCCAAGGGCGTCGCCAAGAGCGCGGCCGGTTCGTCCGGGAGGAAGGATACGTCGAGCTCCCTGAGAGGCGACAGGAGGCCCCGGCCTGTCGCCTTGAGATACGCCTCTTTGCGCGTCCAGATGCGGAAGAAAGCCTGCACGCGGCTGGCGGGGTCCAGCGCGCGCAGCACGGCAGCCTCGCGAGCGGAAAAGAATCGCTCCGCGATCTCCTCGGTCGCGACATCGGAGCGCACCCGCTCCAGGTCGACGCCGACCTCGCGTCCCAGGGTCACAGCGTAGAGCGCCATGCCATCCGCGTGGGACACGTTGAAGCGGAGGGCGCATCGGCCGGGGCCCCCCGTGATGGCGGGCTTGCCATGTGGGCCGTAGCGAAATTCGACAGCGGCCGGAGCCACACCGAGGTACCAACCCAGGATGGTCCTCAACACGCCGCGGCACACGATGAACCGCCTGCGGTCCCGCTCGGTAAGGAACCGGTTGGCCCTCGCCCGTTCATCCTCCGATAGGGCAGCTGCGAGGCCGCGCGCCCGCTGGGGGCCCCCCTCGAGCGGGGCCAGCCACGCGTGCACGTCCTGATCGGCCAGACGGGGGAACGCGGGCGGCGGACTCCAGGACGCGCGCGGCCGCCGCGTGGCTGCGGCAGCGGAGACGCTCTGCCGCGTGCCCCGCCGGTCGCCGTGGCGGCTCACGTCTGTCGCGCGTTCTGCAAGCATGCTCGCAGGCGCTCACCGAGCACATCGACGTACCGCGTGATGGATGTCAAGTGGTCGCCCGGCACATCGTGGACGTCGACCCCCAGCGCCACCATGCGCCACGCGAGCTCAGGCCGCCGCTTCCGGCTGGCTTCGGGGCGGAAGAGGGTGATGGTGCCTCGGTACCACCCCGGCACGTACCAGGTGATCGCCCGGCGGTAGGCCTCCTCAAGGCTCGTGGCCCGTGATTGGGCGGGACACGCCGCCGCGGGCAAGCGCGGCGGAGAGGAGTCGGGGACCGGCGTGCGGCTGCGTGGCCTCACGACCACGCCGAGGAGTGCATCGCGGCCTCGCTCAGCCTTTCTCCTGAGAATGGCAACCCACTCGTCTCGGTTGAGCGATGGTAACTGCGTAAGACGATGTCGGTAGTAACTCGCCCGCTCGCGCAGCGCCAGGGCGCGGCGCCTCAGGCGCAGGAGGCGCTCCTGCGGCGTGCGCCCTCCGATCGTCCCGAGACTGTCGAGGAGCCTGCGCAGGACGCGGGGGCCGACCCGGGTGTTCTCGGCAGTGGCGTCCAGCACCGCGAGGAACGCCACCCGCTCCCCCTCGGCCTGAAGACGGCGGGCCAGCTCAAAGGCGATCAGCCCGCCGTTGCAGTAGCCGCCGAGCCGGTACGGGCCGTGCGGTTGGAGCGCACGGACGGTGGCGAGATGGTCTGCGGCCATCGCCTCGATCGTCTCGGGCACGGGGCCGCCGTCGAGCCCATGGGGGTGCAGCGCGACGAGCGGCTGGTCCGGACCCAGCGCGCGCGCCAGGTTGCGGCAGTACAGGCCGCCCGCGTTGAAGTCTCCGTGCAGGAAGAAGAACGGCGGCCGAGTCCCCTCGCGGTGAAACACGGCGATCCGACTCCGAGCCTCGACCGGCTGCTCCCGGAGGGCCTGCGCCACGTGTCGAATCGTCGCGCCCTCGACCAGGGTAGACAGAGGGAGGCGGCGGCCCACCGTCGCCTCGATCGCCTGCAGAAGCCGCACGGCGAGCAGCGAATGGCCGCCCAGGTCGAAGAAGTTGTCCGTGGTGCCGATGGGCCGAACGCCGAGCGTATCCTCCCAGATCTGCTGCAGCTGCTGCTCCAGCGGGTTCGCAGGCTCGACGAACCCCGGACCATCTCTCCGCTGTTCGCCCGCCGGCGCGGGCAGGGCCCGGTGGTCGATCTTCCCGTTGGGCGTCAACGGCAGCGCGTCCAGCAGCACGATGTGCCCGGGGATCATGTACGCGGGCACCCTCTCTTTGAGGAAGCTACGGAGGCCGCCGGGCGATGCTGAGGAGGGTTGCGCCGGGACCACATACGCAACGAGGCGCTTCTCGCCGGGCACGTCCTCGCGCGCCACTACGCGGACATCTCGCACGGAAGGGTGGTCGCGCAGCACGGCCTCGATTTCCCCAGGCTCGATCCTGTGCCCGCGGATCTTGACCTGGTCGTCCAGGCGGCCCAGGAACTCGATGTTGCCGTCCGCCAGATGGCGCGCGAGGTCTCCCGTCCTGTAGAGGCGCGCCCCCGGGGTGCTGCTGAAGGGATCGGGGATGAACTTGTCGCGCGTCAGCTCGGGACGGCCGACATACCCTCTCGCCACCCCCGGACCGCCGATGAATATCTCGCCGGGGACGCCGACCGGCACCGGATTCAGGTGGCCGTCGAGCACGTAGATCTGCGTATTCGCGATCGGGCGGCCGATCGGGATGCTCGTCGCCCCGTCCGGTACCCGGTCGACCACGTACCACGAGGCAAACGTCGTCGTTTCCGTGGGGCCATAGACGTGCACCAAACGCCGAGGCGCTCCATGCACGAGCGCCGCCTGGACCCACCGGGGGACCGCGGTCTCCCCGCCGAACAGCAGCGTCCGGAGCTTTCGAAACGCCGATGGAAGCTCCCGGGCCATCTGGTTGAACAGCGCGGTAGTCAGAAAGAGAATCGTGACCCCGTGCCGGTCGAGCTCCGCCGCGAACGCGGCGGGCAACAGCACCGCCTCCCTCGGCACGATGGTCAACCGCGCTCCGTTCAGGAGAGCCCCCCAGATCTCGAACGTCGCGGCATCGAACGACAGGTTCGACGCCTGGGCCACGACGTCCGACGGCGTGATCGTTACATAGTCGGTGTTCAGCACGAGGCGCGTCACCGCGCGATGGGGAACGGCGACCGCCTTCGGCCGCCCTGTGGACCCCGACGTATACATCAGATAGGCCAGGTGGTCCCCGGTGACTTCGTGCTCCGGATCGCTCGGGCCCTCGACCATCTCTGCGTCCGCGTCCAGCAGGATGACCGGTACCCCGACGGCGGGCAGCTCCCCCGCCATCTCGCGTCGCGTGACGAGCGCCACGGCTCCCGCGTCCTCGAGCATGAACGCGAGCCGCTCCCGCGGATACGCCGGATCCAGCGGCAGGTACGCGCCCCCGGCCTTCAGGATGCCCAGCACCCCCACGATCATGTCCACGCCCGGCTCGAGCGAGATGCCGACCGCCATATCCGGGCCCACCCCGTGCGCCCGGAGGCGGTGGGCGAGCCGGTTCGCCCGGGCATTCAGCTCCGCGTACGTGGCAGCCCGCTGGCCCGCGACCACCGCGACCGCATCGGGGGTGCGCGCCGCCTGTGCTTCGAAGAGCACGGGGATGCTCTCGCGCACCGGATAGTCACGGTCCGTCTCGTTCCACCTGCGCAGCAGGCGGCGTTCGGCTTCGGTCAGGAGCGGCAGCTGCGAGAGAGGCTGCGCGGGATCGGCCACGATGCCTCGCAGCACCGTCTCGTAGTGGCCCAGCATCCGCGCGATCGTCCCGGGGTCGTACAGGTCGGTATCGTATTCCACGGTCACCCCGAGGCCGCGCGGAGTCGGCGCGACCGATACGGCCAGATCGAATTTCGCCGTGCCCGTGTGCACCTCCAGCGGGCTCACCGCGAGGCCCGGCAGGTCCAGGCTCGGCTGGTGCGGGTCCTGGAGGACAAACATCACGTTGAACAGCGGGGTCCGGATGGAGGTGCGCTCCGGCCGCAGCTCTTCCACCAGCTTCTCGAACGGAAGATCCTGGTGGTCATATGCCTCGACCACGATCTCGCGGACCCGGCGCAGCAACTCCCGGAACGGCGGATCCCCCCTCAGATCCACCCGCAACACCAGCGTATTGACAAACAACCCGATGAGCGCTTCGGTCTCAACCCGACGCCGCCCCGCGATCGCCGTGCCCACGACCACGTCGTCTGTCCCCGCGTACCGGTGCAGCAGGGTCGCAAACGCGCCCAGTAGCGTCATGAACAGCGTGACCCGTTCCCGCCGGCCGAGAGCCCGCAGCGCGTCGGTGAGCTCCCGCGGCAGCACCGCCGTGTCCCGCGCGCCCCGCGAGGACGGCACGGCCGGCCGCGGACGGTCCGTCGGGAGCTGCAGCCCCGCAGGCATCCCGGCCAACCGGTCCCGCCAGTAGGCCAGTTGCGTCGCCGATCGCTCGCCCTGCAACCACTCCCTCTGCCATAGCGCGTAGTCCCTGTACTGGATCGGCAGCGGCGGCAGGTCGGCCGGGCGCCCTTCCACAAAGGCGGTGTACAGCGTTGTCAGCTCGCGGACGAGGATCCCCCTGCTCCACCCATCCGAGGCAATGTGGTGGAGCGTCAGCAGCAACGCGTGCTCCTGCGCCCCGACCCGCACGAGCAGCGCGCGGAGCATCAGGTCCGTGGCCAGGTCGAACGGCCGGCGCGCTTCCTCGTGCAGCACCCGGGCTACCTCGGCCTCCCGGTCGGCCTCGGGCACTGTGCTCAGATCCCGCACCGGCAGCGCGACCGCCCGCGGATCCGCCACCACCTGCTCGGGCTCCCCGTCGCAGGAGACGAAGGTGGTGCGCAGCGCCTCGTGGCGGGCGACGATGGCGTTGAGCGCTCGATGGAGGGCATCGATCTCAAGCTCGCCGCGCAGGCGCACCGCAATCGGTACGTTGTACACGCAGCCGTTCGGCTCGATCTGATTCAGAAACCACAGCCGCTGCTGCGCAAACGAGACCGGACTTGCGCAAGTCGCAGTTTGGCGCCCTATAGGGGCGTCACGGCACATTTCAGTTGACGGCGGGACATGAAGGCGAGCGAGACTGTGGTGTCGACGTCA
>JAJPJJ010000003.1 GCA_021324295.1 Bacillota bacterium
ATGGCCGCCGGGCCCTCGCCATCCGGCAGCATGATCTCGATGAGCACGAGGTCGGGAGCCAGCGCGACCGTCTTCTCGATCGCTTCGTTTGCCTCGGCTGCCTCGCCCACGACCTCGATGTCGGGCTCGGCCTGGAGGATCATCTTGACCCCGTGGCGGAGGAGGATGTGATTGTCAACGAGCAGCACTCGGATCCCCATGCGTCTCACGCGCTCTCCACGCCGTATTCCCCTCTAGGCGGGGCCCGGCACCGCGGCTGGGTGCGGTAGGACGTCGAAGGGGACGAATTGTGCCGTGTCCCACCACTATAGCCTAAGGTATCCGCGGCCTGTCTGTATAAAATGTCACAGTATCACCGTCCGCCGGTCTCCCGGCCGGCGGCCGCTCACACCCACCCCTTGCGGCGCGGAGGCGGTCTCTCTGAGCAGGTCACCTATCGACATGATCGTTGCTATACAAGAGCAACTGTACACCTGCAAACTTCCACGTCATGATCGAAGAGTACCTCCGGACAAGGGAGGCCTGGAGTGAGCGGATCTCGGTCCGGTATGGCTCATCCTCGCTCAAGAAAAGCCAGACCCGACGGGTATCTGCCGGGACCTTGCTCCCGCGCGGCAGCACGGTGAGTGTCGGAGCGGGTCCGGGGAACCGTCCACGGTAGTAAGCGAATGCATTGTCGGCGTACGGCGCGTAAAACAGCAGGGCGTCTCCGGGTAAGGCCGTCTCCAGCGTCCGATAGGATGCGCCCCGGAGATCCTCTGTCTGACCGGCCGCATAGTACGCGAACACCTCATGCATCGCAAACGCGACAAGCACAGCCAGCATTATGGACGTGAGGTTCCGCGGAAGCACCGCAAGCCCTGATGCTCCGAGGAGCATCAGGGCTGGGAGCGAGACGATGAGGTAGTAGGCGACAAAAATGGGCTTGAACTGAGAGATCGCGTACGCGAGCATGATCGGCACAAACAGCCACACGACCGGGAGACCGTAACGCCAAAGTTCGAAGGAAGTCCTTGAACGAGCCCAGCCCTTGGCCGCAGCTGCAACGGCGATGACGCATAGCGCAAAGTACTCGAGGAAGAGAGCCTTCCCGATGGTCCCGGCTTCCGCGAGCCTTCCAGTGCCGCCCGCGAGAACGTAGAAGACGCCTATGACGTTCGTCGGGTGGGGCGGCGGGACCCAGGCGATCTGTCCCCTGTCTCGGGTCACCACGAAGGCGGCCAATGGCAAGAACGCGCAGCCGATGATCATGACGCTTCTGAGCAACGGTGTCCACGGAATCTCGCGCCGGGGCAGGAAGAGTAACGACACGGCATGGGCTGCAAGCACAAATAGGGCAAAGAAGTGGCTGTACACCGCAAGCACACTGGCGAAGACGTACCCCACCCAATGCGTCGCCGAGCGTTCTTCGATGCCTCGGACGAAGAACCATGTCGAAAGCGCGACGAGGAACACCACCAAACTGTAACTGCGCGCGTATTGTGCGTACTGCACATGATAGGCATTGACTGCAGTAAGCACCGCGCCCAGGAGCCCAGCTTGCCGGCCGAAGAGGTGCGTCCCGATCGCGTATATTACAGGGATGACCGCAATCGCTGACAGGACAGACAACAGCCGGATGGTCGCTTCATTCTCGCCGATCATGCGCCAGATGCGCAGCAGCCAATAGTACAGCGCCATATTAGCCTGGTCGGTGAACACCGTGGCCACGAACGCAGACCAATCCTGCTGCGCAAGGCGAATACTGTGTACCTCGTCCATGCTGAAGCTTCTACCGAGAAACAGCACCCGGAGCACCGTCGCCCCAATCGCAGCGGCGCCGAGAAGCAGCATCGCGGACGCGGTAGGCGTGCCGCCAAGTCGGCGCCGGATGTAGACCGCGTTGACGGCCGGCCCTTGGGCGGGGCCTTCCGTACGGCGGCCGCGACGCCCGCTTCCGCGATCAGTCATTCAAGATCACGGTCAGCAGCGAGCTGCGCACGCGCAACCCGCCGTTGTAGTCGATGAGGCCGAGCCTTCTGAAGCGGTTCATGAAGAAGCTCACCCGCTCCCGCGTGGTGCCGATCATGGCCGCCAGCGTTTCCTGGCTGACTCGTGGGATCACCGGCTCGGCCTTGTTCCCCTTGCCGACGTGCGCCAGCATCAGGAGCGCGCGGGCCAGCCGTTTCTCCGTGGAGTTGAAGAGCTGATCGATGAGGTCTTCCTCGAGCCGAGCCGTGCGGCCGACCACGTGCTTCAAGAGGTGGTCTGCGAAGTGCTGATTGCGGCGGAGCAGGCGCACCGCTGTCCTCTTGTCGACTCGCCAGAGGAGGCACTGCGTCATCGTGGTGGCTGTCGCCATACGGGTCGTCCGTCCGATCAGGCACGCTTCGCCGAAGAAGTCCCCGGCATCGACGAGCGCGATGACCGCGGATTTCCCCTGCCGGGAGACGACCGTGAGCTTCAGGCGTCCGCGGATCGTGTAGAAGAGGGCGTCCGCCGGGTCCCCTTGCGAGAAGATGGTCCGATTCTTCGGGTACTCGAGGCGGATCGTTCCCTTCGTTCGCCCTAAGAGCCTCTCAATGCCGGCGGATCTCGTCGCCGCCATCGCGGACCCGTCTCTCCCTGCTTCCCCGATATCCCCTCGGGGTCGACCTCACCGTCCAGGCCCCGGTGGATGGTGCGTGTGGTGCACATTGTAGCAGCTTGGCGGCCTGCGCGCAGCCGCCGCCGCGGACCGTCGGACCGGTACTCCGCGCAGTCCGGTTCAACGTGCCGTGTTCATTGCCACGTGGCCCACGGGCGCGGCGCCGACATTGGGTAGCTCGCGCCTCCAGCCGGTGCCCCGCCACGTCACATCGATCAGCCACCATCGCGGCGCCGACGCGCCTCACGGCCGGTCGTCCTTGTCGTCTGCTCGCGATGCTCTCGGTTTGCCACCGCCTGTCGGTCGTCGGCCGCCGCGAGGTTCATCGCTTCGAGGCCCCGACGCATTGCGCATCCACCCGGTACGCGCGGGTCGATGGGTGCTCCGAAGCGGCGACCTCGTGGAGGCATCCGAGTCGAGCTGCCTCCTCGGCGAGCTCAGCAAATCTTCCTCTCCCCCCGATCATGATGTAATCGACCCTGCTCGTGGTGAGATAGGTCTAAACTCAGCTTCACCGCCGCTAAGATAATTTGACCCGCGCGTCGAAATAGCCCCCTGACACACTCAGAATCGGACTACCAGTTGCGCCCATCGTCGCAGCAACGAGGTGAGCTGTCA
>JAJPJJ010000119.1 GCA_021324295.1 Bacillota bacterium
GAGCCGACGACGCGGGCCGGCGCGGCCGGGGGAGAGAAGAACAAGAACTACAAGGAAGGAGGTGGAGATTCCAGAGATTCACCCTCCACGAAAGCGGGGCAACCTCACATCCGCTGCCGCCCCACGCGATCCTGGACGCCCTCACCGAGATCAGGGTGCAGACGTCGGAGGATCGCGGGACAGGCGCGCCGGCTCGGGCCACGCTGCGGTCGGTGCGTGTCATCGTGCGCGGGCTCCGGCTCTCGGCGCCGCTCTCCTGGCTCTCGGAGCCGACCCCAGCGGAGGTGCGGTGTCTGGCGCTGGCCGCGCTCGGCACGCGCCACGCCGGTCTTGCGCGCACGCGCGGCCGCGGCCACATCCGCGTGGCGCTCGATGGGGACGTCGCGGCGACGCGCGCGGTGGCGAGGGGATGAGCATGGTGCACCGATATCTACCCTACACCCTCGAGCTCCGCGCGCCCGTGATCCTGGCGGCCGCGGGGAGCGATCCGAACAGCACGCGGACCCTGCCCTATATTCCTGGGTCGGCGCTGCGCGGGGCCGCGGCGCGGGCCCTGGGGGATCCCGGAGCCAATCCGGCGCGCCAGCACGACTTTCGGGCGCTCATCCTGGCTGGCAGCGTCCGCTGGCTCAATGCCTACCCCCGCGCGGGCGGCCGGCGGGCGCTTCCGACGCCGGTGTCCTTCCGCGTCAACAAGAACGAGATCGAGTCGTCCGAGGGGGCGATCCGGGTGCTGGACCTGGCGGCCAGTGTCGCGCACGCGACCGCCCAGTGGCCCGAAGAACCCCTCATCCCGCTGGCGGAGCGCTTCGTTACACTGGGGGCCACCCAGCCTCTGCGTGTGGAGCCGCGGCGTCGGAGCCGCATCCACCACCAACGCGATCGTGCTCGAGGGCGGGCGTGGACGGAGGAGCGGGACGGACGCGAAGAGGCGCATGGCGCGGTCTTCGCCTTCGAGTTCCTCGACGCCGGCCAGGAGTTCGAAGGTATCGTGCTCGTTCAGGGCGAGAGCGAGAGCCGGTGCGATGATCTGGCGGACCGGGTTCGCGCGTGTCTCGCCGGTCCGCTGCTTCTGGGCCGATCCCGACGCGCAGGTTACGGGGGGCAGGCCGCGGTCACGTGGCACGCGCCGCGCCCGCGCGAGGTGGTCGGCGAGGAGCTGGTGCAGCGTGACATCCCGCCCGGCACGATCTTTCGGGCCTTGCTGACGTCGGCCTACATCGGCCGCAGCCCCGCGACCGGGCAGATCGATCCGACCCGCCTGGAAGCCGAGGTTGTGGCGGCGCTGGCGTCAGGCGACGCTGGCGAAGAACCAATGGACCGCGTCCGGGTGCTGGGTCGCTGCTGGGCGTTCGAGGTCGTGGGGGGCTTCAACCGCAAGCAGCGAGTGGAGGTTCCACAGGCACTTGCATGCGTCGGCGGCTCGGTGCTCGTGCTGGAAGCTACCGCACCGATCCCGCTTGCCGATCTGCTGGCTGTCGAGCACGCCGGTCTGGGAGAACGCCGAGCCGAGGGCTTCGGGAGGGTGGCGTTTCTCGAGAAACCGACCGAGGCGGTCGTCCTACGGCGGCCGCCTATGGCCAGGGTTGGACCGCCGACGGCCGATCCACCGGAACTTGCCCGGTTCGTCGAATGGCGCATTCTGGATCGCGTGGTGCAGCGAGTGATCGCCGAGGAGGCAGCCCGCCTCGCGGAGCCCGCAAAGCCGAGGCCGACCGCCAGCCTGATCGCGCGTCTTCGCAATGCCCTGCGCCAGGAGCCTGCAGCAGCCCTCGGCACGCTCCGGGACTGGTGTGCCCAGGAAGGTAGCGCACGGCTGAGGCGACCCGCCATGGATCAGCTCGAGCGCTGCCGCATTGGCTCGTCGAGCGAGCGGCTATCGGACTGGGTTCGGAAACTGACCCGAGAAAGAGCCGACACCGAGCGGTACGCTGCGGAGTTGTTGCGGCTGGAGACCATCGCACAGCGCTACTACGTGATCTCCGAGTCGTCTGCGCGCCGGACGCTCAGGGCCCGCGACACTCTGATGCGAGCACGCCTGATCGACGCCACGCTTGCCGCCCTGGCACGTGCCTCGCGCGTTCCGGGAAGCCGCCACGACGATGTCCGTTGAGCCGCTCAGCGACGCCGGCGGGGTAAGACCGGTCACCGCCCGTTGGGTCGTGACCGGAGACTTGGTGCTGGACAGCGCCGCGCACGTCGGCAGCGGCAGGGGGACCGGGGATGGCCCGGACATGGTGCTTCTGCGAGACGCGCGCGAGGGGCGACCACTGCTTCCGGGCACCTCCCTGGCCGGGGCCCTGCGGTGCCATCTCGCGGACGTGCTTGGAGGCTACCGCAGCGACGAGGCTCCTGCCGTGGCACGTCTCTTCGGGGCAGCGAGGGCCCCACGTCGCCGCCACGGTCGTCAACGAGGTGGAGCTCCTGCCGTGGCACGTCTCTTCGGGGCAGCGAGGAGCGAGGACGCAGGCACCCAGAGCCCGCTGATCGTCTTCGACAGCCTCGGTATCCTGCCCGACGGACAGGCGGCGGAGATTCGGGACGGTGTCCAGATCGACGTCGCGCGCGGGACCGCTGCGGAACACAAGAAGTTCGACCTCGAGGTTGCGCCGGCCGGCACAAGATTCCCGCTGCGATTCGACCTGATCGTGCCCGACGCGGGCGTGGAGGCTGAGCTCGTGAGCCTTCTCGTCGCGAGCCTGAACGGATTGATGGCAGGCGACTTGTCCCTTGGTGCCCGCCGTTCGCGGGGGCTCGGTGCCGTGCACGCCACGGACTGGAGGGCAATCCGCCACGAGCTGACCTCGAGGGAAGGGTGGATCGGCTGGGTTACCTCGGACCCTGAGGCACCGATTGCCGGCGGACTGCCCGGGGCGGCGAGCCCGGCTGCCGCCTGCCGTCGCGCGTTCCCTGGACTCGACCTGCGAGACCAGGAGGATCGCCGGCGGCGTCTTGTGGTCGTTGCCGATCTGTCGGTGAGAGGCGGGCTGCTGGTCCGGAGCGCACCGACCAGCGCCGATGCGCCGGACGCCGTGCAGTTGCAATCGGGCGGGCGTTCCGTCCTGCCCGGCACGAGCGTAGCGGGCGCGCTCCGCAGTCGTGCGCTGCGAATCGCACGCATCGTCCGCGCAGCCAAAGGCGACGCGGAGTGGTGGGTCGATCGCCTCTTCGGCCCGCGCACGGAGGGGGTGAGCGGCCGGGACGCATACGAGCACCGGGCATCCCACCTTCGGGTCTCGGAAGGCCCTCTGCACAACGGCACGGGTCTTCGCATTGCTCGCGTGCGCATCGATCGCTTGGCACAGGGAGTAGTTCCCGGTGCGCTCTTCGACGAAGAGCCAGAGTACGGCAGCGCCATTCGCATCACGTTTGAGCTTCGCGATCCCCAGCCCGGCGAGCCCGGGCTCCTGTACCTTGTCCTCAAGGATCTCCTGGCTGGCGACGTTATCATCGGCGGCACGGGTTCCGTGGGGCGGGGTGTGCTGTGCGGCGCGGCCGATGTGCGCACGGAGACCGGCGAACGCATACGGCTGGACCCTCAGGGGGACACGGGGCCAGCGAACCAGATCGACCACGCGATCCAAGAGTTTTGGGAGCTGGACCCGCTACGGGGGCCGCATGAGTAGGCTGCGAGGGTGCCACATCGAGACGCTCGACGACGCGTCCGCACGCGGGTGGGTGGACTGGGTGATGGGCCGCCGAGACGCCCCGCGGGCGATCGCCGGGCCCGCATGGCTGCTCGCGCACTGCGACGGCGGCGTCACGTGGGGCTGGTTGGAACACGGCCGCTGGCGTCTCGGCTCGGAGGCTTTTCCCGACCTGTGCCCCAAACCGGACGAGGGGCTCCAGGAGCTGCGGGTGTTCACCCCGGCCGTAGAGCTCCTGCTCTGGCGGGACGCGGACGCTCTCCGCGGGAGGTCCGTCCGGGACGATGGTGACAGCGCGCCCGACGACCCGCTTCGCCCTTGTGACGAAATGCGCGTCCTCGTCTCCGGCCGCGTCATCGATCGCCGCAACGGATTCACGCGCGTGCGCGACGGGACAGGGAGAGAACACGCGCTGCCGGGCTCCGTGCCTGACCGCGTGTCATCGTCATGGCCTCGGCTCCGCGTCCGCCACTACTTTCTGCAGGACGGGGAGACGGGGGCGGTTCGCGTGGCCCTGACGCGCCTCGTGGAGGTGACCTGATGCCACGCCACGTCAACCCGACGACGCCTGACCGCACGGCCACCGCGCCGTACAACTTTGTGCCGCTTCCAAATCAAATCTTCACCGTCGATGAGGGCATCCCCGTGGACGGCGTGAAGATCAAACCCTGGGAGTGCCACGACCGGTTCGTCCCCGGCACCCACAGCGGCTGGATCGAGTGCACGATCGAACTCCTGACGCCGCTCTACGTTCGGGGCGCCGTTGTACAGCGGGCGGGACAGCACGGGGACTCCCGCGACGCGCGCCTGCGCCCCGACCCGTATTGCACACCTGACGGGCGGCCCGCCATTCCGGGCTCGAGCCTGCGGGGCATGGTACGCGCTCTGGTCGAGGTCCTCGCCTTTGCCAAGGTTCAGCCGGTAAGCCCGGCGAAGCCGTTCTTCCGGACCGTGACCCCTGATCGTATGGGCGAAGCCTACACGGCGCGGATGCGCCGCGGCCAGGGCGTGCAGGGCGGGTTTCTCAGACGTCGAGACGACGGCTGGGCCATCGAACCGTGTCGGGTGCTGCGTGTCGACCGGGACGAGCTTCGGGGGGTACGAGTTGCCTCCACAGCCAACGAGACGCCGCCCTGGCCTCCCCAGCACAGCCCGTGCTGGGTCAGGGTCGGCGCGGGCGCCGACCGCGTCGATGCCATTCACATCCAGGAGGAGCGGCCCGGAGAGGACGGAGCGTGGCAACGGGGCACGCTCGTCCTCACCGGTCACGTGCGGAAGAAGCGACGCGAGTTCGTGTTCCTGGATGTCCAGGATCGGGCGCAGGCGGTGCACGTGCCGCAGTACGTATGGGATCGGTTCCACGACGAGGACCAGATCACACCGTGGCAGGCGCGGGCGTTCCCGCGCGACAAACCCGAGCCGGGCTGCCGTCGCGCCGACGGGTACCTGCGCAGCGGCGAGCCTGTCTTTTTCGTCCGGGATGACGAGCTCGCAACCGCTGACAACCCCAATGGGCTGGTGTTTCTCGGAAGGGCCGGCATGTTCCGGCTGCCGTACGACGTCGGGCCGGCGGATCTCGTCCCGAGCCACCTTGCGAACGCGGGCCTCGACCTCGCGGAGGCCATGTTCGGACGGCTCCGTGACGGGGCAGCCATCAAGGGGCGTGTGTTCTTCGAGGATGCGGTGGCCGTCGGCGGCGGGCCCGACTGGTTCGAGGACGTAATCGTTCCGCGCGTCCTGTCCGCGCCCAAGGTGACAACCTTCCAGCACTATCTGACCCAAGATGGAACGCGAGGTCCGCACGACCTGACCACATACCTGAGAGGCGACCACACCACGATACGCGGTCACAAGTGGTACTGGCACCGCTGGAGTGACGACAAGGGGCTCGAGCTCGTCAAGGAGTCGCCTGAGGACCACGACCGGCTGCTTCGCGATCTGCGCGGGTCGCAACCCGCGGACACCCAGCACACGATCATCCGTCCGGTGAAGGGGGGGACCCGTTTTGCCGGCCGTGTGCGATTCGAAAACCTTACCGACATCGAGCTGGGGGCGCTCCTGTGTGCCCTGGATCTCCCGACCGGGTGTGCCCACAAGCTCGGGATGGGGAAACCGCTCGGGCTCGGCAGCGTGCGGATCGAGCCGCAGCTGAAGCTTGTCGATCGCGCTGAGCGCTATCGGAGCTGGCGGGCAAGCGGCGCCACAGCGAGCGACGGCTCACAGTTTCGCAGGGCCTTCGAAGAGGCAATCGTCCAGCACGCACGAGCGTCGAACGAGCCGATGCTCCAAGGCCGGTTCGGCCTCCGCCGCATCGCGCGACTCGACGCGCTATTTTTTCTCCTCGAGTGGCAGAACAGGCCCGCGTCGAGCGCGACCGCGTCCATGGACCTCGCTCGGTTTCGCCAACGCCCGGTGCTGCCCACTCCGCACGCCGTGGCCGGAGCCCCTGAGCCACCGTGGCCTTGCGATCCGCCGCGACCGGCCGCTTCGGGCCGGGCGTCTGCGAGGAGGTCCCGAGGAGCCGACGATCGAGGCGGACACGATGCAATGCGTGTGCGGCCCGTCGAGCCGATCCCGGCACCGGCGCTCAGGGTGGGTGCTCACGTCGAGGCGACGCTGCTGGAGGAGAAGACGAGGAAGGGTGGGTGGAAGGCACGACACGAACCGTCCGGGCTCGCGGGTCCCATTCAGAATACGGCGCACGTACCGGCTCACCACAAGCCGGGCGACCGCGTAGTCCTCATCGTCGCCTCGGTCGGGATCCAGGGGATCGCGTTCCGCTTCCCAACAGAGACCGGCGCAGACGCGTCGCGCAGCACGTCGATGAGGAAGAGGAAGGCTGACCGCGCATAGGGAAGCTGAATGGTCGACTTCTCGACTTACTTCCACGCCCTCTGGGGCTACGCCCCCTTCCCCTGGCAGGCCATGCTCGCAGAGCAGGTGACCGGGGGGCGGTGGCCGCGAGTCCTCGACCTTCCCACCGCCTCGGGCAAGACGGCCTGCCTGGACATCGCCGTCTACGCCCTCGCCGCGCAGGCGGACCGTCCCCTCGATGCGCGCACCGCGCCGCGACGAATCTGGTTTGTAGTGGATCGCCGCATCGTGGTGGACGAGGCGTTCGAGCGCGCTCGAATTATTGCCGACAGGCTGGCCCACGCCGAGACCGGTCCTCTCAGGACCGTCGCCGACAGGTTGCGTGGCCTGAGCGGCACCTCGCGCGCGCTTGCGGTCGGCCGGCTCCGAGGCGGTGTGCTCAGGGACGACGGCTGGGCACGCATCCCGTCGCAGCCGGCGGTGATCACCTCCACCGTGGATCAGCTCGGCTCGCGCGTGCTCTTCCGCGGCTATGGGCGCAGCCTGCTGGCGGCGCCGATCTTCGCCGGGCTGGCCGTGAACGACAGTCTGATCATCGTGGACGAAGCGCACTGCGCCGTCCCGCTGCTCCAGACCCTTCAGGCCGTCGCACGGTATCGCGGCGCGGACTGGGCTGAAGTCCCGCTCCGCACGCCCTTTGCGTTTGTCACGATGTCGGCTACGCCGTCCTCGCAGGTGCCCATGGAAGCGGTCTTCCCCGGTGCGGAGCGGGCGCGTGCCCTCGACCATCCGGCGCTGCGCCGGCGGCTGTGCACTCCGAAGCTGGCCGAGCTCGTCGCGGTCGCTGTCGCGCGCACCACAGCCAACCAGCGACCCGTTCCGGAAGACTCGCTGGTCGCCGAATCGGCTCGCCGCGCCGCGGAGCAGGTGGGCGCGGGGAAGCGGCGCGTGGCGGTTATGGTGAATCGCGTCCGCACGGCCGAGGCCGTCGCCGATGCGCTGGGCGCCGCACTCGGCGGCGGCGCCGACGTGGTGTTGCTCACCGGTCGCATCCGGCCGGTCGAGCGCGATGCGCTTGTGGCGCACTGGACCCCGTACTTGAGGGCCACGCAGCCCGAGGAACCCGGGCGCCCCGTGGTCGTCGTGGCCACGCAGTGCCTGGAGGTCGGGGCCGACTTCAGTTTCGATACGCTCGTGACCGAGTGTGCCAGTCTGGACGCGCTCAGGCAGCGCTTCGGCCGGCTGGCCCGCCTCGGCGCGGACCAACCGGCGGCGGCGGCGATCCTCATCCGAGAGAACGATGCGAACGGCGATGAACCCGACGCCGTCTATGGGAGGGCGCTCGCCTCGACCTGGGCGTGGCTTCGGGACATGGCGGTCCGCCGCGACGGTGGCGGGCTCGTCGTGGACCTGGGCGTCGAGGCCCTCGAGAGCAAGGTGCGTACGGTCTCGGAGCTCGGATCCCTGGCGACCCCGGTCGAGAGCGCCCCTGCGTTGCTACCGGCGCACCTCGATCTGCTCTGTCAGACGGCCCCGGCCCCGCATCCCGAACCGGACATCTCGCTCTACCTGCATGGCCGGCCGAGCCCGCCTGACGTGTTTGTCGTCTGGCGCTGCGACCTCGCGCCGCACGATACCACAACCTGGGTGGAGACCGTGGCCCTGTGTCCCCCGGTGACCGGTGAAATGTTGCAGGTGCCGCTGTGGCGCCTGCGCCGCTGGCTGGCGGAACGGGCCGGAGCGGACAACGCCGCGGATGTCGAAGGGGTGGGCGAGACCCAGGAGGACGAAGACGGTCGCGTCCGGCCCTGTGTGCTCTGGCGGGGCCGGGACATGTCCGTGGTGACGACGGCGGCCGCAGAGATCGCACCGCGAGACGTGGTCGTTGTGCCGGCGTCCTACGGCATTGCCGGCCTCGGACAGGCGACCCGGGCGCAGGCCGTCGGCGTCGATCGCCTGGACCTCTGGGAGGTCGCCCTGGCACAAGCCGGGCGGCCGCCCGCCCTCCGCTTGCATCGTGCCGTGCTCGCCCCCTGGACCGACGCCCCGCCGATTGCGGCGCTCCTCGCCCTGGCGGAGATGCCGGTCTGGGATCGCCACGAGATCCAGGCCGCAGCCGAGGTGGCCCTTGCCCATCGCCCCGCGGCTGACGGGGACCCGCCCGGGCCCCCGGCCTGGTGGCTCGATGTGTTGCGAAAGGTCATGACGGGGCGGTTCGAGGATCACCCGGCCGGTGGTCTCATTCTCCGCGCTCCGGCCTCCGCCAGGCGTGACGCCCCCGAGCCCGACCTCTTCGCGGATGACGACGACCTGACCTCGACGGCCGAAACGCAGGTCACTCTCGATGATCACACGGCGTCGGTGCGCCGCGCCGCGATCAGACTTGCGGGGAAGTGTCTTCCCGACGCCCTGCAGGAGGTGTTCGAGCTGGCCGCCGTTTGGCACGACGCGGGGAAGCTGGACACGCGATTTCAGGCCGTGCTCCACCTGGGTGACGAGGTGGCGGCGGCGACCGCAAGCGCACCGCTGGCCAAGTCAGCGACAATGCCGGTCTCTCCCGCGGAGCGGTCCAGGATCCGGGAAGCCACCGGCCTTCCTGCTCACTTCCGGCACGAGATGCTCTCGCGCCTCTTGGTCGAGCGGTCGGGAGGCCTGCGCGGCGACAGCGACGTCGTGGACCTCGTTCTGCACCTCGTCACCAGCCACCACGGACACGGTCGCCCGTTCGCGCCGGTGTGCCTGGACACCAGCCCGCCTGGGGTCTCGGGTGTGCTCGGTGGCGTCCGGATCGAGCTCGATGCCACGGCGCGGGTCAACGCGGTGCCCGCCCACCGCCTTGATTCCGGCGTGACCGAGCGGTTCTGGCGGCTCACCCGACGGTATGGGTGGTGGGGGCTAGCATATCTGGAGGCGATCCTGCGCCTGGCCGACTGGTATGGGAGCACGCACGTGGTATCGCCGGAGACCCGACGGGAACCCGAACGATGACGCAGGATGCCTTCGATCTCTCGGGCCTCGACGGGACCAACCCCCTCGGCTTCCTCGCTGCGGTCGGGACGCTGGTGGTGCTCGCGCGGGACGGGCATCCCCAGTCGCGGCTGTGGTGGAAGGAGTCGACCACCTGGGTCCCCGTGCTCGCGGGGGTGCCGGTCGTGGACGAGGAGCGACTCTCGCAGCTCGTCGCGCATGCGTTGGCCGGCGCGGCCGTATCGGCCGACGATGAACGCCGCCGCAGAGAGGCCGAGCGATCGATGCAGGACGCCAAGCGGTCGCTGGATAGGAAGATGCGGGAGCTGAGGAGCGCGCGTCGCGATCACCGGGAGAGGAACGCGGCGCTCGAGGAGGCAGTGCGCGCACTCGAAGAGGACTACAGCGAGACGCGCCGGCGATGGCTCCAGGCTCTCCGTCGGGCCGTACCGCGACCGGAGCTCGCGCTCGGTAGACGCCTCGACTGCACCCCCGACGAGTACCGCGAGCACGCGACCGGCATGCTGGACCATGCCACCTACGCGTCGCGGGATGCGCTCGACCTGCTGGCGGCTTTCGGAAGCGACGGGTGCTCGCGCCGCGATGGTGCCATCGAGCCCACGCCCTTCTGCTTCATCACGGGGTCCGGGCACCAGGAGTTCCTGGACACGGTGCGGGCGCTGATCGACAAGGTCACCCCGGAACGCGTCCGGGAGACGCTGTTCCGGCCATGGGACTATCGCGACGCGCGCCTGTCCATGCGCTGGGACCCCGCGGAAGACAAGCGGTACGCCCTCCTCGACGCGGATCCGAGCGACACGGGAGCCCGCACGGTGTGGATGGCCAACCTGCTGGCCTACCGCGCTTTGTCGCTCTTCCCGTCCACCCCCACCGCACGGGGTTTGGGCGCGGCGGGATGGAGCCTGGCGGCGGGATCCATGGTGTTCTCCTGGCCGCTGTGGCAATACCAGGCGTCGCTGGACAGCGTTCGCTCGCTGGTGCAACTCAGCGACCTGGCGCACGCACATCCGGATACGGCGGCCCTGCGCGCCCGGGGGATCGCGGCCGTGTACCGGTCTCAGCGCATCGACGTTGGGTCAGGCGGGAAAAGGAAGATCAATTTCACGCCGGCCCGGCTGGTGTAGCGGACGCGACGCAGGATGGGGACGGGACACCCGGCAACCCTGTCGAATGACCGCGCGACGGTTGCGGCCGAGTCAGCGTGTGCGGCGGTTGCAGCTCGTCAGACCGACGCGCACCGTCACCACCCGGGCCACCGAGCGACCCCGGCCGCGGGCGCCAGGCCATGGCCGCCACGAGGACGCGACGTTGACGGGCGCCCGGCGGATTCACGTGCCGCGCGGGACCTTGTGGCCCGGAGAACGCAGCCCGGAGTGTGCCATGGCCAAAGTGTACGTTCAACGGGAGCCCTCGCCGCTGGGCCGCGTCGTAGGCCGAGTCCCGCTGGTTGCCACCGTGTACGAGCTGCACGCCCGCGGTGCCACCTGTGCGGGAGGCTGTCTAGCGCCACCCCGCCTGACGGCGTCGGAGAGGAAAAGTACGACGCGACGGCGTCGAGCATGATCGGGCTGCTGAAGTGCAGCGGCGAGATGCCCTTTAATCGCGTGGCGGCCATGCACGCCGGTCTCGAGATCCCCTACCGACGCCCACGCAGCGAGAGAGCGTCGCGGAGGCCGCCGCACGCCTGCGACCGGTCCATGACCAGCTGATTCACCACGCGGCTCTGGGCGCGGCGCTGCATGACGACCACACCCGCATGCTCGTCCGGACGCTTCCGCAGGAAACGCAAGCGCGCAGAGTACCCCTGTGCTCACCTGGCAGAACGTGTGCTTGAGCATCCCGTCGGGTGCCGTCCAGGCCCGCATACAAGTGGGCATAGGGAGAAATGGCGTGCCCGGAGCAGCGGGGATCGCCTCACCCAACTCGCGGGGTTGGTCGACCCTCCTCAGCCTGCTGGCGCAGTCGGTGGATGAGGCACGCGGGAACCCGGGCAGCGCCGTGGAGCGTCAGGGGGGCGGCGAAGTTCGAAGAGGCGGAGATGGAACGGATTTTCTTCCTCCTGCTCGGCGTCGCTGTGGGAGTGCTGATTGCCTCGCTGTGGGCGGCATCGAAGCTCCAGAGAGAGCGGCGGGCCGCGGCGGAGGCGTCCGTCCAGCTCGAGGCCGCGCGGCGCCAGCTCGAGCAGCAGGCGCAGCTCCTCGACACGGCCACGCAGAAGCTCGCCGACACGTTCAAGGCGCTGAGCTCGGACGCGCTGCGGAGCAACAACGAAGCGTTCCTGGAGCTCGCCGGGCAGGCGCTCCAGGTGATGATCGAGAGGGCGGCGGGAGACATCGAGCGGCGCACGCGGGCCGTCGACGCCCTTGTCCAACCCCTTCGGGACGCCCTCAAGGAGTACGAAGCGGAAGTGAGGGCGCTGGAAGCAGCGCGCCAGCATGCGTACGGCAGCTTGGAGGAGCAGCTCAAGGGTCTCAGCGCCGCGCAGCAGCAGCTGCAGCGGGAAACGGGCAACCTGGTCACAGCATTGCGGACGCCCCAGGTGCGGGGGCGCTGGGGAGAGATGACGCTCCACCGCGTCGTGGAGCTCGCGGGAATGGTCGAGCACTGTGACTACGTGGAGCAGGAGACAGTCCGATCGGAAGTCGGGCGCCTCCGCCCGGACCTGGTCGTCCACCTGCCCGGCGGGAGGGTCATCGTCGTCGACGCGAAGGCGTCGCTGGCCGCCTATCTGGACGCGCTGTCGGCGTCGAGCGACGAGGAGCGGCGTGCGGCCCTGGAGCGGCACGCCCAGCAGATCCGGACCCATATGACCCAGCTGGCAAACAAGGCCTACTGGAACCAGTTCCAACGGGCGCCGGAGTTTGTCGTCATGTTCATCCCGGGCGAGTCGTTCTTCGCCGCTGCGCTCGAGCACGATATGTCGCTGCTGGAAGACGGGATGGCGAAGGGCGTGGTGCTCGCGACCCCGACGACACTGATCGCCCTGTTGCGCGCGGTCGCCTACGGCTGGCGTCAGGAGCAGATCGCCGAGAACGCCAAGAAGATCAGCGATCTGGGGAACCAGTTATACGAGCGCCTGGGTGCCATGGCGGAGCACTTCCACGATATGGGCGCCGCGTTGGAGAAGGCCGTCGCGGCCTACAACCGGGCGGTCGCCTCGCTGGAATCCCGCGTGCTGACGGCCGCTCGACGCTTCAGGGAGCTGGGCGCTGCCACCGGGGGCGAGATCCGGGCCGTCGACGCGATCGACAAGGCGCCGCAGGCACCCGGCGCGTCGGCGGGGGAGCGCCCTGAGATCTGCGCCGACCCGGCAGCGGGGTCGGCCGATCACGAGCTCAGCCTGGACCTGCGCACGGCAGGGGATGCCACGGCATAGCGATCCCCGATCCTGCTGCCGCGCGCGACGTCGGGGAAGACGACCGGGTCGACGCCCCCGACCGGCGTCCTGTCCCCGGCGACCCACGCCGCGCACCGTGCGTCCCGAAGCGCCCGGCTCCGGGTGACGCGGCGGCGCTCGAGCGGTGAGCGAATGGGCGCGGGGTCGCTCTCGACCGCGCGCCGGGTGCCGGCCCTGCGCGGCGGACCGGCGCGTGCTCGGGTCCGGACGGCCGCTCGCGGTCTTCCCGCGCCGGCTCCCTCCGGATCTCAGGCCCGCCGCCCGAGCTCGGCGCGCACCTTTGCGGGGGTGATCGGGAAGGACGTCACGCGCACGCCGAGCGCGTTCGCGACGGCGTTGGCGATCGCGGCCGGCGTCGGGATGATCGGCGGCTCGCCCACGCCCTTGACGCCGAGGTTGTTGGCGATCGGATCCGGCTTGTCGACCGCGAGCGCCACGATCTCCGGGATCCCGGTGATGCGGGGGACCGCGTAGGCGTCGAACCCGAGGTCGAGCACGGCGCCCGTCTCGGGGTCCGTGACGTGCTCCTCGCGGAGGGCCATGCCGAGGCCCTGGATGACGCCGCCGTGGATCTGGCTCTGGTACTGGAGCGGGTTGATCACCCGGCCGACGTCGTGGCAGGCGACGATCCTGAGCACGCTCACCTCGCCGGTCTCCGGATCCACCTCCACCTCGGCGAACTGCGCGCCCCAGGTGCGGATCGTGACGCCGTCGGGGTTGGGCCCGCGGAACCCGCGGCCCGCGATCGTGAAGTTCCCGATCTGGCCCGTGAGCTCGGCGATCGCGAGGCCGCGCTCGGGCACGCCCGCGACGAACAGACGCCCGCCCTCGAGCCGCACGTCCTCGGGCGCCACCTCGAGCAGGGAGGCGGCGGCGTCGATCAGGTGCCGCCGGGCCTCGTCCGCGGCCATGCGGACCGCCGGGCCGCACGACGCGAGCGTCTGGCTGCCCGCGGAGAGCGGGCTGTACGGGAAGTCGGTGTCGCCGAGCGAAAGCGTGACCTTCCCCACGGGCAGGGTCAGCACCTCGGCGGCGATCTGCGTGAGCGCGGTCTTGGTGCCGGTGCCGATGTCCTGCGTGCCGATCCGCACTTCCGCCGTGCCGTCCGGATTGAGGCGCACCTCGGCGTAGGCCGGCGCGGAGCCGGAGCCGCCCCACAGCTGCGTGGCCATCCCGAGGCCCCGCCGGGGCGGCCCGTCCCGCACGGGCGAGCGCGGCGTGAGCGCGCGGCGCTCCCACCCGATCGCGCGGGCGCCCATCGCGTACGCCTCCCGCAGGAACTTGCTCGAATAGGGCCGGCCGAGGACCTGGTCCGCCTCCGCGTAGTTGCGCAGGCGCAGCTCCAGCGGGTCGATCTCGAGCTGGTCGGCGAGCGCCTCGATCGCGCACTCGAGCGCGCAGGTGCCCTCGACGTATCCCGGCGCGCGGAACGCGGCGGCGGGCCCGGTGTGCGTGAACACGTTGAGCGTCTCGGCGCGCACGTTCGGGCACGCGTACAGCTCCGTGGCCGGCCCGGCGAGCGGCGTCCCGATCGCCCGGTACGCGCCGATGCTCGAGACCCCCCAGTAGTCGATGGCCACGAGCGTGCCGTCGCTGCGGGCGCCGACGCGGATGCGCTGCACGCTGCGGGGCCGCTTGCCCGCGGCCTGGCTCTCTTCCGCGCGCGTGAAGACGATCCGCACCGGCCGGCCCAGCCGCCGCGAGGCGAGCGCGGCGAGGACCGTGTGCTTCCCGGCGTTGTTCTTGCCGCCGAAGCCGCCGCCCATGAAGGGGCTGAGCACGCGCACCCGGTCGAGCGGGATCCGGAGCGCCGCGGCCACCTGCCGGCGGACCCCGAAGATGTGCTGGGTCGAGTCCCAGATGACGAGGGTGTCGCCCTCCCACCACGCGACCGAGCCGTGGGTCTCCATGCTGTGGTGGAGCACGTCCGGCGTCGTGACGTCGAGCTCCACGATCGCGTCGGCCGCGAGGAATCCCTGCTCGACGTCCCCGCGCGCGTAGCGCTCCGGCGCGCCGCCCAGCACGTTGCCCTGCGGGTGCACCTGCGGCGCGCCCGGCCGGATGGCCTCGAGCGGGTCGATGACGTGCGGCAGCGGCTCGTACTCCACCTCGATGAGATCGAGGGCATCGCGGGCCGCCGCGGCATCGTCGGCCACGACGAGCGCGACCTCGTCCCCGACGTACCGCAGCTCGGTGTCGAAGATCCGGCTCATCCCGTTGTACCAGGGAATCGCGTCGGTGTTCCGGTGCGAGAGGACGAGGCGCACCCCCGGCGCCTGCTCCGCGCGGGAGGTCCGCAGGGCGCGGATGCGGGCGTGGGGGTGCGGGCTGCGGAGGATCGCGCCGTGCAGCACGCCCGCCGGATACAGGTCCGCGGTGTACCGGGCGGTGCCGCCGGCCCGCTGGGCGCCGTCCACGCGCGTGACCGGCGTGCCGATCACCTGGAACCTCTCGCCGGCCGGCCACACCGGCAGGTCGTCGCCCTCGATGACGACGTTGCGCTCCTCGACCCGTCCCTCAAACTCGACGCGTTGCTTGATGATCCGCGGCATCGGACGCCTCCTGCGCGTGTCTGGGCCGGCGGCGCCGCCGGCCGGTCACCGGTACCCCTCGGCGGCGCGCGCGACCTCGAGGGCGGCCTGCTGGATCCTCGGGTACGCGCCGCACCGGCACACGTTGCCCTCGACGGCCCGCCGGATCTCGTCGAGCGAGGGATGCGGGGTCGCGCGCAGCAGCGCGCGCAGGGCCATGACCTGCCCGGGCGTGCAGAACCCGCACTGCAGCGCATCGTGGGCGATGAACGCCTGCTGGAGCGGATCGAGCGCGCCGTCCCGGGACAGCCCCTCGATCGTCTCCACGGTGCGCCCATCGGCCTGGACCGCGAGCACGAGGCACGAGAGCATCGCGCGGCCATCCACGAGGACCGTGCAGGCGCCGCACGTGCCGACCCCGCACCCCTCCTTGGTCCCGGTGAGGTGCAGGTCCTCGCGCAGCACCTGGAGCAGCGTGCGCCGCGCGGGCACGCGGAGCGCCTCGGGGCGGCCGTTCACGGTGACGCGGACAGCGTGCAGCGAGCCGGACGGAGCGGACGGCGTGCTCATCGGGACCTCCGACCTGGATGGCGTGCCGGCGATCGGCCCGCGGACCGGGAGGGCGGGGTGGCGGCCGCGAGCCCGCTCCGCGCTTTGACAGCGGAGCACCGGACCTCTAGACTGGTATACGCCATGGCGCGCCGAGCGATGCCCACGCCGTCGCGGATCGCCGAGGACGCGGCGAGCCGGGAGCTCGTGATCACCTGGAGCGACGGCCACGACAGCCGGTACAGCTACCGGCTGCTGCGGCAGCGGTGCCCGTGCGCGATGTGCGTGCACGAGTGGACGGGGGAGCACCTGCTCGACCCGTCACGGGTGCCGGCCGGCATCCACCCGACGCAGATCGCCCAGGTCGGCGCGTACGCCCTGCGGTTCACGTGGTCGGACGGGCACAGCACCGGCATCTACACCTTCGCGCTGCTGCGCTCCCTCTGCGAGTGCGACGCCTGCGCCCGGGAGCGCGCAGCCGCCGGGCGCCCCTCCGCCGGGCCCTGAATCCCACGTCCGGCCAGCGTCGGACGGAACACACCGCACGCGGCCCGGCGCTCCTCGACCGGATCCCGAGGACCGCGGCCCGTCCCCCGGGGCCGGGCGAGCGCGGCCGTTCAGCGGACCGCGTAGCGGCGCACGGCGTCCGGATCGAGCTCCAGGCCGAGCCCCGGGCCCTGCGGCAGCGCGATCGCCCCGGCGTCGGGCACCGGAAACGGCTCCGTGAAGATCTCCCGCAGCGGGTTCTCGACGTACCGGGTGCCCATGTACTCGTACGTCGAGAAGTTGGGCGCGGCCGCCGCGAGATGCAGGGACGCGAGGTGCGCGATCCCGCCGCTGAACCCGGTGTGCGGCGCGTACGCGAGGTTGTGCGCGTGCGCGAGCGCCCAGAGCCGCCGGGCGGGGGTGATCCCGCCGATGCGGGCCACCTCAGGCTGCAGCACGTCGATGCACCCGCGCGCGATGAGGTCCCGGAAGCCGAACACCCCGAACTCCACCTCGCCGGCGGCGAGCGGGATGCGGACGGACCGTCGGATGTGCGCGTAGCCGTCCAGGTCGTCGCTCGGCACCGGCTCCTCCAGCCACACGATGTCCAGCTCCTCGAGCTGCCGGCCGACCCGCACCGCGGTGCCGGCGTCGTACGCGCCGTTGGCGTCCAGCATCAGGTCGATGTCGGGCCCCACGGCCTCGCGGATCGCGCGCACCGTCCGCACATCCGCGCGGTCGCCGCCGCGCGCCGCGGGCCAGCCGATCTGGACCTTGACCTGGCTGTAGCCGCGCGCGACCTGCGCGCGCGCCTCCTCGGCCATCCGGGGGATCTCGTCGAAGTAGACCTTGGAGATGTAGCAGCGGACCCGATCGCGCCCGGCTCCGCCGAGGAACTTGTACAGCGGCTTGCCGGCGGCGCGCGCGAGCAGGTCCCAGAGGGCGATGTCGATGCCGCTCATCGCTTCGACGACGAAGCCACGGGAGTGTCCCCAGCGGCGCAGGAGGCCGAGCATCTCGTCCCACAGCCCCTCGACGTCCCACGGATCGCGCCCGGTGACGAGAGGAGCGAGGAGACGGTCCACGATCGTGGCCACGACCTCCGGCGTCCGCCGCGCGATGCACTCGCCGACGCCGCTGAGGCCGTCGTCGGTCGTGACCCGCACGACGACCGCGTAGAACGTCGGGAACGTGCCGATCGAGAACTCGACGGGCCGCGGGGCGGGCGCGGCGAGCGGGGTGCAGGTGACGGAGGCGATCCTCATGCCGGTGTCTTCGCGGGGCGGCGCCCGGACTCCTCGGCGGCCGCCGCGCGGGGCGGCACGCGGGAATGTCCCGCGACGCGGGCTCGTTGAGCGGCGCGGGGCCCGCGCGCGGCCGGGCAGGCGGACCGCGGGACGGGCGGCCCGACATCAGCTCGATCATCCGGAGGGCACCGATGCAGTGGGCGAGGGTATTCGCGGAAGCGTTCGGCTACCGGGAATTCCTGCAGCACCACGCGACGCCGGAGCAGCAGGCGCGCTGGCAGGCGGTCTACGACCGCGTCGCGCTGACGCCGGCGCAGCGGACGCTGCTCGGCGGGTTCGTCCGGGAGATGCACGTCCTCTGCGTCGCCGGCGCGTGGTGCGGCGACTGCGTCAACCAGTGCCCGATCCTGGCCCGCATCGGGGAGCAGAGCCCGCGCATCGTCGTGCGCTTCGTCGACCGCGACGCCTATCCGGACGCGCAGACGGCGCTCATGATGAACGCCGGCCGCCGGATCCCGGCCGTGGTGTTCCTCAGCGAGGACGACGAGGAGTGCGGCCGCTACGGCGACCGGACGCTGGCCTTCTACCGGCAGATGGCCGCGGACCGCCTCGGCCCGGCCTGCCCCACGGGCATCGTGCCGCCGGGCGAGGCGCTCATGTCGGCGGTGACCGCGGAGTGGGTGGACCAGTTCGAGCGGATCCAGTTGATGCTCCGCCTCTCCAAGCGCCTCCGGGCCAAGCACGGCGACTGACCGAACGCGGCCAGGCGTTCCCTTGACACGCCCGCCGGGGCCGCGTAGAGTGGTGAATGTAACGGATTCCGCACCAAAGATCAGGAAACGTCACAAAAGCAAGGGGGCCCCATGCCGTGATGCCGTCCGAGCCCGGCGATCCGGAACAGGTCGCGGCGTTCAACGCGCGTATCGCCGCCGGGGACCAGATCGAAGCCGGCGAGTGGATGCCCGAGGAGTACCGCTTCGAGGCGGTGCGCCTCATCAACATGCACGCCAATTCCGAGATCATGGGAGCGCTGCCCGAGCGGGAGTGGATCCCGCGCGCGCCGACGCTGGCCCGCAAGATGGCCCTCACCGCGAAGGTGCAGGACGAGGTCGGCCACGGAATGCTCCTGTACCGCGTCGCGGAGACACTCGGCCGGTCGCGGGACGAGATGATCACCGAGCTGGTCGAGGGCCGGGCCCGTTTCCACAACGTCTTCCACTATCCCGCGGAGACGTGGGCGGACGTGGCGATCATCCAGGTGTTCGTGGACGGCGCCGCGATGCAGACGCAGGGGGCGCTCCGGTCGTGCTCGTACGCCCCGTACTCGCGCGTGCTGAAGCGCATCTGCTACGAAGAGGACTTCCACATCCAGCTCGGGCTCGACGTGTGGCGGGCGCTCGCCGAGGGGACGCCCCGCCAGCGCGCGATGCTCCAGAACGCGCTCAATCGGTGGTGGACGCCGATTTTGCACTTCTTCGGGATGCCGGACCGCGTCTCCCCGCACACCGAGAAGATGCTCGCCTGGCGGCTGAAGGTGAAGTCCAACGAGGAGCTGCGCCAGCAGTTCCTGCGGCGGTTCGTCCCGATCATCCTCGAGTACGGCCTCGAGGTGCCGGACCCCGCCCTGCGCTGGGTGGAGGAGGAGCAGCGGTACGTCTACACCGAGCCGGACTGGGAGGAACTCAAGCGGGTCGGCCGCAACGGCGGCCCCAAGAGCGCCGAGCGTCTGGCGCTCCGCCAGCGCTTCCACCAGCAACACGCGTGGGTGCGCGAGGCGGTCGGCCGCTGGGCGCAGGGCGGGCCGGCCCGGGCGGCCGTTGCGTGACCGCGTGAGCCCGGCGGGGAGGGCGCGACGCGGCCCGGGCGCGACGGCGCCCGGGCGGAGAGGAGTGGCCCTCGTCGCATGAAGGACGCCACGGCCGGAGCGCCGCCGAACGGCGCCGGCGGCCGGTGGGCCCGGCCGCTCCCGGCGCCGGCCGACGTGTGGGCGGTGTTCCTGCAGGCCCGCAAGCGCGATCCGCACGTGCACGTCGGGGACGTGCACGCGCCGGATTCCGAGATGGCCCTCGTGCTGGCCAAGGAGAACTACGCCCGGCGCGACCCCTGTGTGAGCCTCTGGGTCGTCCGCGCGGCCGAGATCTACGCGACGACCGCCGACGCCGCCGGGATGTTCGAGCCCGCGACGGACAAGAGCTACCGCTTCGGCGGCTCGTACCGGCAGCAGCAGCGCGTGTACCGGGGCGCGTGGCGCCTCTCGCACCGCGAGGAGGACCAGTAGGTGCCCGGCGCGCTCGCGGCGGTCTCCGACCCGGCCCTGAGGGCCGCGTTCCGGGAGTGGATCCTGCGGGTCGCCGACGACGAGCTGGTGATCGGCCACCGGCACTCGGAGTGGACGGGATTCGGCCCCGACCTGGAGAGCGACGTCGCGATGTCCAGCATCGCGCAGGAGGAGATCGGGCACGCCCGCGCCTTCTACGAGCAGATCGCCGCGGACGAGGGCAGCGACGTCGACCGCCTCGCGTTCGACCGCGCCCCGGCGGAGTACCGCCACGCGGCTCTGCTGGAGCGCCCGAACGGCGGGTGGGAGTTCTCGATCCTGCGGCTCCTGCTGTACGAGCAGTTCGAGGCCGCGCGACTGGGGCTGCTGGCCGCCTCGGGGCAGGAGCCGGTCGCGAGCCTCGCGCGCACGCTCGTGCGCGAGGAGCGCTACCACAGCCTGTTCGCGCGCACCTGGCTGGAGCGGCTCGCCCGGGCGGACGCCGAGGGGCGGGCGCGCGTCCAGGCCGCGCTGGACAGCGCCTGGCCCGACGCGCTCGGCCTGTTCGAGGCGACGCCGGCGGACGGCGTCCTGCGCGCCGCCGGGATCCTCGGGGAGGCGCCGGAGGCGCAGCGCCCCGCCTGGGAGGAAGCCGTGCGGCCGGTCCTCCAGGGATGCGGGCTCTCGATCCCCGCCGGGCCGGCGCGCGAGGGCGGCCGCCGCGGCCTCCACGGGCCGGAGTTCGAGGAAATGCTCGCGCAGATGACCGAGGTGTGGCGGTCGGATCCGGAGGCGCGCTGGTGACAGGTCTCGCGAGGAGATCAAGCGGCCGTCAGCCGTCTCGCGCTGTGGAGACGACGCCGGTGGGCGCGACGCCCCGCGCTCCGGCCGGCGGGGGCCCGGGCCGTTAGGGGACAGCGATGGCGACGTGGACCAGTAGCAGCGGCGCGGTCGAGGCGGCGGTGTGGGACGTGCTTCGCACCGTCGAGGATCCCGAGCTGCCGATCGCGATCACCGACCTCGGCCTGGTGCGCGACGTGCACGTCGCGGACGGCCGCGTCGCGGTCCGCCTCGTGCCGACGTGGGTGGGATGCCCCGCGCTCTACGTCATCCGCCGCCGCGTGCGCGACGCCGTCCTGGCGCTGCCCGGCGTCCGGGAGGCCTCGGTCGAGTACGCGTACGACGAGCCGTGGACGCTCGCGCGGATGACGGCGGAGGGGCGCGCGCGCCTCGCGGCCCACGGCCTCGCGGTGCCGGCCTGCCGGTTCGCGGAGCCGCTCGTCTGTCCCTACTGCGGCTCCCGGGACGTCGCGATGGAGAGCCTGTTCGGCCCCACGCTGTGCCGCGCCACCTACCTCTGCCGGAGCTGCCGCAACCCCTTCGAGCGGTTCAAGCCCCCGCACGACGAGTGATCCGATCGCCGCGGCCGGCGTGCCGTGGCTCCCAGACGCCCTGCTCGTGCTGGCCGGGTCGGGGGTGCCTCGGCGGTGGATCGCATCTCCGCGCACGACGCCGGGATCCGCCCGCCGCTGCCGAGGAGCAAAGCCCGCCTGCAGAAACGCGAGGGCAGCGCCAGGCCGCGGCCCAAAGACCGGCGCAGGCGACGAGCCGTGGCGATCACGGCGTAAGATCCCTCGCGGAGGGCCGGCCCGTGCGCCCTCCGCATCCGCCGCGAGACCACGGAGGCTGCCCTAGATCGCCTCGATCACGTCCGTGAGGACGGTGGCCGCGGCGACCATGCCGGCCACCGTCGCGTGCTCGCCGGCGTTGTGGGCCTGCCCGATCGTCCCCGGCCCGAGGTTGCAGAAGTCGCGCGTGCGCTCGGCGAAGATCGACAGATCCTGCCGGCCCTGGGAGAACTGTACCGGGGCGCTGCCCTGCAGCCGCGCGAGGGCCTCGCGGGCGACGGCGAGCGTGTGGCCGTTCCGGTCGGCGAGCGTCGGCAGGCACAGCCGGCTGATCTCGAGCTCGTGCGCCACACCCTCCGCGGCGCGCCGCAGCTCCGCCTCGAACGTCCCGTAGTCCTCGCCCACGGCGAGCCGGCGGTCGATCGTGAGCCGGAACCGGTCCGGGATGACGTTCTCCGCCAGGCCCGCGTGGGCCGCCACCACGGACAGCGACGGCACGCTCTGGACGCCGGGCGCGACCTCCACCGGCGCGAGCTGCTCCGCGGCGGCCGCGATCCGCGCGATCACCTCCACGCCCCGGTAGATCGCGTTGTCGGCCCGGCGCCAGTCCGAGGAGTGCCCGCTGCGGCCGAGCGCGGTCAGGTACCCGATCGCGCGGCCCTGGCAGCCGATCCCGATGCCGAGCTGCCCGGTGGTCTCGTCGTACGACGGCTCGGTGGTGATCGCGTAGTCGGGCGAGACGCGCGTGATCAGCCGCCGGACCCCGTTGCGCGGCGAGATTGCGCCGCCCTCCTCGTGGTTGGTGAACGCGAACCACGTCCGCACGCGGGGCCGGACGTGCTGGGCGAGCCACATCATGCACGCGAGCCCGGCCTTCATGTCCGAGGCGCCGAGGCCGATGATCCGGCCGTTCTCGACCCGCGGGGAGAAGGGGTCCGTGGTCCAGCCGGCCACGGGCGGCACGGTGTCCATGTGGCCGTTCACGACCAGCAGGCGATCGCCCCGGCCGACCTCCGCCGTGACGTTGCCCTCGTCGTCGCGGTGGACGGAGACGCCGGCGCGCGTGAGCGCGTCGTAGATGTACTGCGACACCGCGGCTTCCTCTCCGGTGACGCTGCGGATGCTGACGAGGTCGCACAGGGTGCGCTCCAAATAGGCCGCCATCTCGGGCACGGGCCGTCACCTCTCCGGCAGGGTGTGGACCGGCCGGGCGCCTGCGCGGGCGGGGCCGGGGCGCCGCGGCGCGGCTTTGCCGGGACTGGTTCGCCCCGGCACCGGGCGACGCCTGCGGGCGGCCGCGTGCCGCAGCCGGCGGCGCCCCGGCCGGCGTCGCGGTGGATCACCGCTGCCGACGGTCGTCGCGACGCCGCCTCCCCCTGATCTCGCGTGTCCGATTCACCTCCCCGAGGGTGATCGCACAGCCTTCGCGGTCGCGCATGCGACGCACGTGCTGAGGGCCGCCCTTCGCCACGGTGGTGCGTGTTACGGCAAGACATACGGCGCCGCGCGCATCCAACTGCCTGCCGCGCGCGGCGCCGCGCGGTGCCTCGACGTCAGCGGGCCGCCGCGCGCGATGGGGGAGTGTCGCGGCCCCGTCGCGGTGCCCACCTCGGCCCGGCGTGGAGGTGCGCGTACAGGCGCGCCAGCAGGTAGGCGGTGAAGCTCAGGGCGGACACGAAGAAGCTCACCGGCCACCCCGTGGACACGGCGCACGCGAGGCCCCCCAGCGTGGCCCCGAGCGCGATCAGCACGCTGTACGCCAGGGCCCGGCCCGGATGGACGGTCAGGCGCTGCGCCGCGCCGGCCGGGACGATGAGCAGCGTCAGGATCAGGAGCACGCCGACCACCTGGACCGCCTCGGCCACGGCGAGGGCCAGGATGAGGAGGAAGGCGGCCGACAGCACCCGGATGGGAACCCCGCGCGCCTCGGCGACATCGGGATCGACGCTGGCGAAGCGCAGCGGCCGGTAGATGACCGCCAGCGCGAGCAAGGCCACCGCGCCGACGAGCGCGGATCGGATCACGTCCTGGCGGGTGACCGCCAGGATCGACCCGAAGAGGATCCCGTACGCCTCGGTCGCGTACCTCGGCGTCAGCGTGAGAAAGAGGACGCCGAGCCCGGTCCCCAGGGCCATCACGCTGCCGACCGCGACGTCGCGCTCCCGCAGGCGCACCCCGAGCGCGCCGATCGCGAGGGCGGCCGCGCACGTCGTGGCGAGCACGCCGAGGCTGGGCGGCAGGCCGAAGAAGACCGCCGCCGCGGCCCCCGTGAAGCCCACCTCGGCCAGGCCATGGACCGCGAACGACATGCTGCGCGCCGTGACGAACAGGCCCACGCACCCGGCCACGACCGCCGTGATCACGCCGACCAGCAGCGCCTGCTGGACGAACGCGTAGCGCCAGAGATCGCTCATCGCTCGACCGCCGGGGCGGCGGGCAGGGGCTCGTGGCCGCCGATCTCGGCGCCCAGCACCACGACCCGCCCGTGCAGGCGGAGCACATCCACCGGGGACCCGTAGACCCGGCTGAGGGTGCCTTCCGTGAGCACCTCGTCGGCCGGGCCCACGGCCCACCGGCCCCTGGCGAGCACGAGCACCCGATCGATCGCCCCGAGGAGCGGGTTGATGTCGTGCTCGACGAAGATGACGGTGGCGCCCCGGCGCCGGCGCCACGCCGTGACGAGCTGCACGATCGCCTGCTGCGAGGGGAGATCGAGGCTCAGCAGCGGTTCGTCGCACAGCAGGATCGCGGGATCCCCCACGAGGGCCTGCGCGATGCGCAGCCGCTGCTGCTCTCCTCCGGAGAGCCGGCCGGCCGGAGCGTCCGCGAAGTGCTCGGCGCCGACGAACGCGAGCATCTCGTCGACCCGGCGCCGGGTCTCGCGCCGGGGAAGCGCGAGCCCCCACCGGTGGCCATCCAGGCCGAAGGCCACGAGGTCCCGCGCCCGGACCAGCAGGTCGGGCTCGACGGCCCGCTGCTGCGGGATGTACCCGATGGACGCGTCGCCGCGGCGCGGGGGGCGCCCCTGAACGCGCACCCGCCCGCCGCTGAGCGGCTGGAGGCCCAGCAGAACGCGGAGCAGGGACGTCTTGCCGGCGCCGTTCGGCCCGAGGACCGCGAGGCACTCGCCGCCCGGGACGGTGAGCGACAGGCCCTCCCACACCGTCCGTCCGCCGAGCCGGAGCGAGGCGTGCTCGAGCCAGACGGCCGGCGTCACCCGCGCCTCCCCGGCTCCAGGGCACGCCGCAGCGCCCGGAGCTGCTCCAGCATCCACCGCTGGTACGTCGTGCCGGGCGGTTCGGTCTCCGATACCCCGACGACCGGGATCCCTGCCCGCGCGGCAAGCCCCCGCGCCCGCGCCGTCACCGGCGAGACCGTCTGCGTGTTGTACACGAGCACCCTGACCTGGCGCAGGCGGAGCTGATCCTCCATCTGCGCCACCGCGGCCGCGGGCGGATCCACGCCCGCCTCGATCGCCTTCTGGAACGCCACCGGCGTGCGGACGGCAAGGCCGATCGCCTCCGCCATGTAGTTGAACACCGGCTCCGTGGCGGCGACCGGCACACCCGCGTACTGCGCCCTGAGGGCGGCGATCGCGCGGGCCACGGGGCGCAGCGAGGCCTGGAAGGCCCGGTACCGTTCGCGGTAGAACGGCGCGCCCCCGGGATCCAGCTGGGCGAGGGCCTCGGCAAGGGCCTGCGCCACCCTGGGCATCGTCGTGGGATCGTACCACAGGTGCGGGTTGTCGCCCGGGCGGCGCGCGGTGAGATGCGCGACGACGATGAGCCGGCGCGCGGGGTTGGGGGACGCCGCGACGAGGCGGTCGATGAACGTGTCGTAGCCCAGGCCGTTTGCGATGACGAGCCGGGCGCGCGCCACGGCTGCCGCGTCTCGGGCGTTCGTCTCGTACTCGTGGGGGTCGACGGCGGGGTTGCTCAGGATGCTCGTGATCGCGACGCGGTCCCCGGCGAGCTGCTCGACGATGTCGCCCCAGACGTTTTCGGCCGCCACGACGCCGATCCGGAACGGCGGCGCTCCCCGGCTCGCCGGCGCCGCCGCGAGCAGCAGGAGCCCGAGGACGACCCCCGCCGCGCACGGGCTGACGCGCCGTGCCGGCATCGAGCAGCGCGGGAGCGCGAGGAACATCACCGCGCGTCCTGGCACGAGCGGCACAGCCCGAACAGGTCCAGGCGGTGCCCGGTGACGAGAAAGTCACTCCCGGCGAGCCGCACGCCCTCGAGCGGTCCCAACAGGCAGGCGTCCATCGCCTCCACCGCCCCGCACCGCTGGCAGATCACGTGATCGTGGTGACGATCGGCGAGGCCGAAATGCGCGGTCCCGTTCATCTCGACCTGCTCGACAAGGCCGGCCGCGTGGAGGCCGGCCAGGGTCCGGTAGACGGTCACGAGGCCGAGGTCGCGGCGGAGCCGCTGCGCCTGTTCCCAGATCGCCTGGCAGGAGGCGAGATGGCGGCCCATAGCCAGGGCCTGGAGAATGGCCAGACGCTGGGGGGTGACGCGCCATCCCGCCCTCCTGAGCAGCGCGACAAGCCGAGGGTCGGTTAGATGACAGTTCTTTTCATTCATGTTCCAAAGGTATGTTACAATTGGCGCCCAGTCAAGACCGTCGGTCTCGATACATGATAAGCATTTTTACGCTGCCCTCCGGGCCTGGCTCTCTCCTCGCGGACTCGGACGCCGATGGGCCGGTCACAGGCGGCTCGCTCGAGGACCTCGCCAGACTGCGGGCTTTCTTGGGGAGGGGCAGGCGGCCCCGGCCGGGGGGCGCGAGCCGGCAGGCGGTCCCGCCGATCCGGGATGGAGCGTCTCCGCGCCGCGCGGCCCGGGGCCTACGTACAACACGAAGGGGCCGGCGCCGGCCGGGGCGGTACTCCTCGCCGACTTGGTGCGGTGCGGGAAGGCGCCGCGCTACGGCGGGTAGACCACCCGGAAGCGGTCGAACGACTCCGCAAGCCGGGCCCCGGTCTCCGGGTCCTGGAACGCGTGCTCGTAGCGGCTCACGCGCTCCAGCAGCAGCGGCCGCCCCGTGCCCGTGACGTCCTGCGCGATGGGGCGGAGAGCCAGCGGGTCGCCGGTCGCGCACGGGCTCGTGGTCAGGAAATATTCGCGGACGAGCCGCGCGCGGAGCAGCGATGCGAGCACGCGGGGACCGCCCTCGCTCAGCACGATCCGCGCCCCGCGCGCGGCCAGGAGCCGGAGCGCCGCGGCGGCGTCCGGGCGGCCGGACGGGTCGGACGCGACGCGCACGACCTCCACGCCGGCCGCCTCGACACGGCGGATGTCCGCCGGCACCGCCCGCTCACCCGTGATGACCAGCTTGTCGAAGCGCGGGTCGGTGAAGAACCGCCGCGAGAGCACCTCCGGCCCCCACGCGACGCCCGAGGCGAGGATCGACGCCAGCAGGCGCGGCGTCCGGCCGGACGCCGCGCGCCGCGCGGACGCCGCCTCGGGCAGCACCGCGGTCACATCCTCCGCCAGGAGGGTGCCCGCGCCGCTGAGGAGCGCGTCGGCCGCGGTCCGGAGCCGCGTCAGCGCGAGGGCGTCGACCGGGGTTCCGATCGTCACGGCCTTGCCGCCGATCGTCGCCTCGCCGTTCAGGGTCATCACCATGTTCACGACGAGGTAGGGGAGCGCCCCCGGTGCCGCGGGGAACTCGAGGTCCGCGTAGAAGCCGGCGATCGGGACATCACGCGGGTGGGGCTCCGACGCGTGCCAGGCGAGCCGCACCGACGCCGGCAGCCGCAGCGAGCGTTTCCACCCGGGGCCGCGCGCCGCGCTCATGAGCGCGGCCCCCCCCGCCTGCGGGCCCCCCGCGCGCGGGGGGCCTCTCCCGGGGGCAGGGACAACGCGGCCCCGGGCGGAATTCCCCGACCTGGACCCCCGCTCACCGGCGTCCGCCGCATCGCACCGGGCACATCATAGCACACGCGTGGCTCGCCATTTGAGCACCGTCGTCGATCGGTGCAGCCGCACAGCGTTCCGCAGCTCGTAGCTCGCGCTGCGGGAGTAGAGGGGCGACGTCCGATGGTGGAGGAGCACACGACCGCCGAGCCCGGGCCGGGAGCCTGGGAGGCCCTCTGGCAGTGCCTGGACGGCCTCCAGGCGGACGCGCGGGCGCTGCGGCGCCTCTCCCAGCAGGAGCCGCTCCTGCAGGCGCGCCCGGACTATCCCCGCGCGCGCATCGGGCGCCCGCACACGGACGAGGTGCGGCAGGCGCTCAACGACGTGGTCCGCCGACTCGGCGACGTGAGGCGGCTCCTGCCGGAGGTGTTCGCGGAGCTCCGGGAGTCCCCGGAGAGAGGGACCCCCGGTGGGCGGCCGGCCGGCCTTGCCGCCGACGAGTCTCCGCGGGCGATCGCCGCCCGGGTCGAGGCGCTCGTGCGGACCGCGACGAGCCTGGAGCAGGAGGCGTTCGAGCCGCTGCCGGCGCTGCCGCCGCACGCGCCGCCGTATCTCGCGGGCTCCGAGCCGCCCGGGCACGAGATGGCCGGGACGAAGGCGATCCTCCTGAGCCTCGGGATCGAGACGATCGTCTCCGCGCTGCGGAACGCGCTGCTCGGGATCGCGAACACCCGGGGCGGGCCGGCCGGGGCGCCCTGAGCGCGCCGCCTCACCCGCCGGATGCCGGCGCGCCCGCCCGCGGCCTGAGCACGTCCAGCGCCGGGAAGCGACCGCCGAGGATCGCGTCGCTGCGGACGCCCATCCACTGCTCGAGCACCGTCGCGTAGACGCTGCGGAAGTCGGTCGCGTAGCGCAGGTCCCCCTGGTCGAGGTCCGACAGGCTGGGGTGCGCGCCGTGGACCCCGGGAACCACCGCCCCACCGATCAGCAGCATCGGGGCCGCGGTGCCGTGGTCGGTCCCGCCCGACGCGTTCTCCGCGACGCGCCGGCCGAACTCGGAGAACGTCATCACGAGCACCTTCTCCGCGAGGCCCCGCTGCGTGAGGTCGGCGAGGAAGGCGCCGAGGCCGCCGCCGAGCGCCTCGAGGAGCCGATCGTGGCGGCCCGCCTGCGTGGCATGCGTATCGAAGCCGCCCAGGCTCACGTAGTAGACGCGCGTGGGAGCGCCCGCCGCGATCAGCTCCGCGACGACCCGGAGCTTCTGGGCGAAGGGATCGGCCGGATACGCGGCCCCGCGCGCCTCGCCGAGGCGCCCGGTGATGCGCCGCATCTCGGAGGCGGCCACGAGCGCGTTCATCTCGGTGTGGGTCAGGAAGTCGACGACCGGCTCGCCGCCCGCCACCGGCTGGACCACCTGGCGGAACGCCTCGACCTCCTCGGGGCCCGCGCCCGGGATCGGGTGGAACCCGAAGCGGGCCGGGTTGTCCATCGCGACGACCCGCCCGGAGGTCCCCTGCATCGCGAGCGGCATCTGCGCCGAGAGCGTCAGCCCGGCGAGCTGGCCGCAGTCCGGACACTCGCTGTCGAAGAGACGGCCGAGCCATCCGGTCCGGGGCCCGGTGCCCGCCGGGTCGGCGGTCTCCCAGATCTCCATCGACCGGAAGTGGCTGCGGTTGGGGTTCGGGTAGCCGACGCCCTGGACGATCGCGACCCGGCCGCCGTCGTACAGCTCCTTGAGCGGACGCAGCGCGGGGTGCAACCCCACCTCGTCCGTGAGCCGGAGCAGCTTGGCGGCCGGCACGGCGAGGCGGGGCCGGGCGCGGTAGTACTCGTCGTGCGCGTAGGGAACGACGGTGTTGAGACCGTCGTTGCCCCCGCCGAGCTGCACCACGACGAGCGTCGGCCACTCCGGCCGGCCGGCGGCCGACGCGGTCAGCGGGTGGTCCCAGGGATTGGTGATCGCCAGGGCCGTGCGCGTGAGGAACATCGGCGCGGTCGCGCCCGCGGCGACGATCGTCAACCCCTTCCCCAGGAACTCCCGGCGCGTCATCATGCTCCGCATCGCGACGCCCTCCTTAGGCGACCTGGTATTCGGGCATGCTCATCACGAGGTGGAGCGCCTCCGGGATCGGCCGCCCCGACGTCACCCGGCGGAGCGCCGCGCTGCGCGACGGGGCGAGCGGGCGCCCGATCAGGTGGGCGGTGATCGCGTCGACGGACGAGAACGATGCGAGCTGCGGCGCGCCCAGCCTGCCGGCGATGAGCGCCGCCGCGGTATCGGCCCGGGCGAACACGGTCCCGGCGGTCATCCAGGCCGGGCCGCCGTGCCACCCCGCGACCGTCGGGGGGAAGAACAGCCGCTGGCCCATCACGGCCAGCGCGCCCGAGAGCCGGGTCCAGTCCGGGTCGGCGATCCCGAGGTGCCGGACGGCGCCGACCACGAACTCGACCGGGCTCTTCACCTGCGCGTGGATGACCTCGGGCCGGTAGAACGCCCGCGACCGGAACAGCGCGCGCAAGGCCGGCGCGAGCGCGTACCCGCCGGCCGCGATCTCGCGGGCCAGGGCCTCGACGAGCGCCGGGTCCGGCTGCGGCGCGACGAAGAATCGCGCGAGCTTCCCGGCGATCCACCGCGGCGTCTCCGGCCGGGAGAGGATGATCCGCAGCACGTCGGTCCCGTCCCACGGGCCGGTCTCGCCGAGGAAGGTCTTCTCGCCAGCGTCGTGCATCCCCGGCGTGAACGCGAACGTCCGCCGGCCTTCGTACGTGCGGGGGTCGCGCAGCGTCCACCCGGTCCAGGCACGCGCCGACTCCTTCACATCGGCCTCGGTGTACTGCCCGATCCCCATCGTGAACAGCTCCATCAGCTCGCGGGCCCAGTTCTCGTTGGGGTGCCCCTTGCGGTTCTCGTCGTTGTTGAGGTAGCGCAGCATCGCCGGATCCCGGGCCACCCCGTCGAGCAGCTGCGCGAAGTTGCCCGCGGCGTGGCGCCGGAACAGCTGGTTCTGGTTGTACATCGCGACGACGTCGTGGACGTCGCCGAACGAGCTGGTGAAATGGCCGTGCCAGAACAGCACGAGCTTCTCCTGCAGCGGCGCCGGCGAGCGGGCCATGCGGTCGAGCCACCAGGCCGTGAGCGCCGGCACCGCCCGGGCGTGGGCGCGCTGCGCCTCCTGGAACAGCGCCCGGAGCTCCGGGTGGTCCTTGAGGGCGACCCTCGGCCCGCCGCCGCGCAGCGCGTCCGCCGCGGAGGCGAGCCGGGCCTCCGCGGCCCGCACCTCCTCGAACGCGGCGGGCGGCCCGGGCTCGGGGGGGAAGCGGAAGAGCGCGTCGACGGCGCGGTCCGGTCCGGCCGCCACGGCCTCCGCGACCTCCCGCGGCAGCGGGCCGAAGCCGGCGCGGCGCAGCAGGTGGGCGGCCTTCGTCTCGTCCCACGGATCGTGCGAGGATGGAACAAACGGCTCGAGCCCGCCCGGCATCGTCACCCCCCCAGTCGCCCCCGCCCGCGCGGCGGGCAGCGTGTCCGTCGGCTCGTAAGCGCCCGAGGGGAGCGCGGAGTTCCCGCTACCGCGTGGTGGCCCGGGCCAGGGGGACGGCCGGGCCCCTCCGGCGCGGGAGCGGGGAGGCGGCCCGGCCGTCGTAGCGTAGCCGCTGGGCGGCGCGGCGCAGGCGGGCGTCGGTGACCTCGTAGTAGACCTGCGTCGTGGTCGGGCTCTCGTGCCCGAGCAGGCGCTGCGCCTCCTCGATCCCCACCCCGAGGGTGGCCATCTGCTGCCCGGCCGTGTGCCGCAGGTGGTGGAACGCGATCCCCTCGGGGATCGGCACCGCGGCGCGCGCGGCGTAGCGCTTGAAGATCCGCTCGACGCTCGCGTAGTGCAGCCGCGCGCGCCGCCGCTGGAAGGGCAGGCGGAAGAAGAGCGCGGTCGTCGGCACCGCCGGCCGCACCCTCAGCCAGTCCCGGAGCGCCAGGCGGGCGTCCTCGGTCAGCGGCAGCACCTGCTCCTTGCCGCCCTTGCGCCAGACGACGATCGCCGCGCGCGCCGGGTCGGCCAGGTCGACCAGCCGCTCGATGTCCAGCCGGATCACCTCGCTGACCCGCAGCCCCATGAGGCCGAGCTCCGCCATCGCCCGGTCGCGCAGCACGCGCGGCGCGGACCCGCGGAACGCCGCGCGGAACCGCGCGACTTGGTCCTCGGTCCACCAGCGGTGCACGCGCCGCCGGCGGCGCGGGGGGCGGAGGTCCTGGGCGATCGAGAACGGCCGCCCCTGCTTCCGTCGGAGCCAGCCGTAGAACTGCCGGAGCGCCGTGATGCGGCGGGCCCGGGTGGCGACCGACAGGCCCGCCTCGGTCATCGCGCGGGCGAACCGAACGAGGTCCTCGGACGTCGCCTCGGCGAGCCGCCCCGCGACGTGCTCCGCGAAGTCGCCCACGTCGCGGACGTAGGCCAGGCGCGTGTTCAGGGCGCGGCCCTCTCCTTCGAGGTCCGTCCACCACTCGAGGAGCAACGGGTGCGTCGATGGAACGGGCGATCGCGGGCGGCGCAACGGCATTCCGATCCTCCGACGTCGGGCCGATCCGTGGGGCGACTGCGCCGGCAACCGTGGCCTGTGCTCCAGGGGTTCGCAGCGCGCGCGCGGTTCTCCTCCGGCCCCGAGGCCCGGGCGGCTTGCCCGCCGGCGCGCAGGGTGCTATGAGAGAAGCGGGCGGGCCGTGGCCCGCGAGCGCGATCGACAGGAGGTCGGGCGATGCTCAGGTGCTCCCAGTGCGGCAAGGAGTACACCCCGGGCGCGGCCGGGTGGTACGCGCGGCTCGAGGGCCTCGGGCCCGCAGGCCGCGTCGAGGCCCCGCTGCGGCGCACGCTGCTGTGCGCGGAGGACTTCAGGAAGCTGCCGCCGAGACGGCGGATGATCTGGCACGAGTTCACCGGCCGGTCGCACGGGCCGACCCGCGAGAAGCGGCCGGGCCACCTGGGCGAGGCCGGCTAGCCGGGGCCGGCGCCACCGCGCCGGCGCGGTTACGCCGCCGCGGCCCCGATCGCGGCGCGGAGGATGTCGACGATGCGGTCGAGCGTGTCCTCCGGCGTCACGAGAGGCGGGGCGAGGCAGATCGTGTCCCCGATCGGCGGATCGACGGAGCCGGCGCGCAGCCGGGGCAGCAGGCCGCGCGAGATCGCCTCCCGCACGACGCGCGGGCCGAGGCCCACCGCCGGCTGCTTGGTCGCCCGGTCCGTGACCAGCTCGACCGCGCACATCATCCCGAGGCCCCGCACGTCCCCGACGGCCGGCAGGTCCCGCAGGGTCTCGAGCCCGGCCAGCAGGCGCCGGCCCATCACGGCGGCGAGTTCCACGAGCCCCTCGCGCTCGATGATCTCCACGTTCCGGAGGCCCACCGCGCAGCAGACGGGGTGGCCCGAGTAGGTGGCCGCGTGCATGTACTTCTTGTCCGGCGGCGCCTCCAGGAGCGCGGCGTGGACCCGCTGCGAGAGGAGGATGCCCCCGAGCGGCTGGTACGCGCTCGTGACGCCCTTCGCGAACGAGACGATGTCCGGCTCGACCCCCCAGTGGCCCAGGGCGAACCACCGTCCGGTGCGGCCGAAGCCGGTGATGACCTCGTCGGCGATGAAGAGGACGTCGTAGCGGGTGCAGATCTCGCGCACCCGCGGGAAGTACGTGTCGGGCGGCACGATCACGCCGCCCGCGCCCATCACCGGCTCGGCGATGAACGCCGCGACGGTCTCGGGGCCTTCCCGCTGGATCGCCTGTTCGAGCGCGTCCGCGGCCTCCACGCCCGGGTCGCCCGCGCCGGGCCAGCGGTAGGGGTAGGGGGGCGGGATCTGGATGAACTGCGGGACGAGCGGCCCGAACATCCGGTGGTAGGCGGCCTTGCCGGTGGCGCTCATCGCCGCCATCGTCACGCCGTGGTAGGCGTGGACGCGCGAGATGATCTTGACCTTGTCCGGCTTGCCGCGGACCTTCCAGTAGTAGCGGGCCGTCTTGAACGCCGACTCGTTGGACTCCGCTCCGCCGGTGGTGAAGTAGACGCCGGAGCTGCTGGGGTAGGCCAGCCCGACGAGCTTCTCCGCCAGGCGGATCGACGGGATGTTGGTCATCCCGGCGTAGTTGGAGGCGAACGCGAGGCGGCGCATCTGCTCGGCCGCGGCCTCGGCCAGCTCCGCGCGGCCGTGCCCGGCGTTGACGTTCCACAGGCCGGCGAGGCCGTCGATGTACTCACGCCCGTCCGCGTCCGCGAGCATCGCCCCGCGGCCCTCGACGATGAGCAGCGGCCGCTCGTGGTCCTGCGGGTGGTGCAGCGGGTGGATCAGGTGTTGCTGGTCCTCGCGCAGCAGCTCCGCGATCTCCGTCACGCTCATCCCTCCACCGCCCCGCGTCCGGCCGCGGGGCCGCTCACTTCTTCTGCGCGGCCGCGGATCTCCCTGTCGCGCGCCGCGCGGTCGGTGCGCGCGCTCGGCGCCAGGCGCCGAGGGTCACGCGAATGCTTGACAACCGGGCCGGCGTTCCGTACAGTCAGCGGTAAGATGCTGGTGACCGCGCCCGATCCTCGCGTGCAGTGCATCTGTCCCGGGCGGAGGCGGCCGCTGCCTGCGCCCGGCCCCGCGTAGGCGTCCCAGGCTTCCTCCGCAGACCCCACCGTTGCCCGAGTTGAATACGGAGCCGCCGCGCGCGGGCGCCGACCCCGCGCGGCGAGCACCGCCGTGCTCCGCGGCCGTCCCGCGGGGAGCACGGCCGCAACCGCCGGAGGAGCGATGGACGCGCCGGTCAAGGAGACGAAGGCCCAGCGGGTGGAGCGCCTCAAGCGCGAGCGCAACCCCTGGGAGATGCTGCCGGACCTGTTGCGCTACGCGCGCGAGGGGCTCGCCGCGATCCCCGCCGACGACCTCAACCTCCGCTTCCGCTGGTGGGGCCTGTACACGCAGGGGGACGGCCGGGGCGCGCTCGGCGGCGCCGCGCCGTACTTCATGGTGCGCATCCGGATCCCCAACGGGTTCCTGCTCTCGCACCAGCTCCGCACGATCGCCGACCAGGCCGACCGGCACGGCCGCGGGTTCGGCGACATCACGGTGCGCCAGAACATCCAGCTGCACTGGATCCGAATCGAGGACGTCCCGGACCTGTTCCTGAGCCTGTTCCGCGCCGGGCTCACCACGGTGGGCGCCTGCGGCGACGACACCCGGAACCTCGTGGGCTGCCCCCTCGCCGGCGTGGACGCCGCCGAGGTCTGTGACGCCTCGCCGGTCCTGCTGCAGGCGAACCGGATGCTCGAAGGGAACCCGGCGTTCTACAACCTGCCGCGCAAGTACAAGATCGGCGTCACCGGGTGCCGGCTGTGGTGCTCCCACCCGGAGATCAACGACGTCGGGCTGACCGCGCTCCGGCGGCCGGCCGACGGCGCGCTCGGGTTCAGCCTGCGCGTGGGCGGCGGCCTCTCGACGCACCCGCACTTCGGCGTCCGCCTGCCGGCGTTCGTGCCCTGGCACCGGGCGCTCGCCGTGATCCGGGGCGTCACCGAGATCTTCCGCGACAGCGAGGTGCTGCGCGAGAGCCGGGAGAAGGCGCGGTTGAAGTTCCTGTTCCTCCAACACGGATGGACCGCGGAGACGTTCCTCGCGGCGCTGGAGCGCCGGCTCGGCTTCGAGCTCGACCCCGATGTGCCGGAGGAGCCTCCGCGCAGCACGTACCGCGACCACGTCGGCGTCCATCCGCAGAAGCAGGCGGGGCTCTGCTACGCCGGCTTCGCGGTGCTGCGCGGGCGCCTCACCGCCGCCGAGATGCGCGCCGTCGCGGACCTCGCGGACCGGTACGGCGACGGGACGGTCCGCACGACCAACATGCAGAACATCGTCGTGCTCAACGTCCCGGCCGCGCGGGCCGACGGGCTCCGGCGCGAGGCCGCGGACGCGGGCCTGCGGCTCGAGGGCTCGCCGTTCTGGCGGGGGACGATCGCGTGCACCGGCACGGAGTTCTGCAAGCTCGCCGTCGCGGAGACCAAGGGGTTCGCCCGGTGGCTCGTGGAGGCGCTGGAGGCGCGCGTGCCCGAGATGGACACGAACCTCAAGCTGCACGTCACCGGCTGCCCGAACGACTGCGGCCAGCACTGGATCGCCGACATCGGCCTCCAGGGCGCGAAGGCCAAGGTCGGCGGCCAGATGGTCGACGCCTACGACGTCTTCCTCGGCGGCGGGGCGGGGGCGCACCAGCGGTTCGCGCGCCGCGTGGGCGTCCGCGTGCCGGCCGCCGACGTTCCCGACGCGCTGGCCCGCCTGCTGCGCGCGTACATGCGGGCGCGCCTCGAGGGGGAGGGCTTCCTCGACTTCTGCCGGCGGCACAGCGACGCGGAGTTGCGCGCGGCGCTGCTCGGCCACCCCGCGCCGGCGGCGGGAGGGGCCGGATGAGCCGCGTGATCCGCCTCGACGACGTGGAGGCCACGCTGCTCTTCCCCGGCGGCATCGCGGTGGAGCTGAGCCTCGCCGGCAAGAGCCTCGACCTGCGCGCGCGGGTGCGGGAGCGCGCCGCGCTGCTGCGGGTCGGCACGGACGCGGATTTGCAGGTCACCGTGGACATCGTCGAGCGCCGCGAGGCCGAGGAGTGAGCGCGGGGTCGCCTCGCCCCGGCGCGGCGGCGGGCCGGACGGCTCGGTGGTACCCGGTGTCCCTGGACCTCGCGGGGCGGGAGGCGGTGGTGGTCGGCGGCGGCGCCGCGGCCGAGCAGAAGGTGCTCGCGCTGCTCGACGCGGGCGCCCGCGTGACCGTGATCAGCCCGCGTCCGACGCCGCGCCTGCGTGAGCTGGCAGCGCAGGCGCGCATCCGGCTCCTGCGCCGGTCCTACGCGCGCGGCGACCTGCGCGGCGCGTTCCTCGCGATCGCGGCGCCCGAGGACCGCGCGGTCACCCGCGCGGTCTGGGAGGAGGCCGAGGAGGGGCGGGTCCTCCTCAACGCGGTCGACGACCTCCCGCACTGCCACTTCATTGCGCCCGCCGTCCACCGGCAGGGGGACCTCACGGTGGCCGTCTCCACCGGCGGGAAGAGCCCGGCGCTCGGCGTCCGCGTCCGCAACCGCCTGCGCGCGCTGCTCGGGCCCGAGTACGCCGCGTTCCTCGAGCTGCTCGGCGAGTTGAGGGCAGAGGTCGCCGCGCGCGAGCCCGATCCGGCCCGGCGCGCGGCGCTGTGGTACCGGCTCGTCGACTCGGAGGCGCTCGAGCGCCTGCGCCGCGGGGACGCGGACGGCGCCCGGCGATGCCTGGCGTCGCTGCTCGAGGCGGCGCGCTGACGCGCATGCCGCGCGGGGTGGTGTACCTCGTCGGCGCGGGCCCGGGCGACCCCGGCCTCATCACGGTGCGCGGGCTCGAGGCGCTGCGCGCCTCCGACGTGGTGGTCTACGACCGGCTCGTGCACCCCGCGCTGGTCCGGGAGGCGCGCCCCGATGCGGAGCGCGTCTTCGCGGGCAAAGGGCCGGGGTCGTGCCGGCTCGCCCAGGCGGAGATCAACGCCCTGCTCATCGAGCGGGCGCGCGCCGGACGCGTCGTGACGCGCCTCAAGGGCGGCGACCCGTTCGTCTTCGGCCGGGGCGGCGAGGAGTGCGAGGCGCTGCGCGCCGCGGGGATCCCGGTCGAGGTGATCCCGGGGGTGACATCGGCCATCGCCGTCCCGGCGGCTGCCGGGATCCCGGTCACCCACCGGCGGTACGCCTCCGCGTTCGCGGTGGTCACCGGGCGCGCGGGCGGGGACGCTCCCGATCCCGACTGGGGCGCGCTCGCCCGCCTGCCGACGCTCGTGATCCTGATGGGGCACCGCGCGCTTCCGGAGATCTCGCGACGGCTGATCGCGCACGGCCTGTCGCCGTCGACGCCGGCCGCGGTCGTGAGCCGCGGGGCGACCCCGCGGCAGCGGGCGGTGACCGGCACGCTCGCGACGATCGCGGCCCTCGCGGACGCGGCGGGCCTCGAGCCGCCGTCGGTGATCGTCGTCGGCGAGACCGTCCGCCTGCGCGAGGCGTTGCGGGATACGATGCCGGCGGGTGGGGCCGTCCTGCGGGCCGCGGCGCCCGCCGCGCTGCCGCAGCGGCGGTAGCGAGCCGATCCTTCAGGCCGCCGGACGGCCCCAGGGCGGCCCCCTACAGGAGGGAGAGTTGCCGGGGCGGGGGGGCCGGCTGCAGGTACCGGGCGGCCCGGACCCGGTGCCGCTCCTTGAACGCCTCGACGAGCCGGCCGATCGCGGATCGGTAGGCCCCCGGGGCGTACTTGCCCCGATACATGCTCCGGTATTGTGCCACGAGGTGCGGCCGCCGCCGCGCGAGGTAGCGCGCGAAGGCGTCGCGCGTGACCTCCCCGAGGTGGAGGACCGTGTGCCCGACGAACTGCGCGCCGTGGTCGCGCGCGGCCTGCACGACCGCCTCCAGGGCCTCCGGCCGGTCCGTGATGCCCGGGAGGATCGGGGCCAGCAGCACCCCGGTCCGGATCCCGGCCGAGGAGAGGTGCTCGACCGTCCGGAGGCGCTGGGCCGGCGGGGCCACGGTCGGCTCGATCTCGCGCGCCAGAACCGGGTCGGTCGTGGCGACGCTCACGCACACGACCACCCCAGCCTGCTCGGCCAGGGCGCGCAGGACGTCGATGTCCCGGCGGATCATCGGGCAGCGGGTCACGATGCTCGCGGGCGTGCGGAAGTCGCGCAGGGTCTCCAGGATCCGCCGCGTCAGGCGGTACTTCCCCTCGATCGCCTGGTACGGGTCGGTCGCGGTGCCCACGGCCACCAGCTCGCGCCGCCAGGAGGGCCGCGCGAGCTCGCGGCGCAGGACCTCCGGCGCGTTCACCTTCACGAAGATCCGGGTGGACCACCGGTCGATGCCGTCCTCGTCGAGGAACCAGTGCGTGCGCCGGGCGTAGCAGAAGACGCACCCGTGAGAGCATCCCCGGTAGGGGTTGATCGACCAGCGGAAGGGCATGCCCTCGACCTTGTTGAGGACCGACCTCACCGTGACCTCGACGAACTCGCGGACCATCGAGGCCATTGTAATACGAACGTACGTTCGCTACAATCCGCGCAGCCGCCTGGTTCGCGCGGAAGACGGCCTGGCCGTGCACGTGCCCCGGCCGACCGGTGCCGCCCGCAGCGTGGCGCGGCCGGGCGCCGCGGCGCGCCGCACGGACGCCCGGCCCTGGACGCGTGCCGGCGCACCGCGGTCGGGACGACCGCCCGCGGCCTCGACCCGCGACACGCGATCCGGAGTCAGCCGCGGCTCGGCGCGCTGAGGCAGGCCGCGCGGCTGCGACGCAGCCGGCCACGACCGCAGCCGCGGTCGTCCTGGAGACCCCCGGGAGCCGCGGGAAGAGGGGAGGCCGGTCCCGGCGGTCCGGAGGATGCGCGGCGGCGACGAGGTCGGCCTAGGACTTGGGGTTGTAGCCGGCCGGCCACACGACGAGCGCGCCGGTCTGCCCCTGGGAGGCGTGGTTGAAGACCGGGCAGATGAACGGCCACTGGCCCCGCCCCTGCGCGACAAACTCGACCTCGGCCTTCCTGCCCGGTTCCAGCACGACCGACTTCCAGCCGTCCCTGGTCACGTCCTGTTTCGCATCCCCGCGCACCGTGAGGCCCACGGTGGAGAAGTAGGGGGACGCGATCCCGTGGGCCCGCTTCTCGTCGTCGTTCTGGAGTTGCAGGACCACCCGCTCGCCGTCGTGTAGCGTGAACAGGTTCGGGGTGAACTTGAACGACACCAGCGAGACCTTGATGACCTGCACGGGCTGCGCAGGGGAGACGGTCCCCTGGCCCAGCAGCAACCCCACAGCGAGCGCGAGCACGAGGATGCCGCGGATCCGCACACCCATCCCTCCTCGTCGATGCCGTGACGATGTACGGTATCCGTTGTACGGGTGTCACGTAAAGAGCGTGTCACGCGCCGGCGCCGCCGGAGACCACGCCCTCCTGCGCCAGCACCTCGCGGATCCGGCGGATCGCCTCGATGTGGGCGCCCGCGGACCCGAGGCCGGCCCGCATCGTGTTCACGCTGAGGTGCGTCCCGCCGAGCGCCCGCCATTCGGCCGCGGCGCGGGCCCACTCACGCGGGGGATCGGCCGCGTTGATCCGCCGCTCGAGGCCGACGGCCGCCGGGGGCCGGCCCGCCTCGCGCGCGTACTCGCGGAGCCTCGCCACCATCGCCGGATACCCGCCCGGATCGCGCGCGAGCCGGGCGGTCGGCGTGCGGAGCGTCCCGCCGGCCATCCAGCCGTCGGCGAGCCGCGCCGTCCGGCGCAGCGCCGCATCGCTCTCGCCGCCCATCCAGATCGGAATCGGACGCCGCACGGGCAGCGGGTTGATCCCGGCCTCGACGAGGCGGTGCCAGCGCCCCTCGAAGGTCACGACCTCCTGCGTCCACAGCGCCCGCAGCAGCGCCACCTGCTCCTCGGCGCGCGCCCCGCGGGACCGGAAGTCGGCGCCCATCGCGTCGAACTCCGCGCTGTTCCAGCCCACGCCCACGCCGAGGCGGAGGCGGCCGCCGCTCAGCACGTCGACCTCCGCGGCCTGCTTGGCAACGAGGCGGGCGTCGCGCTGCGGCAGGACCAGGATCCCGGTCGCGAGCTCCAGGCGGCGCGTGATCGCGGCGAGGTACCCGAACAGCACGAGGGGCTCGTGGAACGTGTCCTTGTACGTGTACCCCTTCCAGTCGGCGCTCCGGGGGACGACGCCGAGCACGTGGTCGTACGCCACTACGTGGTCGTAGCCCATGTCCTCCGCGGCCCTGGCGAACGCCGCGATGTCGGCCGCGCTGGTGCCGATCTCGGTCTGGGGAAAGACCACGCCGACCTTCATGGGAGAGACCCTCCTCGGCCCGCCGGGGTGGGGCCCCGCGCCGAAGACTTCGCTGCCGCGGCGGGCGCGCACCTGCGTCCGCCGGCTCCTCAAGACACGGTTACTCACGCGAGCCACCGCCCGCGCCTGACCTCCAGGAAAGCGCACAGGGGCTCGCGCCTTGCGGTATCGTCAATAGGTGTGGAACACCATAGCCGCTCTCGGCGAGCACGGTGGCGCGGCTCAAGGCCCGCTGGCAGATAGCGTAGGACGCGTGGAACACGCGGCGGCTCGACGCGCTGGAAGTCGTCTACCTGTGGGGGGACGGGGTTACGTCAAGGCCGGGCTGGAGCGGGAGAAGGCGGCGCTGCCGATTGCCGTGGCAGGCCTCAGCGATGGGCGCAAAGTCGTCGTTGGGCGTCGTGATGCGGGCCACAAGCGACGAAGGCCGGCTTCCCTGGTTGCCTCCGATATCATACTCTGATATGATAAAAGTATGAAAAGGCTCACGATCACGCTCCCCGCAGACCAGGCCGACGCGATCGAGAAGATCCGTCGCCGCCGGCACGTCCCGCGCAGCCGAGTGATCCAGGAGGCCGTGGCCCGCTTCCTAGAGGCGCGGGGCGTTTCAGGCCAGGTGCGCAGCTACGAGCGAGGATACCGGCGCGTCCCCGAAGACGTCGGAGACGCCCGCGCGTTTGCCCGCGCGGGAGCAGGGACCCTTGCCATCGAGGACTGGGAGTGAAGCGCGGTGAGGTGTGGTGGGTGCGGTTTCCAGATCCCATCGGGCGCCGTCCGGCCGTGCTGATCTCCAGGGATCAGGCATATCGAGTGCGTGCCGCCGTCACGGTGGTCCCGCTGACGCGGACGGTACGGGGCATCCCTGTGGAGGTACCTCTTGGCCCGGCGGACGGTGTTCCTCGCCCGAGCGTCGCCAATGCCGACACGATCACGACGGTGCCGAAGGATACGCTCGAAGAATACCTCACGACGCTGCCCCCGGCGAAGATGGAGGCCTTGGAGGCCGCCGTCAAGTTTGCGCTCGACTTGGCCTGAACCCCGGCACGAGAACCGGATCTCAGGGTAGCGCCTCGATCGCCCACCGAGCTACATCACATAACGCGGATTATGCAGCCTACTAGCCGCCCGTCCGCGGCCCGCGGCCCGGGGCCTGTGCCATCGTGATCGCGAGATTCCCGGCCACCTCGCGGGGCCTCCGGTGGCCCTCTGCTGCCGTCGCGCTCAGGAGCGTCTCACCGCCGCGTCCCCGCCGGCGCGCGGGCTGGGGAGCGGCGTGAGCGCGCGCTCGAGCTCGACGCGCAGGTGCTCGAACGCCGGCGGAAGCGAGAGCCGTTCGCCGAGGCGCTCGGCCGGCTCGTCGATCGCGAACCCGGGACCGATCGTCGCGATCTCGAACAACACCCCGCTCGGCTCGCGGAAATAGATCGAGCGGAAGTAGAAGCGGTCGATGATCGGCGTCGGCCGGCCGCCGCCCTGGATCACCCGCGTGCGCCACGCCGGGTGGTCCTCCGGTCGCGACGCCCACGCGACGTGGTGGACCGCGCCGGCGCCGATGGTCCCGGGCCGCGCGATGAGATCGTACGCGTAGACGGAGCCGCGCCGCGCCCCCCGGGCCTCGAAGCCCGCGGCGCCGGCGGGCGCGAAGCCGAGCGTCTCCTCGAGGAAGCGCCGGCTCCGCCCGGGGTCGGCGCTGTAGGCGCGGACGCCGTCGAACCCCTGGAGCGCGACCGCCTCCGGGATCTCGGGATGCATCGCGACGAGCGGCTCGTCCCCGGTCTCGGAGACGCGGAGCTCGAGGCCGAGGCCCTCCGGGTCCCCAAAGCGCAGGCGATCGTCCTCGCGCGTGGCCGCGATCCCCTCGCGGCGCAGCCGCCCCTCCCAGAACGCCAGCGCGTCGTGCGAGGCGACCCGCCAGACGATCCGGTGCACCATCCCGGCGCCGGGCCGTCCACGCTCCATCCCCGGGTACTCGAAGAACGTGAGGTCGGCGCCGGGGCTGCCGCGCTCGTCGGCGTAGAAGAGGTGGTAGGCCGTCGGATCGTCCTGGTTGACCGTCTTCTTGACGAGCCGCAGGCCGAGCACCCGCGTGTAGAAGTCCAGGTTCCGCCGGGCGTCGGCCGTGATCGCGGTGATGTGGTGGATGCCCTCGAGGCGCATGGCTCATCCCCCCAACGTGAGCGCCGCTGGGCGCAGCCTGCGGCGCTCGCTGGATTCTTACCCACCTACGGGCTGCGCGGCGCCGGCCGGCGAGGGCCCCGTCGTCGCGCCGGCCCGGCGCCCCGCGGATCGGACCGGTCCCCGGACGCGCCTATTGCGGGCGCGTCCGGGGCATCCAAGCGTACAGACGGGCCGGCGCCGCGCGATGCGCGGTCCACGCGGGCCCGGGACCACACCGGAGGCGACGCGCGATGGCACCGCGGCGACCGCTCGTGTTCCTGCTCGTGCACGGCATCGGCCCCCAGAACGCGCCCTTCCAGGAGGACTTCCTGTGCGCCGTCCGCAAGGCGACGCGGCGGCACCTGGAGCGGCACCAGCAGCCGGCGCTCCTCGAGCGGCTCGTGATGGTGCGCGCGGACTGGAGCCACCTCTACAAGGACGAGCGGTGCGACTGGCTCAGCACGCTCTACCCCGAGCACGCGCGCCCGCTGGTGGTCCTCCGGCGCAAGCTGCGGATGCTGGCGCGCATCGTGGCGCTCGCGATGCTGCCCGCCGCCGGGGTCGGGGCCGGGGTGGCGCTCGCGCACACCGTCGTCGCCGCGCTGTGGCTCGGCGCGCTGGGGGCGGCCGCGGGCCTCCTCGCCGCGTACGCCGCCGCGCGGGCGGTGGTGCTCCCCCGCTTCCCCTGGGGCGACCTGTGGACGATGGGGCGCTCCTTCGAGGCCAACACGATCAGCGACATCGTCCTGTACGAGAGCGACGGGCCGCGGGAGGCGATCACCCGCACGGTGCTCGACGCGCTCGGGCCGGTGCTCGCCGAGGCCTACCCGGTCGCCCGGGCCGACGACCGCCCCTGCCTGCCGGTGGTCCTGGCCGGCCACAGCCTCGGGACCGTCATCGTCTACGACGCGCTGCTGGCGACGACCGCCCGGGCGCGCGGCGCACCCACCCGGGCGCAGCGCGAGCTGCGGGAGGACGGGCCGGGCCTGGCCGAGGCGCGGCGGCGCTACCTGGAGCGCCTGCGGGACGCGCACGAGGTCCTCTGCCCGGTCGGGATGGCCACGATGGGGTCGCCGATCGCGCTGTTCCTGTTCCGCAAGCCGGAGGTGCTGCGGCAGCGCAACCTGTGGACCCTCGCCTGTCCTCCGCCGTTCGCGGAGACCGGCGCGATGACGACCGCGGCCGGCGCGTCGCTGCGCTGGCGGTGGCAGAACTTCTGGCACGCCGCCGACTTCGTCGCGCACCGGCTCGGGCCCGTCTTCAACGAGGGGTATCCCGGCGGGCGATTCGTGGAGGACGTGCGGGTCCGCCCGCCGGCTCCCGATCCGATCGACGCCCACTCCACCTACTGGACCGACCGGACCGTGGTCGACCGGATCGCCGCGCACCTCGCGGACATCTTGATCTCCCTCCCCTGATCGCCGCGGCCGCCGGCGACCGCGCGGCGGCGCCTCGCCGGGGCGACACGGGCGCACGACGGCGGACGACGGGGCCCGGCTCGCCCTGCGGAAGGAGTTCAGGGCCGCGAACGTAAATCCCGACGGTATCTGGACCGCACGAGGAGGAGCGGCGTGTACCGTCCCGCGCACTTCACGGAAGATCGCGTTCCGGTCCTGCACGATGCCATCCGGCGGCTCGGCTTCGGCACGCTCGTCACGTCCGGCGCCGGCGGACTCGCGGCCACGCACCTCCCCCTGCTGCTCGACGCCGACGCAGGGCCGCTCGGGACGCTCGCCGGCCACGTGGCGAGGGCGAACCCCCAGTGGCGCGACATGCAGGCCGGAGGCCAAGCGCTCGCGATCTTTCTCGGGCCGAACGCCTATATCACGCCGTCGTGGTACCCGACCAAGCGGCGGACCGGCAAGGTCGTCCCGACCTGGAACTACCTCGCCGTGCACGCCTACGGGGAGATCCGCGTCTTTGACGATCCCGCGCTGCTGCGAGAGCACGTGAGCAGGCTGACGGCCGCGCACGAAGCCGCGCGGCCGGCGCCGTGGGCGGTCAGCGACGCGCCGGGCGACTTCATCGACGCGATGCTGCGCGCCATCGTGGGCTTCACCATGCGCATCACTAGGCTCGAAGGCAAGTGGAAGATGAGCCAGAACCGCCCGGCGGAGGATCAGGCGGGCGTCCATCGAGGCCTGACGGCCGAAGGCGGTCCCGAACGGCTCGCCGTGGCCGAGATCGTGGCGTCCCGCGCCGCGTCCCGGGCCGGCGGGGGCGGGTAGCGCACGTCGGTCCCGCGCCGGAGCGCTCGCGCCGGCGCCGGTCGTCCGGCCGCTCCTCCGAGCGGTGCCCGGCCTCGACCTCGCGGGGCGCCCGTGGATGGCGGCGAGGCGTGAGGGCGCGGGGCCCGGCACGCTGGAACCGTGATCCGCATGCGGGCGGCGGCGGCGCCGGACGAGACAGGCGATCTGCGGTGGCTCGAGCAGCGCGGGCCGGCCGCCCCCGGGCGCCACCGCGACCGGATGACCGCTGAGCACGCCGTGGGACCCGGGCGCTCGGGCGCGCGGCGGGACGGCGGGGGCCCGATCAAGGTCGGGTGCTGCGGCTTCCCCCGCCGGCTCGCCGAATACGCGAAGGCGCTCCCGGTGGTCGAGGTGCAGCAGACGTTCTACAGGATGCCGCGGCCCCAGACCGCCGAGCGGTGGCGGGCCGCGGTCCCCGCGGAGTTCGAGTTCACGCTGAAGGCGTGGCAGCTCATCACCCACCCGCCGGCGAGCCCCACGTACCGGCGCCTCGGGCGCGAGATCCCCGCGGCCGCGCGGCCGCGCTACGGGTCGTTTGCGCCGACCGACGAGGTCCGGGAGGCGTGGCGCGAGACGCGCGCGGTCGCCCGCCTGTTGGGCGCCACGGTCGTCGTGTTTCAGTGTCCGGCGAGCTTCGCGCCGACCCGGGAGCACGTCGCCAACCTGAGGCGATTCTTCCGGGACGCCGAGCGAGAGGAGTTCCGCTTCGTCTGGGAGCCGCGCGGCGGGTGGCCCGCCGACCTGATCGAAGGTCTGTGCCGGGAACTCGACCTCGTGCACTGCGTGGACCCGTTCGCCGACCGGAGCGCGTACGGCACCCCGCGCTACTACCGTCTGCACGGCCGGCGGGGCTTCCGCTACCGCTACACGGACGATGACCTGCGCGCGCTGCGCGGGTGGTGCCAGGCGCCCGCCTACGTGCTGTTCAACAACGTCGCGATGTGGGAGGATGCGCTGCGGTTCGTGCACGAGCTCGCGCGGTGACGGTCCGAGCCGCGCGCGCCGCTCGGCCGCTCCCCTCCGTCGTCCAGCCGGGACGCGTGCTGTGCGCCGGCGAAGGCCAAGCAGGCCGGCGGCGCGGGGCACCCCGCGGCCGATCCGTCCCGCCGCGATCCTCGTCGGACGTCGGAGACCACGCGCTAGAATTCGCGGCGCGGCGGGGCTTGCTCGCGTCCCACGCGGCCGACCACGATGTCGGCGACGAAGTAGTTCTCCCCGCGCACCGGCGCGCCCGCGAGCGCCCGGCGTGTCGCCAGCTGCCCGACGTGCGTGAGCGCGTCGGCGATCGGCCCCTGAAACAGCCGCTCCGCAGGGGCGTGGAGCGGGGCCCCGGAGGCGAGGTAGGCATCGAACGCCGCGAGCGCCGCGAAGAAGCGGCGCACGCCGTGCTCCCACGAGGCCGGCGCGGTATCGTGCCACTCCTTCGCGCCGTTGGCCAGGGAGAGCGCCCACTCCATCAGGTCGCCCAAGTGCGCCAGGATCTCGCCCGGGGTGCGCGTCGCCTGCGAGAGGCGGAACTCCGCGAATCCCTCCGGCGCGTCGCGCAGCGCCTTGGCGGCGCGGTACGCGAGCGTCGCGAGGCAGTGGCGGAGCCAGCGGCGGGCCGCGTCGGCGGCCCCGGGCTCGCCGGCCGCGCTCACGGGCGCCGTCCGTCCGCCGCGCCGCCGTCCCGGTGGCCGGCGCCCCGCACCTCGACGAAGGTGCTCTGGTACGTCGCCCCCTCGCCGAGATCGGTGTAGCGGGTCGAGCACAGCGTGTTCACGGTGCCGTGGCGAGCCTCCCCGCTCGGCCGCTGGCCGGGGACCAGGACGACGCCCGGCGGCACCTCGTCGCTCACCCGGAGCGTCACCCCGAGGGCGCCGCGGTCGTTGTAGACGTCGATGTCGTCGCCGTCCCGGAGCCCGCGGCGCACGGCCTCCGCGGGGTGGAGGACCGCCACCGGCGGGCCCTGGCGCGCGCGCAGGACGGGGTTGCCGGAGTACGCGGTGTGGCTCTGGTAGTAGCCGGGGGCCGTGAGGAGGCGCAGCGGCCAGCGACGCGCCTCCGCGTCCTCCGCGGGGTCCGGCTCCCAGTCGGGGAGCGGCGGCAGCCCCTGCGCCTCGAGCGCCGCGGAGTAGAACTCGAGCTTCCCGGACGGCGTCGCGAATCGCTGGCCCCCGGGCGCGGGCGGGACCTTGATCGGCCCCGCGGTGCGCAGCGCCCCGGGATCGACGCTCGACAGGGCGCCGGTCGCGCCGCGGAGCACCGTCCGCGCCAGCTCGTCCGGGGTCATCGAGAAGACGGCGTCGCGCAGTCCCAGCCGCCGCGCGAGCTCCTGGGCCAGGCGGAGGTTGGACCAGGCCTCGCCGACCGGGGCAATCGCCCGGGGCCCGAACTGCAGGTAGTACGTCCCGTACGAGCGGTACAGGTCCTCGGTCTCCAGGAACGTCGCCGCCGGCAGCACGAGGTCCGCGTAGCGGGCCGTGTCGCTCAGGAACGGCGTGTGCACCACCGTGAACAGGTCGTCTCGGCTCAGCCCTCGCCGGACCGCCCCGGCGTCCGGACAGGTGACGGCGGGGTTGTTGCCCGCGACGAACAGCGCGCGGATCCGCGGCGCGTCGAGGTGCAGCAGCGCGTCGCCGAGCCGCGAGGGGTTGACCGTGCGCGTCCGGGTGGGGCCGGACGGCCGGCGCACCGGGTCGACATCGAGGCCGAAGCTCTGGCTCGTCGCGAGGAGCGCGCCGCCGCCGGGCCGGCCGTAGGCGCCGGTGATCCCCGGCAGGAGGGCGACGGCCCGGATCGCCTGGCCGCCGTGCACGTTCCGCGACATGCCCCAGCCGATCCGGATGAACGGCGCACGGGCGCGCCCGTAGAGCCCGGCGAGGCGCTCCACGTCGGAGGGCGCGATCCCCGTGATCGCCGCGGTGCGCGCCGGGGTGAACCGCGGCAGGACCTCGCGCTCGAGCCGCTCGAACCCCAGCGTCTCGCGCGCCAGGTACTCGCGGTCGCAGCGCCCGTCCCGCACCAGGACGTGCATCACGCCGAGGGCCAGCGCGGCGTCGGTGCCGATCCGGGGCGCCAGGTGCCAGTCGGCAAGGGCGGCGGTGCGGCTCCGCCGGGGGTCGATCGCCACCAGCGTCGCGCCCGTCCGCCGCGCCCGCTCCACCTTCGCCCAGAAGTGCACGTTGGTCGTGACGAGGTCGGCGCCCCAGGCGATCACCAGATCGGAGCGCACGACGGACTCCGGATCGGCACCGCCGATCGGGCCCACGGTCGCGTCCCACGCCGCGTCCGCGCACGTGTCGCACACGGTTCCCGGCAGCAGGCGGGTCGCGCCGAGCGCGTGGAACAGCGCCATCGGCAGCCAGCGATTGAACTGGCCCTGGTGTGCGCTGTAGCAGTAACCGAGGATCGCGAGCGGGCCGTCCTCGGCGATGATCGCCCGCCAGCGGGCGACGACCTCAGCGAGCGCCTCCTCCCAGCTCACGGGCGCGAACGCCCCCGTCCCCTTCTCGCCCGACCGCCGGAGGGGACGCGGGATGCGTTCGCGCGAGTGCACGAGATCGGGCTCGCGGCTCACCTTCGCGCAGACGAAGCCGTCCGTAAAGGGCTGGTCCGGATCCCCCTGGATCCGGACGATGCGACCGTCCTCGACGTGCGCCAGCAGCGAGCACATGTCGGGACAGTCGTGCGCGCAGACGGTCCTGACCGTGGCCTTCACGTCGCGACTCCTTCGCCGCGCGCGCGGATCCGTCCTGTGAGCGCGACGGGATGCGAGCGGCGTGACGCGCCAGCCGGGCCCCCGCCCTCCCGGCCCTGGCAGCCGATGCGGGGACACGCGTCACACCGGGAGCCGCGCACCTGTCCGCCGCCGGCCGCCTCTGGCAGGGTCTCGACGGGCGGGCCGTGCCGCCGGCTTCGGACCGCGGCAGCGGGCCCGCGCCGCCCGCCGCACCGCCCCGGTCGCGACACCGCTCCGCGATCCGCGGCGCCGGCAGGGGGTGCGGCCGCCGGGGCACGGATTCCCGCCCCGACGAATCGCGGAAGGACGGCGATTCGTTCGGGGCCCCGGGGGCGCTCGGGCCAGCCCCCACGCCCCCTCCCCCGCCCCCGAACGAACGCAACGACGCTATGGCGCGGCGAGCGACGACGAGATCGCCCCGATCGTAGGCGCGAGCGCGCGGTGCAGCACCTGTTCGGTGATCACGAGGCGGACCATCCCGATCGCGTCCCCCTCCCCTCGCGCCTGGGCGACGACGCGCCCTTGGCGCGCGTCGAAGACCTGGACGATCACCTCGGCGGACCCCATGATCGGGCCGTCGCCCACGCGCGGGAAGTCGCCGTCCGAGCCCGCCGAGGAGTTGACGAGCTCGCGGATCCAGCCCACGACGAGCCGGTCGGCCTGCAGGCGCCGCGCGAGCTCCGCCAGGCGGTCGTACTTCAGCACGTCGCCGTCCCGCCACCGCAGGCCCCGCTCCGCCTGCTGCACGGCCGCGCGCGGGATGACCTCGAACCGGCCGCCCGACGACTGCGCGAGCATCCTCGAGAGGTCGTCCGAGGCGAACAGCTCGGGGGTGAGCCCTGAGACCGGCGGCACAGGCGTGATCGCGTAGAAGTCCACGACGCCGATCGCGGGCACCGGCGCCGCCGCGACCGCCGACGGGCCGCCGGATGCGGCCAGCAGGACGGCGCAGGCGGCGAGCGCCCGCCACAGCGCCGGCCGCGGCGCGATGCCCGGGGCCGCCGATCGGCCCGGCGCACCCGGGCCCGTTGACGGTGTGCGCGGGACCGCTCCCGCGTGATCTGTCCGCATGGTGTGCCTCGTCCGCCGGCTCGGGCTGGGAGACGCCCGGGTCAGCTACGAGGGTTCTCCTCCCTTCCCGTGAGGGCTCGTGCGCCCTCCCCGGAGCTATTGTGCCAGAAGGACTGTCACGTCGGCGTGAAGGCGGCCGCAGGAGAACCGCATCCGCGTCGCCAAACTGCGTGAGGATCGCGCCGCCGGCCCGATCCGCCCGCGGGGGACGCTGCGCCGGACAGCCCGCGGGACCGGCAGCGGTGTCGCCGGGGAGGACCGCGTCGATGAGCAACCGGCAGGTGACGGTGTTCGGATCCTCGCGCGTCGGGCCGCAGGAGGCCCTCTACCACGAGGCGGTCCGCCTGGGCCGGCAGCTCGCCGCGGCGGGCTACACGGTGTGCTCGGGCGGGTACGCGGGCGTGATGGAGGCCGTGAGCCGCGGCGCGGTCGAAGCTGGGGGCGCCGCCGTCGGCGTGACCGTGGAGCTGTGGTCGTCCCGCGCGCGGCCGAACGCCTGGCTCACCGAGGAGATCGCCGCGCCGCACCTGTTCGACAGGATGTCTCGTCTCGTGGCGAGCGATGCGTACATCGCGCTGCCGGGCGGGCCGGGGACGCTCGGGGAGGTGGCGGTCACCTGGAACCTGTTCCAGACGGAGTCGATCCCGCTGCGGCCCCTGATCCTCGTCGGCGAGTCGTGGCGCAGGGTGATCGCCTGCCTGCAGGAAGGGATGCGCATCGAGCCGCGCGACCTCGCGCTCCTGCGGTTCGTCGATACCGTGGACGACGTCGTGCCGCTGCTGCGCGAGCTCCCGCTGCCCCGGACCCCGTGGGGCCCCGGGCCCGCGCCGCGCGCGGCGCCGCGGTGAGCGCGCGCTACTGGCCGCCCCAGGACCGTGGCGCCCAGACGGTCCGGGACGCGTGCCGACGGAACACCGTGATCGTGTCCACCAGGCCGCGTCGCTCGCCGACCTCCCGCACGTAGAACGCCACGCCTTCGTCGTCGTACACGAGGACCGTGAACCGATCCGCGCGCAGCACGCGGTCCGGCCGGTAGCCGAACGCCTGCTTCACGTCGGCCCGCGTGCTGCGGAACGTGACCGTCTTCCCGCCGGCGCCCTCCACCCCGTACGCCGGCTCGGCGCCCGGGCACTGCCCCGCCACATCGACCCAGACGTCGAGGGCGAGCAGGCGTCCCGCGGGCGTGTAGCGGGCCCCGAGGCAGAGCGCCTCCCACCGTTCGATGATGATCGACGGGTTGGTCGGGTCCTGCAGCTCGCTGCTCGGGGCGCCCAGCAGGCCCTCGACCGTCCGCACGGTGGCGGACAGGGGCACCCCGGCGGCCGCGACCCCGGGCGTCACGGCCGCGCCGCCGCACGCCGGCCCGGCCGCGAGCGCGAGCAGCGCCGCCGCGGCCGCCGCGCGCCTCACACCCACACTCCGGCCGCGGCCGGCGCGCCGGCCGGTGCCCGGCGCGCCGGCGCGGCCTGCGCCAGCACCTCGGCGGACGAGACCGGCGTGGGGAACAGTTTCCACGGGTTCATCAGCCCCTCCGGGTCGAAGACGTCTTTGACCGCGCGCATCGCCCGCAGATCGGCCTCGCTGTAGATCCACGGCATGTAGTTGCTCTTTTCGAAGCCGACGCCGTGCTCCCCGGTGATCGTCCCGCCGGCCGCGACGCACACCCGCAGCATCTCCTCCCCGGCGCGGATCACGCGGGCGGTCTCGCCCGGCACCCGCCCGTCGAAGACGATGATCGGGTGGAGGTTGCCGTCGCCCGCGTGGAAGACGTTCGCCACGGTGAGGCGCTCCCGCGCGGCGATCGCCTGCACGCGGCGCAGCACCTCGGGCAGACGCGAGCGCGGCACCACCGCGTCGTGCAGGTAGTAGTCGACGGCGATCCGGCCGAGCGCTCCGAACGCCGCCTTCCGGCCGAGCCACAGCGCCTGGCGCTCCTCCTCGGTGCGGGCGACCCGCACGTCGACCGCACCGCGCGCGCAGCAGATGTCCTCGACGAGCGCCGCCGCGCGGGGGAGGGCGTCCCGCACGCCCTCCACCTCGACGAGCAGCACCGCCTCGGCATCGAGCGGGTACCCGGCATGCACGAACGGCTCGACCACCGCGATCGTGTTGCGGTCGAGCATCTCCAGCGCGACCGGCCCAACGCCCCGCCCGATGATCTCCGTCACCGCTTCGCTCGCCCGGTCCAGGCTGTGGAAGATCGCGAGCAGCGTCGCGACCGCCTCCCGCCTGCGCAGGAGGCGCACCCAGATGCGGGTGACGATGCCCAGGGTGCCCTCCGCCCCGACGACGAGGCCGGCGAGGTCGAGCCCGGGCGCGTCCGGCGCCGGGCCGCCCAGGCGGACGCGCTCGCCGCTCGCGAGGACGACCTCGAGGCCGAGCACGTGGTTCGTCGTCACGCCGTATGCGATCGTGTGCGGGCCGCCGGAGTTGTGGCCGACGTTGCCGCCGATGCTGCTCGCGTACTGGCTGCTCGGATCGGGCGCGTAGAAGTAGCCCCGGCCCGCCGCGGCGCGGGTGATGTCGATGTTGGTGACCCCCGGCTCGACGATCGCGTAGCCGCTGTCGAGATCGAGCGACAGGATCCGGTTCATCCGCGTGAGGGCGACGACGATCCCGCCGACGACCGGAAGGGCCCCGCCGGCGATCCCGGTGCCGGCCCCGCGCGGGACGACCGGCACCCGGTGCCGCGACGCCACCCGCAGGACCGCGGCGACCTCGTCCTCCGTCGCCGGCAGCACGACGAGGTCGGGGACCGCGGTGAGGTTCGAGGCATCGTACTCGTAGGCGAGGACGTCGCCGGGGCTCTCGAGGACGTGGGCCGCGCCGACCGCGTCCCTCAGCTCGCGCGCGATCGCGGCCCACGAGGCACGGCGCGGGCGGGCCGCGCGCAGCGCGCCGAGCGGATCACGCATCCGGCCGCGCCGGCCCTCCGCGGGCGGGACGGCGGATCATCCGGCCGCGGTCGCGGTGGGGAGCCGCGAGGCCTTCCAGGCGGCGATGCCGCCGACGAGATCGCTGACCCCGGCGAACCCGCGCTGCTCGAGGAGGCTCGCCGCGATCGAGGAGCGATAGCCGGTGGCGCAGTGGACGACGATCGGCCGGCCCTCGCGGGGCAGATCGGCGAGCTGCTCGCCCAGGCGCGCCAGGGGGATGTGCACGCTGCCGGGGATCCGCTCCGCCCGGCGCTCCGCGTCCGTCCGCACGTCCAGGACGAGCGGCGCCGCCGCCGAGGCCAGGTGCTCGGCCAGCGTCGCGGCGTCCATGCGCTCGGTGCGGCGGAGGAGGTCCGGACGGGCATCGAGCGCCGCCATGCCGCCCGCGAGGTACCCCGCGACGTGGTCGAACCCGATGCGTCCGAGCCGCATCGCCGCCTCCGCCTCGCGGCCCGGATCGGCGACGATCACGATCGGCCGATCGCGGTCGAGCAGCGTGCCCGCCCAGCTCGCGTACTGCCCGCCGAGGCCGATGTTGAGGCTGTCGACGAGGTGCGCCCCCGCGTACTCGGCCGGGTCGCGCGCGTCGAGGATCTGCGCGCCCGCGTTGCGCAGACGGAGCACCTCCTCGAGCCCCAGCGGCTGCAGGACCTCCTTGAGGGTCGCGTCCAGGGTGGGCCGCTCCTTCGTGTTGAGGATCGCGTCGTAGGTGAAGTACGAGGGGGCGTCCGGCTGATCGGCGGTCACGATCCGGATGAACTCCTCCTTGCTCATCGGCTGGAGCGCGTAGTTGTACCGGCGCTGCGCGCCGATCGTGGAGACGGTCTCCGTGCTGATGTTGCGGCCGCAGAGGGATCCGGCCCCGTGCGTGGGGTAGACGAGCGTCTCGTCGGGCAGCGCGAGGAGCTTGGTCCTGAGCGAGTCGTAGAGCATGCCCGCCAGCTCCTCGGCCGACCAGCCGAGGGCGGCCCGCAGGTCGGGCCGGCCGACGTCCCCGATGAACAGCGTGTCGCCCGTGAGGACCGCGCGGGGGGTGCGGTCGCTGCGCGCGAGATCGTAGACGAGCAGCGAGATCGACTCGGGCGAGTGGCCCGGGGTCTCGAGGGCGGCGAGGCGCACCGAGCCGAACTCGATCACGTCGCCGTCGCCCAGCCCCGTGAAGGCGTACTCCGCCCGCGCCCGGCGCCCGAGGTAGATGCGCGCCCCGGCCCGGTTGCGCAGCTCGAGGTGCCCCGCGACGAAGTCGGCGTGAAAATGGGTCAGTATGACGTGGCGGATCTCCAGGCCCGCGCGGCGCGCGTCCTCCAGGTACTGGTCCACGTCACGCTGCGGATCGACGACCGCCGCGGTGCGGCTCCCCGCGTCCCCCACGAGGTAGGACGCGTGTGCCAGACAGCGCAGGTAGTACTGCGTGAAGATCATGCGCACCCCTCCCGTCCCCATCCTTCGCGGTGGCGTGCAACTCCCGCCCGCGCCGTCTGCCTACGGCAGCCTGACGAAGTCGGGCTCGAGCTCGACCTCGAGCGGCTCGAGGATCCTGGCGATCATATTATAGTACGCCACGACCTGCACCAGCTCCACGATCTGCGGGGTGTCCAGAAACGAGCGCAGCGCGTCGAAGGTCGCGTCGCTGACCCGCACATCGCGCGTCGCCTCGACGCTGTACCGCACCACCGCGCGCTCCCGCGCCGTCAACCCCGGGGCATCGTCGTACGCCGCGAGGGCCTCGAGCTTTTCGCGGGGCACGCCCGCGCGGCGGGCGACGTTCCAGTGATGCCCCTGCTCGTAGGACGCCCCGCAGAGGCGGCCGACGGTCAGGATCGCGAGCTCGCGCAGGTGCGGATCCAGCGTCAGCCCGAACCGGATCTCGGTGCTGTACCCGACGAGGCGCCGCAGGAGGGCCGGCGTGTGGGCCAGCACGCGGAAGAGGTTGAGGACGCCCCCGCGCCGCGCCACGAGATCGTCGTAGATGTCCCGATCCTCCGGCCGGAGGTCCTCGCGGCTCAGGTACGGCACCCGCGCCATCCCATCCCCTCCGTGTCGCAGACTCGTGGACGCCCCGCCGCCCCGCGCGGCTCACAGGGGCGGCGTGAAGCGGCCGTCGATCGCGGTCCACCCTCCATCGACGAGGAGCACGGATCCCGTCACGTAGCTGGCCGCCGCCGAGGCCAGGAACACGATGGGGCCGGCGATCTCGTCGGCGGTGGCCCAGCGGCCGAGGGCGCTCCTCTCGGCGTAGGCGCTGTACCACGCGGCGTTCGCGGTGATGGGCCGCGTGAGCGGGGTCTCCACGACGCCCGGCGCGACCGCGTTGACGCGGACGCCGCGCGGGCCCAGCTCGGCGGCGAGCGTTCGCACGATCTGGACGATGCCGGCCTTCGTCGCCGAGTAGACGCTCTGGCCCGGCTCGACGGTGAGCGCGCGGATCGACGCGCACGCGATGATGCTGCCGGATCCCTGCGGGCCCATCCGGCGCGCGGCCGCGCGGAGCACGTAGAACGTGCCCTTCAGGTTCACCGCGATCACGCGCTCCAGGTCCTCGGCCGTGTACGCGAGGACCGGCTTGCGCACGTTGATGCCGGGGGTGACCAGGACGACGTCCAGCGCAGGGTGCCGCGCGGCCGTGGCCGCGAAGAGTCGCTCGACGTCCTCCTCCCGCGCCACATCGACCGCCTCGGCGTCGGCCGCGCCGCCGGACGCGGCGATCAGGTCCGCGGTCGCGCGCGCGGCCTCCGGGTCGAGGTCTGCCACGACGACGCGGGCGCCGTGGGCGGCGAGCGCCCGCGCGGCGGCCCGTCCGATGCCCGACCCCCCGCCGACGACCAGCGCCACCTTGCCATCGAGGCGAAACAGGCGCGCGTAGTCCACAGCCCTCCCCCCTTCCGCGGCAGCCGCTCCCCGCCCGCGGGAAGGTTCGCGGCGGCGCGCGCAAATACTTCTTTCGCGGTCGCGCCGCGCGACAGGGATTCCGGCGCCGCGGAGCCGAAGTACTCCCGCCGGATCACGCACCGCACGGGAGGACGCGATCGTGCCGGACACCCGGGTCTCGCCGCAGGCGCTCATCGAGGAGTACACGCGGGACCGGCCGCGCTCGCGCGCGGCGTTCGAGCGCGCCTCGCGGGTGCTGCCCGGGGGCCTCACGCACGATGTCCGCGCCTTCACCCCGTTCCTCCCGTACATCGCGCGGGCCGCGGGCGCGCGCAAGTGGGACCTCGACGGGCACGCCTACGTGGACTACGCGATGGGCCACGGCGCGCTCATCCTGGGCCACGCCCACCCGGCGATCGTGGAGGCGGTCGCCCGGCAGGTGGCCCTGGGCACGCACCCCGGCGCCAACCACCTGCTCGAGGTCGAGTGGGCCGAGCGCATTCGATCGCTCGTCCCGGGGGCGGAGCTCGTGCGGTTCACCAGCTCCGGGACCGAGGCGACGCTGCTCGCCCTCCGGCTCGCCCGCGCGGCGACCGGCCGGCCCAAGGTGGCGAGGTTCCAGGGGCACTTCCACGGATGGCACGACGCGGTGGTGCGCGGCCAGTCCCCGCCGTGGGACGATCTTCCACCCGGGGTGCCGCCCTCGGCCGAGCGCGAGACCGTGGTCCTCCCCGCCGACCTCGCCGCCGCCGAGCGCGCGCTGCGCGACGACCCGGAGATCGGCGTGGTGATCGTGGAGCCGAGCGGGGCGTCCTGGGGCACCGTGCCGCTGGCCCCGGGCTTCCTGGCCGGCCTGCGGGCCCTCACCGCCGAGCGCGGCGTGTGCCTCGTGCTCGACGAGGTGATCACCGGGTTCCGCTGGGCGCCGGGGGGCGCCCAGCAGCGGTACGGCATCCGGGCGGATCTCGTGACGATGGCCAAGATCGTGGCCGGGGGCCTGCCCGGAGGCGCGGTGGCGGGCCGCCGGGACCTCCTCGAACCGGTGGGCCTGCCCGGCGACGCCCGCGGCAGGGTCCCCCACCCGGGCACCTTCAACGCGAACCCGCTCACGGCCGCGGCGGGCACCGCCTGCCTCGACCTCGTCGCGGATCCAGCGGTGCAGCGCGGCTGCGACCGGCGCGCGGCCGACCTCCGGGCCGGTCTGAACGAGGTGCTCCGGCGCCGCGGGATCCGGGGCGCCGCGTACGGCGAGTCGTCGACGTTCCACCTGGCCTTCGATCCGCGGATCGCCCCGGGCGAGCCGGCGTCGCTCGCCGCCCTCTCCGCCGAGGAGCTCAAGCGCGAGCGTCGCCGGCCGCTCCAGGCCGCGCTGTCGCTCGCGATGCTGCTCGAAGGCGTGCACCTCTTCACGCTCGGCGGGTTCCTCAGCACCGCCCACGGCGAGGCGGAGCTCGCGCAGACGGTGGACGCGCTCGACCGCGCCGTAGAGCGGTGCGAGGGGCTGCTGCCCCGCTGACCCTCCGGCCGCGCGCGTAGATCCGGCACGCCGGGGGTCGGCCCACCGCTGCTATCCGGCGGCCCGACCTGAAGACCGCACCGGCTGGAAGCGGCGGGCAGCCCCCATCGCCGCACCCGTCGCCGAGCGCGACGAGACGGAGCGCTACCCCGGGCCGGAGGGCGGGTGCTCGGGCGTGCGGAGGCGGTAGCAGCGAACCGCGGTGCCGCCGAGGATCTCGGCCCGGGCGCCGTCCGCTTCCCCGCGCAGGGCGTACAGGAGCGCGTCCAGGACCTGGCCGTAGGATCCGGCCACGAGGCAGACCGGCCAGTCCGACCCGAACATCAGGCGCTCCGCGCCAAACCACCCCAGCGCCCGGCGGACGTATGGGACGAGGTCGTCGGGGCGCCAGGCCGACCAGTCGGCTTCCGTGATCATCCCCGAGAGCTTGCAGAACACGTTGCCGCACGCGCCGAACGGGGCCATCGCCTCGGCCCACGCGCGCGCGTCACCCGAGCGGATCGGCGGCTTGGCGATGTGGTCGATCACGAAGCGCATCGCGGGGAAGTCGCGGACCGTGCGGAGCGCCGCCGCGAGCTCGCGGGTGCGGACCAGCAGGTCGTAGGCGAGCCCGGAGGCGGCCACCGCGGCCAGACCGCGACGCACATCGGCCCGCAGGAGCCAGCGGGGGTCCGGCTCGTCGTGCACCTGGTGCCGGACGCCGACGAGCTTGTCTCCTCCCGGCGACGCCCGCAGCTCCGCGAGGACCCGAGCCACCTCGGGATCGGTGAGATCGACCCACCCCACCACGCCGGCGATGAAGTCCGTCGCCGCGGCGACCGCGAGAAACTCGCGCGTCTCCTCGAGGCTCGAGCGCGTCTGTACGAGCACCGTGCGATCGACGCCGTGCCGGGTGAGCAGCGGCCGCAGGTCCTCGGGCCCGAAGGGGCGGCGGATGGGGGCCAGTGCCTCGGTCATCCACGGGTACTCGGCACGGGCCGGATCCCAGAAGTGGTGGTGCGCGTCCACCACCGGGGGCCGGCTCACGCTCGCCACCCGCGCATCGACTCATCCGCCACCGGGAACGGGCGCCTCCTCCGCGATCAGACGCTCGGCGCGAAGCTCCTCCCAGAGCGCCGCCGGGACCTCGCAGCGGAACATCGCGAGGTTCTCCTCCAGCTCCGCGACAGACCGGGACCCGACCACGATCGATGCGACCGCGGGGTGGCCGAGCGGAAACGCTAGCGCCGCCGCCTTCAGCGGGACGCCGTGGCGACGGCAGACCGCCTCGAGCCGCCGCGCCCGCTCGAGGACGCCGGGCGCAGCCGGCACGTAGTCGAACGTCGCCCCCGGCCGGGGATCGGCGAGGATGCCGCTGTTGTAGACGCCGCCCGCGATGATCGCGATGCCGCGCTCCAGGCACAGGGGCAGCAGCTCGCGGAGGCCCGTCTGGTCCAGCAGCGTGTAGCGCCCGGCCAGCAGGAAGCAATCGAAGTCCGCCTCGCGCGCGAAGCGGGCGAGCATCTCGGCCTGGTTCATCCCCGCGCCCACCGCCGCGATCGTCCCCTCGCGGCGCAGGCGGTCCAGCGCGCGGTAGGCGCCGCCGAGCGCCTCCTCGTAGTGCCGGTCCGGGTCGTGGATGTGCAGGATCTCGACGCGCTCGAGGCCGAGGCGCGCGAGGCTCTCCTCGAACGAGCGCATGACACCGTCGTAGCTGAAGTCGAAGACAGGGTTGAGCGCCGGCGCATCCTTGTAGAACGGCTCGCCGCGATAGAACTGGCTCTCCTCGGGCGGCGCGTCCGGCCGCAGCAGGCGGCCCACCTTCGTCGCGACGGCGAGCTGGTCGCGCGGCCGCCCGCGGAGGGCATCGCCGAGCCGCCGCTCCGCGAGCCCGGACCCGTACAGCGGGGCGGTATCGAAGAGGGCGAGGCCGGCCCGGCAGGCCCGGTCGACGACCGCGCGCGCCTCCGCGTCCGCGACGGGCCGGAACAGGTTGCCGAGGGGCGCGGTGCCGAGGCCAAGCCGCGTGACGCGCAGCCCTGTCCTGCCGAGCGGCACCCGCTCGAGCGGATCCATCACCGCCGGCCACGCGCCTGCGCCGGGCGGCGGCCGGGCCCGCCGGCGTCCGGTGCGCCAGAGCGCGGGGTTGCGCGCCGGGCTACGACGAGCGCGCGAGGTATTTCTGGAACCACGCGATCACCCGCCCCCAGGCGTCCTGCGCGGCCTGCGCGTTGTAGTTGGGGCCGGTATCGTTGAAGAACGCGTGGTTGGCGCCGGGATACACGACGATCTCGTGCACGATCCTCGCCTGCTCCAGGGCCTGGCGGATCGCGGGGATCCCCGCGTCGATGCGCTGGTCGAGCGCGCCGTAGATCGCCAGGATCGCGGCCCGGATGCGCGGCACGTCTGCGAGCGACGGATTGACGCCGTAGAACGGCGCGACCGCAGCGAGGTCGGCCTCCTGCGTCGCCAGGCGCCACGCCAGGCCACCGCCGAAGCAGAAGCCGATCGCGCCGACGCGCTGGCCCTGCACGGCCGGCAGGCGCTGCAGGTAGCGCACCGCCGCCTCCAGCATCGCGACGAGCTGGTCGGGCGGCGTCCGGCCGAGAACCGCCGTGACCTCCGCCGGGTCGGAGAAGCGCTCGGTCCCGCCCGCGGGCGACGCCAGGTCCGGCGCGAGCGCGAGGTAGCCCGCCTTCGCGAACCGGCGCGCGACGTCCTTGATGTGGTCCACGAGCCCGCGGTTCTCATGGATGACGAGCACCCCCGGCGCTCTCCCGACGCCCCGCGGCTGGACGAGGTAGCCGATCACCGGTGCCGCGCCCATGGGCACCGTGAGCATCCGCGCGTCGAGACCCGCATCGTCCGGCGGCACGACCGGGGCGAACGCGCCGCGTGGCGACGCCCCGGAGGCCCCGGCCCCGGGGAGCGCGGACGCCGCCTCGGCCACCTCCTCGGCCGAGGCGGCTACCCCGAGGGTGTGCAGCATCTGCGCGCCCAGCGCCGCGCCGCCCGCGAAGAGCGCGATCCGCCGCAGGAGCTCCCGCCGCGCGAGCAGTCCCTCGCGGTACTCTTGGGCCCACTCCTCGATCAGGTAACGGCCGAGGTCGGTCACGGCAGCACCCCCCATCACAGACCCCGTCTCACACTATCGACCGCGTGTAAACGGCGTGTCAACGCGCAGTCGGCGCGCTCCGGGACACGGGAGCCGAGGACGCCGCCGCGAGGCGGCGTCAGGCCCGGGCGCCCTCGCGCAGCAGCGGCCACGGGTTCGGCATCTCGCCGACCGGCACCTCGATGAGGACGGGACGGTCCTCCCGCAGGGCCGCCCGCAGCGCCAGCCGGAGCCCGTCCGGGCCCTGGGCGCGCATCCCCTCGACCCCAAAGGCCTCCGCCAGCTTCACGAAATCCGGGTTGTGCAGATCCGAGGCGATCAGCCGCCCGCCGAAGCTCTCCTTCTGGATGCGGCGCACATTGCCGTAGGCGTTGTCGTTGAACACGATCGTGATGACGTTGAGCCGGTGGCGCACGAGCGTCGAGAGCTCCTGGACGTTGTACATGAAGCCGCCGTCGCCGTTGATGGAGACCACGCGCCGGTCCGGGGCGCCGACCTGCGCGCCCAGCGCCGTCGCGAACCCGTATCCCAGGGTGCCCTGGTACCCGGAGGTGAGGTACGTGCGCGGCGCGTAGACCGGGAAGCCCATGTGCGCCCAGTAGCCGACCTGGGTGCTCTCGCTCACCACGATCGCGTCGTCGGGCAGCTCCTCGCGGATCGCCATCGCGTACGCCGCCTGCGGCTGCAAGGACAGGAGGCGCTCCTGCGTCCGCTGCTTCGCGGCCACCAGCTCGTCCCGGCGCGAGGGTCGCCGGCGGTTGTACCGGGGCAGCCGCGCGGCCAGCGCGTCGAGCCCGCGTCGCGCGTCCGCCACGATGCCGATCGCGACCGGCCGGTTCCGGCCGAGCTCGTCGGGATCGATGTCGATCTGGATGAGCGTCTGGCCGGCCTGCGGTCCCCACGTCGAGCCCGCCGGCTGGAGAAATCGCGTGCCCACGATCAGGACCGCATCGGAGCCGGGCAACAGGTCGGGCGCCGCGAGCATGTTGTGGGCGAGATAGTGCCGGTCCGAGAGCGCGCCCTTCCCGTTGCTCGACATGATGACCGGGGCCTGCAGCGCTTCCGCCACCCGCTGCAGCGGCTCCCACGCGCCCGCGCGGAGCACTCCCCCGCCGGCGAAGACGATCGGCCGCGCAGCCGCGCCGACCACCTGCGCCGCGCGCTCGATCAGCTCCGGGTCGCCCGCCTCCCGCTCCACCTCCACGCGGTCGAGCGGCGCGATGTCCGCGGATGCCTGGAGGACATCCGGGGGGATCTCCACCGCCACAGGACGCACGTGGCCGCTCTGGAGCTGCCGGAACGCCTCGCGGACGACCCGCGGCACCTCCTCGGGGGTGGCGGCGCGCGCCACCCACTTGGTGACCGAGCGCACCGCCTGGAGCTGCTCCTTGATCTCGTGCAGGAGCCCGCGGCCCGCGCCGATCTGGTGGGAGGGGATCTGGCCGGTCACGCAGAGGACAGGCGAGGAACAGGCGTACGCGGTGGCGAGCCCGGCCATCGCGTTCAGGAGGCCGGGCCCCGGGACCACCAAGCAGACGCCGACCCGGCCGGTCGTGCGCGCGTACCCGTCGGCCATGTACGAGACCGCCTGCTCGTGCCGGGTGTGGTACACGGTGATCGCGTCCCGCGCCTGATAGAGCGCGTCGAACAGCCAGTCGAGCTGGACGCCCGGCAGCCCGAACACGACATCGACGCCCTGGGCGACGAGCCCCTGCACGAGCGCCTGTCCTCCGGTCAGCCGCGTCGCTGGGCCTCGCGTCCGCGCCGTCGACACGTGCCACCCCCCTTGTCGCCGTGACCTTCGCCGGGACGGTTCCACCGCTCCGGGCGTCCCGTTCTCCTCGGCAGGCGTGGCGGCCGGCCCTTCGCTTCCCGTCGAGGGACGGGTCCGGCCGGCACGCGGTTCCACCCGGCGGGGTCGAGGCCGTCCGCCGACCCCGCTTGGGCAAGGCCGAGACCGCCGGAGAGCCGACCGCCCCGGCGCTCTCGATGACACCGAGCCGCCGCGGCGGGGCGCTCGCGCCGTCGCGGTGCGCGGCTTCCGCCCGCGCGCACCGGCGCCCTCGCGCCGCGGGTGCGAGCAGACATGGAACTATTCGACCTGCGAGGCCGCAGAACTTTCTCGTCTCAGCGGGGGGAGCCCGGAGCGCGGGGGCGGCATCACGCAAGACGGCGCCCGCGGGCCCGCGGGCGCCGGATCCACGATCCTACATCGCCGTACCGTCCTCCGGCGCCGGCGCTATCGGATAATCAGGTGCCCGGTCGCCCAGAGGAACAGCCCGGCCAGAATCAGCAGAGGCACGAGCATCGCGTTCACCTCCTTCCCTTCGCACCGCTTTTACCCGGCGGCCCGTCCCGCCAAACGTCCGGCCGGCCTCAGGTCTCGGGCGCGGGGAACCACCGCACGTGGCTCCACCGCAGATACCGGTCCGAGAGCAGCTCGAGCGACTTGCGGGCCGTCGGAAACTCCTCGGCCAACGCCTCCAGGACGCGTCCCTCGGACGGCGCCTCGGAGCGGGACGCAGCCAGCCGGTAGAAGCGGCGGCCGTGCTCCTCGTACGTCTCGAGCGTCGGCGGAACCGCGCGGGGAATCGCGCGGCCGCGCGCGCGCATCCCGCGCAACGAGTCCGGGAAGATCCCGCTCTGGAACAGGGCGATGTCGGCGATCCGCCGGAACAGCCACGGCGCCTCGTCCTCGACGCCGAGGGCGGCCAGCTCCATCATGTCCTCGAGGCTGGACGTGCTGAGGCGCCGGCGGACGTAGCGGTCGCCGCGCGGGATGAGGACGATCACCGACTCGTTGCGGACGAACGAGGCGAGCATCGACACCAGGTAGCTCCAGATCGCCGGCTCCGCGATGAAGCGGCGAAGGTGCACCGCGTCGAATACCGCGACGGTCTCGGCCGGCGTGCGCTCGAGCGTGTACGGCCGCTGGCGAAGGTCGCGCGCCACCCGCCGGAGCAGCACGCTGAAGACGAACCGCGGCGACACGCGCACCAACGCGTGCTCGTCCCCCAAGAGGCGCTCCACGAGCCGGTCGTCCTCGAGCATCACATCGAGCAGGTCCTCGCGTTCCCGCAGCACCGCCGGCGCCTCCGCCGGATCGCAGCGTCCGGCGCCGACGGTCTCCGCGACAAACCGGAGGTCGTCGTCCGTAAACTGGATCGGTCCTGTCATCGGAAGAGCCCCTCCCTGCACGCATCGCGCCGGGGCGCCCCGCCCGGACGACACGGACGGGCGCCCGCCGCAGCGCGTCCGTGGAGAATGTTACCCATCGGGCCGGCGCGTGGCGACCTCCGCCGGTCCGAACACCACCGCGGAGAACCCCACGAGGCCCCCGGCCGGGTCGACGCCCTGGTCGTAGCCGAGGATGCGCCCGCGCACGGGCTCGAGCACGCGCAGGACGGTGTAGATCGCCCCGAGCCCGCAGACCCGGCGCCGGTTGCCGTCCCCCGCCACCACCCGCCAGAATCCCTCCGCATCGCCGGCCGCGACGCGGTCGAGGGCCTCCCGGTCGAGCGCGCGGGCGGAGGCGGCGAGGCGCGGGCCGACGGGCTCGGCGTCGCCGAACCGTGGCCCGACGTGGCTGAGGTCCACCCCGCCGACCACGCAGACGGGGCGGCCGAGGGAGGCGATCCCCGCCCGCAGCGCCGCGATGAACGCCTCGATCTCGGGCACGGAGGACGGCGAGCCGGACCCGCACAGCGCGTCGAGGCTGCCCGTGAGCACCGGCAGGATCGTGATCCGGCGCCCGCGGGCGAGGTAGGCGAGGAACAGCGCCTGGAACTCGATCGAGTGCTCGGCGCGGTGCGCGGGCTCGTGGGCGAGCGCGTCGAAGGGGCAGCGCTCGGCGACCGCCTCGAGGAGCGGCCGGTCGACGTCCAGCACGCCGAACGGCGTCTCGTACCCCTTGCGCGTCAGCACGTACGGGGTGGGCGGGGCGGCGTGCGCGACGCCCAGGACGACCACGCACGCGCCGTCCGGGAGCGCCCCGAGCGCGCGGTACGCGCGGCCGTACATGGCGCCGCCGCGCGCGAAGTCGATGTGCGGGGCGAGGATGCCGGGCGGGCAGCCGCCGTCGCCGGCCGGCGCTCCATCCCCGCCCGCGTCCAGGTAGCCGCGCAGCGTGCGTGCGAGCGCGGTGGGATCCGCCGGATACGAGAGGCCCGCGTGCGCCATCGCGCGGTGCGGCGCCGCGCGGTAGGCCGCGGCGATCTCGCGCCGCCGCGCCTCCAGCGCCGGGCTATCGAGCAGCCCGTGCGCGTCCAGATCGCGGATGATCCGGTCCAGCTCCCACGACGGCAGCAACTCCCCGCCGGTCAGGCGCGCGTACTCCACCTGCACGTCCCGCGCCTCGCGGCGGCCATCCAGCAGGAGCGCCACCGCGACCACCGGCACCGGGAGCAGCACCGGGGAGTCGAGCAGCCCCTCGTAGTCGCGGGCGCACACCACCTGCCGCCCGTTCCACTGGGTCGCGATGAGGTCCAGAGGCCGGAGTCTCGGAACCGGCATCGGCGTCACAGGCCGTGCGCCGCGCCCGCGGGCGCGGCGTCCTGCATCCTCAATACAGTATAGCAGGCCTCGCTCTCCTCCTGCCCGCCGGAGAGGAGGCCCGGGTGCGCGCGACGTACTCCCCGGTATGCCGGATCCGCTGGGGGACAACGTCGCGCTCGTGACCGGCGGCGGCACCGGGATCGGCCGGGCGATCGCGCTCGCGCTCGCCGGGGCCGGGGCGTCCGTCGCCGTCAACTACAGCCGCTCGCGCGAGGAGGCCGAGGCGACGGCGCAGGAGATCCGCGCGCACGGCGGGCGCGCGCTCGCCGTGCGGGCCGACGTCTCGCAGGAGCAGGATGTCGAGGCGATGGTCGACCGCGTCGTGCGCGCATGGGGCCGCCTCGACGTCCTCGTCAACAACGCGGGCACGACGCGGTTCGTCGAGCACACGGACCTCGACGCGCTGACGGGCGAGATCTGGGACCGCATCCTCGCCGTGAACCTCAAGGGGGCCTTCTTCTGCTCGCGGGCCGCCGCCCGCGTCATGACCGACGGACGCATCATCAACATCGGATCGGTGGCGGGCATCAGCGGCGCGGGCAGCTCGATCGCCTACGCGGCGAGCAAGGGAGCGATCCATACGATGACCAAGTCCCTCGCGCGCGCGCTCGCGCCCCGCATCACCGTGAACGCGATCGCCCCCGGGCTCATCGAGACCCGGTGGCACGCGGGCCGGGAGGCCGTCAACGCGCGGAGGGCGTCCTCCTTTCCCGCCGGGCGCATCGGCCGCCCGGAGGACGTCGCCCACATCGCCCTCGCCCTTGCGACCTCCGGCAACTTCGTGACCGGGCAGATCGTCGTCGTCGACGGCGGCGCGCTCCTCTGACCCGCCGCCAGCTCCCAGCCGGGCCCCGCAGGCGAACATCTGTTTGCGTTTCTGGCCTCCCTGTGCTATAATCCGACCGCCGGAGCCCGGCCTAGATGCCTACTGGGGGGACGTCACGTGGGCAAGGGGTTGACGAAGCGGCAGCGTGAGATCCTGACCTACCTGATGGACACCATGCAGGAGCGAGGCTATCCCCCGTCGGTGCGGGAGATCGGCGCGGCGCTCGGCCTCACGAGCAGCTCCACGGTGCACAGCCACCTCGCCGCCCTCGAGAAGAAGGGGTACATCCACCGCGACCCGAGCAAGCCGCGTGCGATCGAAATCCTGAAGGACGGCGCCAGCCAGCCGCCCAGGCGCCCCGTCGCCGTGCCCGTGGTGGGCCGCATCGCGGCGGGGCAGCCCCTCTTTGCCGAGGAGAATATCGAGGATGTCCTGCCCCTCCCCAGGGACTTCGTCCGCGAGGACGGCTCGTTCATCCTCCGCGTGCGCGGCGACAGCATGATCGAGGCCGGGATCTACGACGGGGACTACCTGGTCTTCCGCCAGCAGTCCACCGCGAACAACGGCGAGATCGTGGCGGCGCTGCTCGGCGAGGAGGCCACGGTGAAGCGCTTCTACCGAGAGAAGGACCACATCCGCCTGCAACCGGAGAACCCAACGATGTCGCCGATCCTCACGCGCGACGTCACCATCATCGGGAAGGCGATCGCCCTGCTCCGGCGCCTCGCGTAGGCGCAGCCGCCCCCCAACCGGCCGGCTCACGAGGCGCGGCCGTCTCCCTCCGCGGCCCCTGTCTGCCCGCCGCCCCCGTCCCCGGCCGCGCGCGGCGCGGGCGGCTCCTCGCGGAGGTACGGCCGCAGGCTGGTGAGCGCCGCCGCCGGGACCTCCGCCTCGAGGATCATCTCCTCCGCGGTATCCTCGCGCCGCAGCACGCGCCCCTGCGCGTACACGCCGGCCAGAACGCCGGCCCGGGCATGGGGGATCGCCAGGCGCACGCGGCGGCCCGGGTCCGGCAGCCGCTGCGAGATCACGCGCAGCAGGTTCAGGAGCCCGACCCCGCGCAGAGCGGAGATCGGGACGGCGTCCGGCACCTCGGCGACGACGTCGCGCAGCGCCTCGGGGGACAGGCGGTCCACCTTGTTGAGCGCGGTGACCCGCGGCGTCTGCGCCGCCCCGAGCTCGCGCAGCACCTGCTCGACCGCGTCGCGCTGCGCCATCCACTGGGGATGGCTCGCGTCGATGACATGGACCAGCAGGTCGGCGTCCGTCACCTCCTCGAGCGTCGCGCGGAAGGCGGCCACGAGGTCGTGCGGCAGCTTGCGGATGAACCCGACCGTATCGACGAGCGCGATCGGGCGGTGGTTGGGCAGGACGACGCGCCGCGTCGTGGGGTCGAGGGTGGCGAACAACTTGTCCGCGGTGACGACGTTCGCCCGCGTGAGGGTGTTGAGCAGCGTCGACTTCCCGGCGTTCGTGTACCCGACGAGCGCGACGACCGGGAGGGCTGCGTCCTTGCGAGACTGGCGCTGGAGCCGGCGGTGCCTCTGGAGGGCGTCGATCCCCCGGCGCAGCTCGGTGATCCGGGCGCGGATCCGCCGGCGGTCGACCTCGAGCTTGGTCTCGCCGGGGCCGCGGGTGCCGATCCCGCCGCCGAGCCGGGAGAGCTGCACGCCCCGGCCCGCGAGGCGCGGCAGCAGGTAGGTGAGCTGCGCGAGCTCCACCTGCAGCCGGCCCTCGTGCGTGCGCGCGCGCTGCGCGAAGATGTCCAGGACGAGCGCGGTCCGGTCGAGGACCTTGACCCCGAGGGCGCGCTCGAGGTTCCGTTGCTGCGCGGGGGTCAGCTCGTGGTCAACGATCACGAGCTGCGCGCCGGCGGACCGGACGCGGGCCCGCACCTCCTCCACCTTGCCGGCCCCGAGGCAGGTCGCCGGGTCCGCGCGCGGGCGGTGCTGCACCACGACGTCGGCGACGACCGCCCCCGCGGTCTCGGCCAGCCGGGCGAGCTCCCGCAGCGTCTCCGCCGCCGCGTCGTCCGCGCGCGGTGCCAGCCCCACGAGCACGGCCCGCTCCGGCCCGCCGCCGGGCTCCACGCCCACCGGCACGGGGGACGGCGCGTCGCGGTCGCGGGCACCGAGGCCCCGCCGCAGCTTTCGGCCGAGGGGCGCGCTCGTGGTTCGAATCGCCGCCGGCCCCCTACTGTGCCGCCCGGGACGCCCGCGCCTCGAGGTGCGCGCCGATCCGCCGGATCGCCTCCGCGAACCTGTCGTCCGGCGCCGTCAGCGAGAGCCGGACGTGCCCCTCTCCGCGCGTGCCGTAGCCGATCCCGGGGGCCACGGCCACGCCCGCGTGCTCCAGCAGATCAGCCGCGAAGCCGACCGAGTCGAATCCCAGGGGCACCGGCACCCACAGGTAGAACGTCGCGCGGGGCAGCGGCACGTCCAGCCCCGCGCGGCGGAGCCCCGCCACCACGGTGTCGCGGCGCGCCTGCCAGCGCGCCACCCGCTCGCGCACCGGGGCATCGGGCCCGGTGAGCGCAGCCACGCCGGCCGCCTGGATCGCGACGAACTGGCCGCTGTCGATGTTCGTCTTGAGCGTCCCGAGCGCCCGGATGGCGTGCCGGTTGCCGACGGCGAAGCCGAGCCGCCACCCGGTCATGCAGTACGTCTTGCTGAGCGAGTGGAGCTCGATCGCGACGTCCCGCGCCCCCGGCACCTGCAGCAGGCTCGGCGGCCGGTACCCGTCGTAGGCGATCTCGGAGTAGGTGTTGTCGTGCACGACGAGCACGTCCCACCGCCGGGCGAACTCCACGACCTCCTGGAAGAACCCGAGATCCGCGACGCCCGCGGTCGGGTTGTTGGGGTAGTTCAGGAAGAACAGCTTCGCGCGGCGGGCCGCCTCCTCCGGGACGGCGCCGAGGTCCGGGAGCCAGCCGCGCTCCGCGCTCATCGGCACCGCGCGCGGCTCGCCCTCGGCCAGGATCGTCGCGGTCGCGTACACCGGGTAGCCCGGGTCGCTCACGAGCGCGACGTCCCCGGGGTCGAGGAACACCCACGGGAGGTGGGCGAGCCCCTCCTTGGATCCGATCAGCGCCAGGACCTCGTGGTCCGGGTCGAGCGCCACGTCGAACCGGCGCGCGTACCACCCGGCGACGGCCTCCCGGAACGCGCGCGTCCCCTCGTAGGGAGGGTACGTGTGTGTCGCCGGATCGCGCGCGGCGCGCGCCAGGGCCTCGACGATGTGGCCCGGCGTCGGAAGATCGGGATCGCCGATCGCGATGTTGATCACATCGACGCCCCGCTGCGCGAGCGCGGCGCGCCTGCGGTCCAATTCGGCGAACAGGTACGGCGGGATCCGCCGCACGCGGCGCGCGAGCTCCATGCAACCCCCTCCGGTCCGTGTCTGCGGCGGCGGCGTCCTCCGCCGCGCTCCTCCGCCATCATAGCACAGCGCCGCGCGGCGGCGGGGCCTCACGCCTGGCGCGCCTCGCGCGCGGGGGCGGCCAGCATCGCTTCGATCCGGGCGGCGACGGCGTCCGGCGGCTCGTCGTCCACGTCCACCCAGCGGTAGCGCGGATCCGCCCGGAGCCACGTCCACTGGCGCTTCGCGTACCGGCGCGTGTTGCGGCGGAGCGTGGCGATCGCTTCGTCGAGGGACGCCCGCCCGTCGAGGTAGGCGAGGATCTCCTTGTACCCGAGCCCCTGCATCGCGGGAAGCGTGCGCGCGTACCCGGCACGGAGCAGGCCCCGCACCTCCTCCACGAGCCCGGCGGCGAGCTGCTCCTCGATCCGCCGATCGATGCGCTCGTACAACCGGGCCCGGTCCACCGTGAGCGCGATCATCGCGATCCGCCCGGCCCCCGCGCCGTCCGGGGCGAGGCGCCGCTGGAGGGCGGACATCGCCCTGCCGGTCCGGGCGTGGACCTCGAGCGCGCGGATGATCCGGCGCAGGTTGCGCGGGTGGATGCGCGCCGCCGCTTGGGGGTCCACCTCGCGCAGCCGCAGATGCAGCGTGCCGGGGCCCGCGGCGCGCTCGTCCTCCTCGAGCCGGGAGCGCAGGTCCCAATCCGGTGCGACGGGCGGGATCGCGAGCCGGTCCACGACCGCGCGGATGTACAGGCCGGTGCCGCCGACGAGCAAGGGCAGGCGGCCCCGCGCGCGGATCCCGGCGATCGCGTCGGCGGCGAGGCGCTGGTACTCGGCAAGGGTGACCACCCGATCGGGGCGCGCCACATCGAGCAGGTGGTGCGGCGCGGCGGCGCGGTCGGCCGCAGACGGCTTGGCCGTGCCGATGTCCATGCCCCGGTAGAGCGTCCGCGAGTCGGCGCAGACGATCTCCGCCCCGCGCCGCCGCGCCAGCGCGATCGCCACCCGCGTCTTGCCCACCGCCGTGGGCCCCGCGATCACGACGAGGCCGAGGTCCGCGCTCACCGGCGGCGGAGGCGCTCCGGCCGCACGGCCGGCGCGGGGCGGGCTACCGGCGTCGCCGGCGGCCACGCCGCGGCCTCCCCCGGGCGGTGGAGCCGGGGGCATCCGCGCCCTCCTGCGCCGCTCCCGCGGCGGGCGCCGACTGCGGGCGCTGCCGGTGGGGGTCGTGCGGCCTGTCGTCCAGCCAGATGAACTGCCGCGGAGGCGATCTTCGGTCGAGCGCGTAGAACGCCCTGTACAGCGTGCGGGCGATCTCCACCGCGCGGGCCGCGTTGTCCGCGCAGAGCAGCGCGGCGATCCGCGTCTCGCCGCTGCGGCCCTGCTGCACGTCCTCGTACGCTCCCTTGTAGTGTGTCAGCACGTTGCGCCACGAGCGGAGCGTCGACAGAGCGCGCAGCTCCGGCCCCTCCTCGGCGAACGTCTGGCCCGTCTTGCTCGCGAGGCGGGTGACCTCCGCCCACTTGCCCTCCGGGGACATCCGGTCGTAGTGCCGGAAGCGGTCGCCGAGCCGATCCGAGCCCACCATGTTGATGAAGGCCTCCAGCGCGAAGTAGGACATCAGCACGGCGACCAGGCTGTGCGTCTGCTCGCCCGCGCGGTCCGGAGGTCTCCCGCGCGCGCACCGCGCGGCCGCCTCCGCGTGCTCGCGCGCGAGTTGAAACATCGTGCGCTCGAGATGGGTGCGCTCCCAGACCTGTTCGCCCGCCCCGTTCGCCGGGGCCTCGGTCGCGCCGGGGGGAGCGACCCCGCGCTCGGGGGCCGCGACGCGCGGAGGAGCCGGTGCGGGTCCGGCGGCCCCCCCGGGGAGCGAGGCGGGGGCGTCCGCGATCGGGGCGGCCGCCGCGGCGGGGCCTGCTTGGCCTGGGGGCGCGGCGCGACGCCGGCCGCGCCGGCGCCGGAGGCGTCGGGGATCGGGGCTGTCCATGACGGGATCATATGATACCACAGGGGAAGGGACGGCGCCGGCGGCGCGGGAGCTGCACAGGAGCCCCCCGGGCAAATGTCGAACACATGTGTGATCCGTGATGTCTGAGCTCACCCCGATGATGCGCCAGTACCGGGCGCTCAAGGACCAGCACCCTCGCGCGATCCTGCTGTTCCGCCTCGGCGATTTCTTCGAGGCCTTCTTCGAGGACGCCCACCTCGTGGCGCGCGAGCTCCAGCTCACCCTGACGAGCCGGCCGGTGGCGAAGGGCCGCCGCATCCCGATGTGCGGCATCCCGCACCACGCCCTGCGGACGTATCTCCGCCGGCTCATCGACAGGGGACACCGCGTCGCGATCTGCGATCAGGTCGAGGATCCCCGCCAGGCGGGCTCGCTCGTGCGCCGGGAAGTCGTCCGCGTCGTGACGCCCGGCACCGTGATCGAGGACGACTTGCTCAGCGCCCGCGAGAACAACTTCCTCGCCTCGACCCTCGAGCACGGGGAGGCCTGGGGGCTCGCGCTCGCGGACCTGTCGACCGGGGAGTTCTACGCCGCGGAAGGAAGCACGGCGCGGCACCTGGAGGAGACCCTCGCCCGGTTCCGGCCGCGCGAGATCCTCGTGCCGGACGGCGCATCCGGCGCGCCCGCCGCGGCCACGCCGTACGACGGCTGGCGGTTCGACCTCCGGACGGCGGAGCGCGCGCTGTGCGAGCAGCTCGGTGTGGCCACGCTCGACGCCTTCGGCCTGCGGGACGCGCCCCTCGCCACCGCGGCGGCCGGCGCGCTCGTCCAGTACCTGCGCGAGACGCAGAAGGGCTCCCTGCCACACCTGCGCGGGCTCCGGCTGATCGCGCCCGCCGACGGGTTGGTGATCGACGAGGCCACGCGGCGCGCGCTCGCGCTGTGGCGGGTGCCCGGCGAGGAGCGCGGGGAGACGCTCCTCGACGTCCTGGACCTCACGGAGACGCCGATGGGCGGTCGTCTGCTCCGGCGCTGGCTGGCCCGGCCGCTCCTCGACCTCGCGGCGATCGCGGCCCGGCAGGACGCGGTCGAAGCGCTCGCCGCGCACGGGGCGGCGCGCGAGGCCCTGCGGACCCGGCTGCGGGCCCTCGGCGATCTCGAGCGGCTCACCGGCAGGCTCGCGCACGAGGCCGGGAGCCCGCGCGACCTGGCCGCGCTGCGCGACACCCTCGAGGCGCTCCCCTCTGTCGCCCCCTGCCTCGACGGGCTCGGGCCGGAGGCGCTCCGGGCGCTCGCGCCCGCGCTGGCTCCGCCGCCCGGGCTCGCGGCGCTGCTGCGCCGCGCCCTCGCGGACGACGCGCCGCCGTCGCCCAAGGAGGGCGGCGTGATCCGTCCTGGGTTCGACCCGGAACTCGACGAGCTGCGGGCGGGGGTGCAGTCGGCGCGGCAGTGGATGGCCGGGCTGGAAGCGGCGGAGCGGGCCCGGACGGGCATCCGCAGCCTCAAGGTCGGGTACAACCAGGTCCAGGGGTACTACATCGAGGTCAGCAAGGCCAACAGCCATCTCGTCCCGCGCGAGTACGTCCGCAAGGGCACGCTCGTCGGCGCCGAGCGCTACGTCACCGCCGAGCTGAAGGAGAAGGAAGCGCTGATCCTCACGGCCCAGGAGCGGATCAACGCGAAGGAGTACGAGGTGTTCTGCTCCCTCCGGGAGCAGGTGCGGGCGCAGGCGGCGGCGCTGCTCGCGTGCGCGCGTGCGCTGGCCGAGGTGGACGTCCTCGCGTCGCTCGCGGAGGCCTCGGTGCGCTACGACTACGTCCGGCCCCGGGTCACGGACGGACGGGCGCTGCGCATCGCGGCCGGACGCCACCCCGTGGTCGAGCTGAGCCTGCGGCGCGGGAGCGGGCGGCCGGCGGGCCCGGAGCAGTTCGTGCCGAACGATCTCGTGGTGGGCGCGGACGGCCGCGAGATCCTCATCGTCACCGGTCCGAATTTCGGAGGCAAGAGCACGTACATCCGCCAGGCGGCGCTGATCGTGATCCTCGCGCAGATGGGGAGCTTCGTGCCGGCGCGGGAGGCGGAAGTCGGGCTCGTGGACCGGATCTTCACACGGGTCGGGGCGAGCGACGACCTCGCGGCCGGGCGCAGCACGTTCCTCAGCGAGATGATCGAGGTCGGCCGCATCCTGACGCAGGCGACCGCGCGGAGCCTCGTCATCCTGGACGAGGTCGGCCGCGGCACGAGCACGTACGACGGGATGAGCCTGGCGTGGGCGGTGGTCGAGGACCTGCACGATCGGATCGGCGTCCGGACGCTGTTCGCCACGCACTACCACGAGCTCACGGAGCTCGCATCGCAGCTCGAGGGCGTCGCCAACCGGCAGGTGCTCGTCCACGAGGACGGGCCGGATATCGTGTTCCTCCACCGCGTCGCGGACGGCGCGGCGGGGTCGTCGTACGGGATCCACGTCGCGCGCCTGGCCGGGGTGCCCGACCACGTGGTCCGGCGCGCGCGGGAGGTGCTCGGCGGGCTGGAGCGCCACGCGCCACTCTCTCCGGCCGAGGCGTCGCGGCGCGAGAAGCGGCGGGGGCCCTCGCGGAGCCGCCAGCTCGCGCTGCCGCTGGCGTCCGCGGTCGAGGAGGCGCTGCGCCAGGTCGACGTGGCGACGATGACGCCTCTTGAGGCGCTCAACTTCCTCTCCCGCGTGCGCGCGCTGCTGGGCCCGCCGGAGGACGGCGGCGAGGCGGAGAGGCCCGCGGCCGAAGACGCGCCCGTCCGCAGAATCGTTCCGTTCCCGCCGAAGGCGGACCGCGTGTGACGGCGGCGCAGCCCCGCCCCGCGATCCAGGTCCTCCCGCCGAGCGCGGCGGAGCGCATCGCCGCCGGCGAGGTCGTGGAGCGGCCCGCGTCCGTCGTGAAGGAGCTCGTCGAGAACAGCCTCGACGCCGGGGCGCGCCGCATCACGGTTGAGATCGAGGGCGCGGGCCAGCGCCTGATCCGCGTCACCGACGACGGCGACGGGATCCCCGCGGGCGAGCTGCCCCTCGCGTTCGAGCGCTTCGCGACGAGCAAGATTCGCTCGGCCGCCGACCTCGCGCGGGTGCGCACGTACGGGTTCCGGGGAGAAGCGCTCCCGAGCATCGCCGCGGTCGCGCGGGTCACGATGGTCACGCGTCCCCGCGGCGCGGAGGCGGCCGCGCGGATCGTCGTCTCCGGCGGGCGGCGCGAAGCCGCCGGTCCCACCGGCGGCGCGGACGGCACCGCGGTCACGGTGGAGCACCTCTTCTTCAACACGCCCGCGCGCCGCGAGTTCCTGAGATCGGACCCGCGCGAGAGCGCGGTGATCGTCGAGACCGTCGAAGGGCTGGCGCTCGCGGCGCCCGACGTCAGCTTCCGCCTCGTCCTCGAGGGGCGGGAGGTCCTGTGGACCCCGCCGGAGCCGTTCGCGGCGCGCGCGCGCCGCATCCTGGGGCCCCAGCTCGTCGAGCACCTGCTGGACCTGGAGGCCGCCGGCGCGCTCGCGCGGATGGCCGGCGTGCTCGGCACGCCCCAGGTCGCGCAGCCGCGCCGCGCGCGCCAGTGGTTCCTCGTCAACGGACGCGTGGTGCGGAGCGCGCTCCTCTCGCGGGCCCTCGCGGAGGCGTTCCGCACGCTGATCCCGGAGGACCGGCACCCGGTCGCGGTCCTCAGCCTGCACGTGCCGCCCGAGGAGGTCGACGTCAACGTCCACCCGCGCAAGGCGGAGGTCCGGTTCGTCGACGAGCGCGCGCTCGGAGGCTGGGTGACGAGCCACATCCGCCGCGCGCTGCGCGAGGCCCACCTCGCGCACGTCGCGCCGCCGCCCGGCGCCCCGGAGGCGGGAAGCGCGGAGGCCAGCGCCGGCCCCGCCCGCCCGTACCCCGGGCCCGCGGAGGACGCCGGGACGGGAGCCGCCGTGGCCGAGGCGGAGGGGCTGTGGATCCCCGGCCCGGCCGCGGCGCACGGGTGGCCCGCGATCCAGCTGATCGGCCAGCTCGGCCTGACGTACATCGTCGGGGACGCCGGCGGCGATCTCGTCCTCATCGATCAGCACGCCGCGCACGAGCGGATCCTGTTCGAGCGGTTGATGGACCTCCGCGCCGCCGGCGGCGTGGAGGCGCAGGGGCTCGTCGTGCCGGTCGCAGTCGAGCTGACCCGGGCGGAGGCGGCGCTGCTCGAGAAGGTGCATCCGGCGCTACGGGCGCTCGGCTTCGAGGCGGAGCCGTTCGGCCCGTCCGCGGTCCGGCTGACCGCGATTCCCGCGATCGCCGCGCGCCGCTCTCCCGAGGAACTCTTCCGCGCGTGCCTGCGGGACCTCGACGACGCCGGGGCGGCCAACGCAGGGCGCGACCTGGCGGAGCGGCTCGCGATCGCGACGGCCTGCCACACCGCGCTCCGCGCGGGGGACCGGCTCGATCCGTCGACGATGCGGGCGCTGCTCGACGACCTCGCCCGCGCGCGCGACCCGTTCTCCTGCTTCCACGGCCGCCCGACGATGGTGCGGATCCGCTCGCGCGACGTGGAGCGCTGGTTCTACCGCCGGATGTAAGCGGCGCCGGCGCTGCGCCGGGAGACCGGCGCCCGACCGCGGCACCGCCGCCCGCGCCGCGAGGCGAGGGGACGGCGTCGCCTACGCGGGGACCGGCGCCGCGGCGCGGCCGCGGAGCACCCAGGATCCCGCCTGCACGATCTCGACGGGCAGCACCCGGCCGATCAGCTCCGAGCCGCCGTCGAGGGTGACGACCTTGTTGGTGCGCGTGCGACCGAGGACGCCGCCCTTCCGGCCGGCCTCCTCCACCAGCACCTCCTGCACCGTGCCGACGAGGCGCTGGTTCAGCTCCCCGGCGATCCTCTCCTGCATCCGGTTGAGGCTCTGGAGGCGCCGCCGCTTGGTCTCGTCCGGCACCTGATCCGGGTATGTGGCCGCGGGCGTGCCCGTCCGCGGCGAGTACATCGCGGTGTTCACCGCGTCGAACCGGACGTCCTCGACGAGACGCAGCGTCCGCTCGAACGCCTCGTCCGTCTCGCCCGGGAACCCGACGATGATGTCGGTCGTGATGCTGGCCTCGGGCATCGCCTCGCGGATCGCATCGATCGTCGCGCGGTACTGCGCCACGGTGTACGCGCGGTGCATCCGCTTGAGGATGCCGTCGTCGCCCGCCTGCACCGGGAGGTGGATGTGCTCGCAGGCCTTCGGCAGCGCGGCGACGGCCCGGATCAGCGCGCGCGTCATGTCCCGCGGGTGGCTCGTCGTGAACCGAATGCGCACGATCCCCTCGACGTCGTGCACCCGGCCGAGCAGGTGCGCGAGGTCGCACCGCGGCACGAGGTCGTGCCCGTAGCTATCGACGTTCTGGCCGAGCAGCGTGACCTCGCGGCAGCCCTGCGCGGCGAGCTGGCGCACCTCCGCGACGACGGCGTCCGGGGGCACGCTCCGCTCCCGGCCCCGCACATACGGCACGATGCAGAACGTGCAGAACTTGTTGCAGCCGTGGATGATGTTGACGAAGCCGCGGACCGCGCTCGACCGCAGCGCCGGGAGCGCGGGGAGCGGGCGGTCGCGGTCCGCGCGGTCCCACACCTCGTACACCGGCACGCACCCGTCGCGCGCCTGCGCGAGGAGCTCCGGCAGCCGGTGGATGTTGTGCACGCCGAAGACGAGGTCCAGCCACGGCACGCGCTCCAGCACGCGCTCCCGCTCCTGCTGCACCAGGCAGCCGGCGACGCCCAGGATCAGCCCGGGCCGCCGGCGCTTGAGCGCGCGCAGCTCGCCGAGCCGGCCGTACGCCCTCTCCTCCGCGCCCTCGCGGACCGTGCACGTGTTCAGCAGGATGATATCGGCGTCGGCCGGATCGTCCGTGGGCGCGTAGCCCAGCTGCACCAGGAGCCCCGCCATCGCCTCGGAGTCCCGGACGTTCATCTGGCAGCCCTGGGTGATGATGTGGAACCGCTCCACCGCCGTCTCCCCCGCGCCGCGATCCCCGATGCCCTCCGCTGCGGAGCATAGCACACCGCCTCCGCAGGCGGTCAACCCCGGGGCGAGGGCCGCGGGCCCGGTCCGGCCGCCGGCGGGCGCGACAGGAAATCCCGCGGGGGTCCCGAAGACGAGGCCCGAGAACGTTCCGCGGCGAGAGGAAGCCGACCATGCCCGCCACCAGCGTGATCGCGATCTGCTCCAACCCCGACTGCACCCGCCACGCCGCCGCACCCAGGCCAGCCGACCTCCCGGCCGCCTGCCCGACGTGCGGGGCGCCGATGGTCGATCGCTGCTGGAAGTGCGAGGCCCCGGTCACCGACCCGTTCTCCTCGTACTGCCGGGCCTGTGGCGTCCCGCTCAAGCGCGTGCTGCCGCGTGCCGGCCGTCCCGAGCCGGTGATCGCGATCTGCGGCAACCCGGACTGCGACTGGGCGGTCGCCGTGGAGCGCGCCGCGGCGCGGCCGTCACGCTGCGCGCGCTGCGGGGCCTCGCTGCTATCTCACTGCTGGAAGTGCGGGGCCCGCGTCGTCGACCTGCGGCAGCACTACTGCCAGGCGTGCGGGGTGCCGCTCAAGCGGCAGCCGCGCCCGCTGTGAATCCCGGGCCCCGCGACGCCGGGACGCGGCGGTGGACGGGAAGCGCGGTGCCCCGCGCTCGAGCCCTGTCGGGGATGCCGCTACAGCCGGAAATCGACGAGCGCGCTCACGCCCACCCCGTACACCCGATGCAGGTTCCCGGGCAGCGGGTTCAGGCTGTCCACGGGCACGAGCCCGCGGAGGCGCACCACGTCGCTGAACGCCCCTTCGATCTGCGCGACGGCCTGCACGCGATCGACCGACGCCTTGGGTCCCTGCACCTGTGCGGCGCCGATGTAGGAGCCGCCGGGGGCCGAGACGCCCACGCCGACGCTGAGGATCGGCACGACCTTCGTCATCTCGCGGTTGGCCGCCTTGTTGTTGAGCATCAGGGTGTTGATCGCGTTGTTGATCTGCGGCCCGAACTGCTTCACGACGTACCCGATCCCAAAGAGCTTGATGAGCGAGCCGATCGAGATCTGCGCGACCGCCGGCGCGACCGTGCCGGCGGCGAACGCCGCCACGATCACGCCTACCATCACCAGCCGGCGCCATCCTCTCACCATCGGTGCCTCCTCTCTGTGGTCAGCGCGCTGCGTGCGAACCGGCCGGAGGTCGCCGACCGCGCCCCCGCCGTAGACACTATCTGCCCTCGCGCGTGGTGATCCACGCCTGAGTACGTCGGCCGCGCGCCCCGTGTTCCACGCGGCGCGGGCCCGCTTAGGCCTGCACGCCGGGGTGCGCGCGCGCGAACCGCTCCGGGGCGAGGAACCCGATCGCGTGCCGCGTCCGCCGCTCCACCGCGAGATCCGCGAGGATCTCCCCGATGACCGGGGCGAACTTGAAGCCGTGCCCGCTCAGGCCCGCGGCGTAGACGACGCGGGGATGACAGGGGGGCTGGCCGATCACGAAGTGGCCATCCGGGGTCATCGTGTAGAGGCACGTCCCGGCCTGACGCAGGGCCCCGGCGGCCCCCGGTAGGATCCGGCGCAGGAGGCGCCGGATCGCCTCGACCTCCTCCGGCGCGATCTCGCGTCGCACGGTCTCGGGCGTGCAGGCCTCGCCGGGCTCGTGCACGCCGGCCTTGACGCCGCGCCCGTCCGTATCGGGGACGCCGTACACGTTCGTGCCATCGAGCTCGCAGACCCACGGCGGGCAGCGGTCCGGCGTGAGCAGCGCGGCGTGCTCGCCGGACACCGGCGCGAACCAGCACACGACCTGGCGGGTCGGGGTGAGCGGGAGCCCTGCGTCCCGCAGGAGCGCCGGCGCCCACGGACCGGCGGTCACGACGAGGCAGCCGGCCTCGTAGGATCCGCGCGGCGTCTCCACGACCACGCGACCCCCCTCCTCCCGCCACGAGCGCACCGGCTCGCCGTGGCGCAGCTCCGCGCCCGCGCGGGCGGCCGCGGAGAGCTGCGCCAGGACGCACCGCTCCGGGGAGAGGAGCCCGCCCTGGGGCTCCCACACGGCGACGACGTCGGGCCCCGGCGCCAGCGCCGGCCACCGGCGCCGCACCTCGTGCGCCGCGAGCACCTCGTGCGGGAGCCGATGCTCCCGGGCGCTGCGGAGCGCGCCGCTCGTCACCGGAGCGTCCGGCGGGCCGAGCATGAGCAGGCCGGTCTGCCGCAGGAGGGGCTCCCCGGCGAGGCGGGACAGCTCCGCCCACAGCTCGTAGGCGCGCTCGAGCAGCGGCACGTAGGCCGGATCCTCGAAGTACACCTTCCGGATGATCCGCGTGTGGCCGTGCGAGGACCCCTGCGCGTGTCCCGGGTGATGGGCGTCCAGGCCGAGCACGCGCCGGCTCCGCCGCGCGAGCCGCCAGGCCGCCGCGCTGCCCATCGCCCCCAATCCGATCACGATGCTGTCGTACGTGGCCATCCCGGTCCGGCGCGCGCCGCTCCTCGCCCCCCCGCGGCCTACGAGGAGCCGCCGTCGGCGGGCTCCGCCCCGAACGCGTCGAGCCCGGTGATGTCGCGCCCGAGGATCAGCGTGTGGACATCGTACGTCCCCTCGTAGGTGTCCACGGTCTCGAGGTTCGCGGCGTGCCGCATCGCCTGGTACTCCACCGTGATCCCGTAGGCCCCCAGGATCGTCCGCGCCGCCCGCGCGACCTCCAGCGCCATCCGCACGTTGTTTCGCTTGGCCAGGCTCACCTGTGCGTACCGCAGCGTCCCGGCGTCCTTCATCCGCCCGATCCGGTAGGCGAGGAGCTGCGCCTTGGTGATCTCGGTCAGCATGTCGACCAGCCGCTCCTGGATCAACTGCGTGGCGGCGATCGGCCGGCCGAACGCGATCCGCCCCCGCGCGTAGGCCAGCGCCTCCTCGTAGCAGGCGATCGCCGCCCCGATCGCCCCCCACGCGATCCCGTACCGCGCCTGCGTGAGACACCGCAGCGCCGCCCCCAGGCCCACCGCTTCGGGCAGCACGTCGGCGTCGGGCACCCACACGTCCTCGAGCACGAGCTCGCTCGTGACCGAGGCCCGCATCGATACCTTGGTGTGGATGTCGTGGACGCTCATCCCGGGGGCGCGGGTCTCCACGAGGAACCCGCGGATCTGGCCGCCCTCGTCCTTGGCCCACACGAGCGCGACGTCCGCCACCGACCCGTTGGTGATCCACATCTTGGTGCCGTTGAGCACCCACCCGTCCCCCCGGCGGCGCGCCCGTGTCTGCATCGCCCCCGGGTCGCTCCCGGCCGTCGGCTCGGTGAGCCCGAAGCAGCCGATCCGTTCGCCCCTGGCGAGCGCCGGCAGCCACCGCCGCCGCTGCGCCTCGGTCCCGTACGTGTAGATCGGCCACATCACGAGGGCGCCCTGGACCGAGGCAAAGGAGCGGAGGCCGCTGTCCCCGCGCTCCAGCTCCTGCATGATGAGACCGTAGGCCACGTTGTTCAGGCCCGCGCACCCGTACTCCGCGGGCAGGTTCGCGCCGTAGACGCGAAGCTCCCCGAGCCTGGGGATCAGATCGGTGAGGAACTCGCCGGCCAGCCACGCGCGCCCGATCCGGGGGATCACCTCGCGGTCCACGAGCCGCGCGATCGTGTCCCGCGCCAGGCGCTCCTCGTCGCTGAGCAGCGCCTCCAGGCCAAGATAGTCGACGCGATCGCGTCCCGCCATCGGCATCGCTCCCTCACGCGCACCGGCTGTCCACGCTATACGATTCGCGGGGGGAAAGGCGCATCCTGTGCGCCGCCGCATCGAGCGCGCGCCGGGTGCGGGAGGGCGGTCGGCGCCGGCGGGACCACCGCCCGTCCCGGCGCGTGTGCCCATAAGGCGAGCGGCGCGCCCAAGGCGCGCCGCTCGCCTGCTTCCTGACCTCGGCCCGTCCCCGCGGGGCCCTCGCCCCGCCCTGTGAGGGCGCACCCTCCTCGATGGCGGACGGCCGGGGGTACGCAAGGGGCAGCGGGTCGGGACCCGCTGCCCCGTTACCTCTTCGGTGGCGTCTCCCGCGTCGTACCCGTGTTGCGCCGCGACAGAACGGAGCGTCTCCGCATCTGTCCCTGAGCCTCCTTTCCCGGGATCACCGGCTGGCGCAAGCTGCCCGAAGGCTCTACCCTTATTGTAGTCCGAAGCGGGGCCATGTCAACCGCGAGGCGCGGGGTCGAGCCGCCTGTCCGCGCCTCCGCTCCTGCTGCGGAGACCGTGCTTGCCGCCGCCGACCCCAGGCGGAGGAGCGGACGCTACGAACCGGAACTCCTGCGAGCGGGAGGATCGGCCGATGCAGGCGATCGAGACGCGAGCCGGCGGCCTCGGGGGCGCGCACCGAGTGGGCGGGGCCCGCGGGGAGGCCCGGGCGCGATGACCGGCTCCCTCAGCGCGGCCCGGCGGTGGACGATCGTCGCCGCGGCCCTTGTCCTCGCCCACGCCGGCTGGCAGGGCTGGCAGGTCGCGGCAGCGGCGTACCCCGCGCGGTACGAGTACGACGAGGGTGTGTACGCCGCGACCGCGGCGGCCGCGGCGGACGGCGCCCGCCTCTACCAGGACGCCTTCCTCTCCCAGCCTCCGCTGCTCGTCGCGACGCTCGCCCACGCGTATCGCGCGCTCGGCCCCTCGCTCGCCGTCGCGCGCGGGATCGTGGTCCTCTTCTCGACCCTGTGGCTCGCTGCGGTGTTCGCGATCCTCGCGCGCACCGGACGGGCGCGCGCCGGGACCCTCGCCGTCTGCGCGCTCCTGGGGAGCCCGGCGTTTCTCGCCGCGGCGCACACGGTGCAGATGGAGGGACCGAGCGAAGCGCTCGCCGCCGCCGCGGTCGCGCTCGCGCTGCGCGGCGCGAGCCGCCCCGGCGTCCTCTGGTGGGCGGCGGCGGGAGCGGCGGGCACCCTCGCGCTCACGACGAAGCTGACGGCCGCCGCGTGCGCCGTACCGCTCCTCGGCGCGGTGCTCCTCTCCCCTCCCGGCTCCCGGGCGCGCCGGTTCGCGGCACTCGCCGGCGGGGCCGCGCTCGCCGCTGCGCCGCTTCTCGCCTCGCTGCCCGGAGGCGCGCTCTCGCAGGTGATCGCCTTCCACCTCGCGGTGGCGCGCCACATGGGGACGGACCCGCAGGCCCGCCTCGCCGCCGTGCGCGGCTTCCTCGCCGCCAACTGGCCCCTCGCGGCGGCCGCGGCCTGGGGCGTGGGCCTCGCGGCCGCGCAGCGCGACCGGCGCGCGTGGATCGTGGGGACGTGGCTTGGGGCGGACGGCGCGATCGCGATGGCCCTGACCCCGCTGTGGCCGCACCACCTCGCGATCCTGCTGTCCCCGCTCGCGCTGCTCGCCGGGATCGGGGCCGACGCGCTGGCGGAGTCTCTCGCCCGTCCGGCGGCGCCTCGACCGGGGCCCCGTGCCGCGGCCCCGAGCACGTACGCCGTGCTCGGGGCCGCGGCGGTGCTCGCCTACCTCGCGCGCGGCCCGATCGCGGCCGGCGTGCCGGGATCGTCGCGCGATCTCGTGCACGCCGTCGCGGAGATGACCCGCCGGCTTCCCGCGGACGCGGCCGTGCTGACCGACGACCCGATGGTGCCGTTCCTGGCGCACCGCCGGGTTCCGCCGGCGCTCGCCGACACCTCGGTCGCGCGGTTCCGGTCCGGCGACCTGTCGCTGCCGGTGCTCCGCCGCGCCCTGCAGGACTCCAGGATCGGCGGCGTCCTGCTGTGGCGCGGCACGCTGCAGCACGAGGTCCCCGGAGTGCTGCCGGCCGCGGCGACCCGGTTTGCGGTCCGGGTGGACCTGGGCCGGGGCCGGATGCTCCTCGTGCCCCGCCTGCCGCCCGGCCACCGCACGCGCGGCGAGGGCCGCTAGGAGACGACCGGTCGGGAGCTTCGGACGCGCGTGCCGAGCCCTCCGCGAGCGGCCTACCGGGATCGGCGGTGCGCTACCGGCTGACCGGCGTGACCGCCGCCGTATCCTCCTCGCCGGTCCGGATCCGGTAGACCTTGTCCACGGGCAGCACGAAGATCTTCCCGTCGCCGACCTCTCCGGTGCGGGCCGCCTCCATGATCGCCCGCACGGTCGGCGCGACGAAGTGGTCAGACACCCCGATCTCGAACCGCACCTTCTCGGTCAGCTCCACCTTGACCGTCGTGCCGCGGTAGGTCTCCACGCGCTCCAGCTCTCCCCCATGACCCTGCACCCGGCTCAGGGACAGCCCCCGCACCTGCGCGCGGTAGAGCGCCTCCAGGACGTCGTTCACCCGGTCGGGGCGGACGATCGCGACGATCAGCTTCATGCGTCGGCTCCTGCGGGCTGCAGCGCCGGCTCCGCGGAGACCTCCGGGAGCACCAGCACCGCGCCCTCGCCGGCGGTGTACGGCTCCTCGCCGTGCTGCGTCGAGTCCATGCCGAGCGCCTGCTCGTGATCGCTCGCGCGCAGCGGCGTGATCGCCCCGATCGCCTTGAGGAGCACCAGGGTCCCGACCGCGCTGTAGGCCGCGGCCCCCAGGACCGCGAGGATCTGGATCGCGACCTGCTGCGGGTTGCCCGCAACGAGCCCGCTCTGCACTCCGTTCCACGCCTTCACGGCGAAGACGCCCGTGAGCACCGCCCCGGTCGCCCCTCCGACCGCGTGCCCGGCGAAGACGTCGAGGGACTCATCGATGGGCGTCCGCGCGCGCCACTGCATCGCGACGTAACTGGGAAGCGCGCCGAGCGCCCCCATCACGAGCGCCCAGACCGGAGGCACGAACCCCGACGCCGGGGTGATCACCACGAGCCCGACGACGATCGCGCTCGCGACCCCCATCGCCGTGACCTTGCCGATGCGCGCCAGGTCCAGCAGCGCCCACGCCACGAGCGCCGCCCCGGGCGCGAGGAAGGTGTTCACGAAGGCGAGCGCCGCGGAGGCGGTCGACGCCACGGCGCTCCCCCCGTTGAACCCGAACCACCCGAACCACAGCAGCGCGGCCCCGAGCAGCACGAAGGGCAGATTCCCCGGCAGGAACGCCTGGCGGCCGTAGTCCTTGCGGTTCCCCACGACGAGCGCCGCGACCATCGCCGCGACGCCGGCGTTGACGTGCACGACCGTGCCCCCCGCGAAGTCCAGCGCGCCGAGCCTCCCGAGCCACCCGCCGCCCCACACCCAGTGCGCGATCGGCGCGTACACGCCGACGACCCACAGCGTGATGAACGCGAGGTAGGCGCGAAACCGCATCCGCCCGACGACGCCGCCGGAGACGAGCGCGGTCGTGATCACGGCGAACGTGGCCTGGAACGCCATGTAGACCACGTGCGAGATCGTGGGGCCGAGCGGCTGGCCCGCGGCGAGATCGACGCCCCGCAGCAGCGCCCACCGGAGGTCGCCCACGAGGGCGCCCCCCGGGCTGAACGCCAGCGAGTACCCGACAAGCGCCCAGGTCACCAGCGTGAACCCGAGGGTGGCGAAGCTCATCAGCATCGTGTTGAGGATGTGCTTGCTCCCCGCCATGCCGCCGTAGAAGAGCCCCAGCGCGGGGGTCATCAGCAGCACGAGCGCGGTGGAGGTCATCATCCAGGCCAGGTCGGCCGCGTTGAGGTGTCCGGTCACGCTCACCCCTCCTCGTCGTGTCTTCACTGTGCACACGAAAACGCCTCCGCGCCGGAGGGGAGCGGAGGCGTCACGACCGGAGCACCCGCAGGGTTGCGCGGGACACAAACGGCCACCCGGCTCGACGCCGGTGGCCGCGGTCCCGTCACCCATCCAGCCGGCGACCTGCGCCCGCCGCGCGAGCCAGAACGCGCTCCCCGGGGGCGACACGCCCCTCCGGTTGGCGTCGTGGCCGTCGCGTGATGCAGTCGTCGCGGACTGGCTTGCCTGCTATCATACCGTGTTTGCGGACCCTGTCAAGAGCGAGCCCGCGGCGGAGGAGTTCCTCCGCGATCCATAGAAGGCGCCCTCATGTCGCACGCCGTCATGGCCGCGGCGAACGCCACGATCGAGCACCCCTCGGGGCGCCGCGGCCTCGCGCGCCGGCGGCGGGAGGTCCGCACGGCCTACCTGCTCCTGGCCCCGGCCGCGCTGCTCGTCTTCGGCGTCCTCGCGTACCCGGTCGGCTGGGAGGTCTGGACCAGCCTCACGAGCTCGTTCGTGGGCGGCTCCGCCGCCGCGTTCGTGGGCCTCCGGAACTACGCCGAGTTCGTCCGCGACGCGGAGTTCTGGCGCGCCGCGGCCAACACGCTCGGCTACCTCGTGCTCACGACCGTGCTGAAGCTCGCCCTGGGGATCGCCGTGGCGTTGCTGCTCTCCCGGCCGTTCCCCGGGCGGCCGGTCGCCTTCATCGCCGCGTTCCTGCCGTGGGCGTACCCCGGCGGCCTGGGGCTGGTGGGCTGGTACTGGTTCATGATCCCCCCGCTGCACAACGCGTACTCCGAGTTCATGTCCGACCTCCGGTACGCCACCGACGCGCTCCTGGGGCAGGAGACCTGGCGCTTCCTCACGCTGGTCGCGTTCAACGTCTGGCGCGGCGGGTCGTTCGTCGGGATCTTCCTCCTCGCCGCGCTGAACGGGATCCCGCAGGACCTCTTCGACTACGCCGCGCTCGAAGTCCGCAGCGGGTGGCGGAAGTTCTGGATGGTCACCGTGCCCCTCCTGCGTCCGTTCCTCGCGCTCGCCGCGTTCCTCTCGATCGTCACCGCGGTCACGGACCTGGGCCACGTGTACCTGCAGTCGGGGATGCGCATCACGTACCCGATCGTCTGGACCCAGGCGTTCCACCTCGCGATCATCGGCGGGGAGTGGGGGAAGGCGGCGGCGGAGTCGCTGATCCTGCTGCCGGTCCTCGTCCTCATCCTCTTCGTGTGCTTCTGGCTGTTCGAGCCGCTCGAGGAGGACCCGCTGTGAAAGCCGCGCGGCGCCTGCTGCGGCTCGGGCACGGCGCGCTGCTCGCGCTGCTCGCCGCGTACAGCCTCTTCCCGATCTACCTGATGACGATCGAGTCGCTGAAGCCGGTGGAGGAGGACGTGTTCGGGAGCCCGGTGTACGTCCGCCACCCCTCGCTGGAGTGGTACGCGGACCTCTTCGAGCCGCGGGGGTGGATCTCGCACGGCGCGCTCGTCACCCCGACCGTCCCGTTCCTGGTATGGGCCAAGAACACGGCGATCGTGTTCGCGGCGGCGCTCGCGGTGATCCTCGCCACCAGCCTGGCCGCCGGCTACGCGCTCGGCCGCCTCCGGCCGCCGGGGTGGCGGTGGTGGCGGCGCGTGCTGTTCGCGACCTTCCTCGTCCCGCAGACCCTGCTGTTCATCCCGCTGTACCAGCTCGTCTTCCGGCTCCACCTCGACGACAACCTGCTGGCGCTCGTGCTCACCTACCCGCTGCTGGCGATCCCGTTCTGCGCGTGGCTGTTCTCGGCGTACTTCCAGAAGCTCTCCCCCGAGGTCGAGGAGTCCGCGTACATCGAGGGGGCCAGCCGGCTCTCGGCGTTCCTCCGGATCGTGCTCCCGATGAGCTGGCCGGTGGTGGTCGCCGCCGGCCTGTTTGCGCTCGGCGTCATCAGCAGCGACTTCATGCTCGCCGGCGTCTTCCTGCCGAACACGTGGCACCAGACGATCGCGGTCGGGCTCGCGACGATGGACGTGAGCCTGGAGGACCTCACGGTCGTCTCCGGGATCAGCATGGGCGGGCTGCCGATGCTGCTGATCGCGGGCCTCTTCGCCGCATCCTACGTCCGCGGGCTCACCGCGGCGATGATCGAGGGCGCGTGATCGCAGCGCGGCGCCCGCGCCGCATCGGGATGATCACGCCGTCGTCGAACACCGCGCTCGAGCCGCTCACCACCCGCATCTACGCGCAGCTCGGTGAGGCGGTCACGGTGCACTTCACCCGGATCCGGGTGACGCACATCTCGCTCGCGTCCGACTCGGCGGAGCAGTTTGCCGCGGAGGCGATGCTCGCCGCGGCCCGCCTGCTCGCCGACGCCCGCGTGGACGTGATCGCCTGGAACGGAACCTCCGGGTCGTGGACGGGGCTGGCGGCGGACCGCGCGCTCGTGGCGGCGATCGAGGCCGAGACGGGCATCCCGGCGACGACCTCCACCCTGGACCTGCTGGAAGCCTGCCGGCACCTCGGCGTCTCGCGGTGCGGCCTCGCGACGCCCTACCGCGCGGAGGTCCACGAGGCGATCCGCCGCACGTACGAGGGGGAGGGCCTCCGGGTCGTCGCGTCGTCCTGTCTCGGGATCGCCGTCAACTACGACTTCGCCGCGGTGCCGCTCGACCGCATCGAGGCGCTGCTGCGGGACGTCGCCGTGCCGGAGGCCGAGGCGGTGGCGGTCGTGTGCACCAACTTCCCGGCGGCCCCGGTGATCGGGCGCGTCGAGGCCGCGATCGGCCGGCCGGTCGTCGACACGCTGGCGGCGACCGCGTGGCGCGCCCTCCGCCTGAGCGGGGTCCGGGAGCCGGTGCGGGGCTTCGGCAGGCTTCTGGAAACGGCCTAGCGGGGGCGCGGTCGCATCATGTCTCGAAGGCATCCGAGACAGGCTTGCGCGCCCCGTGCGCGAGCGCGGCGATCATCTGGGAGACGAGCCCGAGGAGCGGAGCGGGCACGCCCTCCGCCCGCGCGAGGTCGAGGGCCAGCCCGGTATCCTTCACGAGGATGCCCAGGGCGGACCCGGGGGCGTCGTGCTGGATCCACGCCGACGCCACCGGCCAGTGCTCGACGACCCACGTCGTCCCGGTGCAGGTCCGGATCACGTCCCACGCGCGCTCGACCGGGACGCCGGCGGACGCGGCGAGCGCCGCCACTTCCCGCGCCGCCAGCAGGCTCGTGGCGAGCAGGACCTGGTTCGCCATCTTGACCGCGGTGCCGGCGCCGACCTCCCCCACGTGCGCGATGCGGGACCCGACCGCCTCCAGCACCGGGCGGGCCCGGGACAGGGCGGCGGCTTCCCCGCCGACGATGACCGTGAGCGTCCCCTCTTCCGCCCCGGCCCGGCCGCCGCTCACCGGCGCATCGAGGAACGCCACGCCCCGCGCCCGCGCGGCCTCACCGAGCCGCCGCATGCAGGACACGCCCACCGTGCTCATCACGATGAGCACCGCGTCCCGCCGCATCCGCGCGAGCACGCCGCCATCGGCGAGGACGACCTCTTCCGCCTGCGCCGGCGTGCGCACCATGACGACGACGGCATCCGCGCCGCCCGCGGCGTCCCCGGCCGAGGCCGCGGCGTGCCCGCCGCCGTCCGCGAGCGCGGCCACCGCGGCGGGCCGGACGTCGTAGCCGCGCACCTCGAACCCGCGCGCGGCCAGATTGCGCGCCATCGGGAGCCCCATCTCGCCGAGACCGACGACGGCGACCGTCTTCACCGGGATCCCTCCCCCGCCCCCACGCCGGGGTGGTCCGCCCTCCCCCGCCCCGCCGCATCCCGCCGCGTCACTTGACGGCCGCGCTCGTGATCCCGGAGATGAACTGGTCCAGGAAGAAGCTGTACAGGATCGCGACGGGGACGCCCACGAGCAGCGCGCCCGCCATGAGAGACCCCCAGAAGTACACGTCGCCGCGGATCAGGTCGGTGGCCACGCCGAGCGGCACCGGCTTTTGGTCGGAGACGGACACGTACACGAGGGAGTAGAGGAAGTCCTGCATCGTCAGCGTGAACGCGAAGATCACCGCGGTCAGGATGCCGGCCAGGCTCACGGGCAGCACGGTGCGGACGAGCGCGCCCACCCGGCCGCACCCGTCCACGAGCGCCGCCTCCTCGATCTCGGGCGGGACGGTCTTGAAGAACCCGCTCAGCAGCCACGTGCAGTACGGGACCGTAAACGTCGGGTAGACCAGGACGAGCGCCCACCTGGTGTCGATCAGGTGGGTCAGCGCGACGACGCGCGACAGCGGGATGAAGAGCAGGATCGGCGGGATCAGGTACCCGAGGAAGATCGCGATCCCCATGTTTTCCGCCCCGGGCAGCCCCAGCCGGGCGAGCGCGTACCCCCCCGGCACGCCCAGGAGCAGCGTGACGAGGGACACGCAGGCGGCGATCAGCATCGTGTTGACGATCCAGTCGCCGTAGTACGTGTGTTGAAACAGGTACGTAAAGTGCCCGAGCGTGGGGTGCTGGTGAAACCAGAACGGGAAGACCCGCGGGTTCACGAGGTCCGCGTCGGTCTTGAACGCGGTGATCGCCATCCAGAACACGGGGAACACCGCGATGAACAGGAACGGGACGAGCCCCAGGTACACGAGGACATAGCGGCGCAGCGCGCGCGCCTGCGCGCGCCGGGCCCCCTCCTCGAGGAGGGCCGCCCGCCGGCCGAGCGCCTCCACCCCGTTCACAGCGCCTCCCGCCTCCGCAGGTTCCGCAGCAGGAAGTAGACGACCGGCACCAGGATCGGGAACAGCACCAGCGCGATCGCGGCCCCCCGCCCGAGGGCCCCCGCCTGGATGCCGATCTCGAACGCCCGGGTCGGCAGGATCTCGGTGAAGTTTTCCGGCCCCCCCATCGTCAACAGGTAGACGATGCTGATGTCGGAGAGCGTGAACACCGTGTCGAACAGAAGCCCCACGAACAGGATCGGCGCGATGAGCGGGATGACGATGTGCTGGTACCGGAGGAAGAACGTCGCCCCGTCCACCTTGGCGGCGTCGAGCAGCTCGGGCGGCACGGCCGACATCCCGGCCATCAACACGATGGCCGCGAACGGGAACCCCCGCCAGACGTTCACCGCGATGACGGCCGCCGGCGCGAGCCCGGGCTCGCCGAGCCAGTTCGGCCATCCGTGGATCAGGTGCAGGCGCGTGGCGACGTAGTTGATCGCGCTGAACTGCGGGTCGAACATCCACTTCCACGCGAGCGCGCTGATCGCGACCGGCAGCGTCCACGGCAGGACCACGAGCGACCGGATGAACTTCTTCCCCGGGATCTCCTGGACGAGGAGGAACGCCATCAGCGTGCCGAGCACGATCTTGAAGATCCCGGCGATCACCGTGAACACGATCGTGTTCCGCAGCGCCAGCCGGACCGTGCTGTCCTGGAAGATGGCGATGAAGTTGCGGAGGCCGACGTACTGGGCGACCTGGTTGCCGACCGACGCGTCGCTGAGGGCCAGGTACAGCGAGAAGAAGAACGGCACGCCGACGAGCAGCGCCATGTACAGGATCGCCGGCACGAGCAGCGAGTAGCCGAAGACGAGCCGCTCGCGGGTGAACGCCCTGTGCCGGACCCCCACCCGGCGCCCCACCGCCAGCTCGGCGTCAGCCATCGCGTCGATCCGCCGGGATCCCCGGGGATCCGCAGGCGCGGGGAGCGCGGTCGCGCCGGCGCCGCCCTCCCCGCGCAGTCATGTCAGGACTTGTACTTCGCGTAGATCGACTTGATCTGGCCCATCCCCCATTTGATCGCGCTCTCCAGATCCTCCCCGCGGCAGTACCGCGCCAGCATGTCCGGGAGGACGAAGGTGGAGAGCACTTCCGAGGCCGCCGCCGTCGCCGGGCCCGGGTACCCGAAGACATACGCCACCTTGTCCCAGTCCTGCAGCAGCTTGACCTTGGGATCGTCGCCCAAGGACGGCATCGGCTTGGTGTACCACTTCTTGAGGTACGGCATGTTGTACCCCTTGCTCTCGACGAGCGAGAACTTGACGTCCCCGCCGTACTCCTCCAGGAACGCCTTGGCCGCGGCCTGGTTCTTCGAGAACTTCCAGATCCCGAGGATCGTCGGGTCCACGACGGCGAACCGGCCGGCCGGGCCACGCGGCTCGAGGCCGTCGATCGCGATGTTCACGTTGTTGTACAGCGTGGGGTTGCTGTCCTGGATCGACCGGATCGCCGAGATCGCGTCGTGGATCCAGATCGCGACGCCGGAGTCGAGGGAGCGGTTGTCGGAGACGTTGTCCCAGGAGAAAACCTCCGAGGTCATCCCCTCGGACCACAGCGCCTTGCTCCACCGCATCGCCTCGCGGAGCTCCTTCGAGTCCCACGCCGGCTCCTTGCCGGTGGGGTCGGCTTCCTTCACGCCGAACGCGTAGAAGACGGCGCGCCAGTTATGGTTCGCGTCGTTGCAGTGCGAAATCGCCATGCCGGCGGCGTGGCTCTTGGGCTTCCCCACCTTCGCCGCCGCCCGGAGGTCGTCCCACGTCGAGGGCACCTTGAGGCCGTACTCCTTGAAGAGGTCGGTGCGCCAGAGGACCGGCTGCGGGATGTAGAACTCCGGGAGAGCGTACCAGTGGCCGCCCACCACGGCGACGTTCTTCGCCATCGGGATCCAGCCGCCGCCCTGCTTGCCGAGGCGGTCGCAGATGTCGGAGACGTCGACCATGTTCTTGTAGTAGAGGGTGGTCTGGATCTGGCCGTTCATCTGGAAGATGTCGTGCCCGGCCCCGGCGGCGAGCTCGGAGGCGATCCGGGCGGGGAGCTGGTCGATCGGGATGTGGTCGACTCGAACCGTGACGCCGTTCTTCTGGCCCCAGTCGGCCGCGTACTTGTCGAACGCGGTGTCATAGGCCGGAACGAAGTGGCTCCACGTGAGGATGCGAAGCGACGTGCCCCGGATCTGGGCCGGCGCGGCGCCGGCCTCCCACGGTGCGAGCTTGAGCGCGGCCGCACCCGCAGCCCCGGCGCCCGCGGCGGTGAGGAACTGTCGCCGGGTCAGCCGCCGACCACACCCATCCTTCGCCTGCTGTGCCATCCCGCCACCCCCTTGTCGTGCGCCCCAGCGCAAGCGCGTCTCTCCCCTCCCAACGGGAGCCCGGGCGGAAAGGTTCGGTCGGTTGCCCCGCAGGTCGCGTGGCCCCCGCTGGCCGCATCAGGCGGAGTTCGGCGCGGGATTCGCGCACCCCGGCCCGGACTCCTCCTTCCGTCCGGCCGCTTTCCCGCATCGCGCCGCTGCTGTCGTGAAGCGCCGCCCGGAGAGCCACCGGAGCGGGGGCGGGTCACGACCAGCGGCCGAGGCGCTGCGCTTGCTGGACGAGCGAGCGGGTGTAGGGATGCTGCGGCGAGGCGAAGAGCCGGCGCGTCTCCGCGGACTCGACGACCGTCCCTCCCCGCATCACGTGCACCAGGTCGGTCGCCTGCGCGACGATCCCGAGGTCGTGCGTGATCAGAAGGAGCGACATGCCCAGGTCCTGCCGGAGCCGGTCCAGCAAATCCAGGATCTGCGCCTGAACGGTCACGTCGAGCGCGGCGGTCGGCTCGTCGGCGATCAGGAGGGACGGCCCGAGGGCGATCGCGGAGGCGATCAGCACCCGCTGGCGCTGGCCCCCCGACAGCTCGTGCGGATACCGTCGCATGATGGTGGCATCGAGCCCCACGCGCGCGAGCGCCTCGGCCGCGCGCTCGCGCGCGCGCGCCCGCCCGAAGTGCGCGACGATCCCCTCCATCACCTGGTCCCCGATCGACATCACGGGATCGAGGGCCGCGCCCGGCTCCTGGAAGATCATCGCGATGCGGCGCCCGCGGATCCGGACGAGGTCCCGCTCCGGCAGCCGGGCGAGGTCCACGCCGTCGAAGAGGATCCGCCCCGCGGTGATCCGCGCCGGGACCGGAAAGAGACGCAGCACCGCGTACGCCGTCATCGACTTGCCCGCCCCCGAAGCGCCTACGAGCGCCGCGGTGCGGCCCGCCGGCACATGGAGCGAGACGTTCTCCAGCACCGGCAGGTCGCCCGATGGCCGGGTGAGCGCCACGCCGAGGCCCTCGATCCGCAGCTCGCCGGCCGGCGCGCGGCCCACCGCCCCTCCGGCCGAGGGGGCGCCCGGTTGTTGAGCACCGGGCGAGGCCGGGCGGCGGAAGGCCCATCTCACGGGGTCACGCCCTCGGGGTGGGGTCCCCCGGCGCGGGCGCGGCGGCCCCCGCGCGCCGCCGCGGGAAGAACCGCTCGAAGAACACGTACAGGACCGGGACCAGCAGGAGCGTCAGGCCGGTGCTGACCGTGAGGCCGCCGATCACCGCCCGGGCCAGCGGCATGTTCGTCTCGCTGCCCTCGCCGAGGCCGGTGGCCATGGGGATCATGCCGAGGATCGTGGCGATCGCGGTCATCAGGATCGGCCGCAACCGGATCCGGCCGGCCTGCAGCACGGCCTCGCGCGGGGCCATCCCTCGATCCTGCATCTTGTTCGCGTAGTCCACGAGCAGGATGCCGTTGCTCACGACGACGCCGACCATCGTGATGATGCCCATGAAGGAGACGATCGAGAGCGTCGTGTGCGTGAGCAGCAGCATCCAGATCACGCCGATCAGGCCGAGCGGCACCGTGAACATGATCACGAAGGGGTCGAGCAGCGACTGGAACTGGCTCGCCATGATCATGTACACGAGCATGAGGGCGAGCGCCAGCGCGAAGCCGAGGCTCCCGAACGCGCCCTGCTGCTGCTCCGTCTGGCCGGCCATGTGGTAGGTGAACCCCGGGGGGAACGGCGTCCGGTCCAGCTGGGCGATGATGTCCTGGGACACCGCCCCGAGCGGCCGGCCGACGACGTTGGCCGTGACGTCGATGACCCGCTGCTCGTTCTTCCGGCTGATCTGCAGGGGCTGGCTGCCGAGCGTGATGCGCGCGACGTCTCGCAGCAGGATCGGCACGACCGGGGCGCTCCCTCCCGACGAGGAGGACGAGCCCGGGCCCGGATCCGCCAGCGCGGCGAGCGGCACGTCGCTGAGGTCCTCCGGATGCGTCCGGTACTGGTCCTGGAGCCGCACGACGATGTTGTACTCGTTGCCGGTCACCGGGTCGATGAACTGGCTCGCCGTGGCGACGTTCCCGGTGATCGCCGTGTTGACCGCGGTGGCGATGTCGGTCGAGGCCAGTCCGAGCTGCGCCGCCTTCTCCTGGTCGACGTCCACGTTGAAACTGGGGTACTGCCCCCGCGGGGTGATCTGCACGTCGGCCGTGCCGGGGATCGCCGCGACCATGGCGGCGATCTGGCGCGCGAACTGCTGGCCCGTCGCCTGATCGTACCCGAGGAGCTGGATGTCGATCGGCGCCACGGCCCCGACGTTGAGCACCGCGTGCTCCAGCCCGCCGACGTTGACAAACGTGAGCACCCCGGGGAACTTGCCCGCCAGCGCCCGGCGCACCGCGTTGGCCCAGTCGGTGGACGAGTGGTGCCGCCGGGTCGGCGGCACCAGCCGGACCTGGACCTGCCCGTAGTTCGGTCCCGCGTTGCCCCCGAACGGGCCGCCCGAGGTGCCGGTGTTCGTGTACAGCGCCAGGATGTCGCGCGCCGGAACCGTCCGCCGGACGATGCCGGCGACCTGCTCGACGATCGCGGAGGCCGCCTGGACCGCGGTCCCCTGCGGCGCCTGGACCTGGATCGTGAACTGGCTCTCGTCGGTGTCCGGGAAGAACTCGCTGCCGATCCCGCGGGCCGCGAGCACCGAGAGGACGAAGACCGCCGCGATCGCGGCGACCACCAGCCCCGCGTGCCGCAGCGTCCACCCGAGGGTCGCCTGGTAGCGCTCGTCCAGCCGGTCCATCAGACGCTCGCTCCACCGGACGAACCGCGCCACGGCCCCCCCCGCCCGGCTCTCCGGCCCGGCGCTCGCCCGCAGCAGCTTGATGCTGAGCACCGGGTCGATCGTCATCGACACGACATAGGAGGCCGCGAGCGCGAACACGATCGTGAGCGCCATCGGGACGAACAACCGCTGGGCGATGCCGCTGAGGAACACCACCGGGAAGAACACGGCGATCGTGGTCGCCGTCGAAGCGAGCACCGGGAGGCCGACCTCCTGTGTCGCCTCGAGGACCGCCGTCAGCACCGGGGTGCCGGGGCGCGAGAGGTGCCGCGTGATGTTCTCCCGCACCACGATCGCGTCGTCGACGAGCCGCCCCATCGCGAGGGTCAATCCGCCCAGCGTGAAGATGTTGAGGCTCTGCCCCGTGAAGTACAGCAACAGGAGCGCCGTCGACACCGACAGTGGGATCCCGACGCCGACGATCACGAGGCTCCACAGGCTGCGGAGGAACACGAGGATCACGAGGAACGTCAGGAGGGCGCCGATCAGCGCCTCGCGCTCGAGCGTCGCGATCGCGGCCCGGATGTACTGGGACTGATCGAAGCTCACCTGGAGCGTGACGCCCTTCGGGATCCCCGCCAGGCGTGGCAGCGCCCGGCGGAGCTCGTCGACGACCTGGATCGTGTTGGCGTCGGGCTGCCGGGCCACGGAGAGGACGACCCCGGTCTGGCCGTTGACCCGGACGATCTGGGTCTGGTCGGCCGCCGCGTCCTCCACCTGCGCCACGTCGCCCACGTGCACCGGGATCCCGTCGTGCGTGGCGACGACGACGCGCTGGATCGCGGGGACGCTCTGCAGCAGGCTCGGGACGTTGAGCTGGTAGTCGATCCGGCCGTTCCGCAGATTCCCGGACGGCAGCAGCGCGTTGTACTTACCGATCGCGCTGACGACGTCCCGCAGCGCGAGCCCGGTCGCGGCCAGCCGGTGCGGGTCGACGTTGACGTTGAACTGACGGACCAACCCGCCGTTGACGAACGCCTGCGAGACGCCGGGCAGCCGCTCGAGCTGCGGCTCGATCGTATTGTACCCGAGGTCGTACAGCGCTCGGGCGTCCAGGCCGCCGCCCTGGATGACGACCTGAGCCACCGGGATGTTGGAGATGTCGAACTTCAAGACGAAGGGCTGCGTGACGCCGGTCGGCAGGGAACGCATGACGCGCTGAACGTTCTGGATCACCTCGACCTCGGCCACGTTGAGGTCGGTGCCCCAGGTGAACCAGACCTGGACCGTGCTGCTCCCCTGCCGCGTCGTGGAGAGGATCTGCTGGACGCCCGCCACCCGGGTGACGGCCTGCTCCAGCGGGTAGGTCACCGTGCGCTCCATCGTCTCCGGGCTCGCCCCGCTGTACGTGGCGGAGACGACGACGACCGGGACGGTGATGTGGGGGAACAGGTCGCGGGGGAGGCGCTGGAGGGCGATCTGGCTCAGCACCACGATGGCGATGCTGGCCATCATGACCATGATCGGATTCCGGACGGCTCCGCGTGTCAGGAACATCGGCGGCGCTCCCGGCCTCTACCCCATCCCACGAATTCGCCGGGGCGATTCCGGTCGGCGAGGACGCCACGCGGCGCCACGGCGTTGGCACGCCGGGGTCCTCCCGCGGCGCTCCGCGCTGCGCTCCGCGCCAGAACGGAAGCATGAGCCCCACGGGGCCCGGGCCTGTAAGCCGGGTCTCGCGACGAGGGCAGACGCCTTTGGAGCCGACGCGACCGGGATCGGGCCGATGGAGGCCCGGGCCTGTGACCCACGGGCGCCGCACGTGGGCAACCGGCAGTGGACGTAACGCGTGCTGCCCCGGCCGATGGGGGCCCGGGCCTGTGACCCACCGGCGCCGCACGTGGGCAACCGGCAGTGGACGTAACGCGTGCTGTCCCGGCCGATGGGGGCCCGGGCCTTTAAATCCACGCCCCGGGGCTTTGCTCCGGATGGTTTCCTGGACATGTCCCTAGGGGCTCGCCGGCACCGCCCGGACCTGCTGGCCCTGGCGGACGAGGTCGGTGCCCCGGACGACGATCGTATCGTGCGGCGTGATCCCGCCGGTGATCTCGACCGCGTCGCCGGTCGCCCGCCCCACGGTGACGGGCTGCTGGCTCACCTTGCCGTCCGTCACGACCCACACGTAGCTCTGGCCGCCCACCGTCGTGAGCGCGGAGAGCGGGACGACGAGCGCGGGCTGCGTGCCGGCCGCGAGCTGCGCCGTGGCATACATGCCGGGCCGGAGCAGCCGCCCCGGGTTCGCGATGTCGATCTCAACCTGCAGCGTGCGGGTCGCCGGATCCACCCCGCCCGCCATGCGCGTGACGACGCCGCGGAAGACCCGGGTGGGGTAGGCGTCCACCCGGATCTGGACGGGATCCCCGCGGTGAACGGCCGGGAGGTCGGCCTCCGAGATCGGCACCAGCACGTCCAGGTGATCGATATCGGCGATCGTGAGGATCGGCGTCGAGGTTCCGGGTGTCACGTACGCGCCGGGGTCGAGCTGCCGGCTGACCACGACCCCGCTGAAGGGCGCGGTGATCGTCGCGTACCGGAGCTGGATGCGGGCGTTCTCGACGGCCGCCTGCTGGGTGGCCGCCTGCGCGCGCTGGGTCCTGAGCTGCGACGCGGAGGCGGCCTCCTGCTGCTCCGCCGCCTGGACCTGCGCGTCGGCCTGGGCGACCTGCGCCTGCGCCGCGCGCACCTGCGCGTCGGCCGAGTCGACGCCGGCCTGCGCCGAGACGACCTGCGCCTTGGCGTCGTCCAGGCTCTGCTGAGCCACCGCCCCCTGCCGGGCGAGCTCCGCGGTCCGGTTGTACGTGGCCTGCGCGTCCGCGAGCTGCGCCTGCGCCTTCTTGAGCCCGCCCTGCGCGTTCGCGACTTGAGCCGCCGCGAGCGAGCGGGAGGCGGCCGCGGTGAGCCGCTGCGCGCGCGCGGCGGCCACCTGGGCCTGCGCGGTTTGCACGGACGCCTCCGCCGCGGCGAGCTGGGCCTGCGCCTGCGCGAGCTGCGCGTCGAGCTGCGCGTGGTCGATCACCGCGACGACCTGGCCCGCCTGCACGGGATCGCCCGGCCGGACGATCACGGCCTGCAGGTAGCCGGAGGTCTTGGGGTAGAGCACCGCCTGGCTGAGCGATGCGATGCTGGCCGTGAGCCGGAGCGTCCGGGGAAGCTGCACGCGGCGGGCGTGCCCGACCGCCACCACCGGCACCGGCCGCGTCCGACCCGACTCCGCGCCCGCCGACGGCCCGCGCGGCGGGCGGGGCGTCGCCCCTCGGCCGACGACGATCGCCGCCACGAGGATCAGGCAGGCCCCGGCGACCGCCCAGATCCATGCTCTCGGGTTCACGCGTGCCCTCCGATGCGCTCCACCGCGCGGCTGTGGTTCGTGTGGCCGAGCAGGCGCCGCAGGTCTCGCACCTGGCGCTCGAGTTTCCGCTGCAGGCGCCCGAGCTGCTCCACCTTCTCCCGCACCGACGCAAGCTGCTCCTCGGTCACCCCGAGCGCGCTCTCGAGCGCGCGGCGCCGCCGGGACGGGTCCGCCGCCTGCTCCGCCGCCGCGAGATGCCGCGCGCGGGCGTCCTCGGCGTCGAGGATCCGCTTGATCTCGCTGAGGGACAGCCCCAGCAGCCGCTTGAGGTCCTTGATCCGCTCGATCCGCTCCAGGTCCCCGGCGGTGTACAAGCGCTGGCCGCCGGCGAGCCGCTCGCTCGGGACAAGCAGGCCGATCTCGTCGTAGTAGTGCAGGGCCCGCGGCGTGAGACCGGTCAGGTGGCAGACCTCGCCGATCTGGTAGAACGTCGCCATCGAGGCAGCCGAGCGTCCGGGAATGGAACGTCTCCCCCTTCCGTCACCGTCTGCGCACGCCACGGTGTCCGGCCTGCGGGGATGCGGTGCGGCTGGTTCGTATTGTACGGGGCGCCTCACGCGCGTGTCAATTGCCTCCCGTATACGTAAGCTGAGCGCGGCCAGCCCGGCGCTCACCGGTCGCCGACCCGTTCATCGAACGTTCACAGGATCGTTACAGGGACGCCCCGCGGCTGCACCGGGCGGGACCGCACGGCCTGCCGGCCCCACCGGTGGCGCACCGCGCAAGTCCTGCCGCGGGTACCTCGCACGCGGCGTCCGCACCGCTGCCCTACCCCTTGAGCGAGCCGGCCATCAGGCCGCGCATGAAGTAGCGGCCCAGGACGGCGTAGACCACCAGCGTCGGCAGCGCCGCGAGGAGCGCGCCGCCCATCTGCACGTTCCACTCGACCACGAAGCTGCCGGCCAGGTTGTTGAGGGCGACCGTGATCGGCTGTACCTCCGGGTCGCTCGTGACGGTGACGCCGAACAGGAAGTCGTTCCAGATCGAGGTGAACTGCCAGATCGCGGCGACGACGAACGCGGGTCCGGAGAGCGGGACGATGATCGTGCGGTAGATGCCCCACAGCCCCGCGCCATCGATCTTCCCGGCCTCCACGAGCTCCGTGGGCACCCCGCGTAGTAGTTGCGGAAGATCAGCGTGGTGATCGGGATCCCGTAGACGACGTGCACGAAGACGAGCCCCGGCAGCGTGCCGTACAGGTGGAGGCGCTGAAGCGTCTGCACGAGCGGGATCAGGACGCTCTGGTAGGGGATGAACATGCCGAACAGGATCGCCGGGAACACCACGGCGGCGCCGCGGAATCGCCACTTGGCCAGCACGTACCCGTTCATCGACCCCAGCATCGCCGAGAGCAACGTCGCCGGGACCACGAGCTTCACGCTGTTCAGGAAGTTGCCGCCGAGGCCGCGGTGCGTGGCGCTGCCCGCCCACGCCTCGACGAAGCTGCTGAAGTAGAGGCCGGACGGCGGCGCCCACATCCGCGAGAGGCTGACCTCGGCGAAGCTCTTCATCGACGTCGCCACGAGCACGTAGATGGGCAGCAGGTAGGCGGCGGCCGCGACCACGAGCAGCCCGTAGAGCGCGGCCCGACCCCACGGGATCGCCCGGCGGGCGCCCCCGGGCAGGACGGCCGCGGCGGGGATGGGCGCGAGCGCGCTCACCGCTCCACCTCCGCGCGCGTGCTGTAGACGAGGTACGGGACCGTCAGGAGCGCGACGAGCACCAGCAGGACCTCGGCGATCGCGGCCCCCTGCGCGAAGTGGTTGCCCCGGAACGTGGTGTCGAACATGAAGTACGCGGGGACGTCGCTGCTGAACCCGGGTCCGGGGCCGGTCATCGCCACGACGAGGTCGAAGATCTTGAGGGAGATGTGACCGAGGATGATCACCGCGCTGAGCGTGATCGGCTGCAGCAGCGGGACCAGGATCTGCCGGTAGATCTGCCACTCCGCGGCGCCGTCCACGCGCGCGGCCTCGCGCAGCTCGTCGGGGATGCTCCGCAGGCCCGCGAGGTACAGCGCCATCGTGTACCCCGACATCTGCCACGTGGCGGCGAGCGCGACGGCCAGGATGCCGATCCGCGGGTCCGTGTACCACCCGGCCCGCAGCCACCCCAGGTGCAGGTGCCGGAACAGCAGGTTGACCCCGACATCCCCGAGCTGGGGGCTGCCGGGGTTGAGGAGCCACCGCCACACCACGCCGGTGACGATGAACGAGATCGCGAGCGGCGCGAGGTAGATCGTCCGGAACACCGGCTCCGCGCGGAGGCCCCGGTCGAGGAGCACGGCGAGCGCGAACCCGATGCCGAGACACCCGGCGAGGAACGCGGCGGTGAACCGCGCCGTGTTGACGATGTCGATCCGGAACCGGAAGCTCTGGAACAGGTCGACGTAGTTGCGCCATCCGGCCCACGCGTAGCTCGGCAGGACGTCGTTCCAGCGCGTGAGGGAGACGAACCCGGTCCACCCCACGAACCCGTAGACGAAGACCGCGACGGCGACGACCGACGGGGCCACCATCGCAGCCCCCACCGCCCAGTCCTGCGCGGAGGCCCGTCGGGCGGCCGGCCGCGCCGCGTGTCCGGGCATAGGCGCCACCGACGTCGCGGCCGCGACGCGCCTACTTGCACACCCCGGCGTTCACGCACGCCTTCTGGAGGGCCCGCTGGGTCGCGGCCACGTCCCGCGAGGTCACAAACAGCGCGAGCGCGTCCTTGTACTCGGTCGCCCACCCCTCGCTCGCGGCGGCGCCGTGGATCACGCTCGGGACGATCGCGTCCCCCCTCCAGCGCTGCATCGCCCACCGCTGGTACGGGCTGAACGGCGTGGGGCTGCAGTCGGTGCGGGCGCAGATCGATCCCTTGAGCGGGTTGAACGCCTCCTGCCCTTCGCGGGAGCCAAGGAGCCGCAGCCACGCCATCACGTTCTCCCTGTCCCGCGCCTTCTTCGGAAGGCCGAAGCTGTCGGACAGCGCATCGTAGACACCCTCGTTGCCCGGCGCGGGGGCCCAGCCGTAGCCCGAGAAGTTCTTGGAGGTGAACCACCCGTTCGTCCAGTCGCCCATGATCAACATCGCGCCCTTGGCCCCGATGATGTACTGGCCGGCCTCGTCCCACGTCAGCGCCGCGTGGTCGGAGTTGACGTACGTCAGCATCCGCCTGAACGTCTCCAGCGCCCGGGTCACCGCGGCACCCGTCCACGAGGTCTTGCCGGTCCACAGGCCGCGGTATCCGTCCGCGCCGAGCGTGCCGATGAGCACCGTCTCGAAGGTGTGCCCGGCTTCCCAGCCCTCCTTGTCCCCGAGCACGAGGGGCACGATGCCCTTCGCCTTGAGGGCGTCCGCGGCCCTGAAGAACTCCTCGAAGGTCTTGGGCGGCGCCAGGCCGTTGTCGGAGAAGACCTTCTTGTTGTACCAGAGGATGTTGGCCCGGTGGATGTTCACCGGCACGGACCAGATCTGGCCCTGGTACGAGAGGATCTCGAGGAGGCCCCGGGGCATCGCCCGGTCCCAGCCTTCGGATTTGAAGAGGCCCGTGAGCGGCTCCATGTAGCCACTCTTGACCCACGTGTCGATCAGCTCGTGGCCGGCGTGCACCTGGAACGAATCCGGCGGGTTCCCGCCCAGCATCCGGGTCTTGAGCACCGCCTTGGCGTTCGTGCCCGCGCCGCCCGCGACCGTGGCGTTGACGATCTGCACCCCCGGAGACCTCTTGCGGTAGAGGCCGAACAGCGCGTTGAGCGCGTCCGCCTCGCCGCCCGCGGTCCACCACGAGAAGATCTCGAGCTTGCCCGCCGGCGCCGCCGCCGCCTCCCGCGGGGGGCCGCCCGGGGCGGCCGCGAGCGAGACGACCGCGACGGCCGCGGCGATCCAATGCAGACGATGACCGCTCATCACCACCGCCTCCTTGGACCTGCGCGCCCGTACCCCGAACGCGTCGTGCGCACGATCCCGGTCGCAGGTCGTCGCCCGTATTCGACGGTCCCCCCACGGCTCCCCTAGCTCCGGGCACCCCGTCGCGCCCGGCGGGGCCGTGCGTCCGGGCCGACCCCCGCGGCCGCCACCGGACGCCGACGAGGCTGGACTACTCGTGCCGCTGCCCGGCCGGCCACCCCTGCCCATGCCGGATCACCGGCTCGGCGACCAGGAGGGCGAGCCCCGCGTTGATCGCGGCCTTCACCGCGTTGAAGGGGACGATCGCCGAGACGAGCATCCCGGTGACGCGCGAGGGCGGCATCCCGAACTGCAGCGCCAGGATCGCGACGTTCGCGGGAATCATGATCGCCACGCGGGCCGCCGCGCCCAGCGCCGCGGCCTCCAGCAATCGCCGGGCGAAGCCGCCCGTGCGGCGGCGGTAGGCCCACGCCGTCACGGCGACGAAGGTGCCCGCGGCGATGAAGTCGGCGAGCGGCCCGAGGGGGCCGTGCGCGCGCGTCAGCAAGAACAGGACGTCCTTGAGCAGGACCACGAGCACGCCGGAGGCGGGGCCGTAGAGCAGCCCCGCGAGCAGCCCGACCGCGTCGCTCGGATCGTAGGTCAGGAACGGCGCCTGCGGGAGGATGGGCACCTGGATCGCGGCCATGAGGAGGAACGCCGCAGCGGTGAGCGTGCCCAGCGTGGCGATCCGGTGTGCCGTCACCGACGCACCTCTCCGCACATGGTCCCTCCCGGCGCCGCGCCCGCCCGGTGGCCGGGCAGCCGCCCTCGGCCGCCGGGACGCGGAGCCGGCCGCCCCGGCTGCGAAGGTGTGGGTGAAGGTATAGAATGAAAGCGCAGGACCATCATAGCCGGCCACAGGCAGGAGGTTCAACGAGAACATGCCCGCACGCACTCTGCTCGTGCTCGCGGCGGCCCTCGCCGCCGCAGCCCCGACCGGCGGACCCGCTCTGGCGCAGGGGACGCCGTTTCCCGATGTGCCGCCGTGGCACTGGGCGTACCCGGCGGTGCTCAAGGACCAGCAGGCGGGGCTGCTGCTCGGGTATCCCGCCGCGCCGGCCGATCTGGTGCGGAACTCCCTCGCGCAGATCTACGACGGGTTCGTCCATGCGCAGGCCGCGGGCGCGCGCGAGTGGGTGGAGCGGTTCACCTACAACCGGCCGGCGGACTGGCCCGGGCCGCTGGAGCGCGCCCGCCTCGCCGCCTTCTCGCTGGGCGACGTCTCCGTCGCCGTGACCGGCGAGACGGCGAACGCGACGTTCGTGGCCACCGAAACGGTGCGCGAGACGACGGGGACGCGGACGTCGCGCGTCCCGATGCGCGTCCGGCTGCGCCTCAGCGGGGAGGACTGGCAGGCGGACTACGCCACGCTCGCGGCCGGCAGCCCGGTGTTCCGATGAAGGAAACGCCGGAGCGACCCTCCGCCGCGGCGGCCGGCGGGCGCGGGAGCGGCGCCGCCCGCACGCGGATCGAGACGGACAGCATGGGGCCGATCGAGGTCCCGGCCGACCGCTACTGGGGCGCCCAGACGCAACGCTCGCTGCGGTACTTCTCGATCGGCGACGCGCAGGTGGACCGCATGCCCCGCGAGGTGGTCCGGGCGATGGGGATCCTCAAGCGGGCGTGCGCCGAGGTCAACCGGGACCTCGGCCTGCTCCGCCCGGAGCACGCGCGGCTGATCGTCCAGGCGGCCGACGAGGTGATCGCGGGGACGCTCGACGACCACTTCCCGCTCTACGTCTGGCAGACCGGCAGCGGCACCCAGACCAACATGAACGCCAACGAGGTCATCGCCAACCGGGCGATCGAGCTGGCGGGCGGCGTCCTCGGCAGCAAGGCCCCGATCCACCCCAACGACCACGTGAACCGCTCGCAGTCCTCGAACGATACGTTCCCGACCGCGATGCACATCGCCGCGGCGGAAGAAATCGTCCACCGGCTCCTGCCGAGCGTGACCGGCCTGCGCGACGCGCTCGCCGCGAAGGCGGAGGAGTTTGCGGGCATCATCAAGATCGGGCGCACGCACCTCATGGACGCGGTGCCCCTGGGGCTCGACCAGGAGTTCTCGGGGTACGTCGCCCAGCTCGATCAGGACGCGGAGCGCATCCGGGGAGCGCTCCCGGGGGTCTACGAGCTGGCGATCGGCGGGACCGCGGTCGGCACCGGGCTCAATACGCACCCGGAGTTCGCGCAGCGCGTGGCGGCCCGCATCGCGGAGCTCACCGGCCTGCCGTTCGTCTCGGCGCCCAACAAGTTTGCCGCGCTCGCAGCCCACGACGCGCTGGTGATGACGAGCGGCACGCTGCGGACGCTCGCCTGCTCGCTGATGAAGATCGCCAACGACATCCGCTGGATGGGGTCGGGCCCTCGCGCCGGCCTCGCAGAACTGCACCTGCCGGAGAACGAGCCCGGGTCCTCGATCATGCCCGGCAAGGTCAACCCGACGCAGTGCGAGGCGCTCACGATGGTCTGCATCCAGGTGATGGGCAACGACACGGCGATCGCGTTCGCGGGGTCCCAGGGCAACTTCGAGCTCAACGTGTTCAAGCCGCTGATCATCCGCAACCTGCTCCACTCGGTCCGGCTGCTCGCGGACGCCTGCCGGTCGTTCACCGACCACGCGGTCCGCGGGCTCCGGCCCAACCGCGAGCAGCTCAGGCGGCACGTCGAGAGCTCGCTGATGCTCGTGACCGCGCTGAGCCCCCGCATCGGGTACGACAACGCCGCCCGGGTGGCCAAGAAGGCCCACGAGGAGCGCAAGACCCTGCGCGAGGCCTGTGTCGAGCTGGGCCTGTTGTCCGCCGAGGAGTTCGACCGCGTGGTGAGGCCGGAGCGGATGCTCGGGCCGGAGCCGTAGGCGCGGGGCGGCGCGCCAGGGCCGATCGCGGCGCTCGGCGGACGCGGGGGGCCCGGCAGCATCATGGCCCGGGCGATTTGCCGCGGCCCCCCGTCGGCATCGCGCGACGCCGCGCCAGTGCGTCGTTGCGTTAGGTCGGAGCCCCCACGCCCCACCGTGGCGGCCACGGAACTTCTGCACAGCTGCCCTAGGCGTGGCCGCCGCCGACGGTCAGGACGAGCTTACCGGTCACGTGCCGGCCCTCGAGCCGCGCGTGGGCCTCGCGGATCGTCTCCTCGGACAGCTCGCCGACGTGGGTGACCGCGGGCGGCGGGATGTGCCCGGCTTCGATCAGCCCGGCGAGGCCGGCGAGCAGCTCCGGATACACGCTCCAGTCCCGCGGGTCCGCGCTGCGCGCGTGGGCGCTCAGCGAGACGATGTGCAGCGTCCCCGACCGGGTAAACAGGGGGCTCGCCGCCCCCCAGACGTCGAGCGCGAAGCCGGAGGGCTCTTCCACGATGCTGACGGCCCGGCCGCCCAGGCCGAGGCAGCGGACGCACAGCGCCTTCATCTCGCCGCCGACGAAGTCGAACGCCGCGGCCACCCCGCGCCCGCCGGTGCGCTCCCGCACCAGGGCCTCGAGGTCGTCGAGCGAGCGGCCCCGGTAGGGGACGAGGTCCTCGGCGCGCACGCCGAGCGTATCGACCAGGTGCTCCGCGCTCGCCTCGCCGCCCGCGGTCGCGAGGATCGGCGAGGCGCCCAGGTGGCGCAGGATCGGGATCGCGAAGGTGCCGACGCCCCCCGCCCCGCCGGCGACGAGCACCGCCTCCCCGGAGCGGACGCGCGCCCGGCGCACGACCGCCTCGTACGCGGTCAGGCCGGCGACGCCGAGGGCCGCGCCCTCCGCATCCGAGAGGCCGCGCGGCCTCCGGCTCACGAACGGCGCCGGCACCGCAGCGTACTCCGCGTACGCGCCGTTGCTGCGCGGCCCGAGCAGCACCGCGAACACCTCGTCCCCGGGCCGGAGCGCGTCGACCCCGGGGCCCACCGCGTCGACGACGCCGGCGGCGTCGCGGCCGAGCACCGCGGGGAGCTGGACCGGGATCAGCCCGCGCCGCATCTTGTAGTCGACCGGGTTCACCGAGACCGCGCGCACCCGGATGCGGACCTCGCCGGGCCCCGGCACCGGCGTCGGCCACTCGGACCAGCGGAAGAGCTCGGGGCCACCGAACCGTTCCAGCACCACCGCGTGCATCGTGGGCCTCCCCGCGACCAGCGCAACGCCCGAGGAGTTCGCCCCGCGCCCGGGCGGATCCCCCGCGGGCGCGAGAGGGCCCCCGGCGCCCGGCCCGGACACCGGCCCCGGCGTCGCGATGCGCGGGAACCCGCGAGGCCCGCGTGGGCCCGAGTGACCCTACTGGTTGAGCAGGTTCAGGACGAGGTAGTTGGCCGCCGCGCTCCCGAACCCCGTCACGAGGTCGTACCCGGAGCCCGCGGCGTGCCCGTTGCTCCCGTAGACGATGTCGAAGTAATCCGTTCCGTATACCGCGGGCAGAGCCGCGTTGTACTCGGGTGCGCCGGCGCTGCTGCCCGGGCTGACCGACAGGGTCGGCTTGGAACTCTGCATGCGCGCGTAGTCCGCGAGCGCGATGAGCCCGGCCCAGGCGGGAGCCGCCGCGCTCGTCCCGCCGACCTGGAACCACCCTGTCTCGCCGCTGTAGGGCGTGGTATCGTATACCGCCAGGCCCGTGCTCGGGTTGGCGTCCAGGGCGACGTCCGGGGTCGCCCGGAACCCGCCGGTGTTCGGGAAGCTCGCGTACGAGTTCGCGTAGAAGTAGGTCTGATAGGCGGGCTCGGTCTCGTAGATGCTGTCCCCGCCCCCGGACCCGCTCCACGCCGTCTCGGGCGCCGGCTGGCCGGCGCACGTCGACGATGCGAACGCGACCGTGCCGGCGGTCGTGCGGTTGCCCTGAGCATCGAGGCACAGCGTGGTGCCGCCGGCGGCGATCACGTTGGGCGATACCGCCGGCCAGATCGTGCCGGCGCCGCCGTCCCCGCTGGCCGCCACAAATGTCACGCCGGCGTGGCTGAAGTACGAGTCGTAGTCGAACTCGAGCGAGAACTCCCGGGCCCCCCAGCTCATCGAGACGACGTGCGCGCCCGCGGCCACCGCGCTGTTCGACGCGGTCAATAGATCGCCCAGGCTGTTCGAATTGGCCTCAGCGAGGACGATGTCCGCGTCCGGCGCGACGGCGTGGGCCCACTCCACGTCGAGCGAAGCTTCCAACTCCCAGCCGCCGGTCGGGTCCTGTCCCGGGGTGCAGCCGCCGCCGCCGCCGCCCTTGCCGCCCTTGTGGCCTCCGGTGGCGCCCCGCGCGAGCGGGCTCGCGGCCGCGGCCGCGGGCGGCCCCACGATCGAGCCTGTCTGGCAGATCTTCACGAAGCACGGGTGCGGCCCGCCCGAGATGGTGCACGGGTCGCCGGCGGTGAGCCCGTGCATCGAGGCGATGCCCATCTGGGTGATGAAGACCGAGAGGTCGTTCCAGATGGTCGGGGCATCGTAGGCGTCCACGATCGCGATGACGGCCGCCTTCCCCTGGCCGGGATTCCCGCCCGTGATCCCCTGCTGGTAGAGCTGGTCGATCCCGTACGCGCCTCTGATCTGGGCGGGCGTGTACCCGTTGCCGACGTACGTCGAGGTGGCGCCCCCCTTCACGTGGATGGGGTGGTACGCGACGATGCGCCGTAGATCGGGAGGCTGGACCGCCAGAGAGGACGTCGCCGAGAGCAAGAGAGCTACGGAGCAGGTTGCGGCGATGCGTGCGGCGCGCCACATAGGCACTCCCCCCTGCCCGCTGCGTCCGCGGGCCTCGTGCATGGCCACACCGTGCGCCCTGCGCGCAGCAGAAAACCCGGCGCAGAGCATCTCCGGCCGGGTTCGCCACTCGCTCCGTGCAGCCCGAGGCGACCATCTAGGGAGTGCACATCATCGCGTCCAGGAGAGATCGAGCCCTACATGCTGCCTGCCTGTGCGCCTCCGCCCCCAACGCCTGCGAGGGAGCCCGCCGTCCCGGGCCGGCTGCCCGGCGCCCTCGCGGCGATCTCGGTTGTCGGATCCAGAAAGCTTCTGATGCGCTGGAGCGAGATCCCGAGCCTCTGTCGTGCTCGGTAACGATGCTCAAGGAAATCCGATTATCCCTGCGCCGGCAGCCCGCGCCGGCCGCGTGGTGGCCGTTTACTTCGCCTCGCCCGCGCCGACTCCTCCCTCACGGACGCTTCCGGAAAACCTCTCGAGACGTCGACAGACCGGGACGGCGCCGAGGCCTCTGCGGAGGCGGGGTGGAGGATCACCCGAACCCGGCCGCCAGCCGCAGGAACCAAACCGCGCCCGCGCCGCCTGGCATAGCGGACGCGAGGCCGGCGTTCCACCGAGAGGATACCGCAGAGGAGGATCGCAGGCCCCTCGTGCTGGCCGCGTTCGTCGCAGCAGCGGGGGCTTCCCATGGCCGAGGCGCCCATTCGCCTGCTGCTCGTCATCGACGATCGTGACGCGAGATCGAGGCTGAGCGCGCAGCTGGCTGAGCACCCCGACTGCGTCGTCCTCGGCGCGCTCGACGCCGACGACGATCTCCCGGCCGCCGCGGCAACCGCCCGCCCGGACGCGCTCATCTGGGATCTCGGAGACGACCCCGACGCCTCGCTCGCGGCGCTGGCCGAGGCGCACGACCTGCGGCTGCCGGTCGTGGCTATCGTTCAGGACGAGCGCGACGGGCTCCGCGCGCTCGCGGGCGGGGCCAGGGGGCTCCTGCCGCGCGCCGTCGACGCGGAGCGGCTGGTGATCGCCGCGCGGACCGCGATCGCCGGCCTGCTCGCCCTCGATCCCTCGGTGGCTGGATTGGCGGAGGCGCCCGGCCATCCCGAGGCGGACGTGGGCGTGGAACCCCTCACCCGCCGCGAGCGCGAGGTGCTGCAGTTGATGGCCGAGGGGCTGGCCAACAAGCGCATCGCCGAGCGCTTGGGCGTCACCGAGCACACCGCGAAGTTCCACGTCCACACGATCCTCGGCAAGCTGGGCACGCAGAGCCGGACGGAGGCGGTCGTCCGGGCCGCCCGCCTGGGTCTCGTCACGCTCTGAGGGGCCGCCGCGGTCACGCGTCCGAGCGCCGCAGCCCCGGCGGCGGGCCGGCGGCCCCCCACGACCTGATCGAACGATGGATGTGATGCCGGCCGCCATCGCCTATGCTCTGCGCAGACGGCGGCGTAGCATCACGGAGGCTCCGCGCCAGATGCGGGGCGGCGCGGGTCGCTGCCGCCAAGCTCGCGCACTCTGCCCACGAGGTGATACGGTGACGGATTCGCTCCTAACGGTTTCCGATGGTCTCGCTGCGGCGGTCGAGGCGGCCAATCCCTTTGTGGTCCGCGTGTCCGGCGGGAGGCGCTCCGCCACGGGCGTGATCTGGTCGGCGGAAGGGGTCGTCCTCGCCACCGAACATGCCGTGCGCCGCGACGAGGACATCGTCGTGACCCTGGGAGACGGGCGGGAGCTCCCGGCGACGGTCGTGGGCCGGGACGCCGGCACCGACCTCGTCGTCCTCCGGGTCCAGGCCCAGGGTCTGCCGGTTCCCGCCTGGCGGGACGCCGAGGGTCTCAGGGTCGGACAGCTGGTCCTGGCGCTGGGGCGGCCCGGGCGAACCGTCCGGGCATGGCTCGGGATCTTGAGCGCGGTCGGGCACGACTGGCAGATTCCAGGCGGGACGCCCATCGATCGCTACCTGGAGCCCGACATCGAGCCCGCGCGCGGGATCTCCGGAGGCCCGCTGCTCGATGCCGCGGGGCGCGTGATCGGGATGAATACGACCGGCCTGATGCGGGGACTCGTGCTCACGATCCCCGCGGTGACGCTACGGCGCGTGACCGAGGCCCTGCTGGCCTACGGCCGCCTCCGGCGAGGATACCTGGGCGTCGCCGCGCAGACCGTGCCGCTCTCCGCAGCGCTCGCGCAGCAGGCCGGTCAGCGCGCCGGGCTTCTCGTGCACGCGGTCGAGCCGGGCAGCCCCGCGGAGCGCGCCGGGGTGATGATCGGCGATCTGGTCCTGGCCGTGGGCGGCCAGCCCGTGCGGCGCCCGGACGAGCTGCTGGGGCTGCTCACCGAGGACCGCATCGGCGCCGCGGTGCCCGTCCGGCTTTCGCGGGGCGGGCAGATCCACGAGATCCAGGTGGTCGTCGGAGACCGGCCCGCGGCCGCCTGAGACCGCCTGGCAGGCATCCCGGTTTCGCGCGGGCAGCGCGGCGTCGGGGCGCATCGAGGAACTTGTCGAAGGCTGCTTGCGACTCCCACAGCTCCACGACCCGCCAGCCTCCGTCCATCGGGCCGCCGGCGTGGAAGATGATCCCTGGGGCAGGTCCGCGCGTCGCTGCCTCAGGCGGGCTCCGATCTGCTCGTACTGTTGCTGGGTGCCCCCGGGGAACTCGACCACCATGGCGATAGCCACCATCGCACCTCCCGCGGACGCAGTCCTCGTGGGCTCGCGTCCGAGCCGTGACGCGGTGCGGGCATGACGCGGATTTGCCGCGAGACGCCCGGAGCGTCCTTCTGACCATTTCTCGGCAGCTACTGGACGACGATCACACCCTTCATGCCCTGCGGCACGTGGACGACGCACCAGTAGTTGTAGGTCCCCGGCTTCGTCAGCGCGCCCGACGCCGCGCTCAAGGCTTTGGACGAGCTCCCGCCGGGGCCGCGACGGAGCTGCCTCCGGGGCGCGCTGGCGGTGTTCGCGGGCCGGTTTGTGGATGCGGAGGCGGAGCTGGCGAACGCGTGGCGGGGCGTGAGCGACGCCCGCGATCAAACGGCCCTGAGGGCGACCGTGGCGACCTATTTGGCCGTCCTCGCCATGGCGCGCATGTCCGATGCGGAGATGGTGGCGTGGTCCGGACGGGCCCTCGCCCAGGACGGCGCCCGCCCGGAGATCATGGCGTTGGCCTGGTGGGCGCGGTCCTGGGGGCTCGCGTCCTCCGGCCGCGCCGAAGAGGCCCTCCGCGAGTTCGACGCCGTCGCATCCTCCGGGGTCCTTGGGGAGATCGACGTCCTGTGGATTCGCGGGCAGCTCGCGGTGTGGCGCGACGACTTTCCGGGCGCGGCGAGCAGCCTCGCGGCGTGCCTCGCCCGGGTGGGCGATGCCCGCGGCGACCGCTCGCTGCTCACATGTGTCGCGGCCTGCCTGCTCGCCCAAGCCCTGTACCGGCTCGGGCGCTTCGCCGAGGCCATCCAGCAGATCGAGCTCGGGCTCGCGATCGCCCAGGAGGCGGGCCGCAGTGTAGACCTGCTGTTCATCCATGCGATGGCGGCCTACCCGCGCATCGCACGCGGCGATTGGGACGCCGCGGCCGCGCATGTGCGCGAGGCGCTGACCCACGGCCGCGTCCTCGGAGCGCCCGGAACGATGGCGTATGCGACGGCCGCCGCCGCCCGCCTCGCTGCGGCGCGGGGCGACCAGGAAGAGGTGCTGCGCGCGATCGCCGCCCTGCCCGACCCGCGCGGGCCGTGGGAGCAGAGTCTGCTGCCGATCGGCGATCTCGCGGTGGAAGCCAGCCTCGCCCTGGGGCGGGTGGACGAGGCGGTGGTCCACCTGACGACGTTGGAGACGGCCCCCGCCGCGCGCCGACCGCTCGGGCACGCCATGATCGCCAGAGCGCGCGGCGCAATCGAAGCAGCCTGCGGCCGCCCGGATGCCGCCCGGATGCGCTTCGAAGAGGCGTTGGGCCACCTGCGCGGTCTCTGCGTGCCCCTCGAGGAAGCGCGCGTGCAACTAGACCTCGGCAGAGTCCTGCGCCGCTCCGGCGACCGCGCCGGCGCGCGTCGTCACCTCGTCGCCGCCCGCGACACGTTTGCGGCCCTCGGCGCCCGTCCCGACATGGAAGCGGCGGCGCGGGAGTTGCCCGCCACGAGCGCCCGCCAGCCACGGGCCGCGAGGTCGGGCATATGGACGCTCACCCCGCAGGAGACCGTGGTCGCCCGCCTCGTGGCGGCGGGGAAGTCCAACCGCCAGGTCGCGGCCGACCTCTTTGTCACGGTCAAGACCGTCGAGTACCACTTGGCAAACATCTACGCCAAGCTCGGCATCTTCTCGCGCGCCCAGTTGCGCGAGCACCTGACCGCAGCAACCGGCCTCGCGTCGTCCGCCTCGACGCCGCCGCGGAGGGCCGCCGCCGCCCAGGCAGGGCGGGAGGGGGCCGACGGCTGAGGCGGCCCGGGCCGGTGGTGCGGAGCGGTCCGACGCGCGGCGACATTGCATCGTGAACGGCAGAAGGGCGATGGATCCACGAAGGCGAGGGTGGCGGAGGGGAGTGGGAATCGAACCCACCGCGAACCCCAAGGGCCCGCCGGCAGTTTTGAAGACTGCGAAGGCCACCAGGCCCCATGCCCCTCCGGCTAGCCACATTCTACTACAGAGGGGCACCCGCCGTGGCCGGACACGCGACCGTCGCGGCGCCCGGCTGCCCGACGGGGTGCGTCGTCGCAGCGGGCGTCGTCACCGCGACGCGCGGGCGGGGGTCAGGACCGCCTTCACCAGGTCGCCGGGATCGGCCACCAGTCGATGGAACAGCGCCGGACCGTCCTCCAGCGGGAACGGCCGGACCCACTGCTCGGCCCCCACGCGCCGGGACCTCAACAGCTCGACAGCCTGCACGAAGTCGTCGTAGGTGTAGGCGTACGAGCCGTGGACGGACACCTCTCGGTTCACGATGTCGACCGCATCGAACGGGGTGACCTCCTCGCCCAGCCCCAGCAGCACCACCCGGCCGCCGGTCCGCACGCAGGCGACCGCCGCCTGGCGGGCCGCCGAGGCGCCGGCGGCCTCGATCGCCACGTCGACGCCCTCGCCGCCCGTCGCCGCGCGGATGCGCCCCACCACGTCGTCGGCGCGCGCGTCGAGCGCGAGCGTCGCGCCGAGCCGCGTCGCCACCGCCAGGCGGGCGGGCACGAGATCGACGCAAGCGACGAACGCGGGGGCCACCAGGCCGGCGAGGTGGAGCGCCATCAGCCCCTGCGTGCCCGCGCCGAAGATCGCGATCCGGCGGCCGACGCCGTGGACGTGGCGGTTGAAGATGTGGACCGCGTTCGCGAGCGGCTCCGCGAGGCTGCCCGCGAGCGCCGGCAGGCCGGGCGGCAGAGGCACGACCGACGCGCGCGGCACCGCGACGTACTCCGCGTAGCCGCCCGGCCGGTCGATCCCGATGACCCGGCGCGAGCTGCACTGGGATGTGTCCCCTCGGCGGCAGGCGGCGCACGTCCCGCACGTGAGGAGCGGGTACACGGCCGCCGTGGCCCCCGGCGCGAGGTCGCCGACCGCGCGGCCCAGGGCCTCGACCCGCCCGGCGACCTCGTGGCCCATGACGAGCGGCGGGACCCGCTTGCGGCTCTTCCCCAGGTACCCGTGGAGGTCGGAGCCGCAGATCCCCGATGCCTCGACGCGGATCAGCACCTCGTCCGGACGGAGCGGCGGGATCTCCGCGTCGCGCAACTCGAGGCTCCGGGGCCCCAGGTAGACGAGGGCTCGCATGCGCGCTAGGCGGGGCCGATCGCGTCGATGAAGCGGTCTCTCACGGAGATCGGGCGGCGCGGCGCCCGGGCAAACGACGTCGCCTGCTCGACGCGGGCCAGCACGAACCACGGCCCCTCGTCGCGGAGCGCCCGCTCGATGGCGCGGGCGAACCCCTCGAGGTCGCTCGCCGTGGCGACGCGCTCGATCCCCGCCCCCCTCGCGATCGCGGCGAGGTCGGCGCCGCGCGTCGTGTGCGTCGGCTGGCCGCCGGTGGTCTCGTACGCGCCGTTGTCGAAGAGGACCTCCACCAGGTTCGGCGGCCGGCACGCTGCGACCGTGGCGAGGGCGCCGAGGTTCATCAGGAGCGATCCGTCGCCGTCGAGGACGACCACCCGGAGCGCCGGACGCGCCAGCGCGAGCCCCAGCCCGACGGAGACCGCGCACCCCATCGCGCCCCACATGTAGAAGTTCTGCGGCCGGTCTCCCGCCGCGTAGAGGTCGTAGGTGTTTCGCCCGAGGTTCGAGATCACGGCCGCGCCCCCGAGGAGCGGCAGCATGCGCCGGATCGCCTCGAGCCTGGTCACTTGAGCGTCTTCCCGCCGGTCAGACGTGTCGATAACCCGAGCGCGACCGGGACCAGGCCGGAAAACGCCAGCTCGCTCGCGCCCCCGACGACCGCGTCGATCTCCTCCGGGGCGCTGATCGAGAAGAACTGGATCCCGAGCGCGTCCAGGATCCGCGGGAGCGCCCGGCCGAACGGGACCTGCACCGGGTTGAACTCTCCCAGGCGCCCGCGCTCGCTGACGAGCAGGAGCATGGGGAGCTGGTACGCCACCGCCAGGGAGGCGAGCGCGTTGAGGGAGTTGCCGACGCCGCTGCCCTGGAGGATGAGCGCTCCCTTCTGGCCGCCGAGGTACCCGCCGGCCAGGACGGCGACGCCTTCCTCTTCGCGCGTGCACGAGACCACGGTGAACGCGGGGTCGGCGGACAGCCGCTGGAGGAGGTGGCTCGTGACCTCGTCCGGGACGTGCGCGATCATCCGGACGCCGCCTCGCCGGAGCGCGCCCGCCATGAGGTCGCTCCAGCGGTCCGCCGCATCGTCCGTCGCGTTCGCCACCGGATCCCGCCCCCGTGCAGATCGTCGCGTGCGCCGGAGCAGTCCTCGTCGTCCACCCCTCCGTCGCCCGCGGATCGCGCGTCGCCTCGCCCGCGCCGCCTCGTGGGTACTACGACGTCCGCGGTCGGATCACCTCGCTCGTGCGCGACCCGCCCGCGGCGATCGCGGGCCCCAACGCGCTCCATCGCCTACGCCATGACCGACCCGCCGTTGACATCGAGACACTGGCCGGTGACGAACCCGGCGTCGGCCGACGCGAGGTAGAGCGCCGCCCGCGCGACGTCGGCCGGCTCCCCCAACCTGCGCAGCGGCAGCTCGGCCGCACGGGCCGCCTGCCGCTCGGGCGGGTAGATGGCGCGGTTCATGTCGGTGACGATCGATCCCGGGCAGATGGCGTTGACCGTGATCCCGTACGGGCCCACCTCCCGGGCGAGCGACCGGGTGAAGGCGAGGATGAATCCCTTGGTGCCGGCGTAGACCGCGAAGTTCTCGGCGCCGACGTGGCCGAGCTGGGACGCCAAGTTGATGATCCGCCCGCGATGCCGGGTGACCATCGTCGGCAGCAATGCGCGTGTCAGCATGAGCGTCCCATACACGTTGACGTCGAGCAGCGCGCGCCAGACGGCCGGGGCCTGCGTGACGAAGGGGGAGACGTCCATCACACCGGCGTTGTTGATCAGCACGTCGATGTGTCCAAAGGCGGCGAGCGACGCCGCGGTGAACCGGGCGACGCTGGCCGGATCGGCGACATCGACCTGCAGCGGGAGCGCCCGCCGGCCGGCACCTTCCACGGCCGCGGCGACGGCCGCGGCGTCCTCCTCCCTCGCGCGGTAGCCGATGATCACGTGAGCGCCCTCCTCCGCGAAGGCGAGCGCCATCGCCCGGCCGAAGCCGCGGCTCGCCCCGGTGATCATCGCAACCTGGCCGTCGAGCCTGCCCATGGCGCCTCCTCCTGCGCGCGACGGCCGCGCCCCGACGGGGCGCGGCCGCCCCAGACGTTGCCGGCTCGTGGCGCGCCGCCACGCCCTAGCCAGGGCCCGTCGGCGGCCGGCCGTCGCGTCCAGGGATCAGCAGCGTCCGCACCGACGGTCCGTAGGGACCGATGCCGTCCTGCTGCCGCACGAGGACCATCTTCCGCAGATCATCGGGGAGCCGCCCCGCGAGCGCATCGCCAAGCCAGTCGGCCAGGAAGGGGTAGATCTCGAGCCCCGCGATCCCGTCCCGTCCGGAGACACGGTGGAACTCGTCCTCGAAGACCCACAGCTCCTTGGGACCGCCGAGCTTCTCGTAGAAGGCCAGGACGTCCTCGAGGTGGCACAGCGGATCGTACTCGCCCGCAACCAGCAGCGTGGGACACCGCACCAGCCGGGCGTGCTCGTCGTCGCACATCGCCTCGGCCATGCGGTCGAACTCCTCCTCGTCCGTCAGGCCCGCCATATACATGAACATCTGCTTGAAGCGCGGCGAGGCCTCCTCGAAGATGGCGCGCTTGCTCCCGTGCACGGCGTGTGTGGTGGCGAGCGCCCGGACCCGGTCGTCGACCGCGGCGAGGCGCGGGCCCCAGTGCGAGCCGAAGCTGGTGCCGCACACCCCGATGCGGTCCCGGTCGACGTCGGGCCGCTGCGCGAGGTAGTCGATGCAGGCCCGCGCCGCGCGCTCGTAGTTGTCGTGCGTGACCCGGATCTTGCGGAGGTTGCTCTGGCCCTGGCCGGGCCCGTCCATGACGAGCACGTGCAGGCCGCGGCGGGTGAACGGGTTCTGCAGGGGATGCGGGGCGGCCTCCTTCGTCATGTCCATCCCCGGAATGAACAGCACCGCCGGCAGGGGGTGCGGCGCGGGCGCGCGGTGGAACAGGGCGGCGATCCGGACGCCCTCCCACGGGATCTCCACCGCTTCCACCGGCGCGCCGGTCAGGCTCACGACCTTGCCGTAGCAGGCGACGCACCGCTCGTAGAGGAAGGTCTTCTCCGGGTTGTCGTCCTCGAAGATCGCGTGCTGCGCCTCGCGATACGTCTGGCACGCCTGCCAGTACAGCGCGGCGGCGGTCTCGGCGTGTCCCCGCTGCGCGGCCGCGCGCGCCAGGTCCTCCTGGTGCCGGGCCACCCTGTACATGGTGCGCGGGATCATGCGGTAGCTCTTCACGCCGTGCGGGACGGTCCGCTCGTCGTTGGCGAAGTTCTGGACCCGTCCGGTGGTCTTGACCAGCCAGTCGAGGATCCACTGCTGGCTATCCCGACGGCGCCGGGGCGCCATCCGGGTGGGCCCTCCCCCCTGCTCCACGCGCTGCCTCCTTCCTCCGCCCGCGATCCCGGACCCCGGGTCCCCGCCCTCCCCGGGACCGCGCCGCGGCCGCGTCAAGGGGACGTCCGATAGACCTCGGCGATGACGTCGTTGATCGTCGGCGCGGTATGCCCGGGGCACGCCGAGAGGGCCACGAGGCAATCCATCTCCGCGCGGAGGTCCATGTAGTCGGTCGGCCGGCTGTCCGCGGCCTCGGCGAAGAACGTCTGCGTCTCCGGGTCGAGACCGGTGCGCATGAAGACGTTGAAGGTATCGTGCACGTACTCTTCCCCCAGCCCGAACTCGGCGATCGCCTCGGTCAGGTTGCGGTGACACGAGCGACGGTCGCTCTCGCCGAAGAACTCCTGGTGGTACCGCCGGTTGCAGCGCGGGTACCAGAGATCGTGGAACCGGCTCCCCCGGCGAGAGGGCGCGCGGTCCGCCGTGTCCACGAGGATGGTGAACATCGGCCGCATCCACGGTTCCACCGACCACAGCCGTGCCCCGGCGGTGGGGTGCGCGCCCTCGATGATCCGGGTGCGGCCCGCCCAGAACATCTCGCGGGGATTCTCCCTGTTCCAGGCGTTGAAGTCGATCACCTGAGGCCCGGCCTGCTGGGTGAGGCGCAGGATCTCGCCCCGCTTCACCTCGAAGGCCCGCCCGTGTCCGGCGGGGACTACGATCCGTCGCTGCAGCGTCATCGCGTCTGGCACGGTGGCTCCCTCCGTCGGTGGTGTCAGGCTCACGCGCGTCCGGGTCGGCGGCCGGCCGGCGATGCGCGCGCCGCCTGCTCGAGCACCTCCACGACCTCCTCGCTGGAGCTCACGAAGCCCAGCGCGGCCTCGACTTCTCGGAGCGCCAGCAGGTGGTAGTCGCGGCCGTTCATGCTGCCGCAGCAGTCCTCGAGTACGACGATGCGAAAGTCGCGGCTGAACGCGTCGAAGGCCGTGGCCAGGACACAGTTGTTCGTGTTGACGCCCATGAGGAGCACGGTCTCGACCCCCAGCCCGCGCAACACGAGCTCCAGGTCGGTGGCATAGAAACCGCTGTAGCGCCTCTTCACGACGACGGGCTCGTCGTGCCGCGGGGCGACCTCGGGCATCACCTCGGCGTAGATCGAGCCTTCGACGTTCTTGCCGCTCTGGCGCGGGGCACCGAGCCCCGGGATGAGCTTGCCGGTCTGGTACGCCCAGAACGGATTGCGATGATCGGCGAAGCCCCAGGGCGACGCGCGCCGCGTGTACGTCACGACGTGGACCACGGGCATCCGCAGCCCGCGGGCGGCCTCGAGGACCCGGCGGGCCGGCGCGAGGATCGCGGCCGCGAACTCCGGGCTGACCAGATGATAGCCGACCGCGGGATCGAGGTGCCGGCGCTGCATGTCGATCGGGATGAGGGCGCTGCGTTCGGGCCTGATGTCGCCCCGGACCTCCTCGGGTATCGCCACGGCTCGTCTCCCTCCTTGGCGCATCCGGCGCCGGAGATTTCAGCGGGGGAACACGTGCGTGCGAGCGGCGCGCCAGGCCGCGCTCACCGGCGCCCCGACGGGCACGGAGGCACGCAGTGCCGGCTCCCCGGCGGCGAGCACCAGGGACCCGTCCCGCGCGCGAATCTGATACAGCACCGTCGTCCCTTTGTAGACGATGTTCTCGACGCGCCCGTGGATCGACAACCAGTCGCCGTCGTCCGCCTCGTCGCGATCTGCGCGGCGCACCGCGACATCCGCCGCGCGGACGGCGACGACGCAGGCCCCGGAAACCGGCGCCCGCGCCGGCACGCGCCAGCGGCCGAGGGGACCGGCGACCAGGATGGCGCTCCCATCGGAGCCGGAGACCGTTCCCTCGAATACGTTCACCGTGCCGAAGAACGACGCGACGAAGAGACTGCGGGGCTGCTCGAAGACCTCGTCGGGCGTCCCCACCTGCTCGATGACCCCGCTCCGCATCACGGCGATGCGGTCTGAGATCGTCAGGGCCTCCTCCTGGTCGTGCGTCACGAACACGAAGGAGATGCCGACGGTACGCTGCAACTGCTTGAGCTCGATCTGCATCTCCTCCCGGAGCTGCCGGTCCAGCGCGCCGAACGGCTCGTCCAGCAGCAGCACGCGGGGACGGGTCACGATCGCCCGGGCCAGGGCGACGCGCTGCTGCTGACCGCCGGACAGCTCCCGCGGGTACCGGGCCTCCAGTCCGGTCATCCGCACCAGGCGGAGCGCGGCCCGCACCGCCGGCCCGATCTCGGCAGCGCCGAGGTTGCGCATCCGGAGCCCGAACGCCACGTTCTCGAAGACGGTCATGTGCGGGAACAGCGCGTAGTTTTGAAACACCATGCCGAGATGCCGTAGATGCGGCGGAAGATCGGTGACGTCCTCGCTGCCGATCCGGACCTGCCCGGTGTCCGGGGCGACGAAGCCCGCGACGATGCGCAGCGTCGTGGTCTTGCCGCATCCGCTGGGGCCCAGCAGCGAGAGGATCGTCCCCGCCGGAAGCGTCAGCGAGACGTCGCGGACGGCGCCCACCCCGCGGAAGGACTTGCTCACCCCGACGAGCTCCAAAGCCGGGGGCGCGGCGGGCGCCACCGCCGGGTGCGCCCGGGTCATCGCGACGGCCATCGCACGTTCACTTGAGGTACTGGTTGATCAGATTCTTCCACAGCGCGATGTTGCCGCTTACGTAGCGGAAATCCGGGCGCAGGAGGCGTGCGACCTTCTCCGGGGGCAGCACGCCGGGGCGCTTCGCCAGGTCCGGCGGCACCTTCACCGTGCGGCTGACCGGGCTATCGTACACGTTCTTGACCCACAGGAGCTGCGCCTCGTCGTCCACAAACGATCCGAGGAATTGCTGGGTCAGCCGGGTCGTGGCGGGATCGAACCCCTTGATGCACTGCACGATGTCCGCCACCGCGGTCGCGCCCTCCTTGGGGATGACGAAGCGGATGTTCTTCCCGCTGTCGCGGGCCCCCTCGGCGATCCCCCCGAAGTCCCAGGCCAGCCACAGCTCCCCTTTGTCGACCAGGTCCTGGGCCTGCGCCGGCGACTGCGGCCAGGGCCCGATGTTCTCCTTGTGCTGGGCCCACGCCTTGATCCCCGCCGCGATGTCGTTGACGTCGTGGCCCAGGGCCCTCGCGGTCATGCCGAACCCGTCGAAGTAGCCGTCGGAGAGGCCGACTTTCCCTTTGTACTTCGGGTTGAAGAGGTCCAGCCAGGACCTCGGCGGGTCGACCCGGTCCGGGTTATAGATGATGCCGTAGGGCTGGATGCCGAAGATGATCCCGTGCGTGTCCGCCATGATCGACCCGTGGATCAGGTTCTTGGCGTTCGGGACGTTCGCGGGATCGAAGGGCTCCCAGAGGCCGTCGGCCAAGCCCCGGTACGAATAGAGGAAGTTGAAGGTGCCGCCGCTGATCACGGGGCGCGACCGCTCGGCCAGGAGCTTGGCGTAGTTGGCCGCGTTGGTCCCGACCTCCAGGGTGACGCTCGCGCCCCCGTGGTCCCGCGAGAACCGCGGGATGAGCTGCGCCTTGAGGGCCTCCGCATAGCCCCACCCCCATGACATGATCGTGAGCGACTTGGGCTGGGCCGCGACCTCGTCGCGGAGACCGGGCACGCGATCCAGCGCCGCGAGGCCGAGGGCCGTGGCCGCGAGGCCTCGGAGGAAGGACCGGCGTGTCGGCCTCCCGGATGCCGCTGTCCAGTCGCGATGCGCGCTCATGGCTCCCCCTCCTTTGTGGCCCCGGACGGCTCCGCCGTCAGGGGCCGGCGAAATACCGTTGCAGGCCGATCGTGCGCTCGACCAGCACGACCACGCCCACCGTCACGGCGAGCAGGGCGACGCTCACGGCCGCCACCGTGGGGTCGATGAGGAACTGGATGTAGTTGAAGATCTGAAGCGGCAGCGTCATCGTCCGCGGGCCGACGAGGAACATGGAGACGGAGAACTCGTCGAACGACACGATGAAGGCAAAGACCCCGGCGCTCAGCAACCCGGGCGCCACGAGCGGCGCCACGATGTACCGGAGGACGCGCCACCGCGTGGCCCCCAGGATCATCGCCGCCTCTTCGAGGTGATCGTCGATGCTCGCGATGGCGGCCGCCATCGTGCGCACAACGTACGGGAGCGTGATCACGAGGTGGGCGAGGATCAGCCCTCCGATGGACCGGACCAGGCCGAGCGGGGCGAAGAAGATCAACAGCGCCACGCCGAAGACGACTGCCGGGAATGCCACGGGGGCCAGGAACGCCACGTCCAACACACGCAGCCGGTACCGGGCGATCACGTACGCCGCCATCGTGCCGGCCAGCAGCGAGAGCGCGGTGGCCGCTGCGCTGACCTCCACGCTCACACGGAGGCTGTGGAGGAACGCAGGGTGGGCAGCGACGTTAGCGTACCAGCGCAGCGACCACCCCCGCGACGGCAGGGAGAGCGATGCGGTTGGATTGAGCGACACGGGCACCACGATGAGGATCGGGATCGCGATCGCGGCCACGAGGATCCAGGCATAGACCTCCAGCCACCGAGGCACCGCCGCGTGCGCCGGGGACGCGCCCCGCTTACCCGCCACGGTACGCCTCCGCGCGGCGGAGCAGCAGCGCGTACGCCAGGAGCACGAGGAGCGTCAGGCCGGCGAGGTACAGGGACAGGAGGGCGCCGGTCCGCCAGTCGACGATCTCCAGCATCTGCGCATAGATCTGCGTGGCCAGCACCTGAACCTTCCCGCCGCCGAGCAACGCCGGCGTGACGTAGGACCCCATCGCCAGGCTGAAGACGAGCGCGCACCCGCCGGCGACGCCTTGAGCCGACAGCGGCAGCGTCACGTGGCGGAACGTCCGCCATCGATTGGCGCCGAGGATGCGTGCCGATTCCTCGACCTGTGGATCGATGCGGGCGAGGGCCGCCATGATCGAGAGGACCATGAACGGCAGGAGCACGTGGACCAACCCCGTCACCGTGGCGCCAAACGTGTAGAGCCAGACCACCGGCCGTGACACCACGCGGAGCGCGAGGAGGAGCTGGTTCGCGAGGCCGTCGGTACCGAGGACCATGATCCACCCCAGCGTCCGCACGACGATGCTGACCATGAGGGGCGCGAGCACGGCGATGAAGGCGAGATAGCGATGCCGCGAGGTCGAGCGCACGAGATAGTAGGCCATAGGATAGCCGAGGGCGAGCGCGACGAGGGTCGTCCAGCACGCGAGCGCCAGCGTCGTCGTCGTGAGCCTCCACACGTACGGGCTCAGGATCACGGCGGCGAGAGCGCTCGACGGCGAGCCGAGGGTGCGCGGATCGGCGGTGGCCCCCAGGGCCACGACGCGGGCCAGCGGATAGAGGAACAGCACGCCGAGCACGCCGAGCCCGGGCGCGAGAAGCCACAGCGCCGCCGGCGGCGTCCTGCGCCCCCGGGGCCGGGACGGAGCGGCGTCTCGCGTCCGGGAAGCGAAGTCGGGGCGGACCGTCGCCACGGCTCAGCCCCCCGGCAGCCGGCCGGCCGCCGGCCGAGCCAGCGGCACGCCACGCCAGCCCAGATCGCGCGACACGCCGCGGGCCGCCCGGCACGTCTCGGCGATCAGCAGGGGCAGGCGGGCCTTGGTGAACCGGCTGAGCGGGCCCACCACGCTGATCCCGGCCACCACCTTACCGGTGCCGTCGCGAATCGGTGCGCCCACGCCGGCGGCACCCTCGTGCGACTCCTCGAAGCTCACGCAGTACCCCCTGAGGCGAATCTTCTGCGAGTCGACGCGGAGCTTCTTGGGGTCGGTCATCGTGCTGCGCGTGAACGCCGGCAGCGGCTTGCGGTCCAGGATCTCGGCGACCCGGTCCTCGGGAAGGTGTGCCAGGAGAACGCGCATCGACGCACCGGCATGCAGCGGGCGGCGCATCCCGACTCGCGTCCAGAACCGGAAGCCCCGCTGGGGCTCCGCCTTGTCGATGTACATGCCCTCGTACCCGTCGACGATCATGAGCTGCGCGGTCTCGTCCGTGGCGTCTCGCAGACGCTCGAGCCACGGACGGGCGACGCGCACGAGCTCGCTCTGCGCCTCGGCCCGGTGTCCCAGCTCGAGCAACTTGAAGCCCAGCCGGTACGTCCGGTCGACCGGGTCGTAGCGCACATAGCTGAAATCGACGAGAGTGCCGAGCAGGCGGTAGACGGTGGCCCGGGCGAGACGGGTGGCCCGGCAGAGGTCCCGCACCGTTCCCGGCCCGTCGGCGACGGCGTCGAGCAACGCGAGGGCCTTGCCGACCGTCTTGGACTCGTGCACGCCGCTCCCCAGGCGTCTCAAATTTCGAGATGGCTGTCTCAATCTCCGCGGATAGTAGACGACCCGCCCGGCGTTGTCAAGCCTGGACGGTAGCCCGCGCGCGTGGTGGCGTCATGAGGGGGCGAGCGGCCGGGCCAGCACCCGCTTGTCCCCGACGCGCCGGGTGAGGTGCCGCGCGTCGAAGTATTCGAGGACCGCGAGCACGTACTTACGGCTGCTGCCGAGCGCGTCGCGGAGGGCGGCGACGGTGATGTCGCCGTGCCGGGCGATGTGCTCGACGACCCGCGCCTCGATCTCCGCGAGCACGTCGCGGTGGAAGACGACATCGGCGCCGACCTCGACGAGCGTGCCGTCGTCGAGCAGGGCCTGGAGCATCCGGCCGGCCGCGGCCCGGTCGGGCAGGCGCGCCAGGATCTCCTCCCGCCCCGGCGGGGCAAAGCGGCCCCGCCGGTACGCATCCGCGAGCGACCGGGCCGCGGCCTCGTCCGCCGCCGTGCGCGCCGGCGCGAACCCGGCGGCGCGCGCAAACGCCCCTTCGACGGCGACCTCGCCGTCGGCCACGAGACCGTCCAGGACGTGGCTGTAGAGCCGGTCGTCGCCGGACGCGAAGGCGCGGCTCTTGAGCTCGTCCCGCGGCATGCCGATCCGCCACGGCACCGCCGCGTGGTAGTCCGCGAGCGCCCGCAGGATGCCCGCGCGGATGCGGTCCGCCGCCCCCTGCGCAAACAGCCGGCCGCGGATCACGAGCGCCTGCCCGGCGCCGGCCAGCGCCTGCGCCTCCGCGGCGACGCGGTCGCGCGGCGCGCCGATCTGCTGCGCAAGCGCGTCGGCGGTCGCCCCCTGCGCGCCCGCCTCGCGCAGCGCCGCGAGCACCTGGGGCCCCAGCCCGGACGCCTGCGCCGCGAGCGCCTGCACCGTGTCGGCGCCGCGCCGCCGGAGCGGCGCCGTGGCGGCGAGCACGTCCCCGCCGCCGATCGTGGCCATCGGCGAGTACCGCCGGAGCACGAACGGGTCCCCGCGCGCCACCACGGTCGGCCGCTCCAGGCGGAGCTGCGCGACCGCCTCCTGTCCCGGGAGCAGCCGGTCGCGGTCGAGGAGCCGGACGCGGCCGATGACCTCGTCGGCGCCGGCGTACAGCCGGATCCGCCCGTGGTGCGGGAGCGGCGGCGCGCCCGGCAGGAGGCGCAGGCGGACGTCGACGACCCGCGAGGGCCGCAGCGTGCCGGGGGCGGCGAGCACGTGCCCGCGGATCACCTCCTCCTTCGCCACGCCGGCCAGGTTGAGCGCGACGCGCTGACCGGCGCACGCCTCCTCCACCGCCGCACCGTGGCTCTGCACCTGGCGGACGCGCACCTCGCGCCCGGACGGCAGCAGCTCCAGGACGTCGCCCGCCCGGATCCGGCCGCTCCACAGCGTGCCGGTGACCACCGTCCCGAACCCCGGCATCGTGAAGCTGCGGTCCACGGGCAGGCGCGCCGGCGCATCCGCGTCGCGCGGCGGGATCTCGCGCAGCGCGCGGTCGATCGCCTCGACGAGGCCCGGGATGCCGGCGCCGGTCCGCGCCGAGACCGGGACGATCGGCGCGCCGGCGAGGAAGGTGCCCGCGCAGAGCTCGCCGATCTCCTCGCGGACGAGCGCCAGCCACTCCGCGTCGGTTGCGAGGTCGATCTTGTTGAGGACGACGACGCCGCGGCGCACCTGGAGGAACCGGAGGATGTCGAGGTGCTCGCGCGTCTGCGGCATCACCCCTTCGTCGGCCGCGACGACGAGCAGGACGAGGTCGATGCCCGCCGCGCCCGCCAGCATGTTCTTGATCAGGCGCTCGTGCCCGGGCACGTCCACCAGGCCGACGCGCAGGCCGCTCGGGAGATCGAAGTGCGCGAACCCGAGGTCGATCGTCATGCCCCGCCGCTTCTCCTCCTCGAGGCGGTCGGGGTCGACCCCCGTGAGGGCCCGCACGAGCGCGCTCTTGCCGTGATCGATGTGCCCGGCGGTGCCGACCACGGCGTGGCGCCGCCCGCCGGCGTCAGACGGCAGCGCGGGCCGGGCCATCGCCGCTGCGCCTCCGGGTCTCAGGCGGGCGGCGCCGCCGGCTGGCCCGCGGCCGCCGCGAGCGCGGCGACGAGCGGGGCGAGGTCCTCGGGCGCGAGGGTGCGGAGGTCGAGGAGCAGCCGGTCGTCGGCGATGCGGGCGAACACCGGCGGCGTGTGCCGGCGCAGCCGGCGCTCCCACGCCTCGACGCGGTCCCGGCGTGGCGCGATCGCAACGGCAAACGACGGCAGCTCGACGCCGGGCAGGGCGCCGCCGCCGCTCTCGGAGACCGTCGGCTGCACCGCGAGCGCCGCGGCCTCCCCGATCACGGGGGCGAGCCGGGCGACGAGGTCGTGGGCCGCGCGCCGGAGCTCCTCCTGCGTCCGGCTCAACATGCGGAGCACGGGGATCTCCTCCCATGCGCGGTCCGGATCGCGATACAGGCGGAGCGTCGCCTCGAGCGCCGCGAGGTCGAGCTTGTCGATGCGCACCGCCCGCGCGAGCGGGTGCGCGCGAATCCGCGCGATCGCCGCCTCCCGCCCCACCAGCAGGCCGGCCTGGGGCCGCCGAGGAGCTTGTCGCCGCTGAAGGTGACGACGTCGCACCCCGCCGCCACGGCCGCCTGCACGGTCGGCTCCGCCGGGAGGCCGCGCGCGCGCAGGTCGACGAACGCGCCGCTGCCCATGTCGAACAGCACCGGAACGCCGGCGCGCCGGCCGAGCGCCACGAGCTCGGCCGGCGAGGTCTCGTGCACGAAGCCGCGCATCGCAAAGTTGCTGCGGTGCACCTTCACCAGAAGCGCCGTCTCCGGGGTCAGCGCGGCCTCGTAGTCGGCCAGGTAGGTCTTGTTGGTCGTCCCGACCTCCACGAGCCGGCAGCCGCTCGCCGCCATCACATCGGGCATCCGGAAGCTGCCGCCGATCTCGACGAGCTCGCCGCGGGAGACGATCGCGGCGCGGCCGCGGGCGAGCGCGGCCAGCGCGAGCAGCACCGCCGCGGCGTTGTTGTTCACGGCGAGCGCGGCCTCCGCGCCGGTCAGCTCGCGCAGGAGGCCCCGGACGTGGGACTGGCGGGACCCGCGCGCGCCGCTGGCGCGATCGATCTCCAGCACGGCGTACCCGGCGGCGGCGGCGACGGCGGCGCGCGCCGCGGGCGCGAGCGGGGCCCGCCCCAGGTTCGTGTGGATGACGATCCCCGTCGCGTTGATCGCGCGGTCGAGGCTCGGCGCCGACCGCTCGGCGAGCAGGGCCTCGGCCTGCGCGGCCAGCGCGTCGACGGTGATCTCGTCGGGGACCGTGCGGCCCTCGATCAGCCGCCGCCGGGCCTGCTCCACCGCCTCGCGTGCGCACGCGACAACGAGGCGGCGCGGATGGCGGCCGAGGGCGCCGGACGCCTCCAGGTGCTGCAGCAGGCGCTCGACGGACGGCAGTCGCCGGAACGACGGGCGCTCGGCGCCGGCGGGCATCGCAACCTACCTCAGCATGAGCCCGAGCCCCAATCCGACGGCGACGACGACACCCATGACCCACACGATGCGGGTCAGGTCATAGGAGACCCGTCGCCGAAGCTCCGCGTCGCTCTCCCGCGCCGGGAGGGCCGCCTGCCCTCCGCCCGCCGCGGACGGCCGCAGCCGGGCGCCGCACGCGCGGCAGAGGATCTTGCCCTCGGGGTTGTCAGCACCGCACCTGGGACAGCGCATCGATCGCCTCCGTCGCTCGCTACCTGTCAATGACGCTCCGGGGCAGGCCGCGATTCCCCGGCCCGCGGCCTTGCGCCGAGACTCTCCCACCGCGCGCGGAGCGCGGCGACGGCTTCGGCGGGCACCGGCACGCTGCCGAGCGCCACCCGCGTCGCGATCCCGCCGCCGTGGAAGTCGGTGCCGCCGGTCGCGATGAGCCCGTACCGCCGCACCACGTCGAGGTAGGCGGAAACCATCGCCGGCGTGTGATCGGGGTAGTATACCTCGATGCCGCACAGACCACGGGCGACAAGGGCCGGCACCCGCTCGATCACCGGACCGCTCGCCTCCCACCCCGGATGCGCGAGGACCGGCACGCCGCCCGCGGACCGGATGGTCTCGACGGCCTCCTCGGGCAAGAGCCGCGTGCGGGGCACGTACGCGGGCCCGGAGCGGCTGAGGAACCGCTCGAACGCCTCCTGGACGGAGCCCACCCGGCCGGCCTCCACGAGGGCCCGGGCGACGTGCGGCCGCCCCACCGCCGACGTCCCGGCGATCGCGCGCACGCGGGCCCACTCCACGCGCACCCCCAGCGCGCACAGCCGCTCGACCATCCGCTCGGCGCGCTCCACCCGGCCGGCGCGCATCCGGCCGAGGAACCGTTGGAACTCCTGCTGCGTGTGGTCGATGAAGTACCCGAGGACATGGACCTCGTAGGCGTCGACGTCGGTGTTGATCTCGACGCCGGGGATCACGTCGACCCGGTAGGCGCGACCGGCATCCAGCGCCTCCGCGACCCCGTCCGTCGTATCGTGGTCGGTCAGCGCGAGCACGCCGACGCCGTGCTCCCGCGCGGCCCTGACGAGATCCGCGGGCGGGAGGACACCGTCCGAGGCGGTGCTGTGGGTGTGCAGGTCCACGCGCACTGCGGGGCAGGGCGGGGCGGTGGCCCGGCCGGCCGGACCCCCCGCGCGTCTCACCGGGGGGTGACGATCAGCTTGATCGCCGTCCGGTCCTCGCCGTCGATCTGGACATCCGCGAACGCCGGCACGCAGACGAGGTCGAGGCCGCTCGGCGCGACGTAGCCCCGCGCGATCGCGATCGCCTTGACCGCCTGGTTGATCGCCGCTGCGCCGATCGCCTGGAGCTCGGCGGTCCCCTTCTCCCGGACCACCCCGGCCAGGGCCCCCGCGACGGCCGTGGGGTTGGACTTTGCTGCCACCTTGAGCACGTCCATCGGCACGAGCCTCCTCGGCAGAGTGCGTAGGCCGTCCCGCTCGCCGACACATCTTTCACGGCGGCGCGGACCCTCCCCTCCTCCGCGCATCGGCGTCCCCTCCCCCATGGGGTGGGGACATGCGCGGGCTACCCGGAGGTGCGGACCACCCGCTCGATGCGCCGGGCGCGGCCGGTCCGCTCCTCGACGTCGACGAGGACGCCGTTGAGCTGGACCGGGCCGGCGGCGACCTCGAACCGCGCCGGCAGGAGGGTCAGGAACCGCTGCAGGGCGCCGTCGCGGGCCATCCCGATGATCGAGTCCCGCGGCCCCGTCATGCCGACGTCGGTGATGAACGCCGTGCCCTCGGGCAGGATCCGCTCGTCCGCCGTCTGCACGTGCGTGTGCGTGCCCACCACCGCGGAGACGCGCCCGTCGAGGTACCAGCCCAGCGCGCTCTTCTCCGAGGTCGCCTCCGCGTGGATGTCCACGACGACCACGGCGGCTTCCCGCCGGAGCCGCTCCGCCTCGTCCCTGCCCACGCGGAACGGGGACTCCAGCGGGCCCATGAAGACGCGCCCCTCGAGGTTGAGGACCCCGACCGCGGCCGCCGACCGCCCGGAGGCGCGGAAGACGCCGGCGCCGCGGCCGGGCGTCCCCGCCGGGTAGTTGGCCGGCCGGAGGATGCGGGGCTCGCTGTCGAGCAGCGCGTACGCCTCGCGCATGTGCCAGGTGTGGTTCCCCCCGGTGACCACGTCCACCCCGGCCGCCACCAAGTCGTCGAACGTCTCTTGCGTGATCCCGAAGCCGCCCGCGGAGTTCTCGCCGTTGGCGATCACCAGATCCGCCTCGAGCTCCCGGCGGAGCGCCGGCAGCATCTGGGCGAGGGTCCGCCGCCCCGGCTTGCCCACCACGTCGCCGATGAAGAGGATGTTCACGATCTCGGCGACGGGGCGCTACTTCGCGTACTCGATGGCGCGAGTCTCCCGCAGGACCGTCACCTTGATCTGGCCGGGATACTCGAGCTCGTCCTCGATCTTCTTCGCCATCTCGCGCGCGAGGACCGCCGCGGCCGGATCGTCGATCTCCTGCGGCCGGACGAGCACCCGGATTTCGCGCCCGGCTTGGATCGCGTAGGCGCGGTCCACGCCCGCAAACGAGGTCGCGATCCGCTCCAGGTTCTCGAGGCGCTTGACGTACATCTCCACGGTCTCCTTGCGCGCGCCGGGGCGCGAGGCCGAGATCGCGTCCGCCGCCGCCACGAGGATCGCTTCCACGCACGACGCCTCGGCGTCGCCGTGGTGGTAGGCGATCCCGTTGAGGACCTCCGGCGGCTCGTGGTAGCGCCGCGCGATGTCCATCCCGATGTCACTATGGGTGCCCTCCACCTCGTGGGTGAGGGCCTTGCCGATGTCGTGCAGCAGCCCGGCCCGGCGGGCCAGCTCGGGGTCGGCCCCCACCTGGGACGCCATCAGGCCGGCGAGGAGTGCCACCTCGATCGAGTGCTGCAGGAGGTTCTGGCCGTAGCTGAACCGGAAGTTGAGCCGGCCCAGCAGCTTGATCTCCTCCGGGTGAAGGCCGTGCACCCCGGCCTCGAAGGCCGCGCGCTCGCCGGCCTCCCGGATGCGGGCGTCGATGTCCCGCTGGGCCTTTTCGACCATCTCCTCGATCCGGGCCGGGTGGATCCGGCCGTCGGCGAGGAGCCGCTCGAGGGCCATCCTGGCGATCTCGCGGCGAATCGGGTCGAACGACGACAGCGTGACCGACTCCGGGGTATCATCGATGATGAAGTCGACCCCGGTGAGGCTCTCGAGGGCCCGGATGTTGCGGCCCTCGCGGCCGATGATCCGCCCCTTCATCTCCTCGTTGGGCAGGGGGATCACCGACACCGTCACCTCGGCGGTGTGGTCGGCCGCACACCGCTGGATCGCCAGCGCGACGATCTCGCGGGCGCGCCGCTCGGCCTCCTCGCGGGCCTGGGCCTCGATCTTGCGGGCCGTCTGCGCGGCCTCGTAGCGAATTTCGGCTTCCGTCCTCTGGAGCAGCTCCTGGCGAGCCTGCTCCGCCGTCAGGCCGCTGATGCGCTCGAGCTCCAGACGCCCGGCCTGGTGCAGCGCCTGGACCTCCTCCCTAGCCTTGGCGACCTCCTGCTCCCGCTGCGCGAGGGACTGATCGCGCTTCTCCAGCGACTCCAGCTTGCGGTCGAGGCTCTCCTCTCGCTGGACCAGCCGCCGCTCGAGACGCTGCAACTCCGCCCGCTGCTCTCGAATCTCCCGCTCGGCGTCCCGCTTGATGCGGAACGCCTCGTCCTTGGCCTCCAGGAGCGCTTCTCGCTTCTTGCTCTCCGCCTCCCTGTGCGCCTCGGCCCTGGCATCTTCGAGGATGCGCCGGGCTGCTACCTCAGCCGTGCCGATCTTCGCCTCGCCGGCGAACTTCCGCAGGAAGTATCCAAGGAGGAAGACCGCCAACCCGATCACGCCCAGGAGAAGATAATGTACGGCGCTCGTGGTGGTCACCCCCCTCTATGACGTTGTCGTGCCTGTGGTCCCGGAAACCCCTCCGTCCCGGCCCCGTGACGCGGGGGGCCAGTTCGATATGTGGCGCAGGCTTCACAACATTTTATCCCGCGTGACAATCGGGGTCAAGGGAACGACGCGAGGCCGCCGGGGCCCATTGTGCGAGGCCGGGCCGGGGACGGCGCGGGCGCGTCTCGGATCGTTCGTCCTGGACCGCTCTGCGGCTGCGGTGCGCGGGTTGCTTTGACTTCCGTTACAGCCGGCTGTTATCCTGGGGAGTGGCCCGAGACTTGGCTTCTGCCGTGCACGGACGGCAGAGGTGCTCGAGGAGCGTCCAACGGTGCACGCGATGAGCCACGAGGAGTCCCGGCGAGCGCCGGCCGGGCCGGCCGGAGCCAAGCGGCGGTGGCTCTGGCCCGCGGTCGCGGCCGCGCTGGCGGTCGCGCTCGCCGGCGGCCTGACGTGGGCCCGGTGGAGCGCGACGCGCGCGCCCGCGCTCGCCGGCGCGGTGCTCGCGCCACCGGTGACGGCCTACGACTTCCGCCTGCGGGACCAGGATGGCCGCCCGGTCGCGCTCTCGGACCTCCGGGGCAAAGTCGTCGCGCTCACGTTTCTGTACACCCACTGCCCCGACGTCTGCCCGCTGATCGCGGAGCAGATGCGCGCGGCCGCGCGCGAGCTCGGGGATACCGCCCGGGGCGCGGCGTTCGTGGCCGTGAGCGTCGACCCGCGCGGCGATACGCCGGCCTCGATCCGGCAGTTCCTCAAGCTGCACCGGGTCGAGGGGCTCCTCACGTACCTGCACGGGTCGTTCGCGGAGCTGCGACCGGTCTGGGCGCACTACTACGTCGGGAGCGACGCCCGAGAGGTGAACCCCGAGGCCGCCGCGGCGTCCACGCCGACACCCCAGCTGGTGGGCCACACCGCGATCGTCTACGTGATCGACCCGCGCGGGCGGATCCGCGCGTTCCTGCCCGGGAACCTCGATCCCAAGGACCTCGTCACGGATATCCGCGCGCTGGCGGCACAAGCCACGAAGTAAGCAGGTCCCGTCCCGTTCTCCACGCCGCAACCGGGCGCTGGCGCGCCGGGAGGGCGCTATTCCGCAACGGCGTGGAGGTCCCCCAGCGGCAGCAGGTAGTCGGCGTACGCGTCGTAGACGCCCTTGCACGTGAAGAGGAAGATCTGCCGGCCGCGCGCGAGCTCCCGGAGCGTGGCCATCGCCGCGGCCTGGCGGACGTCGTCGTAGGCCAGGAACGGGTCGTCCATGAAGAGAGGCGGCCGGCGGCCGCCGGACAGCACGTCCACCAGCCCGAGGCGGAGGGCCAGGTAGCACTGGTCCACGCCCCCGCTGCCGATCTCCCGCTCGGCCACCGCGGCCCACTCCTTGGGCGGCCCCACCCACACCCTGGGCGCGAGCGTCTGGTCGTCCACCTGGAGCCGCTCGTACACCCCGCCCGAGAGGCCGCGCAGATACTCGCTCGCGCGCTGCTCGAGCCGCTCCCTGCCCAGAGCGACGACCTGGCGGTAGGCGTCCGCGAGGACCTCCCGGGTGAGCCGCAGCACCTCGACGTGGCGTTGCCCGCGCGCGAGGCGCGAGCGCACCTCGGCGAGCTCCTCTTCCACCCGCGCCAGGTCGTCGTGGGGCGAGCGCCCGGCAATCCACCCCTCGAGCCGCTGGAGCTCGGCCCTGGCCGCGTCGCGTTCCCGCTTCCGCTGCTCGACGTCCGCGTGCAATCGCTGGAACGCGGCGGGATCCAGGCGCCTGAGCGCGAGGTCTCGGGCCTCGCGCTGCGCCCGCGCCGCGCCCAGGTCCACCAGGACGCGCCGGTACTCCAGGGCGAGCGCCTCGCGCGGGCGGCCGCCCAGGATCCCGTCGAGGATCTCCCGGGCGGCCTCGCGCCGCCGGCGGGCCTCCAGATACCGCTCCCGGGACTCCACGACCTCCTGGACAGAAGAGGCACCGAGCGCCTCGAGGCGCCGGCGCACCGCCTCCCGGGCCTCGAGCGCCTCCCGCCGGAGAGAGGCGACGCGCCGCGCCTCCTCGCTGCGCCTCCGGGCGAGCGCGGCAGCTTCGACCGCCGCGCGCGCGTGCCGCCGGTGGGCCAGCACGGCCGCCGCTCCCAGAAACGCCGCCGCGAGCAGCAGCCCGATGCCCCACACGGCGTGGCGGCCCGCGAGCAAGCCGAGCCCGACGCCGCCGGACGCGATCGCGGCCACGGCGCCGTACGCGGCGGCGCGCGCGGAATGCGTGTGCATCGGGGCGGGCTCCTCGGGCCCCGCGGGATCCCCGGGGAGCGCGGCCGCCTCCTGCTCGAGCACCTCGGCGCGCAGCGCGGCCTCGGTGAGCGCCCGCACCGCCTCGGGATCCGGGGGGAGCGGGGCCAGCGCGCACTCGCGATCCGCCTCGTCGATCGCCCGCGCCTGCGCGTCGACCCGCTCCAGCACGGACCGCAGCTCCCCGGCGCGGCCGCTCAGCTCCTCGCACCTCCGGTCCAGGTCGTAGAGCTCCCGATTGGCCTCGAGCAGGGCCTCGTCGCTGCGCACCTGCTGCTCGAGCGCAACGACGCGCGCGGCGAGCCGGTCACGCTCGGCCACCGCCCGCTCGATCGCCGCGACCTCGGCGGCCAGCCGGTGCTGCTCCGCGGCGAGCTGGGCGGCCCGGTCTTCGTCGCGCTTGAGCGGGCCGGGGGTGCGGGCCACGCCCCGCAGGCCGACCTCCATGCGCCGGATCTTGTCGTCCAGCGCCCGCAGGACCCGGCCCGCGTCGTTCTCCCCGCCGGTCATGATCCGGGCCAGGCGCGTGCCGATCTCCTCCTGCTCCCTCTGCACCGCCGCGAGCTCCCACTGGCCGATGTGCGCGGTCGCGCGGAACAGGGCGAGGCTGGGCAGCCCCAGGATCCTCCCGATCTGCTCCTCCACGGCCTTCGGGCTGTCCCACCGGTCCTCCCCGCACGTGAGCAGGACCTTGCGGGCCCCGAGGTCCTTCTGCAGACGGTACGTGCGGCCGTCCGCCTCGAACTCCAGCATCACCTCGCCCGGCCCGTCGTCGCCCCACGGACCGTAGCTCTGCGCCTCCGAGGGCCGGACCGGGTAGAGCGCCGCGGAGAAGGCGAGGTGCAGCGTGGACTTCCCGGCGTCGTTCCGGCCGCGAACGACGTTGAGGCCGGGACCGCACGCGAGCGTCTGGTCCGCGAGCTTCCGGAAGCGGCGGACGCGGACGCGGCGGATGATCATCGCGAGGCGCCCTCCGCGGCGCGGCGGGCCGCCGCGCGGAGGACGGGCGCCCTCACGAGAGCACCTCCCTGCCCTCGAGGAGCGCGACCCCGTACGCGAGCGCCTCCTCGGCGACCTCGCGCGCCTCCCCCTCCCGCGATGCGATCGCCGCCTGCATCTGCCGCACGAACCGGCCGATCACCGTCCCGTCCGGGTACTGCGACGCATCGACCGCGCCGGGGCGCAGGTGCGACTCGTCGCGGATCTCCAGCCGGAAGCACTCCGGCGCGAGGTCCTCGCGCAATCGCTCCACGTCCACGCGGTCGCGGAGCCCGACGAGCCCCCGCAGCGTGACCACGAGCGCGACGTCCGGGGCCGCGTGCGCGCGGAGGCCGCGGGCCACCGCCTCGGCGCCCCCCGCGGTCGCCACGTCGACGGTCACGCGGACCACGCGCCGCCGACCCACCTGCCGGCGCGCCACCTCCACCTCCCCGGGCGCCCGAAGCGTCACGAGGCACACGGTCCCGGACTCCGGCTCGTCCAGGTCGATCATCTCGGGCGCGCCGCTGTACCAGGCCGTGACGCCCCCGCTCGATACCTCTCGGGCCGAGTGCCAGTCCCCGAGCGCAAGGTAGTCCACGCCGCTCGCGGCGATCGCAGCGGCCGTGATCTGCCCGGCGCGGGCCGGGACGTCGGGGCGCTCGACGGTCCCGTGCGCGACCGCGACCAGGTACCGGGCGCGGCGGTCCACCGGGAGGCCCGCGAGCGGGCTCTCCGGGGAGGGGCCGGACACGACGGAGCGGCCGACGACCACGAGGTCTCGCTCGGGGAACGCCCGGGCCTCCGGGGCCGGGCCGAACACGGTGAGGTGCGCAGCCCGCGCGCCGAGCTCTCGCCACAGCGAGGCGCCGGGCCCCGACATCGGATCGTGGTTGCCGCCGACGACGCAGGTCGGGATCCCGGCGGCGCCGAGCCGGCCGAGGTGCTCGGCCGCAAACGCCACCTCGGCCCGCCCGGCCGTCGGGGAGTCGAAGAGGTCGCCGGCGATCAGCACCGCGTCGACGCGCTCCTCGAGCGCAAGCGCGATCACGCGGGCGAACGTCTCCCGGACCTGCCGCCGCTGCTCCAAGCCGCGCTCGCCGAGCACGTGGAACGTCGCGCCGAGGTGCACGTCGGAGGTGTGCAGCAGGCGGAGCATCATTCGGCCGTCGCGGTGAACGGGCAGATCTGCTGGAAGGCGCAGTACGGGCACGCCCGGTACGGATCCGGGGTGGCGGTGAACTGCTGCGCCCGGATCCCCGCGGCGGCGCGGAGGATCATCTCCCGCACCGGTTCGAGGGCCGCGTCGTCCCTGCGGGCGCGCCCGACGAGGATCTCGCGGCCCAGGAAGTGGAGCTCGACGCGGTCCGGGAGCCGCCCGAACACCTGCTGGTACGCGAGCGCGTAGATCGCGAGCTGCTCGCTCTCGCGGGCGCGGCGATCGGCCTGCTCCTGGGTGCGGACGTCGGTGCTCTTGAAGTCGATGATCACGACCTCCGAGCCGCGCGCGTCCACCCGATCCCAGCGCCCCCGCAGCAGGACGGAACCGAGGGGGAACCGGAACTCCCGCTCCACGAACGTCGGGACCGTCCCGCTCCGCTCCTGGTACTCGAAGAACCGCCGCAGCGTCTGCCGCCCGGCCTCCAGGCGCTGGTCCTCGTGCTCGCGGCTGAGGAACCCCTCGTTGACCCACGACCGCTCGAAGTGGGCGACGAGGTCCTCCGCGGTGACCGGCTGGCGCCGGGCCTTCCGGCGGTTGTACTCGCGCACCGCCTCGTGCAGGGCGGCCCCGTACACGACGCGGTGGTCCCGCAGCACCGGGATGCGCAGGACGTGGATGTACCGGTACTTGTAGGGGCAGGTCACGTAGTCGTCGACCTGCCGGAACGACAGCGGCAGCGGGTCCGCTCCCGGCGGCACCAGGAACGTGGGCACGCTCGCCGCCGCGGGCGGCGCGTGGCGCTCGACGGCCTGGGCCGCCGAGGCCCGGACGGTCTCCGCGTCGACCGTCGGCAGATCGAGCGCCTCCAGCACGAACCGGCTGACCTTGCGCGGCCGCGCCCCGCCGTAGTCCGTCGCGCTCGTCAGGTACAGCTCCTCGCGCGCCCGGGTCATCCCCACGTAGCACAGGCGCCGCTCCTCCTGCACGTGGAAGTCGCCCTCCGGGAGGAGGTCCTTCATCAGCGCATCCGGGAGCGGCAGCGGCTCCCGCCGGGCGCGCGACGGGAACTTGTCGGAGACGAGGCTGACCATGAACACGACCGGGAACTCCAGGCCCTTGGCCTTGTGCACGGTCAGCACGTTCACCGCGTCGACGTCCGGCTCGATCTCCGCCGTGGGCGGGTCGTCGCCCGCCTCGATCAAGAGGTCCAGGTACGCGACGAACGCCGGCACGCGGTCCACCGGGACGAGCGCCCCGAACCGCGCCACGAGGTCGAAGAACTTGGCGATGTTGCCGACCTTCTGCTCGTCCTCCGGCTTCCCGGACGACGAGAGCCGGCCGATGTAGCCGGTGCGGGTGACGAGGTACTCGTAGAGCACACGCCCGGTCGGGGCCTGCGAGGCGAGGCGGGTCATCGCCTGCAGGTCCTCGACGAGGGTGGCGATCACCGCGCGCCCCTCCGCGGAGACCTCCACGTCCGGGAGCTGGGCGAGGTGGCGGTAGACGTGGGCGAGCGGCCGGTTCCTGCGGGTGGCGTAGCTCATGCAGCAGGCGAGGTCCTGGGGCGGCACCTCGTAGAGCGGTGAGGCGCTCAGGTAGTAGAGCGAGAGGCTGTCGCCGGGGTGCGCGAGGGTCCGGAGGAACGCGGCCAGGAGGCGGATCTCCTCGCGGTCGTACAGGCCGCGGCTCCCGGAGAAGCGCACCGGGATGCCGCGCACGTTGAGCGCGCGGAGAAACGGCTCCGCGTCGCGGTTGGCGCGGACGAGGATCGCCACATCCCGGTACCGCCAGCGGCCGGCGGCGACCTGCCGCGCGATCCGATCGGCGACCCCATCGGCCTCGCTGCTCAGCGTGTCGAAGTGCAGGTGACGCGGCAGGCGGCCGGGCCCCGACGCGGCCACCAGCCGCTTGTCGATGCCCTGGCGGACCTCGAGGCGGTCGGGATCGTTGTGCCGGATCAGCCGGTACGCGGCGTCGAGGATGAACTGCGTCGAGCGGTAGTTGCGCGTGAGCACGACCGTCCGCGCGTCCGGATAGTCGCGTGCGAAGAAGGCGATGTTGCTGTACGACGCGCCGCGCCAGCGGTAGATCGCCTGGTCGTCGTCGGCCACGACCGTGAGCTCCCGGCGGCCCCCGGCGAGCAGCTTCACGAGCTCGAACTGCGCGTAGTTGGTGTCCTGGAACTCGTCCACGAGCACGTACCGGAAGGTCTCCTGATAGGCGCGGAGCACCGTGGGGTGTTGCCGCAGCAGCCGCAGGGTGAGCGTGATGAGATCCCCGAAGTCCACGCGGCCCTCCCGCCCGAGGAGCTGCTGGTACACGCGGTACGCGGCGGCCAGCTCCTGCTGCTGGCACGCCTGCTCGGCCAGCACGGCGTCCTCCGGATGCGACCGCGCCTCGGCCGCGAGGCGTTCCGCGTACGCGGCGTACTCCTCGGGCGTCACGTCCTCGTCCTTCGCCCTGCTGAAGAGGGCGACGAGCGCGTCCACGTGCCGGGCCGGGTCCCCGAGCGGCCGGAAGTAATCCAGCGGCAGCTCGAACAGCCGCTCGCGGAGGAAGATCGCCTGCTCGGCGCGGCTCAGCACGCGAAAGTCCGGCGAGAGGCCGACGTGGAGCGCATGCTCGCGCAGGACGCGATCGCCGAACGCGTGGAACGTGCCGATCCACGCCTGCGTGTACCCGTACGGGACCAGGCGGTCGACCCGCTCCTCCATCTCGGCCGCCGCGCGGTCGGTGAACGTGAGCGCGAGGATCTGCTCCGGCCGGGCGCGGCGCGTCGCGATCAGGTACGCGATCCGCCGGGTGATGACGCGCGTCTTGCCGGTGCCCGCGCCGGCCACGATCAGGAGCGGGCCCGAGGCGTGCGTGACCGCCGCGCGCTGCTCCGGGGTCAGGTCCGCGAGGATCGCCTCGGCGGACGGGGACAGGGTGCGCGTCGGCGGACCGCCGGATGCGGCCGCCGGGCCCCGCGAGCCGGGAGCGTCCTCCGCCGGGGGGGCCAGGGCCGATCCCGGCGCTGGCCCCTCTGCCGGGTCTGCGCCCGCGAGCGTCAGCGCCAGCTGGTCGGGCGGGGTGTGGGCGTTGCGGCGGCCACGCATTCGGGCGATCCTCCGCCTCCTGATCGTGGAGCCTCGTCACCGCTACATCCACGGGCGCCGGGCCCGCTCCGGCCGGGCTCCCGGCGCCGCTTCGCGATCACATCACCTCGGCTCGTCATCGGGCGGGTCCGGCGGCGCGCCGCGCCTCATCGACCGGAGCAGCCGCGCGATCGTGCGGGAGGCGAAGCCACGGCGCTCGAGGAGGCCGGCGAGACGGCGGAGGCGCGCCTCCGGCGCGAGGTGGGCGTACGCGCGCGCGCGCCGCGCCACGAGCTCGCGGGCCGCTCGCTCCTCCGTCGCGGAGAGGTCCTCCCGGCTAGCGGCCTCGCGGATCGCCTGCTCGATCACCGCGGCCGGCGCGCCCTTCTCGCGCAGCTCCCAGCGCAGGCGCGCCACCCCTCGTCCGTGGGGCGCGCGCCCCGCGATCCACTGCCGCGCGAACGCGAGATCGTCGAGGTAGCCGGCCGCGGTCAGGTCGCGGAGCACCGCGCGCACGTGGACGTCGGGGATCCCGCGCCGGCGGAGGCGCTCGCGCATCTCGGCGACCGTCCGGGGGCGGGAAGCCAGGAGGCGCAGGGCCTGCCGCCGCGCGCGGAGGTAGGCGTCGGTGGACTCGAGCTGCGCGAGCACCTCGGCGTCGAGCGGCTCGCCCGGCGCGAGCCCGCATCGCGCGAGCTGCTCCACGTCGACGTGCAGGCGGCGGCCGTCGTCGAGCACGAGAAGGCGCAGCTCCGGGAGGCGGTGCAGGGGGCGGATCTGCGCGACCGTCGGCATCTCAGGGCACGCTGCTCACAATTCGCGCCGCCGGCGGCTGCGCCTGCCCGCGCGTGGACGATCGCGCTGGAATCGTGGGGGAGACACCCGCGGCGGCCGCGCCGCGGTGGAGGGGTGACACCGGCCCCGAGCCGGCCTCCCCGCGTCTCGGGGCCGGCCAAGTGGAGCCCGGGGCTCTCCGCGATACCCTGATACGCACCTCCGCTGTGGCAGAGGAGGACCGCCGGTCACGTCCGGCCGGCGTCCACCGCGCTCAGCGACCCGTCGCCGCTGGGCGCGTGTGCGATCTCGGCTTACTTCTTGCCGGCTGCGACCGTGCTCGCCTCCCGTGACACTCGATGCGCCTCGGGCGCCCCTCCCCCGTCCCGCGGTGCGGCATCCGCCGGGGCGACCGGACGGGTGAGCCCGAGCTTCTCCCGCACGCGGAGCTCGATCTCCGCCGCGAGCTCGGGGTTGTTCTCCAGGAACTCCCGGGCGTTGTCGCGGCCCTGGCCAAGGCGCAGATCCTTGTACGCGAACCACGTGCCCGTCCGCGTCACGAGGCCGTGCAGCGAGGCCACGTCGAGCAGGCTCCCCGCCTTGCTGAGGCCCCGCGGGAAGATGAGGTCGGCCTCGGCCTCGCGGAACGGAGCGGCCAGCTTGTTCTTGACCACTTTGATCCGGACCCGCTGGCCGAGGACCTGGTCGCCCGACTTGATCGACTCCGTGCGGCGGATCTCCATGCGCACCGAGGCGTAGAACTTGAGCGCCCGTCCGCCGGTGGTCGTCTCCGGGTTCCCGAACATGATCCCGATCTTCTCGCGGATCTGGTTGATGAACACGACCGTGGTGCGGGACTTGCTGATCGCGCCGACGAGCTTCCGGAGGGCCTGCGACATCAGCCGGGCCTGCAGCCCGACGTGCGAGTCGCCCATCTCGCCCTCCAGCTCGGCCCGCGGGACGAGCGCGGCGACCGAGTCGACGACCACGACGTCGATCGCGCCGGAGCGCACCAGCATCTCCGCGATCTCGAGGGCCTGCTCCCCGGAGTCCGGCTGCGAGATCAGCAGGTTGTCGACGTCCACGCCGACGTTGCGGGCGTACTCGGTGTTGAGCGCGTGCTCCGCGTCGATGAACGCGCCGATGCCCCCCTCGCGCTGCGCTTCGGCGATGATGTGATACGCCAGGGTCGTCTTCCCGGAGGCCTCCGGGCCGTAGATCTCCACCACCCGGCCGCGGGGGACGCCGCCCACGCCGAGGGCGGCGTCCAGCGCCAGCACGCCGGTGGGGATGACGTCCACGACGAGCTTGGCCTGATGCTCCCCGAGCTTCATGATCGAGCCCTTGCCGAACTGCTTTTCGATCTGCGAGAGAGCCAGGTCGAGGGCGCGCTGCCGCTCGTTCATGACGATGTTCCCTCCCGGCCGGCACGTGGTGACGCTGGAACCGCCTCCACTCTACCAAACGTATGTTCGCTTCGTCAAGGATCCCGCCGCTTCCTCCCGCCACTATAGCCCGGTAGGCGGTGAGGTGTCAAGATATCTAAACATCACTTTCGACCGCGGCGCCGAGGGGCTCCCGCGCGACCTCGCGGTAGATCGGCCCCCGCGGCCGCAGCGTGCTCTCCATCACGGAGAGCGCGTCCACGCCCTGGCTGCCGACGACGCAGCCCTCCGCGCCGGGGAGCACGCCGGACAGATCCGGCGGCCGCCCTCCGGCGCGGGCGCGGGCCACGGTCAGGTGCGGCCGGAACGGGCGGTCCGCGGCCGGGAACTTCCGCCGGCGCAGCGCCGCCTCCAGGGACGCGGCGAGCGCCGCGAGACGGTCCGATCCCTCCTGCACCCCGATCCAGACGACGCGGGGCGCCCGCGCGGAGGGAAACGCGCCCATCCCGGCCAGCGTGATCTCGAACGGCGCGGCCGGCGCGGCCGCCTCGCGCGCGGCCTCGATCGCGCGGGCGAGCTGCGCCTCGGTGATCCCGCCGAGGAACCGGAGGGTGAGGTGCAGGTTCCCGGGCGCGACCCACCGCAGCCGCTCGGCCGCGGGGCCCAGCAGCGTCCTGGCCCGCGCCGCGGCATCGACGAGCGCCGGCGCCAGCAGGACCGCGATGAAGATCCGGCAGCGCTCCTGGCCGGCACGAGGATCGCGGCGGTCCGTGTGCGACCTCATCTCCGCGGCAAGGCTACCGCACGCTCCGGGTGCTGACGTTCGGATTCCGGCCGGACCTCGCGACACGCGCGTCGTATCCCGCCCGCGGCGCCGTCGATCTCCTCGCCATGGTGGCACCGTGCCCGCCCGCGACGCCTAGGCGCTAACGTCCGAGGCGCAGGAGGTGGAGGCGGATCAGGTCGAGGGCGGTCTGCGAGGCGAGGTACTGCACGCCCTCCCGGCCTGGCTCGGTTCCGTACCGCATCTCGTGCACGTCCGTGCCGCCCGCGTGCGCGAGCGCGATGAAGACGAGCCCCACCGGCTTCTCGGGCGTCGCCCCGCCTGGTCCCGCGATCCCGGTCGTCGCCAGGCCCAGGTCCGTGCGCGCCTGCGCGCGGGCGCTCTCGGCCATCGCGCGCGCGACCTCGGCGCTCACGGCCCCGTGCCGCTCCAGCAGCTCGCCGGGGACGCGCAGCCACCGCCGCTTGGCCTCGTTGCTGTACGCGACGATGCCCCCGTCGAGGTAGGTCGAGGCGCCGGGCGTCCGCGCGAGCCGGCGCGCGACGAGCCCCGCCGTGCAGGACTCCGCGAGCGCGATCGACAGGCGGTGCGCCGCGAGCGCGCGGGCGACGACCTCTTCCAGCGGCGTCTCGCCGACGGCGTACACCGCGTCCCCGAGGCGCTCGCGCAGCACCGCCTCGGCCTCGACGAGGAGGCGCTCGACCTCGGGCTCCGTGCCCCGCGCGGTCACGCGCAGGTGGCACTCGCCCGTGTGCGCGTAGGGCGCGATCGTGGGGTTGAGGCCGGCCCGCATCAGGTCGCGGACCCGGTCCTCGACCGCCGACTCGCCGAGCCCCGTGACCCGGAGGATCCTCGAGCGGATCACCTCGCCGCCGGCGAGGCCGCGCGCGCGCAGGTAGGGCACCACGTGGTCCTCCATCATCCCGCGCATCTCGCGCGGCACGCCCGGGAGGAAGACGAGGGTCTTCCCGCCGTGCTCGACGATCACGCCCGGCGCGCTGCCCCGGGTGTTGGGGATCATCCGGGCGCCTCGAGGCAGCATCGCCTGCTTCCGCTGCTGCCCGGTCATCGGGCGGTTGCGCCGGCGGAAGAACGCCTGGACGTGCGCCCACGCCTCCTCGTCGACCTCGAGCGGCAGCCCGAGCGCCTCCGCCACCGCGGCCACCGTCAGGTCGTCGTCGGTGGGGCCCAGCCCTCCGGTGGAGATGACGAGGTCGACCCGGCTCAGCGCGTGCAGGAAGACGTCCTGCACCCGCCGCGCGTTGTCGCCCACCGTGGAGCGGTAGTACACCGCGATCCCGAGGTCGGCGAGCACGGTGCACAGGTACGTCGCGTTCGTGTGGAGGACCTGGCCGAGCAGGTGCTCGGTGCCGACGGAGACGATCTCCGCGCACGCCAACGGACGCCCGCCTGCGGGGACGGCGTCGCTCATGCCGCGGCGACCGGCGGCGGTGCGCCGGGGATGCGCGGGAGGACGCGGACCGCGCTCACGGCCGTGCGGGCGTCGAGGCCGTCGCGATGAAGGTCCGGTCGACGACGTCTCCCGGCTTCCCGAGGCGGCCGAGCGCGTGACCGTTTACCGTCACGTCGAGGGCGCTCGCGTTGCCGATCCGGATCGTGATCTGGCGGCGGGCCTCCCAGACCTGCCGGTCGCCGGCGCTGAGGAACCCCTCGTACACGGTCACGCCGTCGGCGACCGTGCGGACCCAGGACCGATCCGTGGCGACCACCACCATGCGCAGCGGGCTCGTGAGCGCGCCGGGGGCGGTTGGCGCCGGCGCGGCCGGCGCGGGCGGGGCGGGCGGCGCCGCTGCGGGCTGCTGCGGCGGCTGTGCCGGCTGGGACGACGGGCTCTGGCGCGCGGCCAGCGTGCGGCCTGGCGTTCCCGGACCGACACGCGCGGGCGATGGTGCCACGGGCGCGGCGGCGGGAGGCGTCTGCGCGAACTGCCGGATCTGACCGTACAGCATGTACGCGAGCCCCACGAGCCCGAGGATGAGGACCGCCGCGATCGCCGTGATGACGCGGCGGGCGCGCGACGGCGGCGTCGCGGGGGTGATCCGGACCTCGACCGGCGCACCGTGGGAGACGGCGGGACCGGCGCGGAGATCGGGGTAGAGCCCGATCAACTCGTCGGCCGGAAGCCCCAGGTACGACGCGTAGACACGCAGGAAGCCCCGGGCGTACGCGCTGCCCGGGAGCTCGCCGAACGCCTCGGCCTCGAGCGCTTCCAGGTAGCGCCGCCGGATGCGCGTCGCTGCCTCAATCTCGTCCAGGGAGAGCCCGCGGGCCTCCCGGGCGTTGCGCAACCGCTCGCCGATTCCGCGCTCCGCCATCCGGATGCCGACTTCTTGAGCGGGAGAAGGGTTTCCTGCGCCGGCCGGCCGCACCGGGCGACGCGGCGCGGCTCGCCGGTAAGCCGCGCCATTTTTGCGAGTGGACGCGGCGGGCCCGCGCTGCGCACCCCCGGGGCCGCAACGGATCGCCGCGCTCCCGCGGTCCGCTGGGGCGGGACGCCGCTCCTCAAGCGGACGCGGGCGCCCCGCGGCCGATCCGTCTCGCTGCGCCCCTTCACGCTTCGGCGATCATGCGCCAATGCGGCCGTGCGGAACTTCCGTGGCAGCTACGGTGCGTGGGGGCTCGCCTTCGCGTGCCTTACGAACGCGACGACGCGCTAGCCGCCGTCCTCGGCCGGCTCCGGCTCCGCGGGGCGCGCCGGCCGGCCGCCGGGCGCCGCGCGAAGCAACCGCTCCAGCTCGTCCAGGCCGACCAGCACGTCCCGGGGGCTGCTGCCCTGCGCCGGGCCGACGATCCCTTTCTCTTCGAGCTGATCCACGACCCGCGCCGCGCGGACGTAGCCGATCCGCATCTTGCGCTGCAGCAGCGAGACCGACGCGTACCCCGCGCGCACGACGAGCCGGGCGGCGTCCTGGAGCAGCGCGTCGTCCGCGCTGGCCTCCTCCGGCTCGCCCTCCGCGCCCGCCCGCACGAGCGACTCCACGTACGCGGGCTCGCCCTGCGCGCGCCAGAACTTCACGAGACGCTCGGTCTCCGCGTCGCTGATGAACGCGCCCTGGACGCGCGTCGGCCGGGTCGCGCCGATCGGGGCAAACAGCATGTCCCCGCGCCCGAGCAGCTTCTCCGCTCCGGGGTGGTCGAGGATCGTGCGGCTGTCGACCTGCGAGCTCACCGAGAACGCGATCCGGGACGGGATGTTGGCCTTGATGAGCCCCGTGATGACGTCCACCGACGGGCGCTGGGTCGCCACCAGCAGGTGGATCCCGGTCGCCCGCGTCATCTGGGCGAGCCGGCAGATGATCTCCTCGAAGTCGGCCGGCGCGATCATCATCAGGTCGGCCAGCTCGTCGATGATGATGAGGATGTACGCGAGCGGCCGGTCCGGGTGCTGCGCGTTGAACGACTGGATGTTCCGGACGCCGTCGCGCGCGAACATCTCGTACCGGCTCTCCATCTCCTGGATCGCCCACCGCAGCTTGGAGGCGGCCTCGCGGGGGCCCGTGACGACGGGGCTGAGGAGGTGCGGGATCCCGTTGTAGTTCGTCAGCTCGACGCGCTTCGGGTCGATCAACAGGAACCGGACCTGCTCGGGGGTCGCGCGGAACAAGATGCTCGCGATCATGCTGTTGATCGCGACGCTCTTGCCGGCACCGGTCGCGCCGGCGATCAGGAGGTGCGGCATCGTCACCAGATCCGCCACCACCGGCGTGCCGGCGATGCCTTTCCCGACCGCGACGGTCAGCGGCGACGGCGATCCCCGGAACTCCTCGCTCGCGAGGATCTCGCGCAGGTGGACGAGCCCGGGCCGCTCGTTCGGCAGCTCCACGCCGATCGCGGACTTGCCCGGGATCGGCGCCTCCAGCCGGACGCTGGAGGCCGCGAGCGCCAGCGCGATGTCGTTCTGGAGGCTCGTGATCTTCTGCACCTTCACGCCGGGGGCCGGCTGCAGCTCGTAGCGGGTGACCACCGGCCCGGTCTCCCAGCGCACGACCCTGGCGTCGACGCCGAAGCTGGCGAGGGTCTTCTCGAGGTTGCGGGCGACCTCGTCGGGATCGACCTTGCCGGACCGCGCCTTGCCGGGCGGGAACGTGTCCAGCAGCGACAGCTCCGGCAGCGAGTACGCGCGGCTGGGCTCGAGAGGCAGGGTGAGCGGCTCTTGCGCGGCGAGCGGCTTCCGGCGCCGCGGCCGCCCGTTCGCTGAGCCCGCGGCGCCCTCCCGCGCCGGCGACGCGGCGCGCCCGGCCCCGACCGCCACCGGCTCCGCGGCGCCCTGCCCGGCGTCCGCGTCGTCCTCGCGCACCACGGACGCGGGCACGGCGCCCACTTCCCCTGCCGCCGCGGTTGCGTCCCGGGCCTCCGGCTCCGCCCGCGGCCCGGACACCTCGATACCGGCAGCCGCCGGAGGCGCCTGCGCCGCGGCGAGCGGGGCGACGTCCGGCATCGCGCCGGATGTCGCCTGCGTCCCGGCCGGGGTGCCCCGGGTCCCGCTCAGGGACGCGACCCGGCCCGCGATCTCACGCGCCGACGCACGCCAGGCCCGGCCGGCGCCGGCGCACAGCCGGCCGGCGCGGGCGAGCGTCCACCCGAAGGCCCGCAGCGCTGCGCGCGAGGAGGCCGCGGTCGCCCGGATCAGGGCGGGGACGGCAGCCGCGCACGCGGCCGCCGCCGCGCGCGCGGCACGCAGCAGCGCGCGCAGCGCGTCGCCCGCCGAGATGCCGGAGAGGAGCAGCCCCGAGGCGAGCGCCCCGAGCGCCACGGCGGTCCACAGCCCGGGCTCGCCCACCACCCGCCGCAGCGCGACTTCGAGCGCGGCGCCCACGTATCCCCCGCCCTTGCGGCCGGACGCCGCGAGCCACTCGCGACCGGCCGGATAGCGCAGGTGCAGGGCGACGAGCGCGACCGCGTACCCGGCGACGAGGCCCCACAGCCGCGTGCCGAGGCGGAACGTCGCCTCGACGTACATCGAGAGACCGGCGAGGAAGCAGAGAATCGGGAGGGCCGGGGCCGCGCTTCCCGCCGCCTGCCCCGCTCGCGCGGCGAGATACCGCGGGACGACCGCGGTCTGCTCGGGCACGAGGCTCACGCCGAGCAGCAGCGCGATGGCGACGAGCCCGGCGCCCACCGCCTGCGCGGGCGAGCGGCGGGACCTCGCGTGTCCGGCGCGGGCCGCCTTCCGTCTGGCCACGTGTGGCCTCCTGTGCTGCGATCGCTAGTCCAGCCTACCCCGCCCCGGCGCACCGCACCGCCTCAGCGATGCGCCGGGGACCCCGGGGAGGATCGGCTCCGGTGATGCGAATTTCGTAGGGCCCCGGGCCTTCCTTTGGAGGGTTTCCGGGAGACGCTCCTGTGTCGGATGCCGTGACTGCCGCGCGTACCCCGCCTCGTGACCACAACGGCCAGGGGACAGTTACAGGGCGGTCCCGCGAATTCCTGCCGTCCCGCGCGGGCGCGCCGGGCATCACCCCTCCCCCGTCGCGGGGAGGCGACGAGGGACCTCCACCGCCCTCGCTCCGGACCGCCCGCCACGGCTGCGCGACGGCGCGCTACACCTCGACCAGCATCGGGAGGATCATCGGCTGCCGGCGCGTCCGGTCGAACAGGAACCGGCCGAGCGCCTCCCGGATCGCCGACCGGATCGCCGCCCACTCCGTGACGCCGCGCTCGCGGCACCGCGTGACGGCCTCGCGCACCTTTCGCTTGCTCTCGTCGATGAGCTCCCCGGATTCGCGCACGTAGACGAACCCGCGCGAGACGATGTCCGGCTCCATCACGAGGTCGCCCGTCTGGCGGTCGAGCGCCACGAGCGCGATCAGGATGCCATCCTGCGCGAGCTGCCGGCGGTCTCGCAGCACGATCGCCCCGACGCCGCCGAGGCCGTCGACCAGCACGGAGCCCGCGTCCACCGACCCGCGGTGCGTGACCCGCTCGCTGGAGAGCTCCAGGATCTGGCCGTTCTCGGCGATCGTGCTGCGCTCCTCGGGGATCCCGACCTCCCGCGCCAGCCGGCGGTTGAGCACCAGGTGCCGGTACTCGCCGTGCACCGGGATGAACAGCCGGGGCCGCAGCAGGGTGAGCATGAGCTTGAGCTCCTCCTGACAGGCGTGGCCGGAGACGTGCACGGAGGGGCCGTGGATCACCTCGGCGCCCTGCCGGTAGAGGTGGTCGATCGTGCGCGCCACCATGCCCTCGTTGCCCGGGATCGGGGTGGCCGAGAAGATGACGGTGTCGCCGCGCTTGATCGTGACGGTCCGGTGCTGGCCGGTCGCCATCCGCGTGAGCGCGGAGAGCGGCTCTCCCTGGCTGCCGGCCGTCAGGATCGCCACCTGCGGGTCCCGCAGGCCGCGCACCTGCTCCAGCGGCACCAGGGTCCCGCGCGGGATCGCGAGCGCCCCCAGCTCCGACGCGATCGTCACCGTGTCGACCATGCTCCGGCCCGCGACGGCCACCTTGCGGCCGTGGCGGGCGGCGGTGGCGAACACCTGCTGCAGACGGTGCACGTTGCTCGCGAACGTCGTCACGAGGATCCGGCCCGACGCGCGGGCGAAGATCTCGTCCAGCGCCTGACCGACCAACCGTTCCGACGGCGCGTACCCCGGCCGCTCGACGTTGGTCGAGTCCATCAGGACCGCGAGCACCCGCTCCTCGCCGATCTCGGCCAGGCGCGAGAAGTCGGTGGGCCGGTCGTCGATCGGCGTCTGGTCGAACTTGAAGTCGCCGCTCCACACCACCGTGCCCGCCGGGGTCCGGACGACGACCGCGCAGGCCTGGGGAATGCTGTGGTTGACGTGGACCAGCTCCACCTCGAAGGGCCCGATCCGCACGCGCCGGCGCGGCTCGACGGGCACGGCGGTGAGCCGGCCGGTGCCGGGCGTCTCCTCCACGCGGCGCCGCGCGAGCCCGAGCGTGAGCGGGGTCCCGTAGACCGGGACGGGCGTCACCCGGAGCAGGTACGGCAGGCTCCCGACGTGGTCTTCGTGCCCGTGCGTGAGCACAGCCCCGTGCACGGTCCCGAGCTGCGCCAGCACGCGGTAGTCGGGGACCACGAAGTCGATCCCGAGCTCCTCTTCCTCCGGGAACTTGAGCCCGGCGTCGACGACGAGGGCATCGGCGCCGTAGCGGAGGACCGTGCAGTTCTTACCGATCTCCCCCAGGCCGCCGAGCGGGATCACCTGCAGCGCCGGGCCGTGCGCGCGCGGCTTCTGCCCGGCCGGGGGCGGCCGCCTGTCGCCGGCCGCCCCGGGCGATTTGGTCAGGCCAGGCGCGGCCGCGCGAGCGCCGGAGCGGCGTCGCCGCCGGCGGCGGCCATCCCCGCCGCGGACGGGCGCGCCCTTGCCGTCCGGCGGGGATCCCGCGGTCGGACCGGCGGGAGCGGGCGTCGGCGGCGCTGCCCTCTCCGTGCGCGACCCTCCTACGTGCGCTCCGGCAGGCGCCCCGCCAGGTCCTGTGACCTGAAGGGGCCCGGCTCCGCGATGAGGCGCCGCGCGGCATCCACCTGACCCCACGTGTTCCAGAGCAGGACGCCCCGCACGCGACCGCCTTCCAGGTAGTACACGACCCCCTCCCGGAACGGGTCCTTCCAGTCGGCAACCATCTCGAGCCTGGAATCGAGGTCGCCCACCGCCTCGTACCCCAGCTCGAACAGGTCCGAGTAGAAGAGCGGCAGATGGTCGTACGCCTGACCCGCGCCGGCCATGGCCCGGCCGGCCGCCCGCCCCATCGTGTTGGCGTTGTCCTCGTGCTCGACCCGGATGCGCTTCCCGAGCGCGGGGTTGGGGAACGCGGCGACGTCGCCGGCCGCGTACACGGCCGGGTGCGTCGTCTGGAGCCGCTCGTTCACGACGATGCCGTTCTCGACCGACAGCGCCGCCGCTTGCGCCAGCTCGGTGTTGGGCGCAATCCCGATGCCGGCGACCACCCCGTCGACGGCGAACCGCCCGCCGCCCCGGCTCACCACGGTCGCTTGTCCGTCCGGCCCGCGCTCGAGGCCCGCCGCGGCCTCCCCGGGGCGCACGTCGACCCCTCGCTCGCGGTAGAACGCGTTGAGGAACTGCGACAGGTCGTCCGGAAAGAGGTGAGCGCCCACGCCCCGGCCCGGAAAGAGCATGACGACGTCCTTGTGGTTCATCGCAAGCGCCGCGGCGATCTCCGAGCCGATGAACCCGCCTCCCAGGACCGCGAACCGCTGCCCGCGGTCCGCGAGGCCGCGCAGGCGCGTGTAGTCGTCGAGCGTCCGGAAGTAGACGATGTCGTCGCCGCCGAACGGCAGCCGCCGGGGGGAACCCCCGGTGGCCAGCAGCAGCCGCTCCCACGTGTACGAGGTGCCGGCGTCGTCGGTCGCGCGCCGGAGCGCGACGTCGAGATGCCGGATGCGGCGCCCCAGATGGAGCTCGACGCCGCGGTGGTCCGTCTTGCGCCACACGCTGTCGACGGGCTTCCCCTTCCAGAGCGCCTTCGAGAGCGGCGGCCGGTCATAGGGCCGGTGCGGCTCGGCCCCGACGAGCCCGATCGCCCCCTCGGGGTCGACGTCGCGGATGCCCTGGACGGCGGCATCGCCCGTCATGCCGCCTCCCACGATGAGGTACTTGTAGTGCGGCACGGCTCGCCTCCCCGTCGGATGTATCGTTATTGTACTGCACCGGCCAAGCACCGCAGAAGTCGTGCCGTGTTGCCGGTGTCCGGTAGCGGTGCAGGAAGGGGCGCGGGGACCTGCCCGGAGCGGACGCCGGTCTCGGTCTGGACCGACCCACATAGCGGAAGGTCTCGACCCCGTCGGGCCTGCGGCGCTCCGGTCGAGGCGGCTGCGCCCGCCCGTCCGCCGCCCCGCACGGAAGCGAGGCCGCGTCGGCTGGGAGCGCAGGGCAGGCCCCGTCCCACGGCGCCATCCCTCGGCAGGCTCGTGCGACTCTTTACGCGCGTTGCCACCCCGCCGGCACCGGGCGTCCCGCAACGGCATCCCTCGCCAGGCTCGTAAGACAGAGCGGTGGCGCGCTCACTGGAACTTGCTCGGGAACTGCTTGGCGATCCCGTCCGCGAGCGCGTCGGCGAGCGTGTAGATCTGCTTGATCATCGGCTCCCACTCGTCGGCCTCGCTCGACCAGTCCGCCTTCGCGGCCGCGTCGATCTCCATGACGTGGTGCTGCACGTGGCTCACGAGGAGCCCGTAGACGGTGCCCTCCGGCAGGTTCGGGTTTGCCGAGCTCACGAACGCGGCGATCGCCTTGCCGTTTCTCTGTAGCTCGCTCATGGCGGCCTGCTTGCGCGCCGCGCTGCCGCGGAACCCGTTGGCGAAGGCCGCCTTCATGTAGTCCTTCACCGCCTGGTAGTGCCCCACGAACAGCGTGGAGAACTTCTGGGCGGCCGCCTGGCCGTAGATCGGCGCGATGGACTGCCCGATGGCCTTGGCATTCTTGAGCCCGTACTCGTCGGCTTCGCTCGCCTCTCCTTTGACGCCGAGCCTGGTCGCGATCACGAGATCCCGCACCCAGAAGACGTGGTCCGCGTAGAGGGCACGGAGGGTCATCTTCAGCTCGGCCACCTTGGCCGGGTTGGCGGCCGCTTGGCTGCGCGCCGGGGGCGCGGTCCACGCGAGGAGCACGGCGACCGCGACGAAGCCGCTGAGAACCGAGCGAATCGTCAAGCGCACTGTCCATCACCTCCTGGGGGTTCGAGCCTTCAACTGGGACAGTAGCGCGCCGGGATAATAAGATCAATATACGCAGATAGTTTTGTTACAATCGTTACATTTGACACTAACTGGCGCCGGAGATACGATTGTGACCGATGCAGGGCACGAGGCGCCGGATCATCGAGATGCTGCGGGTGAGCCGGGGTCTGACTGTCGAGGAGCTGGCCCGCGAGCTCCGCATCACCCGCACCGCGGTCGTGAGCCACCTCGGCGCGCTCCAGGCCGAGGGCCTGGCCGCCCGCGCCGGCGTGCGCCCCGGACGGCGGCGCCCCAGCACCCTCTACGTCGCGACCGCGGCCGCGGACGCCGTGTTTCCAAAGGCCTACGACGAGTTCGCCGCGCTCCTGCTCGGGGAGCTCCGGCGGGAGGATCCCGGCGCCCTCTCCCGCGCGCTCGCGCGGATCGGAGATGCGTGGATCGCCCGGGACCTCCCCCGGGTCGGTGGCCTCGAAGGGGAGGTGCGATTCGAGCGGGCGCGTCGGATCCTCGAGGAGCGGGGATTCCTCCCGACGCTCGAGCGGGCCGACGGCGGGCACATCCTGCGCGAGCACAACTGCCCGGTGATGCGGCTCGCCGAAGCCGACGCCGAGGTCTGCGCAACGGTGCACCGCTGGCTGGAGGCGCTGTTCGGCGTCCCACTTGCGCGCGTCCGCTGCATGCGCCAGGGAGACCCGTTCTCGGAGTACACGACGAGCCGCCCGCCCGGCGGCCCGCCCGCCCCTGCACGGGCACGGTAGCCAGGCGCGCCGCAAGCGGGAGGAATTCCGGCGCGCGCCAGGGTACAGAGAGGCGACGAGGGAGCAGCCCCGCAGGCGGGGGATCGCCCGCGGACGGGGCGGCCACGGGGGCCCCGGCCGGAGCCGAGGCAGCCCGCGAGGCCGCACGGGGCATCACGGAAGGTCGCACCTACCGGAGCACTCCGGGAAGTCCAGCGACGCGGGCGCCCGTTCCGGCGCGCGTCCTGTAGCACCAGACGCGAGGCAGGGTGGACCGACGTACGAGACCGCCGTTCAACCCCATCGCGGAGCCGAGAGGACCGGCGGCCGGGAGCCGGGAGCGCCCTCGCGGCACGCCCGGCGGCGCGTTCTAACCGGGGCGCTGTGCGCGCTCGTCGCCCTGCTCGCGCCGGTCGCGCTGCCGGGCGCGCGCGCCGCCTCGCCCCGCGTCGCGATCGTATTCGAGCACGCGGGCGCGAGCCCGGCGGACCTCGAGGCGATCTACGCGATGCACGAGCCGTTCGGGTTGGGCATCTTCCCGCGCATGCGCTACTCGGCGCGAATCGCGCGGGAGGCCGCGGCGCACGGCCTCGTGCCGATCCTCCACCTGCCGATGGAGCCCCGGAATCCGCGGGACCTGGGCCCCGTGACCGGCACCGTCTGGGTCAGGATGAGCGACGCCGAGATCGCGCGGGTGGTCGAGAGCGACCTCGCGAGCGTCCCCGGGGTCGTCGGCGTCAGCAACCACGCGGGCTCCCGGGCCACCGCCGACCGCCGCGTCATGACGGCGGCCCTCGAGGTGGTGCGGGCGCACGGTCTGTGGTTCGAGGAGAACCGGACGACCCGGGCATCGGTCGCGACGGACGTTGCCCGCCGCCTGGGGATGCGGTCGGTGCTCATCACGACCTACCTGGACGATCCGCCCGTGGACATCGAGGGGAAAACGCGCGCGCTCATCGCCGCCGCGACGCGCCTGGGATGGGCCGTGGCCGCCTCCCACATCACGACCGGCGCCCCGCAGGTGGTGCGCCGGCTCCTGCCGGAGTTCCGGCGCGCCGGCATCGTCTTCGTACCGATCACGGATTTCCTCGTAGACAGCGCCCACCGCGCGGCGGCGCCCCGGTGATGCCGCATCGCGCCCGGGCCGGAGGCCGAGATGACACCGCACCACCCTGAGGACCGCGATCCTGGCCCGAGCGGTCGCGTGAGCCGCCGCGCGCTCCTCGCCTTGGGCGGGCTCGCAGCCGCCGGCGTCGCGGCCGGCGGCGTGCTGTCAGGGATCCGCCCGCACCCCGGCGGCCTCCCGCGGTCAGACCGCCCGGCTCCCGCGGCGGCTCCGCGGACGCCCGCGGGGCGCCGGCTGCTTGGGCTCATCGCCAACAGCGAGAGCAACACGCTGACCGTCGTCGACGGCCGGACGCTCGAGCCCGTGGGCACGCTGCCCGTCGGCCGCGAGCCCCACAAGTTCCGCGCGAGCCTGGACGGCCGGTCCGTCTACTCGTGCAACACGACGAGCAACGAGATGATCGAGATCGACCTCGCGACCCTGCGGCCGGTACGGCGCATCCCGATCCTCGACCCGTACAACGTCATGTTCACCAAGGACCGCCGCCAGCTGTACAAGGTCGCCTATCGCTACACGTTCGTCGAGATCCACGACGCCCGCACCTTTCGCCGCCTGCGGCGCCTCGAGACCGGGCGCAACCCGAGCCACATCTGGTTCTCGCCGGACGGCCGGTGGTTCGTCAACAGCAACCAGCGCTCCCACACCGTCACGGTCATCGACACCCGCGCGATGGCGGTCGCGCACCGGCTGAGGGTGGACCCGCTGCCCGCGGGCGTCGAGATCTCCCCGGACGGGCAGTACCTCTTCGTGGCGAGCGGGGGCGCGGGGACGATCGGCGTGTTCGCGACAGACGGGTGGAGGCTCGTCAGGAAAGTGCACAGCGGCCGGGACGCCCACGAGATGGTGGCGACGCCCGACGGCCGCACGATCTTCGTGACGAACCGGGGCGAAAATACCGTGAGTGCGTTCGATATCCGGACCCACCGGGTGGTCGAGAAGTTTCCGGCTCCGGGAGGCCCGGACATGCCGATGCTCAGCCCGGACGGGACCCAGCTCTGGGTCTCCGGCCGCTACGGGAACGTCGCTGCGGTGATCGACGCGCGCACCTTGAAGCCGCTCGCCACCTTCCGGACCGGGCGGTCGCCCCACGGCGTCTTCCTGGCCGACGTCTAGGCGCGAACGCATATCCTCCTCTTTTCCAGCATCCGTTCGTCCAAACGGAGGGTACCGATCGTGGCCATCCTGCCCTAGCGTAGACGTGGGATAGCAGGGTCACCTGTCTCCAACAGCACGTCGTCACCGGGCTCGACTGTCTGGGATCGAGAGGGGGGCTCGCCTTGGGGAGGCTTCCGAGGGCGTTGGGTGTGTCTGTGCTGGCTGCCGTGTTCCTTCCACTGATGCTCGTGGCCGTCGGCCCAGCCGCAGCAGTCACCTTCCCCGTCGACCTGACGTACACAAACCTGGTCGGGCTGCCGGAGGGCACGATCACCTTCGGAACCGTCGACACCACCTCCGGGGGTCTTGGGTGGACCCTCGACAGCTTTACGAGCGGCGGCGTCACGTACACCGCTGTCGGGTTCGACCAGGTGTGCTGGGACAACGGCAACCAGACGAGCCCTCAGTCGACGGGGGGATCGCTGACCCAGAACTGTGACGGGTTCGGCTTCTTCGCGAACGAGGTGGATCCCGTCGTCTTCCAGAACCCCAAGGATGTCAGCACGACCGACCTGAACGGCGGCTTCGCCGCCCACGTCAAATGGAATTCGGGCTCGTCCTCGTGCACCGGGTGGATCGGCAGCTTCGCGCCGCGCGACCAGAACGGGGCCAACGACTGCCTCAGCGCGGTCCCCGAGCCCGGGACGCTGGCGCTCATGGGCTCGGCACTCGCCGGCGTGATCCCGCTCGTTGGGTTCCGGAGGAAGCGCGCTCGCGCCTGAGCGGCGCCAGTCCCCGACGCGTTGCGCTACCGCCGGGGGGCGGCCTCCCGGACGAGGTCCCGCAGGACCTCGATGTCGCGCAGCAGCACGGGCCGCGCCGCGGGGTTGTGCAGCGCGTACGAGGGATGGTACAGGGGAAGGACCGTCCACGACTCCAGCGGCTGGGGCCTGCCGTGGACCTCTGACAGCTTCGCCTCCGGGAGGAACCACGCGAGCGAGTGCCTCCCCAGGGTCGCGACGATGCGCGGCCGGATCACGGCGAGCTGCGCTTCCAGCCAGACCGCGCAGGCCCTGATCTCGGATGCCACCGGCGCCCGGTCGCGCGGCGGGGTCGTCCGGGTGGCGGCGCGGTGCTTGACGACGTTCGTGATGTAGACGTCCGCCCGCCGCAGCCCGGCGTGGGCCAGCAGCTCGTCGAGCAGGTGCCCGGCCGGCCCGACGAACGGCCGGCCGGTGCGATCTTCCTGCCGGCCGGGCCCTTCGCCGACGAGCATCACGAGCGCGTCAGGATTACCCTCCCCCGGCACCGCGCGCGTGGCCGTCTCCCACAGCGGGCACCGCCGGCACCGTTCGACCTCCGCGTGCAGGCCGGCGAGGGTGGCCGGCCGCGGGCGGGATGCGGGCCCCGAGCGACGCGCGCGCATCGCTGCTCTCCGGGAGGCGCCGCGCCCGCCGGCGGGGGACGCTGCGGATCCGGTCGGACCTCAGGCGGCGACCGGCGCGAGCGCCAGCTCCCTCAGGACCTCCGCGATCTGCTCGCGCTCCCGGGCGGTCGCCTCCACGAGCGGGAGGCGCAGCCCGCCGGCATCGAACCCGGCCAGGGCGAGCGCCGCTTTGACCGGCGTCGGGTTCGTCGTGACGAACAGGACCTTGAAGAGCCGCCACAGCTTTAGGTGCAGCGCCCTGGCCCGCCCGACGTCCCCGGTCACGAACGCCTCGATCATCTCCCGGATCTCCCGGCCGGCCAGGTGCGAGGCGACGCTCACGACCCCGTACCCGCCCACGGCCAGCAGCGGCAGGGTCAGGCTGTCGTCGCCGCTGTACAGCAGGAACTCGGGCGGCGTGAGCACGCGGATCTGCGACATCTGATCGAGGCTCCCGCTCGCCTCCTTGACCGCCACGATGTTGGGGATCTGGGCCAGCCTCGCGATGGTCGCCGGCTCGCAGTTGACGGACGTCCGGCCCTGGATGTTGTAGAGCATCACCGGCAGGCGGGTGCTCTCCGCGACCGCCTTGAAGTGCTGGTACAGGCCCTCCTGCGACGGCTTGTTGTAGTACTGGTTGACGAGCAGCACGCCGTCGCAGCCCGCGCGCTCGGCCTCCCGGGTCAGGTGGATGCTGTGCGCGGTGTTGTAGGTCCCCGTCCCCGCGATCACCGCCGCACGATCCCCCACGGCCTCGCGGACCGCGCGAAACAGCCCGACCTTCTCCTCGTCGGAGAGCGTCGGCGACTCCCCGGTCGTGCCGCAGACGACGAGCCCGTCGGATCCGCTGTCCACGAGGCGCCTGGCGAGCTCCGCCGCCTTGCCGTAGTCCACCGCCAGGTTCCGGTCCATCGGCGTGACCATCGCGGTGATCAGTCGTCCGAACGGAGCCATGGCCCACCCCCCTCTCCGTGTTCCAGGCCGCCGCCGCGGCGGCCCGCACGCCGAGGCCGGCAGCCCGCGCCGCGGCCTCGCACCGGAGACGTTCCGCCCGCGCCCCGCGCCCTCCTGCCCTGCCGCGCGCGCCGGCCGACGGAGGGCGGTCAGTCGGCCGTGGCGGCCCTGACCAGCCCGTCGCGCACCAGCGTCTCGGCGATCTGGACCGCGTTGAGCGCCGCGCCCTTGCGGAGGTTGTCCGCGACCGCGAAGAACGCGAGCGTGCCGGCCCCGTCGTCGCGGATGCGGCCGACGTAGCAGGGATCGCGGCCCGCGGCAAGCAGCGGCGTCGGATAGCGCCCCGCCGCCGGGTCGTCGACCACCTCGACACCGGCCGCGGCACGGAGCAGCTCCCGCGCGCGCGCGGCGGGCAGCGGCGTCGCGAACTCCGCGTGCACCGCCACCCCGTGCGCCGTGAGGGTGGGCACGCGCACGCAGGTGGCGCCCACGAGGAGGTCGGGCGCCTCCAGCATCTTCCGCAGCTCCGCGCCCATCTTCACCTCCTCGCTCGTGTGCGCGCCCCTCAGCGACCCGATCGCGGGGATGACGTTCATCGCGATCGGATGCGCGAACGCCCCGCCGCGAGGCGCCCCCAGGGGCCGCCCGGCGGAGGCGACCTCGCGGAGCTCGGCCCACAGCTGCTCGACGCCCCGCTGCCCCGCGCCCGACACCGACTGGTACGAGCAGGCGATGACGCGGCGCAACCCCGCCGCGCGGTGGAGCGCGCTGAGCGGCACCGCGATCGTCGCCGTCGTGCAGTTGGGGTTCGCGACGATGCGGCGGGGGATGTGCCGGAGGGCGTGCGCGTTGACCTCCGGGATGACCAGCGGCACGTCGGGCGCCGCGCGGAACGCCGCGGAGTTGTCGATGACGAGGACGCCGCGCGCCGCGGCGACCGGGACCCATTCCTGCGCCACCTCGTCGGGCGTGTCGAAGATCGCGAGGTCCACCCCCTCGAACACCTCCGGGGACAGGACCTCGACGGGCCGGCCCGCCACCGACCGCCCGGCCGACCGCGGGGACGCCACCGCGCGCACGGTGGCCGCGGGGAACCGCCGCGCCTCGAGGATCGCCAGGACCTCACGGCCGACGGCGCCCGTCGCGCCGATCACCGCCACGCGATATCCCGGCATGCGTGCCCTCCGTCTGGCTGTACTCGATCGCGGACCGGGCGGGGCGTCGCCTCCGCTCCCGCGACGCGGTCCCCAGGTGACCCGCCGGCCCACCGGAAGCGGCCGCGTCGAGCGGCGGGGCCGAGGACGCCGGCTGGTTCCTCCGCCGAGCGTCGAACCAGCGACCGCTTCGGGACGGTCCCCGCCCGCGCCTTCCCGCCGCGAGACGCCGGCGACGGACCGCTACAGGTCCAGGAGATGCTCGAGCCCCTCGACGAGCTCCCCCAGCGCCCGGACCTTCCGGATCGCCAGCATGAGGCCCGGCATGAACGACTCCTCGCTCGTCGAGTCGTGCCGGATCGAGAGGGTCTGCCCGGCGCCGCCGAACAGCACCTCCTGGTGCGCCACCAGCCCCGGCAGCCGCACGCTGTGGACGCGGATCCCGTCGACGAGGCCGCCGCGCGCGCCCGCGACCTGCTCGGTCTCCGCGACCGGGGGCGCCGGCGCCTCGCCCCGGGCGGCGGCCACGAGGCGCGCGGTCCGCACCGCCGTGCCGGACGGCGCGTCCCGCTTGCGATCGTGGTGCAGCTCCGTGATCTCGACGTGCGGGAAGAAGCGCGCCGCGCGGCGGGCGAACTCCATCATCAGGATTGCCCCGAGCGCGAAGTTGGGCGCGACGAGGGCCCCCACCTGCTCGGCCCGGCACCGCGCCCGGAGCGCCTCCAGGTCGCCCGCGGGCACGCCGGTCGCCCCGATCACGACCGGCACCCGATGGTCGAGCGCCACGGCCGCGTGCGCCGCGACGGCGTCCCCGCGGCTGAGGTCCACCAGCACCGTGGGCCGCGCCGCGAGGAAGATCGCGGCCAGGTCCGCGGTCACCGGCACGCCGAGCGGCCCGGCGCCGGCCACCGTCCCCGCGTCCTGGCCGACCGCCGCCGCGCGCCCCAGCGCGCCGACCAGCACCATGTCGTCCTGCCGGGCGATCGTCCGCACCGCGGCCCGGCCCATCCGGCCCGCGGCGCCCGCGACCACCACCCTATGCATCGCCATGGGTGCGCACCGCCTCCTCGAGCGCGTCCGCGAGGCCCGGATGCTGATCGAACGGGCCGATCGCGACCAGGGTGATCCGCGCGGCCGCGAACAGCTCCTCGGCGACGCGCCGCACGTCCTCGGGCCGGACCGCCTCGACGGCTGCGAGGATCTCGTCGAGCGTGAGCTGGCGGCCGAAGTACTGCTCCGAGCGGGCGAGCTTGCCCATCCGGCTCTCGGGCGTCTCCAGGTCGAGCATCAGGCTGCCCTTGAGCGATTCCTTGGCGCGGCCGATCTCCTCGGCGGGGAGGCCCTGCCGCGCCCGTGCCAGCTCGGCCAGGGTCAGCCGGACGACCTCGCGGCTCGTCGCGGGGCTCGTGGCGGCGTAGACGACGAACGCGCCGCAGTCGAGGTACGCCGCGTGGTACGACGTGATCGAGTAGGCGAGGCCTCGCTCCTCCCGGATCTCCTGGAAGAGGCGGCTGCTCATGCCTCCCCCGAGCGCCGTGTCGAGCACGGCGAGGGCGTAGCGGTCGGGATGCGCCTGCGGTAGGGCGGGCACGCCGAGGCAGAGGTGGACCTGCTCGATCTCCTTGCTGCGGAACGCGACGGCGCGACGGGGAGCCGGCGGCGCGACGGGCGCGGGCGCGAGCCGGCCGTTCCATGCCCCCAGCGTCCGCTCGACGATCTCCACGATCCGGCCGTGCTCGAGCCGCCCGGCCGCCGCGACGATCGAGCCGTCCGGACGGTAGCGGGCCTCCATGAAGTCCCGCAGGTCCTCCCGGCGCAGGGCCGCCACGCTCGTCTGGCTGCCGGCGATCGGCCAGCCCAGGGGATGGCCCGGCCACAGCGTGGCGGCGAAGAGATCGTGCACGAGGTCCTCCGGGGAGTCCTCGTACATGCTGATCTCCTCGAGGATGACCTGGCGCTCGCGCTCGAGCGCCTGCGGCTCGAACGCGGGGTGCAGGAGCATATCCGCGAGGACCGCCATCGCGGCGTCCAGGTGCTCGCTCAGCACGCGCAGGTAGTAGCAGGTGTGCTCTTTGTCGGTGAACGCGTTGAGGTGGCCCCCGAGCGCATCCATCGCCTGGGCGATCTGGAGCGCGGACCGGGTCCTGGACCCCTTGAACAGCGCGTGCTCGATGAAGTGCGAGACCCCCACCCGGTCCTCGCTCTCGTACCGTGAGCCGGCGGGGACCCAGACGCCGAGCGACGCCGTCCGCACGTGGTCCATCGGCTCGGTGACGACGGCGAGGCCGCTCGGCAGCACCGTGCGCTGGTACAGCGCCTGATCAAGGACCATCGCCGCTCTCCCCTGCCTCCGCGGCCTCCGCCCGCCCGGCGCCCCTCACCGCGGGCGGGACCATAATCGAGGAGCCTCCGGGAGGAGGCTCCTGTGCGCGAGCGCGGGGTCCGTCCGCACCTAGGATGGACCGGGCTTTCGACGGGGGCCGCGGTGCCTCCGGCGCTCGCCGCGCGCACCCCGGTCCGGACGCTCCCCCCGCTCGGCCGGCGCGGCCTCGCCGCGGCTTCCGTCCCCCGCCCCGTCCTCGTACCCGGGCATCAACCCGCGGCGCGTCAGGTTGACGCGCCCGAGGTTGTCGATCTCCTTGACCCGGACGTCGATCTCGTCGCCGACCTTCACGACGTCCTCGACGCGCTGCACGCGCTGCGGGGCGAGCTCGGAGATGTGCACGAGGCCCTCCTTGCCCGGGAAGATCTCGACGAACGCCCCGAAGTTCATGAGGCGCGTCACGCGGCCCTTGTAGACCTCGCCGGGCTTGGCCTCCTTGACGATCTCCTCGATCATCCGCTGGGCGCGGGCGGCGGCGTCCTCGTTCGCCGAGGCGATCAGCACCCGGCCGTCCTGCTGGACGTCGATCTTGACGCCGGTCTCCGCGGTGATCTTGTTGATGACCTTGCCGCCGGGGCCGATCACCTCGCGGATCTTCTCCGGGTTGATGTGGATCGTAAAGATGCGGGGCGCAAACGGCGAGAGGGTCTTCCGCGGCTCGGGGATCGCCCGCGCCATCACGTCGAGGACCCGCAGGCGGGCCTCCCGCGCCTGCGCGAGCGCCTGCCGCATGATCTCGCGGGAGAGCCCCTGGATCTTGATGTCCATCTGCAGCGCGGTCACGCCCTCCCGCGTGCCGGCCACCTTGAAATCCATGTCCCCCATCGCGTCCTCGATGCCCTGGATATCGGTCAGGATCGCGGTGCGCGCGTCCCCGTCCGGCCCGGTGATGAGGCCCATCGCGATGCCCCCGACCGGCGTGCGGATCGGCACGCCGGCGTCCATCAGGGCGAGCGAGCTGCCGCACACCGACGCCATCGACGTCGAGCCGTTGCTCTCGAGCACGAGGGACACGAGCCGCATCGTGTACGGCCACGTCTCCGGGGGCGGCAGCACCGGCTCCAGCGCCCGCTCGGCGAGCGCGCCGTGGCCGATCTCCCGGCGGCCGGGCGAGCGCAGCGGCCGGACCTCGCCGACGCTGTACGGGGGGAACTCGTAGTGGTGCATGTAGCGCTTCCGCTCGCGCAGGCTCAGATCGTCGATGATCTGCTCGTCCTCCCCGGTGCCGAGCGTGCACGCGGTGAGCACCTGGGTCTGACCCCGCTGGAACAGCCCGGAGCCGTGCACCCGCGGGAGGAGGCCGACCTGCGCCGCGAGCGGCCGGATCTCCCCGGGCCGCCGCCCGTCGGTGCGCACGCCCTCGTCGAGGATCATCCGCCGCACCTCGGCCTTGGTGAGGTCGTCCAACAGATCGCCGATCGCCTTGCTCTGCCCGGGGAAGCGCGCGGCGAGCTCGAGCTGGGCGAGCGCCGACACCTCCGCGAGGGACCGCTCGCGGGCCTGCTTGTCGGGGGTGCGCAGCGCTCCGCGCACCCGCTCGGTCGCAGCCTCCCGCACCGCGCGCACGAGCTCGGGGTCCGGCTCGGCCAGCATGACCGCGGCCTTGGGCCGGCCCGCCTGCCGGACGAGCTCGTCGATCGCGCCGATGATCCGCTTGATCTCCGAGTGGGCGAGGTCGAACGCCTCCAGGAGGGTCTCCTCGGACACCTCGCGCGCCCCGGCCTCGACCATCGTGATCGCGTCCCGCGTCCCCGCCACCACCAGGTCGAGATCGGTCAGCTTCTCGTCCAGCCACACAAGCGGCGGGTTCACCACGAGGCGCCCGTCCCGCAACCCGATGCGCACCGCGCCGACCGGGCCGCCGAAGGGGATCGAGGAGATCGACAGCGCCGCGGACGCCCCGATGACCGCGAGCACGTCCGGCGCGTTGTCCTGGTCCGCGCTGAGCACGGTCGCGATCACCTGGACGTCGTTGCGGAACCCCTTGGGGAACAGCGGGCGCAGCGGACGGTCCATGAGGCGCGCGCTGAGCGTGGCGCGCTCGCCCGGGCGCCCCTCGCGCTTGAAGAAACCGCCGGGGATCTTCCCGGCGGCGAACATCTTCTCTTCGAAATCACAGGTCAGCGGAAAGAAGTCGATGCCCTCACGGGGAGACGTCGACATCGTCGCCGTGACGAGCACCACGGTGTCCCCGTACCGGACGACCACCGCGCCGTTCGCCTGACGGGCCAGGTGGCCCGTCGTGATCGACAGGGTCCGGCCCGCCACCTCGAGCTCGACCTGCCCTGCCCTCGTCTCATCAGCCATGCGTCTCTGATCCTCCTCGCCGTCGTCGCCAGCCGCGCGGTGGCGCGCTCACGCTCCGTTTCGTAGGTCCGGGGAGGCCACGGTTGCGGGACGCGCCTGCCCTCCGCGTCCGGTCGGCGCGCGCCCTCCGGCCTGGGGCGGCGGGGTGCCGGATGGTCAGCGCGTCCGCCGGAGGGGCCGAAGGCCCCGGCGGGGTCGAGGCCTGCCGCTGCTCTACCTGGTGGTCAAAACCGGGACCCGCGTCCGCTCCGGCCAGGTCCCCGTCCCCGCCTGAACCGCCACCGGGCATCGGCAACGGGGCTAGCGCCTGAGCCCGAGGCGCTCGACGATGGCGCGGTACCGGTCGACGTCGTGGCGGCTCAGGTACGTCAGCAGCCGCCGCCGCTGCCCGACCATCTTGAGGAGACCCCTCCGTGAGTGGAAGTCCTTCTTGTGGATCCGGAGATGCTCGCTCAGATGGTTGATTCGCTCGGTCAGGCGGGCGATCTGGACGTCCGGGGATCCGGTATCGTTCGGATGCCGCCGGAAGTCGCCGGCCGGCGCCTGCGGCGCCGCCTCCCTCTCGAAGCTCACGTGCTCCACCTCCTCCGCGCGGTAGGTGCCGATAGCCGAGGCGCCGCCGGAGCTACGAGCGCCTCCGCCCTCACAGACATTCATTGTAGCACAAGCAGGCCCCCGAGCGCCATGCCGCGCCGCCGGCGGCGCCGGCGCTCGGGGCCCGCGTTCAGCGGAGGCGTTCGAGGTATTGCCCGGTGCGGGTATCGACCCTGATGACGTCCCCGGCCGCGACGAACAGCGGCACCTGGACCACGGCACCGGTCTCCAGCGTCGCGGGCTTGCTGCCGCCGCTCACCGTGTCGCCCCGCACGCCGGGCGCGGTGTCCGTGATCCGCAGGTCCACCGATGTGGGCAGCTCCACGCCGATCGGGGCGTCGCCGTGGAAGATCACGGTCACGTCCATGTTCTCGCGGAGAAACCGCACCGCGTCCCCGAACAGCGCGCGCGGCAGCGGCATCTGCTCGTACGTCTCCTGGTCCATCACGACGTACTCGTCGCCGGTGCTGTAGAGGTAGTGCATCGTCTTCTTCTCGAGGTAGACGAGGGGTACGCGCTCGCCGGCCCGGAACGTCCGCTCGGTGATGGCGCCGGTCTTGGTGTTGCGCACCTTCGCCTTCACGTACGCGGGGCCGCGGCCCACCTTGACGTGCTGGGACTCGACGATCGCGTACAGGTCCCCGTCCAGCAGGATATGGACGCCGGGCCGGAAGTCGTTGCTGGAGATCACCGGTGCATCACCACCCCGAGGAGAAGTGTATCGGGCCTCCGCCGCCGATGTCAAGGCGTGGAGCATGGCAGACGCGACGGAGCGGGCACGGCGTCGTGCGGGGTCTCGCCCGCGCCCGCTATCGACGAGCGGATTCGACCGGCGGGGCCGAGGCCCGCGGTCGCCCCGACGGCGTGCTCAGGCGGGCAGGGCGATCAGGTCCTTGCGCGCGCGCGTGAGGATGCGGCACCCGTCCTCCGTCACCACCACGTCGTCCTCGATCCGCACGCCTCCCCACCCGGGCAGGTAGATGCCCGGCTCCACGGTCAGGACCATCCCGGGCTCGAGCGGCGCCTCGTTGCGCGGGGACAGCGGCGGCCCCTCGTGCACGTCGAGGCCGATCCCGTGCCCGAGCGCGTGGCCGAAGGCGTCGCCGAAGCCGGCAGACGCGATCACGGACCGCGCCGCCGCGTCGACGTCGCGGCACGGCACGCCGGGCCGGAGCGCGTCGAGCGCGCGCCGCTGGGCCTCCAGGACCACCTCGTAGAGGCGGCGCTGGCGGTCGTCCGGCGAGCCCAGCACCACCGTGCGCGTGCAGTCCGAGCCGTACCCGTCGTAGACGGCGCCGAAGTCGAGCGTCACCAAGTCCCCGGCCTCCATCACCCGCGCGGTGGCGCGGCCGTGGGGGAGCGCGGAGCGCGGCCCGCTCGCCAGCACGCTCTCGAAGGACAGCCGCTCCGCCCCGCCGCGGCGCATGGCGACCTCGAGCTCCAGGGCGGCGTCGCGCTCGGTCATCCCGGGGCGCAGCACCTCGAGGATGCGCGCGAACGCCGCGTCCGAGATCCCGGCGGCCCGTTCGAGCGCCGCGATCTCCCCGGCGTCCTTGACCCACCGGAGGCGGTCCACGTCCCCCATCGGCACGAGCTCCGCCGGGCCGAGCTTCTCGCGCAGCCGCTCCACCTGCGCGTAGGGCACGAACTCCGACTCGAACCCGATGCGGCGCAGGTCGCGGGAGCGCACGGCCTCGGCGAGCGCCGCCGCGGGATCCGACCCGCCCCGCAGCACCTCGCACGCGGGCGCCTCCGCGGCGGCCTGCTCGTAGTACCGGAAGTCGACCGCGAGCAGCGCATCGCGCGCGGTGACGAGGGCCAGCCCCGCGGAGCCGGTGAATCCGGTGACGTACCGCCGGTTCTCCGCCCGCATCACCAAGAGCGCGTCGAGGCCGGCGGATGCGAGGTACCGCCGGGCGCGGTCGAGGCGGGCGGCGATCACGGGCGCGGCCGCAGCAGGAGGCGCTCGGCCAGCCGGACGAGGCGGGTCAGCGGAAAGTCCCTCCCGCTCTGCGGCCGGACCAGGATCGTGTGCAGCCCGAGCCGGTTGCCGCCCAGGATATCGGTGAAGAGCTGGTCTCCGATCAACGCGGTCGTCAGGGGCGTCGTGCCCAACAGCCGCAGCGCGCGCCGCAGCGCGGCCCGGCGGGGCTTGAGGGCGCCGGCCACCACGGGCAGCCCGAGCACGCCCGCGAGGTGCCGAACGCGCGGTCCGGCGTTGTTGCTGACGATGCACAGGCGGAGTCCCGCGTCCCGGGCCGCGGCGATCCACACCGGCAGCTCCGGGGCCGCATGCCAGTGCCCCCAGGGCACGATCGTGTTGTCGAGGTCGAGGATCACGCCGCGGATCCCCCGCGCGCCCAGCGCGCCGGGGTCGACCGCGTAGATGCTGTCCACCTGCGATGCCGGCCGGAGCAGCCTCACCCCGGCACCCCCCTTGGGGGCTGCGAGTCAGCACGCCCGCCCGGCACCGCGCCGGCTTGGCCCTCAGTGGGGGGGCGTTCCCTGCTCTTCCGCGGGAGCCTCGCGCGCCTCGTCCGGCTCGGCGTCCTCCGCCTCGAACGCCCGCCGTACCCGCTCGAACTCGGCGTCGTCTTCGATGGTGACGAGCGTGTCGTCCTCCATCCGAAAGATCACGGCGGTGTCCGGCTCGTCCGTGCCTTCGAGCGGCTGCAGGATCGCGTAGCGCCGCTGGTCGACCTCGAGCACATCGACGACGCTGAACTCGTGCTCGGCGCCTTCCTCGTCCAGCAGCTTGATGACGTCCTCATCGTCGCCCACCGCGGGATCCCCCTTGCCACGTCTGTCCCATGCGCCCACGAGCGGGCGTCACGAACACACGACCAAGGATAGCATCCACCGGTAGGAGTGTCAACGCGAACGCCCGTCGGCGCGCTACACCGCGGAATCGGCGACCCCCACGTCCCTGGATCGGATGCCGTGGAGCCGCATGCGCAGATCGTTGGGACGGTCCGCCGCCTCCACCGCGGTCTCCCGGGCCACGAGTCCCTCCCCGCAGAGGGCGAAGAGCGAGTCGTCGAACGTCTGCATGCCCTCGGCCTGGCCTTCGGCCATGATCTGCGGAAGCCGGAGGAACTCGCCCTTCCGCACCGCCTCACGCACCCGCTGCGTCGCGAGCAGGACCTCGACCGCCGGCACGAGCCCCGCGCCGTCCGCGCGCGGGACCAGCCGCTGGGCGACGATCCCGGCCAGCGTCACGGAGAGCTGGATCCGGATCTCGTCGTGCGCGTGCTGCGGGAAGAAGTGGATGATCCGGTCGAGCGCCTGGCTCGCGTTGATGGAGTGCAGGCTGCTCAGCACGAGGTGGCCGGTTTCCGCGAAGTACACCGCGGAGGTCACGCTGTCGGCGTCGCGCATCTCGCCGATGAGCAGCACATCGGGAGACTGCCGCAGCGCGTCGTGGAGGGCCGCGGCGAAGGACTCCGTGTCGGTCCCCACCTCGCGCTGGCTGACGAAGCTGTGCGGCCGGTCCTCGTGGAGATACTCGATCGGGTCTTCGATGGTGATGATGTGCCCCGGGGCGTGCCGGTTGCGATAGTCCACCATGGCGGCGAGCGTCGTCGACTTCCCCGAGCCGGTCGGCCCGGTCACGAGCACGAGCCCCCGGGGCGCGAGCGCGAGGTCGGCGACCGCGTCGGGCAGGTGGAGCGCCGCGAACGACGGGATCGCCTGCTTCACCCGCCGGGCCACGAGCGCGATCGCCCCCCGCTGCCGGTAGACGTTCACCCGGAAGCGCCCGAGGCCCGCTTCCCAGTAGGCGAAGTCGGCGTGCCCGGCCTGCCGCAGCGTCTGCCGCTCCTTCTCGCTGAGGATCCCGTCGGCGAGCGCTTCCGCCTCCTGAGGCGACGGCGGCGCGAACTCGGACGGGCGCAGCCTGCCCGCGATGCGAAACATGGGACGGACCCCGGCCTTGACGAACAGGTCGGAGGCATCCTCCTCGACCATCGTGCGGAACAGGTCCAGCAGGGTATAGTGCTCCGGGTTGGACGGTCGGTCCGTCACTCAGGGCCGCCCCTCCCCGCGGCGGCCGCGCGCCGTCGCGGTCGTCTGGTCAGCTCAGCCCGCGGAGGCGGAGCTTGAGGTCCGTCGGGCTGTCGGCGTACTGCAGTCCGGTGTCCGCCTCCACGATGTCCGCCTTGATGAGCGCGTACAGGGCCTGGTCGAACGTCTGCATCCCCTCCTGCGTGCCCGCCTGCACGGCGTCCCGGATGCTCTTGATGTTGCCCTGCTTGATGAGCTCGCGGATCCGGGGGCTCGCCAGCAGCAGCTCGAGGGCCAGGACGGACCCCTGCTCGTCTCGCCGCGGGACGAGGCGCTGCGAGAGCACCGCGAGGAGGTTCAACGAGAGGTGCTGCTGGACCGTCGGATGGCTCTCCGCGGGAAAGAGGTGCAGGAGGCGCTCGATCGTCTGGCTCGCGTTGACGGAGTGGAGGGTGCTCAGCACGAGGTGCCCGGTCTCGGCGAGCTGCAGCGCCACATCCGCGGTCTCGACGTCCCGGATCTCCCCGATGAGGATCACATCAGGGGTCTGGCGCAGCGCGTCGCGCAGCGCGTCGGCAAACGAACCGCAATCCGTGCCGACCTCCCGCTGGCTCACGAGGCTGCGCTGGCGGCCGTGGACGAACTCGATCGGGTCTTCGATCGTGACGATGTGCCCCGGCATGTGGCGGCTCCGATGGTTGATCATCGCGGCCAGCGTGGTGGACTTGCCGGAGCCGGTGGGGCCCGTGACGAGGATGAGGCCGCGCGGC
>JAJPJJ010000077.1 GCA_021324295.1 Bacillota bacterium
AACCACCGGTAGGCCGTCTTGGGATGGATGCCAGCTTGTCTGGCCCACGCTGCCAGTTTCACGACTCGATGATAGCATACACGAATACACGTTTGCCATCATTTATGTCCAAATCGGCAAACTGTTGGAAACCCTCCTGACGGTCCACGGATGCTGCGATCGGTGCGCGACATCGAAGGAGCCCCACTGACCGGGCCGGCAGGCGGGCTGCCGCGCGCCCCGCGCACCATTTTGCATCGTCGTTCGCCCCCACGAGCGATCAGGGCGGGCCGCCCGCACGGCGCCTGCGGGCTGCTCATCGGGATGCCGGGGGCCTCACGTGCGCAGGGCCGTCCCGCGGGACGGCCCCAGGCGGAAATGCTCGAGCGCACGGTACGCTGCGGCGACGAGGACGACGACGGGGGCGAGGGAGGCGACGAGCGCCGCCGCCGCCGTCGGCCAGTCGAGGTCGCGCTCGAAGAGAAAGAAGTCGCTCACCGCGACCGGGATCGTCCGGATGCGGGGGAGGGCCAGCGCGAGCGGCACCAGGAACAGATTCCAGTTGAGGATGAACACGAGCACCGACGTCGCTGCCAGCCCCGGGGCAGCCGCCGGCGCCACGATGGCTCGAAGCACCTGGGGAACCGACGCCCCGTCGAGGCGGGCGACCTCCTCCAGTTCCACGGGGATCTGGCTCAGATAGCCCCATAGGATGAACACGGCAAGCGGCGCGTACACGGCCACGGATGCCAGCGCGACGCCGCCAAAGGTATCGTGTAGGTGCAGCCGGCGCGCGAGATCGCCGAGCGGGACCACGTACGCCATCACGGGCAGGGTCGCGAGCACCAGGAAGCCCTGGACGAGCATGGGCATGCCGCGCGCGCGCCACCGCGACAGGCTGTACGAGGCGAGGAAGGCAATGGCCGCGGTGAGCACGGTGGCAGTCGTCGACAGGGCGACGGTCGTCGCAAGCTCACGCGGAAATGCCGGCTCCGCGACGACGACCTCGGTGTAGCCCCCCAGCGATGGCGGCCACGTCCACGCGGGCGGCTGGCGCGCGTCGTCGGGCACGACCCCGACCGACGCCAGCGCCGTCCAGAGGAGCGGCAGGACGATCGCGAGCACGGAGGGGGTGAGCACGATGAGCCGCACCGGGCCGCCGCGGCGGCCCGGCGGCGCAGTTCCCGACCCGTCGGCGGCGCCGGGCTCGAGCTCCACCGACCTCCTGATCGCGAGGAGATAGGCGCCGCCCACGAGGAAGACCATGCCGGCGGTGAGCCAGGCCGCGGTGACCCCCGCCGGCCAGTTGGACGCCAGAAACGCCTGCTGGTAGCTGTAGAGAGCCGGGGTCAGCGTCTCCGACCCCGGACCGCCCCCGGTCAGCATGAGGATGCTCTCGAAGCTCACCAGCGTGTCGGCCACCAGCAGCAGGGCCGTCATGAGGAGCATGGGGTGCAGCCGGGGCACGACGAGATGGCGGAGCCTCCCGAGCGGGGCGATGCCGTCCAGCGTGGCCTGCTCCCAGAGCTCCGGCGGGAGCGTCAGGAGGCCCGGCAGCAGCAGGAAGCCCGCAAGGGGCGCCTTTCTCCAGACGTCCACCGCGACGACGGCCGGCAGGGCGTGCCCCGGCAGTCCGAGCGGCGAGGGCAGGGTGGGGAGCCGGAGGAGCGCCAGCCAGTAGCTGGGCAACCCCTTCGTCCCGTCGTACAGGAAGTGCCACATGACGCCGGCGGCGATCGGGCTCACCGCCCACGGCACCAGGAGCAGCACACGCACCGCGCCGCGTCCGCGAAAGGGCTCACGGAGCACGTACGCCAGCAGGATGCCGATCGCGAGCTCCACCGGGACAGCGACCAGCGCGAGGGTACCGACGGTGCGGAACGCCGCTCGAAACTGGGGATCCGCGAGCACGGCCGCGTAGTTCGAGAGGCCCACCGGGTGCACGCCGGGCCGGGCGGGGGCGTAGTCGGTGAAGGTGGACGCCAGCCCGAGGAGCGCCGGCACGATCAGCCCGGGCAGAAGGGCCAGCCCGAGCGGGGCGAGCAACAGCCACCGCTGGCACGGGGTCGGCATCACGGCGGCGAGAGCGCCTCTGTGAGCGTGCGATCGGTTCCCGTCTTGCACGGCGAACCTCCCCTGGGTGCCGACTTGCCGCTCGTGCCTCGTCGCTGCAAGCCTCCTGGTCCCGCGGAGGCCCCTGCCGCCACGGCTTTCTCTTGGGCTCCATCGGAGGGAACCCTGCCCCAGTGCATGGTCTCCGAAGCCTGACGACCGTTGTAGAGAGACGGATCGGCCGCGGGGGTGCCCCGCGCGTCCGGTCGAGGAACGGCGTCCCGCCCCAACGAATCGCGGGGGCAGGCCGGTTCGGTTGGGGATCCCGGGAGGGCGCGCACGGCAGGCCCGCCGCGTCCCCTCGCCGAAAGTGGCCGACGCTGCACCAAAGGATGAACGCTTCTATAGGGGATCCGGTTGATCAGTTGTCGCATATCGCCGGGGGACTCATGCTGCCCGGGGCCTTGGTGCCCGAGCACGTCCGCTGATCACGCGGAGTTGCCATAGCACTGGGACGGGTGATGGCGCGGTCATGGTAGCGACGCTCAGGTGGACCGACTGGTCCTGGGATCCACCGATCGTGGCGGGCCTCCTGGTCCTGGGGCTCGCGTACCGGTGGCTGCTGCGCCGCGCGCCCGCGAGGGGCCGGCAGCCGCTGTGCTTCTGGACCGGATACGCGGCGCTCGTCCTCGCCCTCCTCTCGCCGGTCGACGCGGGGGCCGCCTACCTGTTCACGCTGCACATGTTCCAGCATATGCTGCTCATGATCGTGGCGCCGCCGCTGCTTGCGCTCGGCGTGCCGGCTACGGCTCTGGGCTGGGTGTACCGGCGGCCCGTGCTGCGCCGGGCCTACCAGATCCTGTGGTCGCCGGTCGTGGCCACGTCCGTCTACAACGGGGTGCTCCTCCTCTGGCATCTTCCCGCGGCCTACGATGCGACGCTGCGGGATCCGCTCGTCCACGCCGTCGAGCACGCGAGCTTCGGCCTGTCCGGCCTCCTGTTCTGGGGGGTGATCGTCTCGCCCTCGCCGCGGCTGCATGCGGCGCTCGGCGTGCGCCTCGTGATGCTGCTTGCCTCCGATGTCGTGAACTTCATCCTCGGGTTCGCCCTCGCGTTCGCCGGGCACCCGCTCTACGCGCCGTACGCCGCCGTGCCGCGCCTCTGGGGGCTGGGGGCGCTCGAGGACCTCCGCTTGGGCGGCGCGCTGATGTGGGTGATGGGACAGATGATGTACGCGATCCCGTTGCTCGTGCTCCTCTCCCGGTTTCTGTGGCGGCGCGGCGACCGTGACGAGCCGGCCGCTCCGTCTGCCGCGGCGTGAGCGCGGCGGGCCCCCGAGAGGAAGCGGGCCGCGGCGGCTGGAAGGCTACCTCCCGAAGGATGCGGGCCGCCCCGCGCGTCTACGCGCCTCGGGCGGATCGCGTGGAGGCGATCGATGGCCACCCTTGAGCTTCGCCGCATCGCCGAGCAGCACGAGGACGAGATCGCGGCCCTGGCGCGCGATCTCGTCCGGATCGACACCACGAACACGGGCCGGATGCCCACCGGCAACGAGACGGAGGCCGCGACGCTCCTCCGGCAGCGGCTGCTGGCCGAGGGGATCGACGCCGAAGTCCGCGGCCGGGTGCCCGAGCGCGGGAACGTCTTTGCCAGGCTGCCCGGGCGCAGCGGGAAGACCGCGCTCGTGCTGCTCTCGCACACCGACGTCGTCCCGGCCGGAGACGCGTCCCAGTGGAGCCACCCGCCGTTTGCCGGCGTGATCGAGGACGGGTACCTGCACGGGCGCGGGGCCGCGGACATGAAGGGCACCGTCGCGGCGCAGGCGATGGCGCTGATCCTGTTGCGCCGCCTCCGGGTGCCGCTCGCCCACGCCGTCGGGTTCGTGTGCGTGGCGGACGAGGAGGCGGGGGGCGCCTACGGGGCCGGGTGGGTGGCGCGCGATCAGCCCGACCGGCTGCGCGCGGAGGTCTGTCTCAATGAAGGCGGCGGCTCGTTCGTGCACCTGGACGGCCGCGAGTGGTGCCTGCTGGGGGTGGGCGAGAAGGCCCGGTACGAAGTGCGGGCGACGTTCCACGGCCGCGGCGCCCACGCCGCCCGGCCGTGGCAGGGGGAGAACGCCTTCTACAAGGCCGCCGCCGCGCTCGCGCGGCTCCAGGCATACGAGCCCGAGCGCGATACGCGCGGGCCGATCTTCGGGCCGCTCGGGCGCGTCACCGGACCGGTCACCCCGGCGAACGTGGACGCCGTGATCGAGCGCCTCGGCCGGACCTCCCCGCGCCTGGCCGACCATCTCCGGCAGGTCTCCCGGATGCTCGTCACGCCGACGCTGATCGCCGGCGGCGTCAAGTCGAACAGCGTGCCCGATGTGTGCCACCTGACCTGCGACGTCCGCGCGCTGCCGCACCAGGGGCCGGCCTACGTCGAGGCGCACGCCCGCCGGCTGCTGGAGGGGGCGGACCTCTCGATCGAGCAGACCGCGGTGGCGAACACGTCCGCGGCGCCGGACGATCTCGTCGGGATGCTCACCGACGTGATGCGCCGCGTGCTCGACCGGCCGATCGACGTGGTGCCGAGCATCAGCGGGGGGTTCACCGACTCGCGGTTCGTGCGGGAGCTCGGGGCCCGCGCGTACGGGTTCGCGCCCGGCCACCCGGACAGCGATGCGTCCCACCACCGCGCGCACGGCCCGAACGAGTCCGTCGCGCTGCGCGACCTGGTCGTGCAGACCGCCGTCTACCTGGAGGTCGCCCGGCACCTCGCGGGCGCGGGGTGAAGCGGAGGAGGCGGAGCGATGTTCACCGCGTTCGTGATGGTCCAGGCAGAGCGTCGCCGGATCCAGGAGGTGGCGCGCCGGATCGCGGAGATCCCCGGGGTCGAGGAGGTGTACTCCGTGACCGGCGAGTGGGACATCATCGCGATCCTCCGGCTCAAGGACTACGCGGACCTGGCCGAGCTCGTGACCGGAAGGATGGTGGAGATCCCGGGGATCGTCCGGACCAACACGCACCTCGCGTTCCAGGCGTTCCCGCAGTCGCTCCTCGAGCGGCCGTTCTCCGTGGGGCTGGAAGAGGAAGGAGACCAGCGATGAGCAGCACGAGCGGCACGGTGGCGGAGATCCCGGCGGAGCTGAGCCCGGCGCAGCTCGTGGGGATGCTGCGCATGATGCTGCGGATCCGCCGGTTCGACCAGCGCGCCCTGGAGCTGTACCGCGAGGGGGCGATGCGGGGGACGACCCACCCGTACATCGGGATGGAGGCCGTCGCGGTGGGGGCGTGCGCGACGCTGCGGCCTCAGGATCGGATCACGAGCACGCACCGCGGCCACGGCCACTGCCTAGCGAAGGGCGGGGACCCGCGCCTGATGATGGCCGAGCTGCTCGGACGGGCGACCGGCTATTGCAAGGGCAAGGGCGGGTCGATGCACATCGCGGACGTGGACGCCGGCATCCTCGGCGCGAACGGAATCGTGGGCGGCGGCATCGGGCTGGCCACCGGGGCGGCGCTCGCGGCCCGGCTCGCCCGGCGCGACGACGTGAGCCTGTGCTTCTTCGGGGACGGCGCGCTCAACCAGGGGATCCTGCACGAAGCCGCGAACCTCGCCGCGATCTGGAAGCTCCCGGTCGTCTACGTCTGCGAGAACAACCAGTACGCGATGTCCGCGCGCGCGGATGCGTTTACCTCGGTCCCCGACCCGGCGGTGCGCGCCGCCGCGTACGGCTTCCCGGGCGCAAGCTGCGACGGGATGGACGTCCTGGACGTGTACCGGGCGGTCGGCGCCGCCGTGGCGCGGGCCCGCGCCGGTGACGGCCCGTCGCTCGTCGTGTGCGTCACGTACCGGTTCATGGGGCACCACGTGGGCGATCCGCTGAACTACCGGGACAAGGCGGAGGTCGAGCGGTGGCGGGCGCGCGACCCGATCGAGCGGTTCCGGCGGGTGCTCGTCGCGCAGCGGATCCTCACGCCGGCGGAGGCGGACGCGCTGGGGGCCGAGGTGGAGCGGGAGATCGAGGAGGCGGTCGCGTTCGCCAAGGCGAGCCCGGAGCCGGAGGCGAGCGCGCTCGAGGAGGACGTGTACGCATGAGCCATCCGGGGATCGCAACACCTCCCGCGGCCCCGGCCGGGACGCGCGTGCTCACCTACGCCGAAGCCCTCAACGAGGCGCTCCGGGAGGAGATGCGGCGCGATCCGCGGGTGTTTGTGATGGGCGAGGACGTCGCCGTCTGAGGCGGCGGCGGGGTCTTCGGGGTGACGCGCGGCCTCGTCGAGGAGTTCGGGCCGGAGCGCGTGCGGGACACGCCGATCTCCGAGGAGGCTATCGCCGCGCTCGGCGTGGGCGCGGCGATGGCCGGCGCCCGGCCGGTCGTGGAGTTCATGTACGCGGACTTCATGGCGCTCGCGATGGAGCCGATCGTCAACCAGGCGGCCAAGATCCGGTACATGTTCGGCGGGAAGGCGCGGGTCCCCGTCGTGTTCCGGGCGCAGGAGGGCGCCGGCCGGGGGAACGCGGCGCAGCACTCGCAGTCGCTCGAAGCGTGGTTCTGCCACATCCCGGGCCTCAAGGTCGTCACCCCCAGCACGCCGGCAGACGCCAAGGGGCTGCTCGTCACCGCGATCCGCGACGACAACCCGGTCGTGTTCCTCGAGCACAAGCTGCTGTACAACACGAAGGGGCCCGTGCCGGCCGGGGAGCACGCCGTGCCGTTCGGCGCCGCGGACATCAAGCGCGCCGGCCGCCATGTGACGTGCGTGGGGATCCACACGATGGTCCACAAGGCGCTCGCGGCCGCGGAGACGCTCGCGCGGGAGGGGATCGAGCTGGAGGTCGTGGATCCCCGCACGCTCGTGCCGCTCGACATCGAGACGATCCTCGCCTCGGTCCGGAAGACGGGGCGGCTGCTCGTCACGCACGAGGCGTACGAGCGGGGAGGGGTCGCCGGCGAGATCATCGCGCAGGTCGTCGCGGCGGCGTTCGATTGGCTCGACGCGCCGCCGGTGCGGCTGTGCGGCAGGAACGTGCCGATCCCCTACAACGGCGCGCTGGAGATGGCCGCGCTGCCGCAGGCGGACGACATCGTCGTCGCCGCGCGCCAGCTCGTGGCTTAGCGTTCCGTTGGCGCCATGTCGTGGCAGCGTCGCCTTCCCCCTCCGGTGGCAAGGCGACGCTGCCGCCCGGGAGCGGCGGGCAGACCCCGCCCCCGTGTCTGCCGGTCAGGGAGATGCCGTGGTGGCAACTGAGGTCATCCTGCCGCAACTCGGCCTCACCCAGGAAGAGGGCACGATTGTCCGCTGGCTCGTGGCGGAAGGCGCCCGCGTGGTCAAAGGGGAGCCCCTCTTCGAGGTCATGACCGACAAGGCGACCGTAGAGGTGGAGGCGCCGGCCTCGGGCGTCCTGCTCCGGATCCTCGTGCCCGAGGGCGGGACCGTGCCGGTGGCCGCGCCGATCGCGCTGATCGGTGAGCCGGAGCAGGCGCGGAGCGCACCGACGGCGGGCGCCGCCCCCGCCGATGCGGCCGCCGGCCGCACGGGCCCGCCCCCCGCCCGCCCTGCCGCCGCGGGGCCGGCGCCCGCCGCACCGGGTGCGGCGGGCGCGGCCCCCCGGATCAAGATCTCCCCGCGGGCACGGGCGCTCGCCGCCTCGCATGGGGTCGATATCCGCGCGCTCGCGGGCAGCGGGCCGGGCGGGCGCATCATCGAGCGGGACGTGCAGCAGGCGCTGGCCGCGCGCGCCGCGATCGCACCCGCCGCGAAGCCGGTCGCGGCGGCGCCCCCGCCCGTGGCCTCCCGGATGCGCGCGATCATCGCCCGGCGGATGATGGAGAGCGTGCGCACCACCGCCCAGCTCACGCTCACGACCGAGGTCGACATGGCGGAGGCGGTGCGGCTGCGCGACGAGGTCGGCCCGGAGCTCGAGCGGCGCGAGGGCGTCCACCTCAGCTACACCGATCTCGTTGTGCGGGCCACGGCGATCGCGCTGCGCGAGCACCCGGGGATGAACGCGCGGTGGGAGGGGGAGGGCGTCCGCCGCCTCCCCGAGGTGCACATCGGCGTGGCCGTCGCGCTCGACCAGGGGCTCCTGGTCCCGGTCGTCCGTCATGCGGACCGTGCCACGCTCGCGCAGATCTCGGCGGCCGTGCGCGACCTCTCCGGGCGCGCGCGGGCGATGGCGCTGCGGCCGGACGAGATGCAGGGGGGCACGTTCACGGTCACGAACCTCGGCATGTTCGACGTCGATGCGTTCACCCCGATCCTCAACTCGCCGGAGGCGGCGATCCTCGGCGTCGGGCGCCTGCACCGGAAGCCGCTCGCCGTGGGAGACCGCGTGGAGATCCGCCCGGCGATGGTGCTATCGCTGACCTTCGACCACCGGGTCGTCGACGGCGCGCCCGCCGCGCAGTTCCTGCAGCGGATCAAACATCTCCTGGAGCACCCGTACCTGCTGCTCCTACCGTAACCGGCGGCCCGGCGCGGCGCCCCGGTCCCGAGGCGGCCGCGTGCTACAATGAGGGCGCGATGCGATTCCGTCCCGAGGTCGACTACTACGAGATCCTGCAGGTGCATCCCCGGGCGTCCCAGGAGATGATCAGGAAGGCGTACCGGACGCTCATGGGAGAGCTGGGCGCCCATCCCGACGTCGGCGGCGACGAGGAGCGCGCGAAGCTGATCAACGAGGCCTACACCGTGCTCGGGGATCCGGAGCTGCGGCGCGCCTACGATCGGGCGCGCGCGGGGCTGGCGCCCGGGGAGGCGGCCCGCGGCCCGGCGCATCCCTCCGGCGCGAGCGGGCCTGGTCGCGAGCTCGAGGCGCTCGCCGGGCTCGCGACCAAGGTGCTCCTGTCGGCGGTCATCGTCCTGACCGGGACGATGCTCGCGCGTCTGCTGAAGAGCCCGGCGCTGGACCTCGCGGATCTCGTCGCGATGATCGTCGTGCTGCTCCGGATCTGGAGCCAGGCGGCGGTCCTCCGCCCGCGCTAGCCCCGGGGCCCTGTCGGGGTGCGCCCTCGTCCCCGGCCGCGCGCGTCTGTGCCGCCGCGCGGCGCCGTACGGCGCTGCGACCGCGCGCCGGTGCCGGGCGGATGCGTCCAAATGTCTCCCCGCCGCGCTCGCGGCGGGGTCAGCGGGAGGCGAATGCGATGAGTGGAGGGGCTGCACCGACGCTCGGGGCGCTTGTGGTCGACCATCTGCGCACGGCCCTCCTGCCCGAGGAATGGCAATGGCAACCATCGCTCACAGAGGCGCTCGAGGGCCTTGGGGCCGCGCAGGCGGCGTGGAAGCCTGCCCCGGAGCGGCACTCCATCTGGCAGATCGTGCGTCACCTGATCCTCTGGAAGCGCGGGGTGCTCGACGCCTGGGACGGGGATCCGCCCGATGGGAGGCAGCTCGAGGCCGCGGACTGGCAGGAGGCAACCGGCGGCGAGGCCGACTGGGACAGGGATCGCCGAACGCTGCTGGAGATCTCCGCCGAGTTCCTCGCCCGGGCGCAGGCCCTCGACGACGCGGGCCTCTCGAAGGAGATCGTCTGGTACAAGGGCGGAGCGACTCAGCCGCTCGCGCTGCGGCTGGTGCGGACGACGACCCACGACGTCTACCACGCAGGACAGATCAGATACCTGCGAGCACTGCAAGGCATCCCGGGTTAGTGGACGATCGCGAGGACAAACAGACCCCACGCCCTCCCGTGTCCGCCGCGGACCTCCGTCATGCCGCTCAGCCGCGGGGTCCGGCGTAGAGCAGCAACACGTCGCACGGCGCGTGGTCCACGACGAAGCGCACGGTCGGGGTGAGGCGGCGGTGCGGGAACCGAGCCCGCGGCCCCGGGCCCGGAGGCGCCGGGCCCGCCGGTTCTTCCGCCGCCCCCAGCACGATGAGGTCGGCGCCGACCTCGTAGGCGGCTGCGACGATCTCGTGCTCGGGCACGCCGGTGCGCTGCAGCCGCCGGATCGCGCCGCCGGCGGCACGCCGGGCTGCGACCAGCGCCTCGGCCTCCTCGAGCATGCGCCGGCCCGCCTCACCGCCGAGCGCCCCCATCGCCCGCATCTGCTCCGCGGCCCGCCCGGTGCGCGCGGGCAGCGCTCCGGCCGCGAGCCCGAACTCGGCGAGGGGCCGCGTGTCGACGACGTGCAGCAGGTGCAGCTCCGCATCCTGCCAGTGGAGCTGTCCCAGCGCGCGGTCGAGGAACTCCGCGAGCATGAGGCCGCTGAGCGCGACGAGGATGCGCCTCATCGGAGGGTCGCCCGGAGCGCGATGGCCGCCAGCGCCGCCGCGAGCACGAGCGGCACGGTCACCACGCTCACGCGGAGGTATTCCAGCGCCGGGACCTCCACCCCCTGCCGGCGGGCAAACGCGAGCCAGAGCATCGTCGCGAGCGATCCGACGGTCGTGAGCGCCGGGCCGATGTTCACGCCGGCCAGCGTTGCAGCGGCCAGGTCCGCGCGCGCGCCTTCGGGGGCGGCGGCGAGCACGGTGAGCATCAGCAGCGTCATCGGGATGTTGTTGAACACGTTGGCGCCCGCCGCGGCGACGGTACCGATCAGGATCACCGCGCCGCCCGGCGCGGCGGCGTGGCCGAGGACGAGCCGCCCGAGCCCCGCGGTCAGCCCGGCGTGCGCGATCCCCCGCACGACCGCCGTCATGCCCCAGACAAACGGGAAGAGCGGCCACGAGACCCCCGCCGCGAGCGCGCGGAGGTCTCGCTTTCCGATCGTGTGCGCTGCGCACGCCAGCGCGGCTCCGCCGGCGAGCGCCACCGGCCACAGCGGCCACCCGGCCAAGCCCGTCAAGAAGAGCCCGGTCAGGACGGCCCCGAACACGCCGAGGGAGATCCGGAAGAAGGGCGTCCGCGACACCCCGCCCGCCGCGGCCGGCAGGGGGTCGGGCAGGCGCCGGGGCAGCCGGTCGCGGAACAGCCACAGGAAGACCGCGGCGTTGGTGGCCACGGCGACGACGTTGGGGAGGACCATGCGTGCGCTCATCGGCCAGAACCCCAGGGCGAGCCGGTCGACGACGAGCAGGTTGGTGAGGTTGCTCATCGGAAACACGAGCGAGCCGGTGTTGGCGACGAACGTGCAGGCGTACAGGTAGGGCAGCGGATCGATCCGCAGCGCCACCACGGTCGCGTACACGATCGGCGTGAGGACGATCACGGTGACGTCCAGCGAGAGCAGCGCGGTGACGAGGGCGCCGAGGGCAAAGACGTTGAGGAGCAGGCGGCGGCAGCGGCCGCCGCTGGCGCGCGTCGCGTAGGAGGCCGCCCACGTGAACACGCCGGCCATCTCCAGGACCGTGGAGAGCATCATCATCCCGAGCAGGAAGAGCAGGACGCCCGCCGTCGCGCGCGCGGCGCCGAGGAGATCGGCGGGCCGGAGCAGCCCGAGCGCAACCAGGGCGCATGCGCCCGCGACCGCGGGCCAGGCCTCGTTGAGGCCGCGCGGCCGGAAGATCGCGAGCGCCATCACCGCGAGAAAGACGACGAGGCCCAGGAGGGCACGGGTGTCGAGCCCAGGCGAGATCACGCGGCCCCGCCGCAGGGAGGCACTACGCTACAGCGGTGGAGCCTCGTGCACCCACGGCGTCGCGGCTTCGTAGGCCGCGGCGGCGCGCAGGATCGTGACCTCGTCGAACGGCCGGCCGGCGAGCTGCAGGCCGAGCGGGAGCCCGGAGACCGTCCGGCCGCAGGGGACGGTCAGGCTCGGGAACCCGAGGAAGCTGAACGGTCGGTTGTAGACCGGCGATCCGGTGGACACGAGCCCCTGCGGCGCGGGCCCCGGGGCGGCGGGCGTCGCGAGCACGTCGGTGTCCTCGAGGAGCGCCCGCATCGCCCCGATCAGCACCGTGCGGATCTGTTGCGCCCGCACGTACGTCGGCGCGGGGATCATGAGGCCGGTCTCGATGATCGCCCGCAGCTTCTCCCCGTAGTCGGCCGCGCGCGCGCGATACCGGTCGACGTGAACGGCCGCTGCTTCCGCGTTGTGGATGATCTCGTGGGCGTCCATTCCGGCTTCGAACGTCGGGGGCAGCACGACGTCACGGACCTCGGAGCCGAGGCGGGCCAGGTCGTCGACCGCCGCGCGGTAGGCGCGCGCGGCCTCCGGGTCGATGCCGTCGGTGAAGTACCGGTCCGGGACGCCGACGCGCAGGCCGCGGAGCGGGCGCGACGAGGCCTCGATCGCGTCCACGGCCGCAACGTACCGCGCGGCCGGCGGGGCCCCAAGCGTCGCGGCGTCGTGCGGGTCCGGGCCCGCGAGCACCTCCAGCAGCAGCGCCGCGTCGCGCACGGTCCGCGTCATCGGCCCCGGATGGTCCAGCGTCCAGGCAAGCGGATGGACGCCGTGCCGGCTGACGCGGCCGAACGTCGGCTTGAGCCCGACGACCCCGCAGAACGCGGCCGGCCGCACGATCGACCCGGACGTTTGAGATCCGAGCGCGCCGTGGCACATCCGCGCCGCCAGCGCGGCCCCCGAGCCGCTGCTGGACCCGCCCGGTGTGTGATCGAGCGCCCACGGGTTGCGGGCGGGCGACGGATCGAAGGATGCGAACTCCGTGGTGTGGGTCTTCCCGAGGATGATCGCGCCGGCCCTCCGCAGGCGGGTCACCGCCGTCGCGTCGTACGCGGGGACGAACCCGGCCATGATGCGAGACCCGCACGACGTCTCCACGCCTGCGGTGTAGAAGATGTCCTTGACGCCGATCGGGATCCCGTGCAGCGGGCCCAGGACCTCCCCGGATGCCAGGAGCTCGCCGAGGCGTCTCGCCTCCCGGCGCGCCTCCTCTCGCAGGAGGCGGGCCCACGCGAGCACCCGGGGCTCCACGCGCTCGATCCGGCCGAGGACGGAGTCGAGCAGCTCGGACGGGGAGAGCCGCTGCTCCCGGATCGCGGCCGCCGCTGCGCCGAGGGACAGGTCATAGGGCTCGGTCATCGAGGCGCTCCCCGATCCGCGCCGCAGGCGCGCTCAGGCAGCGGCGCCCTGGAGCCGTGGCGCTCCCGCCGGCTCGACCTCGAAGGCGACCGGGACGTCGTGCACGGCTTCGATCCGGCGGCGCACGATGGCCCACTCCTCGGCAAGCTGCGCGCCGCTCTCCGCCGGGAGCGCAAGCAGCGCGCGGGTCCATGCAACGACCGGCCGGTCACGATCCATCGATCGCCTCCTGAGGGATGCGCCCTGGCTCGTGAAATCTCGAAGCGGTAGGGAGGTGTTGGCGCGCGGGCAGGGAACCTCCTGCCAGCCTGCTCCTTGCCCGCCCCATCGCGAAAGGAGAGCACGGTGTCGACGGTGTCCCCGCGGGCGGCCGAACCGCCGCTCGTGCTCGCGCTCGACCTGGGCAGCTCCTCGGCGCGCGCGATCGTGTACGATGCCGCGGCGCGGGAGGTCGAGGGCACGGAAAGCCGGTCCCCATGGGAGTGGCGGCGGAGCGCGGACGGGGGAGTGGAGGCGGATCCCGACGCGCTCCTCGGGCAGACGCTCGACGCCGTCGACCGATCGCTGGCTGCGGCGGGGGCGGCCGCCGCCGCGATCCGGGCCGTCGGACTCTCCACGCTGTGGCACAGCATCATGGGGGTCGGCGCGGACGGCCGCCCGCTCACGCCGCTGTACTCCTGGGCCGATCGGTGCAGCGGCGCCGCCGTGCGGGCGCTCCGGGAGCGGCTCGACGAGGAGGCCGTCCGGCGGCGGACCGGCTGTGTCCTGCACTCCAGCTATCCGGCGGCCCGGCTGTTCTGGCTGCGCGCGACCGCGCCGGACGTGTATCGGCGCGTCCGCCGCTGGGTCAGCATCGGGGAGTACGTGGCCCTCCGCTGCCTCGGGCGCGCCGTCTGCAGCCTCTCGATGGCCTCCGGCACCGGGCTGCTGGATCAGCGCCGGTGCGAGTGGGACGCGGAGCTGCTGGACATCCTCGGCCTCACGCCGGATCACCTGGGGACGCTCGGGGATCTCGACACGCCGCTGTCGGGCCTCGCTGCTCCGTTCGCCTCGCGCTGGCCCGCGCTGCGGGCGATCCCCTGGCTCCCCGCCGCCGGCGATGGCGCTCTCGGCAACCTCGGGACCGGCTGCGTTTCCTCCTCGCGCGCGGCGCTCGCGATCGGGACGTCCGCGGCGCTTCGAGTGCTGTGCCGCGCGCCGGCGGACCGCACCGCGGCGCCGTGGCGGGAGCCGCTGCCGCGGGGCCTGTGGCTCTACCGCCTGGACCGCGCGCGGGTCCTGGTGGGCGGCGCGGTGAGCAACGGCGGCAACGTCTACCGCTGGGTGCAGGGGCAGGTGGCGCTGGGCCCCCCCGACGAGGTCGAGGAGGCGCTCGCGCGGCGGCCTCCTGCCGCGCACGGGCTCGTGGTCCTTCCCTTTCTCGCCGGCGAGCGGAGCCCGGACTGGCCGGTGGCGGCGCGTGGCGCCGTGGTGGGGATGACGCTCGCGACCGAGCCGCTCGACGTGCTGCAGGCGGCTCTCGAGGCGGTCGCCTACAGGATCCGGCTGATCTGGGAGCTGCTGCGCGGCGCGGTCCCCGGCGTCGCGGAGATCGTCGCGAGCGGCGGCGCGCTGCGCCATTCGCGCGCGTGGACGCAGATCCTGGCCGATGCGCTCGGGCACGAGGTCGTCGCCTCGGGCGAGCCGGAGGGCAGCAGCCGTGGGGCCGCCCTGGCGGCGCTCGAGGTGCTGGGCGCGGTCCGCGCCGAGGCGGTGCCCGCGCCGCTGGGTGCCACCTTCCGGCCCGATCCCCAGCGCCACGCCCGCCACCTCGCGGCCGCCGCGCGCCAGCGGCGCGTGGAGGAGGCGCTCCTGCCGCTCCAGGGCGACGTCGCGCCGTAGCCGCGCGCGGCCGGCACCCCGATCGGGCCGCGGGAATAGCGGAGCGCGCGGCGGCGCTGTTGTGGGGGGAGGGCGCCGGGTGACACTGCCCCGTCCGGGTCGGTAAAATTACTAAGGTAGGCTACGAGGATCGCGCCGAAGGAGCGAGGAGAGGCATGGCGGTCAGGACGCAGGCGGATATCGACGACCTCTGCATCAATACGATCCGCACGCTCGCGATGGACGCCGTCCAAAAGGCGCGCTCCGGCCATCCGGGGATGCCGATGGGCGCCGCCCCGATGGCCTACGTCTTGTGGATGCGCCACCTGCGCTACAACCCGCGCGCCCCCGACTGGCCCGATCGCGACCGGTTCGTCCTCTCCGCGGGGCACGGCAGCATGCTGCTGTACAGCCTGCTGTACCTCACCGGCTACGATGTCACGATGGAGGACCTGCAGCAGTTCCGGCAGTGGGAGAGCCGGACGCCGGGCCACCCGGAGCGGCACTGCGCCCCGGGCGTGGAGGTCAGCACGGGCCCGCTGGGGCAGGGCATCGGGAACGTCGTGGGCATGGCGATCGCGGAGCGGTGGCTGGCCGCGCAGTTCAACCGGCCCGGCCATACGATCGTGGACCACCGCACCTATGCGATCGCGAGCGACGGCGACATGATGGAGGGTGTCGCGTCCGAGGCCGCCTCGCTCGCCGGCCATCTCCGGCTGGGCCGGCTGGTCGTGCTGTACGACGCCAACCTGGTCAGCCTCGCCGGCAGCACCTCCGTGACGTTCACCGAGGACGTGGGACGACGCTTCGAGGCGTACGGCTGGCACGTCCAGCACGTCGGCGACGGCAACGACATCGAGGCGATCGATCGGGCGCTCGCGCAGGCGCGCGCGCAGGAGGACCGGCCGTCGCTCGTCATCGTGCGGACGCACATCGGCTACGGGAGCCCCCACAGGCAGGACACGTACAAAGCGCACGGGGAGCCGCTCGGCGAGGACGAGGTGCGGGCCACGAAGCGGAACCTCGGGTGGCCGGAGGACAGAACGTTCTACGTCCCCGAGGAGGCGCTGCGGGAGTTCCGGAACGCGGTGCCGCGGGGGCAGGCGCTCGAGATGGAGTGGCGCGAGCGGGTCGAGGCGTACCGGGCGGCGTTCCCCGACCTCGCCCGGGCGTTCGAGCGGGCCGTCGCGGGAGAGCTGCCGCCGGGGTGGGAGGCCAATCTGCCGACCTTCGACGCCTCCGACAAGCCGATCGCGACCCGGGAGGCGTCCGGCAAGATCATGAACGCGCTCGCCGCGGACCTCCCCACGCTGATCGGGGGATCCGGCGACCTCGATCCGTCGACGCACACGCAGCTTGCGGGCCAGGGCGACTTCGAGAGCCCGGAGGTCCCGCACGAGGGCGCCCAGGGGACCTCGGGCGGCCCGTGGAGCTACGCCGGGCGCAACATCCACTTCGGCGTGCGCGAGCACGCGATGGGCGCGATCGCCAACGGCCTGGCCGCGCACGGCGGCGTCCGCCCGTACGCGGCGACGTTTCTCGTCTTCTCCGACTACATGCGGCCGAGCGTGCGGCTGGCCGCGCTGTCCCACCTGCCGGTGATCTATGTCTGGACGCACGATAGCATCGGACTCGGCGAGGACGGGCCGACCCACCAGCCGATCGAGCACCTGGCCAGCCTGCGAGCGATGCCCAACCTGGTGGTCATCCGGCCGGCCGATGCGAACGAGACCGTGGAGGCGTGGCGGACCGCGCTCCGCCACACCGGTGGGCCCGTGGCGCTCGTGCTGTCGCGGCAGAAGCTGCCCATCCTCGACCGAACCAAGTACGTGTCGGTCGGAGTCGCCGCTCAGGGCGCGTACGTGCTCGCGGAGGCGCAGGCGTCGGGGGGCGGCCGCGCGGAACGGGCCGGCGAGCAGGTTGCCGCTGCGGCCGGCGGCGCCGCGCGCCCGGATGTGATCCTGATCGCCACCGGTTCGGAGGTGGCCCTCGCGCTGGAGGCCCACGAGCGGCTGGTGCAGGAGGGCATCCGCAGCCGCGTCGTCTCGATGCCGAGCTGGGAGCTGTTCGAAGCGCAGCCGCAGGCGTACCGGGACGCCGTCCTGCCCCCCCAGGTGCGCGCACGCGTCAGCATCGAGGCGGCGGCGACGTTCGGGTGGGAGCGGTGGGTGGGGCCCGACGGCGCGAGCATCGGGGTGGACCGGTTCGGGGCGTCGGCGCCGGGGCCCGTCGCGATGCGCGAGCTCGGGTTCACCGTCGAGCACGTGGTGGCGACGGCCAAAGCGGTGGTCGCCCGGGTGACCGGACGAGAGGAGGGACACGCATGACGGACGCACCCAAGCAGACGGGCACGCCCCCGACGGGCGCAGGCAGGAATCCGCTGCAGGCGCTGCGCGAGGCGGGGCAGAGCATCTGGCTGGACTACATCCACCGGGGGATGCTACGCTCCGGGGAGTTTGCGCGGCTCGTCGCCGATGGGGTGAGCGGCGTCACGAGCAACCCGACGATCTTCGAGAAGGCGATCACCGGGAGCACCGACTACGACGATGCGCTGGACGCGCTCGTGGCGCAGGGGCAGAGCGCGGAGGAGATCTACGAGACGCTGATCACGGAGGACATCCGGGCGGCGGCCGACACCCTCCGGCCGGTCTTCGACAACACGGGCGGGGCGGACGGCTACGTGTCCGTGGAGGTCTCGCCGCTGCTCGCCCACGACACCACAAGCACGATCCAGGAGGTCCGCCGGTGGTTTGCGCAGATCGACCGGCCCAACCTCAAGGTCAAGATCCCGGCCACGCGCGAGGGCATTCCGGCGATCGAGCAGATGATCGCCGAGGGGCGCAACATCAACATCACGCTCATCTTCTCGCTCGAGATGTACCGGGAGGTGATCGAGGCGTACCTCCGCGGCCTGGAGCGGCGCGTGGCGGACGGGCAGCCGGTGGATCGGATCGCGTCGGTGGCGAGCTTCTTCGTCAGCCGGATCGATACCGAGGCGGACCGGCGTCTGGAGGCCCGGGCCCAGGCTGCGCGCGATCCCACCGAGGCCGAGCGCATCCGCGCCCTGCGGGGGACCGTCGCGATCGCGAACGCGAAGCTGGCCTACGAGATGTTCCGCGAGGTCTTCGGGAGCGCCCGGTTCCGGGCGCTCGCGGCGCGGGGGGCGCGGGTCCAGCGGCCGCTGTGGGCCAGCACGAGCACCAAGAACCCGGCCTATCCGGACCTGCTCTACGTCGAGTCGCTCGTGGGGCCGGATACCATCAACACGCTGCCGCCCCACACGCTGGAGGCGCTGCGTGACCACGGCCGCATCACGCCGGGGACGGTGATGCAGGACCTGGACGGCGCCCGGCGCGTCTTCGCGCGCTTGGCGGAGATCGGGATCAGCATGGACGACGTGACACAGACGGTCCTGGACAACGGCGTGAAGCTGTTCTCGGACTCCTTCGAGCAGCTCTTCCGGAGCATCGAGGAGCGCCGCCAGGCGGTGATCGGCGCCGCCTCCGCGAAGGCGACCTAGTGGCGCGTCGCGCACTGTCGACGAGGGGCCGCGGCGGGCCTGCCCCGCGCGCCCTCCCGGGGCCCGCAACGGTTCGCCGTGCTCCCGCGGCTCGTTGGGGCGGGACGCCGTTCCCCGACCGGACGCGGGGCACCCCCGCGGCCGATCCGTCTCGCCGCCCCCCCCCGTCAGACGTCGGAGATCATGCGCGAGGCGCCCCTCGCGCACCATCACGAGCAGGGCATGGGCGAGCCCAGGAGGGAAAGTGGCATGAAAGTCGGATTCGTCGGGTTCGGCCGCATGGGCGGCAACATGGTGGCCCGCCTTCTGGGCCGCGGCCACGAGGCGGTCGTGTACGCCCGCCGGGCCGAGGTGCGGGCCGAGATCGAGTCCCGGGGCGCCGTGCCGGCCTCCTCGCTCGAGGACCTCGTGAGCAGGCTGCCGCAGCCCCGCCTCGTGTGGCTCATGGTGCCCGCCGGTGAGGCGACGGAGCAGAACATCGGGGCGCTGTTGCCGCTGCTCTCTCCCGGGGACATCCTCGTCGACGGGGGAAACTCGTACTACAAGGACTCGATCCGGCGCGCTGGGGCCGCGCGCGCGCTGGGGCTCCACTTCATCGACGCGGGCACGAGCGGAGGGATCTGGGGCCTGCAGGTGGGGTACTGCCTGATGGTCGGGGGCGAGCCGGAGCCGGTCGCGATCGCGGAGCCCGTCTTCCGTGCCCTCGCCCCCGAGGGCGGCTACCTCCACGTGGGCCCCAGCGGGGCGGGGCACTTCGTCAAGATGATCCACAACGGGATCGAGTACGGGATGCTCCAGGCGTACGCGGAAGGCTTCGCGATCCTCCACGCATCCCCGTTCCGCTTCGACCTCCGCGCGATCAGCGCGCTGTGGAACCACGGGAGCGTCGTGCGGTCCTGGCTGCTGGAGCTGGCCGAGCGCGCGTTTGCCGAGGATCCGGATCTCGGGACGATCCGCGGGTACGTCGAGGACTCCGGGGAAGGCCGGTGGACCGTGCAGCAGGCGATCGAGCAGGACGTGCCGGCGCCCGTGATCACCCTCTCGCTCCTCCAGCGGTTCCGGTCGCGCGAGGAGCAGGACTTTGGCGACAAGGTCATCGCCGCGCTGCGGCACCAGTTCGGCGGGCACGCGGTGCGCGCCGCCGAGTGAGCCCGCTCGCGAGCGGAGGAAGTGCGATGCGCGTGATCTCTCCGGCCACCGTCTCCCCCTTGCGCGAAGGCCTCCGGCTGCGGCGCATGCCGGAGCCGTGTGTGGTCGTCATCTTCGGGGCCACCGGCGATCTAACGCACCGTAAGCTGATGCCGGCGCTCTATACGCTGATGCGGCTCGGCATGATCCCTCCCGCCTGCTCGGTCATCGGCGTGGCCCGGCGGCCCAAGACCGACGAGCAGTTCCGCGAGGAGATGGCCGCGGCGGTGCTCGGGCCCCACGCCTCCCCCGCCGACCGGGCGCTGTGGGAGACGTTTGCCCAGGGGCTGTTCTACGTCCAGACCGAGTTCCGCGACCCGGAGGGATACGCGCGGGTGCGCGCGACGCTCGAGCGCGTGGACCGCGAGCGCGGCACCGGTGGCAACCGCGTGTACTACCTGGCCACGGCTCCCGAGTTCTACGGGGAGATCGTGCACAACCTCGGCCAGTCCGGCCTCATCGAGCGGCACGCCGGCCAGCGGGACGGCCGCCGGCCCTGGTTGCGTGTGATCGTCGAGAAGCCATTCGGCCGCGACGTGCGGAGCGCCGAGGAGCTCAACCGCACGCTCCTCCGGGTGTTCCGGGAGAGCCAGGTCTACCGGATCGACCACTACCTGGGCAAGGAGACGGTCCAGAACATCCTGGTGTTTCGCTTTGCCAACGGCATTTTCGAGCCGCTCTGGAACCAGCACTACATCGACCACGTCCAGATCACCGTGGCGGAGTCGATCGGGGTCGAAGACCGCGCGGGCTACTACGAGACGGCCGGCGTCATCCGCGATATCGTGCAGAACCACATGATGCAGCTCCTGACGCTCGTCGCGATGGAACCCCCGGTGGCGTTCGAGGCCGACGAGGTGCGCAACGAGAAGGTCAAGGTGATCCGCGCGGCCCGGCGGCTGGCGCCCGATGACGTCCCCGCGAGCGTCGTCTTCGGCCAGTACGGGCCAGGGGCGATCGGCGGCGAGGAGGTCCCGGGGTATCGCCAGGAGCCGCGGGTGGCCGCGGGCTCACGGACGCCGACGTTCGTAGCGATGCGCCTGTTCCTGGACAACTGGCGATGGGCCGGCGTGCCGTTCTACCTCCGGTCCGGCAAGCGTCTCCCGAAGCGGGTCACCGAGATCGCCGTGCAGTTCAAGCAGGCGCCGCTCCCGCTCTTTCACGACGGCGCCCGCGATCCCAACCTGCTCGCGTTCAACATCCAGCCGGACGAGGGCATCTCCCTCCGGTTCGTCGCCAAGGCGCCAGGCACCACGATGAGGCTCCGGCCGGTCAACATGGGGTTCCAGTACGGCACCGCGTTCGCGGGCGAGGAGCTGAGCGCCTACGAGCGGCTGCTGCTCGACTGCATGTTGGGCGACCAGACGCTGTTTACCCGGCGGGACGAGGTCGAGGAGGCGTGGGCGCTGCTCGAGCCCGTGCTGACCTGGTGGGAGCGATCGTCGCCGCCCCCGGAGCTCCAAACCTACGAGGCGGGGACGTGGGGGCCCCCGGCCGCGTGGTCCCTGATCGAACGCGACGGGCGGCGGTGGCGCCGCTTGTGATTCGATGGTGATACGCATTCCCGACTCACCGGCGCCGGTCGACGTTCGCGCCATCGAGCGGGAAGTGAACCGCCTCTGGCAGGCGGCGAGCGAGCGTCCGGAGCTTGCCGGCGCCGGGGGCGCGCCGGAGGGTCTCACGCGCATCTGCATGCTCACGCTCGTGGCGGTCGCGCGAGACGCCTCCACCCTCTCCCGCCTCACCGACGTGATCCAGCGCCTGACCCCGCGGTACCCCAGCCGCAGCATCCTCGTGCGGTGCGGCGCCACGGGCAGCGACGAGCTCGGCGCGTGGGTCTCGGTGCACTGCGAAGGCGCCGACCGCGGCCGGCCGCGGGTTTGCTGCGAGCAGATCGTGCTCGCCGCGGGTGGCCGCGCGCTGTCGCGTGTCCCCGGGATCGTGCTCCCGCTGCTGGTCCCGGACCTCCCGGTGTATCTGTGGTGGGGCGAGGACGTCCCCATGGCAGAAGGGGCCGCGGCGGAGGTGGCCCGCCATCTCGTGGCCGCGTCCGACTGCCTGGTCGTCGATTCGGCGACCACGGCGCGGCCGCTCACGACGCTGGCTGCGGCCGCCGCCCTCGCCGCTCCCCTGACCGGGGGCCTGCGCGACCTCACGTGGGGACGGCTCACGCCCTGGCGCGAGGTGATCGCGCAGAGCTTTGAGCCCGCGCCGATGGCCGCGATGCTCGACCGGCTGGAGCGTGTCGCCGTCGCCGCAGATGCGACGGGCTCGGAGGCGGACCCGATCGAGGCGCTGCTGCTGATCGGGTGGCTCGCGAGCCGCCTCGGATGGGAGGTCCTCCAGGGGTCCGCGGAGCGGCACGCTGGTGGGATCCGCGTACTCTGCCGCAGGTCTGGCGCCGCGGCCAGCCCGGGGAGCCAGCCGGGCGAGACGGTCAGCGTGGAGATCCGCGGAGGCCCCGGCCCCGTATCGGCCGTGGAGCTCTGCGCCGGCGGTCCCGACCCCGCCTGTGCCGTCCTCACGCGAGGCCGGCGCGACGACGGCTACGTGGAGGTCGAGATCCGGCCGGGCCGTGGCCGTCCGCGGCGGCACACGATCCCCTTTGCTGTGCCGGACGATGTTGCGCTGCTCGCGGCCGAGCTGGACCTCGTCACGCCCAGCCGGGGCCTCGCGCGCGCCCTGGATCTCGTGCGCCGCGCCGTCCCCGGCGCGTGAGCGCGGGATCGACCACGGCACCCGGGGGCGGACCATGGCCGATGTCCCAGTAGGTCCGGAGATCATCGTGCTGCCCGACGCCGCGTCGTTCGTAGCCGCGGCCGCGGAGCGCGTGTCCCGCCGATGCGCCGACGCCATCGAGGAGCGCGGGGAGTGCGCGATCGCGCTCACAGGGGGCGACACGCCGCGGCCGATCTACGCGCGACTGGCCCGCGAGCCGTACCGGAGCCGCCTGCCCTGGGACCGCGTCCGCGTGTTCTGGGGCGACGAGCGGTGCGTGCCGCCCGAGGACCCCCGCAGCAACTTCCGGATGGCGCAGGACACGCTGCTGCAGCACGTGCCGATTCCCCCGTCCCGCGTGCACCGCATGCCGGCGGAGCGCGCGGACCTCGTGGCCGCCGCGCTCGACTATGCGGAGGAGCTCAGCGCCCACCTGCCGCCGGGCGACGGCGGCGTTCCTCGGTTCGATCTCGTGCTGCTCGGGATGGGCGAGGACGGCCACATCGCATCGCTGTTTCCGGGAGCGCCCGCGCTCCGGGAGACTCGACGCACGGTCGTGGCGTACTACGTCCCCCAGGTCACCATGAACAGGATGACGCTGACGGTGCCGGTCCTCACGCACGCCGCGGAGGTGTGCGTCCTGGTATCGGGAGCGCAGAAGGCGGATGCGGTGTGGTGGGCGTTGGAGGGGCCGCCGGAACCGGAGCGGGTTCCGGCGCAGCTCCTCAGGCGGTCCGGTGGCCGGGTCGTCTGGCTCGTGGACGCCGCCGCGGCGTCGCGCCTCTCCGACCGACCCCCGTCCGGCGCTGCTCCGCCGGAGGGCCGGGAAGCCGGCGGCTGAGGGTCACCGTCGTCCCGTCGGGGTTCTGCTCGACCCCCCAGGCATCCGTAAAGCACTGGATCACGAAGAACCCCCGGCCCCCCTGGGCCATGAGATCGGGCAGCACGGCGGGGGGCGGCGTCATCGTCCAGCCGGTCCGCGGGCTCGTAACCGCGATCCTGGCCCAGCGGTCCTCGACCGCGAGCGTCACGGTCAGCACGTCCGCGCCCGACTCCCGCCGTCCGCGCGCGCTCGGGCCGCGGCGCTCCGGCGCGGGCGGGCCTCCCGTCGGGATGGGGCTGCCGAGGGCCGCGTGATCCTCCGCGCCCGCCGGGGCCGCCGTGGTCACCCGCCCGCCGTGCAGCACGGCGTTCGTCACGGCCTCGCTCGCGGCCACCAGCAGCTCGTCGACGACCTCGGGAGAAAACCCCAGCGCACGGAGCCGTGGCCGCAGGAAGCGCCGTGCATCCCGTGGCGCCGTTACAACACGCGCAAGGGTCAGTGTCGTCACACGATCGGTCGCGCGCCGCGTCCCCTCCACACCCTTCTTCTTTTTCCCAGCGCGTGCCCGAGCTAGCCTCCCGGAGGGACCGGGCGTGCGCGGCCCGCGCGGGGCAGGGTTTCCGCCCGCACCTGGCGGAATATCCTGGGGCCGACTCGGCTCCACGCCCCCGGCCCGGCACCGCCGGGCCGGGGGCGGACAGGGAGGTGTGCTCGTATGGGGCGCGGGGGGAAGTGCGCGATTCTCGTTCTGATCGGCGTGCTGCTCGCGGCGCCGGTCTCGTGGCAGGCGGCGCCGGCCCGGGCGGCGGCCGAGACGCTGCGCATCGGGTACTCGACCTGGGTCGGGTACGGCCCGCTGTTCCTGGCGCGGGACAAGCGGTTCTTCGACGAGACCGGCGTGAACGCCGAGCTCGTGAACATCGAGGATCCCAAGCTCCGGTTCGCCGCCCTCGCCGCGGGCAAGCTGGACGGGCTGGTGACGACCCTCGATACGATGAGCCTCTACTGGAAGCCTACGTTCCAGTTCCAGGCCGTGCTCGGTCTCGATGACAGCAAGGGCGGCGACGGCATCGTCGCGCGGACCACGATCAGGGCGATCACGGACCTGCGCGGGAAGCGGGTAGCGGTCAACCGGGGCTCGGTGTCGGACTTCTTCCTCAACGTCATCCTGCACGATCACGGCATGACGGAGAAGGATCTGACCATCGTCAACATGCGGCAGGACGATGCGGGCGCGGCGTTCCTCGGCGGCAAGGTGGATGCCGCGGTGACGTGGGAGCCGTGGCTCTCCCGCGCGAAGCGCGCGCCGGGCGGGCACGTCCTGATCGACAGCAGCAAGACGCCGGGCTTGATCGTCGACGTGCTGCTGTTCCGGCGGGATGTGATCAAGGCGCACCCCGAGGCGATCAAGGCGGTCGTCGCCGGGTGGTATCGCGCCGTCGACTACTGGAAGCAGAATCCCGATGATGCCGACGCCGTGATGGCGAAGGCGGTCGGCGGCTGGCTCAAAGACGTGAAGACGTTCAAGGAGACGCTCGACGGCGTGCGGTACTACGACCAGGCGATCAACAAGCAGTACATGGCGCCCGGCGGTCAGATCTACGTGACCGCTCAGAAAGCGATCGACACGTGGACCGCGTTCGGAAGGATCACGGTGAAGATGGGCGCGGGCGACCTGGTCAATGCCGAGTTCGTCCGGGCGATGTAGAGGCAGGTGCGCCACGGCTTGTGAGCCTGGCTCAGGTCCGCCCGTCCTCCCCGCGCCGGGCGCGGCGCACGATCTGGGACGTCCTCCGGCCCCACGAGCCGATTCCGCGGGGGACCTATCTCGCGATCCTCGCGGGCAGCGGCCTCGGCATGGTGGCCGCCTGGTGCGCGTTGACCTACGGCGGCGTCGTCGCGCCCCTGTTCCTGCCGAGCCCGACGACGACCATCCGCTCGGGCATCACGCTCGTCGCCGACGGCACGCTCCTGCAAAACGCCGAGGCCAGCCTGTCCGTGATCGTGACCGGGTGGGCGCTCGCCGTCGTCGCCGGCGTGCCGATCGGGATCCTGATGGGCTCGTTCAAGGCGGTCGAGGCGCTGATCGAGCCGGTGATCGACTTCGTGCGGTACCTGCCGGTGAGCGCGCTCATCCCGCTGCTGATCCTGTACATCGGGATCGGCACGGCCGAGAAGGTGGCCGTGATCTTCATCGGCACGTTCTTCCAGCTCGTGCTGCTCGTCGCCGATGTCGCCGCGCACGTGCCGCGGGAGCAGATCGACGTCTCGTACACACTCGGCGCCTCCCGCGCCCAGGTGATCCGGCGCGTCCTCCTGCCCGCGACGCTCCCCGGCGTCATGGACACGCTGCGCATCACGATGGGGTGGGCGTGGACGTACCTCGTCGTGGCGGAGCTCGTGTCCGCCGACCGCGGCCTGGGCTTCATGATCCTGGACTCGATGCGCGGGTTCTTTGTGGACCGGATCTTCGTCGGGCTCGCCACGATCGGAGGCCTGGGGCTCGGCTTCGACCTCGCGTTCAAGTGGCTGCACCGGCGCCTGCTGCCGTGGTCGCCGAAGGCGTGACGGAGGTGCCCGTGGCGGCCGCCAAGCTCAGCCTGCGGGAGATCACGGTCGTCTTCCGCGCCCGCCGGGCCCCGGAGGTCGTAGCGATCGACCGCCTGTCGCTGGACGTGGCGGACCGGGAGATCGTCAGCATCGTCGGGCCCAGCGGCTGCGGCAAGAGCACGCTCCTGCGCCTCGTGGCCGGGCTGGTCCGGCCATCGGCGGGGGAGATCCTCCTGGACGGGCGCGTGGTCACGGACCCGGGCGCGGAGCGCGGGATGGTGTTCCAGTCCTACACCCTGTTCCCGTGGCTCACGGTGCAGGGCAACGTCGAGTTCGGTCCGCGGATCCGCGGGATGCCGGAGGAGCACTGCCGCGAGGTCGCCGCGCGGTACATCCAGATGGTGGGCCTCACCGGCTTCGAGCGCGCGTACCCCAAGGAGCTCTCCGGCGGCATGATGCAGCGCGTCGCGATCGCCCGCGCGCTGGCCAACGATCCCGAGGTCCTGCTGATGGACGAGCCGTTCGGCGCGCTCGATGCGCAGACGCGCGCGTTCATGCAGGAACTGCTGCTCGACATCTGGCAGAAGACGCCCAAGACGATCCTGTTTGTGACGCACGATATCGACGAGGCGCTGTTCCTGGGGAGCCGGGTGTACGTGATGACGGCCCGGCCCGGCCGGCTGCGCGCCGAGGTGTCGGTCGCCCTTCCGCGTCCGCGCACGCTCGAGATCACCACCTCCGAAGAGTTCGTGGCGATCAAGCGGCGTGTGCTCGCGATGATCCGGGAGGAGGCAGGGAAGGCGCTCGGGATGGAGACCGCTCCGGCAGTGCCATGAGGAGCATGGTGCAGAGCTGCAGGCGTTGCGTGGCAGGAACGGGAGGGTGCGAGGTACGGCCTTCGCCTTCCTTCGAGGGACGGATTCGGCAGGGTGCTCAGGCCGGATCCCCACTTCCCCCCTCACCTGTCACGACGTTGACACGATCGTGCACCGGCGGACACGGTGGGTGAGACCCCGTCGGTGAAGGAGCACGCGGTCCGGCCATGACGGAACCCTTCGAGCCGCCGAACGCGTTCCGGTCCCCGCGGTTCGCCCAGCTCTCCACGTTCATGCGGCTGCCCTACGCCCGCTACCCCGCCGGGCTGGACGTGGCGATCCTGGGGATCCCCTTCGACGGCGGCGTCAGCTTCCGCTCGGGCGCCCGGTTCGGCCCGAAGGAGATCCGGTCCAACTCGCTGCTGATCCGGCCCTACAATCCGGTGCTCCGCACGCTCCCGTTCAGCCGGCTCCGCGTCGCGGACTGCGGGGACGTCGATACCAACCCGATGGACATCCTGGATACGTACAGGCGCGTCGAGGAGGCGGTGGGACGGATCCTGGCCGCGGGCGCGGTGCCCGCCTGCGTCGGGGGCGACCACTCGCTGTCGCTACCGATCCTGCGCGCGGTGGCCGGCGCGCACGGGCGGGTCGCGCTCGTCCACTTCGACAGCCACCAGGATATGTGGGAGGAGTACTTCGGCAACCGGTACTTCCACGGGACGCCGTTCCGGCGGGCGCTGGAGGAGGGGCTCTACGATCCCCGGGCCACCGTGCAGGTCGGCATCCGCGGCCCGGTGTACTCGGACCGGGACTTCGCGTTCGGGGCGGAACACGGGGTCACCGTCGTCCGGGCGGAGGAGGTCCACCGCCACGGGGAGGAGAGCGTGCGGCCGCACCTCGAGCGGCTGCGGGGCCGGAAGGTCTACGTCTCGTTCGACATCGACTCGGTCGATCCGGCGTTCGCACCCGGCACCGGCACGCCGGAGGTGGGCGGGCTCACGAGCGCGCAGGCCCTGGAGCTGGTGCGCATGCTGGCGGGCCTCGAGATCGTCGGGTTCGACATCGTGGAGGTATCACCGCCGTACGACCAGAGCGGCATCACCGCGATGCTCGCCGCCAACGTGCTGTTCGAGCTGATCGCCGTGATCTCGCTGTCCCGTCCGGCCGGCTCCTAGTCCAGCTGGGCAGACGTCCCGTGGCCGCTACGGTGGGGTGCGGGGGTTCGCCTCCGGTCGAGGGACGGATTCCCACCCCGACGAATCGCGAAAGGACTGCGATTCGTCGGGGGCCCCGGGGGCGCTCAGGCCAGCCCCCACGCTCCCCCCACACCCGCCTCCGAACCAACGCAACGACGCACTGGTCTTGCTCCACCGTGATGCCTCCGGCCGGGGGTACCGTCCCCGCGGACGAGCCCCCCGGCTTCCATCCCTGCGGGATCGTCCGCGGCAGGGTGTGACGCCGGCCGGAACACGCGCAAGACGCCGCGGCAGCACGGTGCGCCGGCGCTGGTCGTTCCCTGCGGCGCCGATCCGTCGACCTCAGCCCGAGACGTATCGTACGGTCGTGGCCGACGTGGCGCGAGGCAGGGTCGGGGCGTCCCGTCGCGTCCGGCCGTCCCAGGGGGTGCCCGGGCCGGCGGGGAGCCTGCCGCTGCGGCGTGCCGGTCCGCGGACGTCACGTGACCAGGCGCACGGGCCGGCGGACGCGGGCCGCAATGGCGTCAGGAGATGGGCCGCGGGGATATCGGCAGTGCCAGACCGTGGCGGCGCGCGGCGTCGATGGCCTGAGGGTACCCCGCGTCCGCGTGCCGGACGATCCCGATCCCCGGGTCGGTCGTGAGCACGCGCTCGAGCCGCCGGGCGGCGGCCGGCGTGCCGTCGGCGACGGCGACCATGCCGGCGTGGATCGAGTACCCGATCCCCACGCCGCCGCCGTGGTGCACCGCCACCCACGTCGCGCCCCCGACCGCGTTGAGGAGCGCGTTCAAGATCGGCCAGTCGGCGATCGCGTCGCTGCCGTCGGCCATCGCCTCCGTCTCCCGGTACGGTGACGCCACGGAGCCGGTGTCCAGATGATCCCGGCCGATCACGATCGGCGCCTGGAGATGCCCGCGGGCGACCATCTCGTTGATCGCGAGGCCGAACCGGGCGCGCTCGCCGTAGCCGAGCCAGCACACGCGCGCGGGGAGCCCCTGGAACGGCACGCGCTCCCCCGCGAGCCGGATCCAGCGGGTCAGGGTCTCCTGCTCGGGGAAGAGGCGCAGCACGACCTCGTCGGTCTTCCGGATGTCCTCGGGCTCGCCGGAGAGCGCGACCCACCGGAACGGGCCGCGTCCCTCGCAGAACAGCGGCCGGACGTACGCCGGCACGAACCCCGGGAACGCGAACGCGTCCGCCACCCCCGCGTCCCGGGCCTGCGCGCGGATGTTGTTGCCGTAGTCAAAGGCGACGGCTCCCTGCCGGTAGAGGGCGAGCATCGCCTCGACGTGCCGGGCCACCGACGCCCGGGCGCGCGCGACGTACGCCTGCGGGTCGCGACGCCGCAGCGCCGCCGCCTCGGACGCGGAGAGGCCCGCGGGGATGTACCCCTCGAGCAGGTCGTGCGCCGACGTCTGATCGGTCACGACGTCCACGCGCACGCCGCGGCGGACGATCTCCCGGTAGACCTCCGACGCGTTGCCCAGCAGGGCGATCGAGCGGGGGCGGCCCTCCCGGACCGCTTGGTGGGCCAGGTGGAGCGCGGCATCGAGGCTCTGCGTCGTCTCATCGACCCACCCGGCGCGCGCCCGCCGCTCGATGCGCGCGGGATCCGCCTCCACGACGAGGCCCACGCCCTCGTTCATCGTGATCGCGAGCGGCTGCGCCCCGCCCATCCCGCCCAGCCCGGCCGTGAGGACGAAGCGGCCCCGCAGGCTCCCCCCGAAGTGCCGCCGGGCGACGGCCGCGAACGTCTCGTAGGTGCCCTGGATGATCCCCTGCGTGCCGATGTAGATCCACGAGCCCGCGGTCATCTGGCCGTACATCGTGAGCCCCAGCGCTTCGAGCCGGCGGAACTCGTCCCAGGTGGCCCACGCGGGTACGAGCATCGCGTTGCTGATCAGCACCCGCGGCGCATCCGCGTGCGACCGGAACACCCCCACGGGCTTGCCCGACTGGACGAGCAACGTCTCGTCGTCCCCCAGCGCGCGCAGGCATCGTACGATGGCGTCGAAGCAGTCCCAGTTGCGCGCCGCCCGGCCGGTGCCGCCGTAGACGATCAGGTCCTCGGGCTTCTCCGCGACCTCGGGGTCGAGGTTGTTCATCAGCATCCGCAGCGCCGCCTCCTGCTGCCAGCCGCGGCAGGAGAGGGCGGTGCCCCGCGGGGCCCGGATGGCTCTCGTTGCATCGCTTCTTCCCGCGTGGTCCAATCGGTCCGCCTCCTCCTGATCCTACGCGGTCACGATGCTGGCGGGCATGCTGCGCAGGCGCTGGTTAGCCCTCGAGCCTCATGCATGATGAAGGGAGAAGCGCTTCTCGACCATGCTGACCATCTGTTGTAAGATGATCACCATCACGACGTAGAAGATTGCTGCGAGTGAGTAGGCTACCAGGTTCTGGAATGTGGCCGCGGCGGCCAGTTGCGCATCCCGCATCAGCTCGGTGACTCCGATCACGGATGCCAGTGATGTCCCCTTGAGCACTGTGATGAACTCGTTCCCCAACGGCGCGAACGCCACCCTGAGGGATTGCGGGATAATGACGCGCCGCATGGTGAGCCAGTAGGACATGCCGAGAGAACGCGCGGCTTCGGTCTGCTCGGGGGGAATGGACTGGATGCTCGCCCGAATGATTTCCGTGGAATAGGCGCCACTGTTGAGCGCGAACGCCACTACCGCGGCGAGGATCCTGTTGTTCAGGGGCGACAGCAGATCCATGAGGAATCGTATTCCGAGGTCGTGGGCCCAGCTCGGAAGCCCGAAGTACACGACGTAGAGGAGGACGAGGGGGGGTACACCGCGGAAGATAGCCACGTAGCCGCTGGCGAGGGTCCTCACTGCGGGTCTCTCTGACACGCGCCCGAGAGCGCCGACAAGCCCGATGGCGACGGACCCGAGCATGCTTGTGAGCGTAAGCCCCATGCCAACGACGGCGCCGATCGTGTAGAAGGGAAGATAGTCGCGCGCGAACTGGAGCATCGTGGATTCTACGCCAACGACATGCGCCGTAAGAAGGATTCAATCCGCGGAGTCTGCGGCCTCGTGAAAAACTCCCTGGCACCTTGGTCCACGACGATGGTGCCACCCTCCATGAACGCCACGCGGTCCGCAACGTCGCGCGCAAAGGACATCTCGTGCGTCACGACAATCATCGTCATGCCCTGCTGCGCGAGTCTCCGCATGACCGCGAGCACTTCGCCGACCAGTTCGGGATCTAACGCGGACGTGACCTCGTCGAACAGCATGACCTCGGGCTGCATACAGAGCGCCCGTGCGATTGCCACACGCTGTTGTTGTCCTCCGGACAGCTGGTCGGGATAGGCGGTTACTTTGTCGGCGAGGCCCACCATGTTCAAGACCTCGTAAGCGCGGGTCAGCGCTTCGCGCTTTGGAACCCTCAGCACGTAGAGCGGTCCCTCTAACAGGTTTCCAAGAACCGTGCGGTGCCGAAAGAGGTTGAACCGCTGGAAGACCATGCCGATCCTCTTACGCACCTGGTTGACGTTGTGTTCGGAGTCTCGGACGAGCCGACCTCGCTCCTCCCGGTATCCGACCAGTTGGCCGTTGACATACACTCGTCCCGAGTCGTAGGGTACAAGGAAATTTATGCAGCGGAGCAGCGTCGTCTTGCCGGAGCCACTGGGCCCCACGATCGCAACCGTTTCACCGCGGGCGACCTTGAGGTTCACGTGGGACAGCGCCGTGGTGGCACCGAAGACCTTGCCGACGTCTATCAGCTCTACGACTGCGCCGTGGGCGCCCTGCGAGGGTGTGGTGGATAAGGCTGGGGCCGAGAGGACCGCACGGTCAGCGTTCTCTTCTCGGCCCGAGCGCACGAAGGACTCGTTCGGCATGCACTACATCGACGGGATTAGCTTGATGTCCCCGAACCACTTCTTGTTGATCTTGTCGAGAGTGCCGTCCTTGATCATCGCCTCGATCGTGTCGTTGACAGCCGCGAGGAGCGCCGTATCCTGCTTTCTCAGAGCAGCCCCGATGAGCGCCGGTTCATCGGTGAGTTTTTGCCCGGTGACGCGCAGCTTCCCCTTGTACAGCTCCTTGGTGGTATAACCCGCACCGAGACTCTCCATGACGACCACGTCGAGCCGGCCGAGAACGAGGTCGTTGAACTCGTCAGCGACTGTATTATAGGTGGTGGGTTTGATGCCACCGATCTTCTCGACTGCGGCCGCCGCCGACGTGTTCACCTGGACGCCTACCCTGAGCTTCGCCAGATCGGCACGGCCCGGATTGAAGCTGGGCTTGTCCGTGCGCACCACCGTTGTGATCGTTTGTTCCATGTATGGCCGTGAAAACGCCACGACTTCCTTCCGCTTATCGGTGATCACCATGTTGGTGATCGCATCTATTTTGCCGCCGGTCAGCGCAGGAATGATCCCGTCCCATGCGACGCCCTGGTACTGAAGAGGCACCCCCAGGCGCTTAGCAAGTTCTGTGGCGAAATCCACATCGTAGCCTATCAACTTTCCCGCCTTGTCGGCGAACGTGATGGGCCGGAAGTCGGGATCCGCGCCGACGCGTAGCACTTTGAGAGGCACCTTGGTCGCGCCTGGCAGGATCTGGGGTACCGACAGCGTCAACAAAAGGCAGGTCCCAAGGCCCACAGTGATCGTGAGCCATCGCATCATCCGTCTCATGTATCTACCTCCCTAGCGAGATACCGTTGCCGTCCCCTGGTGATTGTCCCGGGCGGGCCGCACGTGGACCAGCAGGTCTAAGCCATCTTCCATCACCTCCACCGTGTCTCCTGTCGATAGCACGATCGTCGAATCATATTGCTCAACGATGGCCGGGCCTTCAAGGATCTGGCCTGAACAGAGGGAATCGCGTTGATGGACCGGGCAGAGGGCCGGCTCCGGGTCCGAGAGCCAGACGAGGCGATGCTGAGGCGCCGCCCCGGCCGGCCGCGCATGCTGCTTCGCTTCGGCGATGTGGTCGGGTGTAGGCCTGCCGTAGACGATGGTGGCTCGAATGTTGACGACCTCGATTGTGTCGGTGCGCGCGGAATGGCCGTAGCGACGCTCATGCTCGAGGTGGAACGCTTCGGCGGCCCGCGCCACGCCGGGGGCGCTGAGTTCATCGACTGCGACGGTAAGTGTGTGCGATTGTCCGCGGTAACGCAGGTCCACAGCTCTGTCTATCCGCAGGGGAGCTGCATGCAGTCCGTCCGATGCCACGCGCGCACCGAGCCCGCCAACGAGTCGATCGAATACCGCTGCTAGCTGCGACACGTCAATCTCGTTCCACGTCCGAAACCATGTCAGGTAGCCGGAGTAGCTGATGTCTGACGTCAGGATGCCATACGCGGACCATACGCCCGGATAGCGCGGAATGAGGACGCGTGGAACCTCCAGGGACCGGGCGACATCTAGCGCGTGAAGAGGTCCTGCTCCGCCGAAGGCGATAAGGGTGAGCCCTCGGGGATCGTGTCCTCGCTCGACGGAGATGGCGCGAACAGCCCGCACGATATTTGCGGTGACTACTTCGAGGATTCCCTGGGCTGCTCTGGCCCAGGTGAGGCCGAGGGGCCGGCCGAGTTGTTCCTCTATTCCCCTCGTCGCGGCGTCGCGGTCAATGACGAAATTCCCGCCCAGCATCGCGTTGGCACCGATGTGGCCGAGGGCTACGTGTGCGTCCGTGACCGTGGGGCGCGTTCCGCCTCGCAGGTAGCAAATTGGACCGGGATCGGCGCCGGCACTCAGCGGCCCTACGCGCAGGAGGCCAGTGGGGTCGATATATGCAACGGACCCTCCGCCGGCCCCTACGGTCTCTACTTCGACGGAAGGAAGGGCGACCGCGTATCCTCCGACGGTGCGCTCATCTGTGTAGGGGAGGGCACCACCTTGTAGGAGCGCGACGTCCGTGCTTGTCCCACCGACGTCTAGGGTCAAGGCATCGCGCAATCCATGCCGCGTCGCTAAGCGAAGCCCGCCGATGACCCCGCCCGCGGGGCCGGACATGATGCACCTCACCGGGTACCGGCGAGCCTCTTGAAGGGTGAGGCACCCTCCTTCGGATCCCATGATGTAAACGCGCCGAACCCCCCGGTCCAGCAGCAACTTGATACTTTCGATGAAGCGGTCGATCACCAGGGTCGTGGCGGCGTTTATGGCGGTCGTGCTCGTGCGCTCGTATTCGCGAAACACCGGAAGAACCTCGGACGATAGAGAGACTGGGACCGCCAGCTCTTGGGCCAGGATTCCCCGCACGGTTTGTTCGTGCGTGGGATTGGCGAACGCGAAGAGGAGGCTGACGGCGACAGCCTGAACGTCTGCGTCACGAAGGGCCGTAGCGGCGGCTACGACGCTGTCCACATCCAGTGGGCACAGGACTTGCCCGTCGGCGTCGACGCGCTCCCTGACCTCCAGCCTCAAATGGCGGGGCACGAGGGGAGCCGGCCGGCGCTTCTGCAGATCGTATGGCGCCGGCCGCTCCATCCGGGCGATTTCCAGGACGTCTCTGAAGCCCTGGGTTGTTATCAGCCCTGTCCGCGCGAGTGTGCCCTGCAGGAGCGCGTTAGTGACCACCGTGGTGCCGATGACGATCGTGTCGATTTCTCCAATGTTGGCGCCAAACTGCTCAGTAAGCTGCTCAATAGCCTTGAGGAGGCTTTGCTCACGTCCCGCCAACTCGTTGGGCAGTTTCAATACCGCTAGTTCATGGGTCTCGGCGTCACACATGATAACGTCGATGAACGTCCCGCCCACGTCGATGGCCGCGTGTAGCCTCCCCATCAGGCGCGCTCTCCACGTCTCACGTACGGGGCCTCCGAACCTGCACGCGGCTCGTGAGTTGGCTCGCCGGAAGCGGACCGCACGTAACCATTGACAATGTCGGATTCGACGAGGTCCGATCCCCGCGCCTCGGGCGGACCGAAGCCTCCCCCGCCGGCCGTCTCAAGTATGACGAGGTCTCCGGGCTGTGCATCGTAGTGCATGAACGCGTTGACGGTGGTCGCGTGCCCGCTGGGGGAGACTATCCGTATGCGGGTCGGTGCACCATCGCAACCGCCTCGGAGTCCCATGGGGGCCTTACGGCTCATGCTCACCTGAAACGAGCACGTGGCTGGCGCCAGGAAACGAAATGAACGCCGGATCCCCAGCCCGCCGCGGAATCGACCAGAGCCCCCTGAGCCTTCCACCAAGCCGTATTCCTCAATCCTGATCGGTAGGATCATTTCGAGAGCCTCGACCGGCGTATCGTGCAAGTTGGAGACAGGGGGCATTGCCGCGTTTTCGCCGTCGCCCGATGCGCTGGCGCCGAAGCCGCCGCCGATCGCTTCGCCATACGCATACAGCTCCCGTGTCCGAGGGTTGAGACCGCCGAATGAGAACACGCCGCCCCCTCCCGAGTCGGCAATGACGGCGTCGGGTATTACAGCGGCAAACGCGCGCATCAGCGCCTCGAATGTGTGATAGGAGACTTGGGTCGCAGCGGAGACCGCGGCGGGATAGTTGGGGTTGAGGATGGTGCCCTCGGGGACGATCATCCGGACAGGGCGATATAGGCCGCCGTTCGGCGGGATGCCTCCACCGAGCACGACCCGCAGCGCCATGAACACCGACGCGTACGTATTCGAAAGGCAGGAATTGAAAGGACCGCGGCACTGGGGCGATGTGCCGGTGAAATCCACGATGATGCCTTGAAGTTGTTTGCGGATCGTGACTTTGATCGGGAACATAGCCGTGCCATAGTCGGCCACGGATTCTCCTTGCCACTCGCCGTCGGGGAGGGCCTGGAGCCGCGTTCGCATGGCTTGCTCGGACAGATCCAGGATGCGGGAGACAGCTTCGATCAGCCCATCGGGGTGATAGCGCTGCCCCAGCTCGTCGATGCGTCGCTGTGCGAGACGAACCGTCGCGATCTGCGCTCTGAGATCGGCGATCCGTTCGTGCGGCGTTCGCGAATTTGCCGCGATTAGCCTCAGGACGTCGTCGATGATCTCCCATTTTCTCGAGAGCCGGATCGGCGGCACCCGCAGCCCTTCCTGGAAGATCTCCGTCGATGTTGCCGGCATGCTCCTCGGGGAAGCCCCGCCGACGTCGTTGTGGTGAGCCATGCTTGCAGCGAACCCCACCAGCTTGTCTCCCAGGAACAGCGGGCCGGCCACGATGAAGTCGGGTAAGTGGTTGCCCCCGTAGTAGGGATCGTTGACCACGTAAGTCTCGCCCGGTTCCATTCGCTCCGGGGCGAACTGCCCGAGGATGTGCCCCAGGGCGTATGGCATGACGCCGAGGTGGATCGGGATATGCTCTGCTTGCACCGCCATTTCACCCCGAGGCGTGTAGATAGAGCACGAGCAGTCCCTTCGTTCCTTGATATTGGGTGAGTGGCTGGAGCGCACGAGAGCCTCGGCCATTTCCTCGCATACCGAGAGGAGGCTGTTGCGAACGAGTTCGAGCACGATCGGGTCCGACGCCGCACCAGCAGCGTTGTTGTCGCGTGTCGTCATGCCAACTAGGCCTTCTCGTATCGCACGAGGATGATCTGCTTGGCGAGCGGGTTCAGGGTCAAGTCACCGTAAGGCGCCATCAAGTTTTGCCACGCGCGCTGGCCGACGCGACGCAACGTGGGCCAGTGCTCCCTCGGGACGTGGCCCCATACGCTGATTCCCTCGGGCTCGGTGAGCGGTCCGTAGGCGACCACGACGTTCTGTGAGCCCGGTCCGTACGCGCAATCGCCCGGCCCCATTTGCGTGAAGAGGCGCACGTTCTCACGAGCCAATGTAAACACCGGGGAAGTCGCGAACATCATGAAGCCCGAGATGAGAGCATGCCCTTGAACAGACTCCCAGGGCAGTGCATCCCAAAGGAGGTTGCAGATAGTCGGCGCCCTATCGTCCAATAGCTGGATACTGGCGCTGGCATCCAAGCTCGGCCACGTCATCCGGATGACTCTTGCGGCCATTGTTCACCCTCCGTATTGTGAGGCCGTTGCGCCCATAATGGACTCCCACTACTTCGTCATGTAAGGGACGGGAGTCCACGGGCCTCGCGCTGCTTGATCCAATACGGTTTGCGCTTCGGCTTGCGTCTTTTGGGTGAGGTGGGCTCCAAGCCCCCACGGAAAGACATGCTCCGTCCAGAGATGGAGACGCGCTCCGTAGCCCTTGATTGCCTGTGTAAGTCGAATGAAGGACTCCCGATCTGGAAGCTCGTCGAGTAGGGCGAAGTATTTTTGGTACAGGTCTCCTAACTCGTGGAGTCCCACGTAGTTCAGGAAGCCAGCGCGATAGACGAAGTGTGCTTTGGCCATCTTCTTGAGATGCTCGAGTGTAAAAGAGGGGTCCTGTGCCAGGTTGAGGATAGCGGTGGTCGCGTAGTAGGCGAGGCCGCGGATCTCACTTTGTGCGAAGAGGAGCGTTGTGAACACCTGCCCGTACGATCCGGCCCCCGAATCGATGACACCGTTCCTAAGGCGCACCAAGTCGTCCGGCTCTGTCAGCCAGATGGCTTTGGTGCGCTCCTTAATGAGCGCTTCCAACTCCTGCCACGTCATTCGAGGCCCCCCTTTCCTTCGCATGTTCGTTGCGTGGCTACGGCGATACGCATGCATGCTCCGTGCTCTGGGTTATCCTTCCGGACAGCACCAGCTTGAGGGCGTTGTCCAGGTCGTAGGCTACCACGCGATCATCGGCCAGGGGAGGCACAACCTCTCGAACCGCGCGGTATGCGGCCGCTGTGCCTCGGCCGAGCACCCCTGTGCTCAAGTCTACCGCCTGACACGCGACGACGAGTTCAATAGCCAGCACCTGCTGGCTGTGCCGCAGCACCCGCATGGCCTTGCGTGCCGCGGTTGCGCCCATACTGACGTGATCTTCTTGATTCGCAGAGGTGGGGATCGAGTCCACGCTCGCCGGGTGGCACAGGACTTTGTTTTCGGAGACGAGCGCGGCGGCCGTGTACTGCGCGAGCATGTAGCCGGAGTTGAGCCCTCCGTTGGCCGTCAGGAACGCGGGGAGGCCGGAGAGCTTGGGGTTGACGAGGCGCTCCGTGCGACGCTCGCTGATGCTGGCCAGAGCCGCTACGGCGAGCGCCGCGTAGTCCAGCGCGACGGCCAGCGGCTGGCCGTGGAAGTTGCCGCCCGAGAGGACTTCACCCTCGGCGGGGAAGAGCAGCGGGTTGTCGGTGGCGCTGTTGACCTCGATCGCGAGCACGTCGCGGAGGTGCGCCAGCGCCTGGCGGGCGGCGCCGTGGACCTGGGGCATACACCGCAGCGAGTAGGCGTCCTGGACCCTGTGGTAGCCCCGGCGCACGATGCGGGTGCTCCCCTCGAGCAGGCGACGCAGATGCTCCGCGCTCGCGACCTGGCCGGGATGGGGGCGGGCGCGGTGGAGGAGCGGGTGGAGGGGCTCGTCGGTCGCGCAGAGGGCCTCGAGCGTCAGCGCGCCGGCCACATCCGCCAGCGCCACCAAGCGCTCCGCGTCGAGCAGGAACAACGCGCCCAGCGCGGTCATGAACTGCGTGCCGTTGATGAGGGCGATCCCTTCCTTCGCCTCGAGCACGAGCGGTACCAGGCCGGCGCGCGCCAGCGCTTCTCCTCCAGGTAGCCGCTCGCCCCGATACACCGCCTCTCCCTCGCCCATCACCACGAGCGCCAGGTGCGCGAGCGGCGCGAGGTCCCCGCTCGCGCCCAGCGAGCCCTGCTCTGGGACGATGGGGTGCACCTGTCGGTTGAGCATCTCGAGCAGGGTATCGATCACAACGGGCCGGATGCCCGAGTACCCGCCCGCCAGCGCGTTGGCCCGCAGCAGGAGCATCGCCCGCACGGCGCGCTCGTCCACCGGATCCCCGACCCCTGCGGCATGAGAGCGGACGATGTTGCGCTGGAGCCGGCGCGCATCGGACGCCGAGATGACCTGGGTGCACAGGTCCCCCACACCGGTCGACACGGCGTAGACGGGCTGCCGGCCCGCGAGGATGGCGTCCACCATCTCGTGGGCGGCCTGCACCCGCTCGCGCGCCGCCGGGGAGAGGCGTACGAGCGTGCCATCGGCGACCTCCTGGATCGCCTCGATCGTCAGCGTCTGCCCGTCGATCTCCAGCACCGTGCTATCTCTCCAAAGAGAAAGGAGCCACGCGCATACGGCGTGGCTCCCTGTCGTCCCTCGTCTCTAAGCCACTGCCCGTCTATTCTGCCTCGACCCCGATCCTCCTGCCGGACGACCGTGGATTGTCCGCCCCGGCGAACCGCGGGCCCTATGTGAGGTACTCCTGGAGGCTCAGATCGTCCCAGAGGCTCCTCGGGGGCTCCGCGACCTCGGGGACCCCCGGGTCCCGCGGCTTCGTGGCGTCGATCCCTAGCGTCGTGCCGAGGAGGCGGTTGTCCCGGCTGACCGCGGGCCACGCCGCGTGCCCCGTGGGAGCGTCGCGCCTGCGCGTGATGGCCGTGACGTCAAAAACCGGCGTGTGCGTCGGAGGGGCGCGGCACAACCAGCAGTCCCCGAACGGTCCATCTGCCTCGCTTTCCTGCTACAGGTGCGAGACGCCGAGCCCGACCACCTCGTGCTCGTTGCCTTTGATCGGCTGGCCGATCGTCCCGTAGAGCGCCACCGCGAGCCACGTCGTGTGGTCGCCCGGCATCCGCGGCCCGCGCACGAGCGCGAAGCGCAGCGCGACGGTGCGCAGGACGCTTCCCAGGGCAAGCTGCCCCCGCCCCACGCCGTGCAGCGCCTCGATCGTGGCGTGGTACAGGGCATGCTCTTCCGCGTACTCCGTGTTGATGAACCCCTCGCGCCGCGCGGCGGTCTCGATGGCGGCGATGACCTTCTGGAGGTCCATCGTGCCGACGTGGCCCGTGACCACCCGGAACCCCTTCGCGGCCGCGATCACCGGGGCGGCGTCGTCCGCCAGCACCGCGAGGACGGCCACCCGACCGATCGTATCGGTTCTGACCCGCATCGAACGCCCTCGTCCTCCCCCCGCCGACGCCCGCGCGGGCCCCGCGAGCGTCCACACGGGCCGCGGCGGCGCGGGGCCATCACGCCTCCCGTAGCACGGCTGAGAGCGCCTCCACCAGCCGGGCGTTGTCCTCCGGTGTCCCGATCGTGATGCGGGCCCACGTCGGGAGCCGCCACAGCGTGCCCGGCCGGACGATCACCCCGCGCTCCATGAGACGCTCGGCCAGCTGGTCGGCGGGCCGTCCGAGGTCGACCAGGATGAAGTTGGCCTGGCTCGGCAGGTGCCGCAGCCCCAGCTCCGTCAGCGCGCGGGAGAGAAATGCCTTCCCGGCCAGGTTGTTCTGGAACGCCGCCCACACGTACCCCTCGTCATCCAGGACGGCTTCGGCCGCAGCCTGCGCGAGCCGGTCGACCGGGAAGGGCTCGCGGACCCGATCCAGGCAGGCGATGAGCTCGGGGGCGGCGACCGCGTAGCCGACGCGGAGGCCGGCCAGGCCGTAGATCTTGGACAAGGTCCGCAGGACCAGGAGGTTGGGGTGCCGGCGGAGGAGAGCGATCGTATCCGGGAACTCCGGATCCTCGACCCACTCGGCGTACGCCTCGTCCACGACGACGAGCGTGTCGCGACCCACCATGCGGAGAAGCGTCTCCATCTCGTCGTGGGACAGGATCGTGCCCGTGGGGTTGTTGGGGTTACAGACGATCACCACCTTGGCGCCCGCGGCGGCGGCCGCCATCGCCGGGACATCGAACCTCCAGTCGCGCAGCGGCACCTCAACCGGGGTGGCGCCCATCAGCAAGGCGAGGGACGGGTACGCGGTGTAGCTGGGGGCGCCGAGGATGCAGCGGTCGCCCGGATCGAGGAACGCGAGCCCGATGCACGTCAGCACGTTGTCCGCGCCGTTGGAGATCATCAACTGATCGGCTGCGACCCCGAGGCGGGCCGCCATCCGGCGGCGGAGCCGGGTGCACCCCGGGTCGGGGTAGTGGTGGACTCGCTCGAGCGCGGAGACCACCGCGTCTCTGACCCGAGGCGAGACGCCGAGCGGGTTCTCGTTGCTGCCGAGCTTCGTGACCTGCCCGACGCCGTAGCGCTCGGCGACTTCCTCGGCGGAACGGCCGGGGATGTACGGCTCGAGCGCCGCCAGGGCCCTGCGCGCGAGAGGATGGCACTCGCTCACAGTTCGCTCCTTCTCAGGACGCGGACTCCGGGCGGCCCGCTGCGCGCCTTCGACCTCAACGGTGCTCGCTACTGTGCCGCGAGGGTGTGGGGTGGCGCCCGGTCGCGCCCGACTCCTCGCGGGTTCGACGGCGCCTCGCGCCGCTCCCGCTGTGCCGTGCGAAGTCGCGCAGCACCAGCGCGGCATACCGGCGGAGGATCTCGGGATCGGGCTCGCCGGGCCAGCCCGCGCGGCGCGCCCACGCGCGCAGGCGGGCCGGCGGGAGCGCGGCCGCGTGCTCATCCGCCGAGACGGGCGTCGCCTGTCGCCCGCGTCTGCCCAGATACGTCCGGGGAGCCTCCTGCGCCACCGCGGGGCGGCTCTCAGGCGGCGGGTAGGCGAGGCGCCGATCCAGCTCACGCAGCAGGCGAACGTACTCCGCGCGAAGGGGGTCCTGTGCGGGCCGGCCGGGGCCGCCCCGGGCCTGTGCCGCGCCCGACGGCGCGCGGACCGCCGGGCTCTCGAAGAAGCTCGTGGGGGGAACGTCCAGGACCCTGGCCAGACGGTGCAGGTCCGCGATCGAGATCCGGCGCTGCCCCATCTCATACCGGTCGATCGCGCTGGCCGACCGGCCCAGCCTGGCGCCGAGCGCCGCTTGGGAGAGCCCGGCCCGGAGCCGGTACGCGCGCAGCCGTTGCCCCAGCCTCGCGTAGAACCCCATCTGGGCCTCGTTGCCGAAATGTCACGTCGAAGATAGAACGAAGATACCACAGAAACCAGACATCTACAAGAATACGGCGCCACACAGCGTCGACAATTTGGCAATCCTATATTGACAATCAGTCACAATCCAGCTAAGTTGGACCCCAGAGGATGGACGCTGATGCGGGTCCGTCTGAAGCGTGCCGCGGTCGAGACAGCCCTAGCGCGCCGGAACTGGACGAAATCGGCGCTGGCCCGCGTCACCGGACTCCACCGGACCCACCTGTCCGATCTCCTCGCGGGCCGGACCAGCCCCGGCCCCCGGACCCGCGAGCGGTTGCTCGAGATCCTGGGCGGGGAGTTCGACGACTACTTCGAGATCGTCGGCGGGCGCGACGACGTGTCGGACGAAGAACGGCTGCTGCGGCTCCTCGACTATCTGAGCTGCCGTCAAGGCCCGGAGGTGGAGGCGGGGCGCAAGCGCCTCGCGCAGATGCTCGCGACGCTGCGCGGCCGCGGCTGGCTCAGCGCATCCGATCGAACGTGGCTCGCCGAAGAGTGGCACGCGTTCCAGGCGGCGCAGGCCGCGGACAGCCCGCGAGGACCGGGACGGCACTGTTCCTGAGCGGGCCCTGCGGCGCCGCGAGCTTGTCCCGGCCAGCCTCCCCCGGAAGGCCCGGGGCTCCGAGTTACAGGCCGGGGGCGGGCTGGTCGGCGACCCCGGCCTCCTCAACGGAGAGGATCCCCTCGGTCGCGTCCAGGCGGGCGCGCACGCCAAGGGGGAACGTCAGGTGGTGGCTGCCGTGCCCGCAGGCGAGGCCGTAGATCGCGGGCTTCCCGAGCGGGACGATGAGATCCTCGAGGATCTGCCGGACCGAAAGCGCTTCCGGCTCCGCGGGGTAGCGGCACTCGCCGATGATGATGCCGGCAACCTGTTGCAGCACGCCCGCCAACCTGAGGTGCGTGAGCTTGCGGTCCAGCCGGTACGCTCGCTCTCCGAGGTCTTCGAGCACGAGCAGTGTGCCTGCAAACGCGGGCTGGTACGGCGTTCCCAGGAGCGACGAGACGAGCGCGGCGTTGCCGCCGACGAGCTCTCCCTCAGCCACGCCCGGGACCAGCGTCTCGATCCGCGGCGCGTCGGGCGGGTTGACGAGCCGTCCGAGCGGTGTCGGGCGGGTCACGGCGCGCAGCAGGCCGAGGAGATCGTGCGGGTCGGGGCCGGAGAGCGCGGCGGTCATCGGGCCGTGGAACGTGACGAGGCCGGCCTGCGTCTGGAGCGCCAGGTGCAGCGCCGTGATATCACTGTACCCGATAAACACCTTGGGGTTCCGCCGGACGAGGTCGTAGTCCAGCGCATCGAGCAGCCTCAGCGCGCCGTACCCGCCGCGAACGCACAGGATACCCTGGATGCCGGGGTCCGCGAACATCGAGTGCAGGTCGGCCACCCGGTCGGCGTCGGCGCCGGCCAGGTAGCCCCGTACGTCGAGGGCATGGGGAGCCAGCACGGTCCGGAATCCCACGTCGGCGAGCCGCCTGCGGGCCAGTTCGATGGGGCCCGGGGGCGAGGCGGTGGGCCCGGAGGGGGACACGAGTCCGATCGTATCACCGGGAGCGAGACGCCGGGGCTTGCGGAGCGCTGGCCGCACGGAACCTCCGATTCTCCGGCTCCGCGGGCCCCTCCTGTGAGGTCGGCAGCGTCCTCCCCGCGTGCCGCCGCGCGGATCCCCGCCCGCCCGTCAGCCGGGCCGCTCGAGGGCCTGCGTGTCGCGCACGACCGGGCGGCCGTCCGGCGCCTTCAGCACGAGCTCCGGCCGGGACGCCAAGGTGATGCCCGCCCGCCGGTAGCGGTCGAGCAGCCGCTTGATGAACTCGTGCTTGAGCTGGTACTGGTCGGCGACGTCCCTGGCGCGCAGCACCACCGTGAACTCGACGCTCGTGTCGCCAAACGTGTGGTAGCGGATCACGGGCTCGAACGTCTCGACACCGCCCGGGGTCTCCCGCAGCGCTTCCCGCGCCACCTCCAGCGTCACGCGATCCACGACATCGAAGTCGCTCTCGTAGCTGACGCGCACAGGCACCGGCACGGCGACTTCCTTGTCAGGCTGGTAGTAGTTGGTGATCGTCGCGGATGCCAGCTTGGCGTTGGGCACGATGACCATGTTGTTGGGCGCTTCCTTGATCTTCGTGTTGCGCCACGTGATGTCGACCACGTAGCCTTCCTCGCCGGTGTTGAGCCTGATGTAGTCCCCCGGCTTGATCTGGCGGGCGGTGATGATGTACAGGCCGGAAAACAGGTTGGAGAGCGTGTCCTGGAGCGCGAGCGCCACGGCGAGCCCGCCGACGCCGAGGGCCGTGAGGATCGGCGTGATCGCGATGCCGAGTGAATCGAGCACGATCAGGAGCCCCACGAGCAGCACCAGGAGCTGCGTGAAGTTGACGACGATCGAGGGGGACGGCAGGCCCGTACCGCCGCCGCGCCGGTACACGCGCCGGCTGTAGAAGCCTACCGCGCCCGCGGCGATCCTCGACGCCGCAAGCGTGATGGACGCGATGACGATGACGAGCAAGACCCTTTGGAGCAGCGCGAGCAGCGCGGGCCTCAGCGGCACGCTGAGGACGGCGCCGTACAGGCCGGCGACGGCGCACCACACGAACACGATGCCCCGCAAAGATCTGAGCAGCAGGTCTTCCCCCGCCCACTGACGCGCGGCCGTGTATCGCTCCAGCCGGGCGAGCACCACCCTCTCGGCGACGAGTCCCGCGGCGACGCCGCCCGCCGGAAACGCGACGGGCAGGACCCACTGTGCCAGGTCCGGCATCCTGACCTCCCTGCCGGTTGGTGCGCCGGTCGAACGTACGCTGGAAGACGGACGAACACTTACGCTCGCGCTTTGGGCGCGCACCTTCCCACTACAATTTAGTATCAGGCGATGCCGGCGCCCGGCACCACGGTTCGCCGCCGTCGGGCGGTCCGCGGTTGACCGGGGGGCGCCTGCGCCGTATGCTCCAGATGGGCGAAATTAGTGTCGCATAAAATGATTTAGCCGGCGTCCTGCCGCGGGAGCGTGTGCCGTGCCCGTCGTCACTGGCGCGATGGAAGACTACCTCAAGGTCATCTACAAGCTGCAGGAGTCGGGAGGCTCCGCCTCCACGTCGGCGGTGGCCGGGCGGATGGGCGTGTCGGCGGCGTCGGCCACCAACATGGTCAAGCGCCTGGCGCGGCAGCGCCTCCTGGTCCACAGGCCGTACCGCGGCTTCGTGCTCACCGCGGCCGGGCGGCGGGTGGCGCTGGAGACGATCCGGCACCACCGCCTCTTGGAGCTGTACCTGGCCCGGCAGCTCGGGGTGAGCCTCGACCGTGTACACCACGAGGCGGATCAGCTCGAGCACGTCCTCTCCGATGACGTGGAGGCCCGGATCGCCGCCACGCTCGGGGAGCCGACGCGCGATCCCCACGGCGACCCGATCCCTGCGCGCGACGGGACCGTACGCGACGTGCGTTACCCCAGCCTGACACAGGTGCCGCCGGGCGCCTCCGGCATCGTGGACCGGGTGAGCGATCGGAGCGCGGACGCGCTGCGCCGCCTCGCCTCGCTCGGCGTCCTGCCGGGCGCTGCGGTGCGCGCGCTGGCCCGCCTCTCGGGCGGCCGGGTGCGCGTCGATGTGGACGGCCACACGCTGATCCTGCCCCGCGAGCTCGCCGAGGCGGTGTTCGTCCGGTGACGGACGACACGCGTGGCGCGGTCGGCCGCCCGGCGCCCGGCGATATCGCCACCGTGACCGCGGCAGCCGAGGTGCTCGCCGGTCGCAGCGGCCGGCGCGGAGTCGCCCGGGTGCTGCCGTTCCTCGGCCCGGCGTTCGTCGCCTCCGTGGCGTACGTCGACCCCGGCAACTTCGCGACGAACATCCAGGGGGGCGCGGAGTTCGGGTACCGGCTGGTCTGGGTCGTGCTGGCGAGCAACCTGGTCGCGATGCTCGTGCAGGCGCTCTCAGCCAAACTCGGCATCGCGACCGGCCGCAACCTGGCGGAGATGTGCCGGGAGCAGTTCCCGCGCCCGATCGTGTGGGCGATGTGGGTGATCTCCGAGGTCGTGGCGATGGCCACGGACCTCGCGGAGTTCCTCGGGGCCGCGCTGGGGTTCAACCTGCTGTTCGGCCTGCCCCTGTTGCCCGCCGCGCTGTTGACCGGCGCGACGACCCTCGTCATCCTGGCGATGGAGCGCCGCGGGTTCCGGCCCATCGAGGCGGTGATCACGGCGTTCGTCGGCGTGATCGCGGTCTCGTACCTCGTCGAGACGATCCTGGACCGGCCGAGCTGGGGCGCCGTGGCGCACAGCATCGTCCGCCCGTCCCTGGGGAGCACCGAGGCGGTGCTGTTGGCGGTCGGGATCCTGGGGGCCACGGTGATGCCGCACGCGGTCTTCCTGCACTCGTCGCTCACGCAGAGCCGGATCGTGACGCGAAACGCGGAACAGGCGCGGCGCCTGTTCCGCTTTGAGGTCCTCGACGTGGTGATCGCGATGAGCCTCGCCGGGATGGTGAACGCCGCGATGCTGATCATGGCGGCGTCGACGTTCTGGACGCATGGGCTCGTCCACCTGGGCAGCATCCCGGAGGCGCACCGGACGCTCGCCCCGCTGCTGGGGACGGCGAGCAGCGTGGTGTTCGCGATCTCGCTGCTCGCATCCGGGCTGTCCTCCTCCACCGTGGGCACGATGGCGGGCCAGGTCATCATGCAGGGCTTTATCCATCGCCAGGTCTCGGTGTGGGTGCGCCGGTTGGTGACGATGACGCCCGCGCTGGCGGCGATCGCCCTGGGGCTGGACCCCACCCGCACGCTCGTGATCAGCCAGGTCGTGCTCAGCTTTGGCCTCCCGTTTGCGCTCGTCCCCCTCGTCCTCTTTACGCGACGCCGCGACCTGATGGGCGAGCTGACGAACGACCCGCTCACGACGATCGCCTCCGCGTTCGCGACCGCGCTGATCGTCGCGCTGAACGTGTTCTTGCTCGTGCAGGTCCTGAGCGGGCGGGGATAGGGGGATAATCGGGGTGAGCGCGAGGGAGGGAGGGGACGGTGCCCCGCAGGTGCCGAATCGTGGACCCGTGAGAACGACGGATGAGGCGCCGGTCATCCTCAAGCGCGTGCTCGTCCCGCTGGACGGCTCCCGGCTGGCCGAATGCGTGCTCCCCACCGCGATCTCGCTCGGGGCCCACCTGCGCGCGCGGGTCACGCTCCTGCACGTCATGGAGCGCGCGGCCCCGGCCACGGTCCATGGGGACCGGCACCTGACCGCCGCATCGGAGGCCGCGCGGTACCTCGACGAGGTCGCCCGCCGCGTGGCCGCGGGAGGCGTGGTCGTCGAGAGCCACGTCCACCCCAATCTCGAGGGCGACGTCGCGCAGAGCATCGTGGCCCACGCGGCCGACCTGGACGCCGATCTGGTGATCCTCGCCACCCACGGGGCGGGCGGGGCCAAGCGCGTGCTCTTCGGCAGCGTGGCTCAGCAGGTGCTCCGGAAGGGCGTGCGGCCGGTGTTGCTGATCCGCCCCCCGGAGGGGCAGGCCTCCCGGGAGGCGGCGCCAACGGACGTGCGCCGGCTGCTCGTGCCGCTCGACGGCCAGCCTCCCGCTGAGGCGGCGCTGCCGATCGCCTCGGTGCTCGCCCAGGCGTATGCCGCGGAGCTGGTTCTCATGCATATCGTGCCGACGCTGACGACGATCCCGGGGGAGCGGGCCAGCGCGGCCCGGCTTGCGCCCAGCGCCACGGCGGCCTCGCTGGACCTCGAGGAGGCGGAAGGCCGGGCGTATATTCAGCAAATGGCGTCAGGGCTCCGGGAGCGGGGCCTTCGCGTCTCCACCTGGGTCGGCCGGGGGGAGCCGGCGCAGAGCCTGCTGGAGGGCGCCGCGCACGCCGCGGTGGAGATGATCGTGATGGCGACCCACGGGCGGACGGGACTCGACGCGGTGTTCTCCGGAAGCGTGGCGTCCCGGATCGTCGCCCGGTTCACCCGGCCGATCCTGCTCGTCCGGGCTCCCCGGGCACAGCAGACCGCGTCGCCCTGACGCGCCCCGGCCCGCGCCCTGCGGCACCCCCGTGGGAGGGCCCCGCAGAGGCCGTCCGTGCCTCGCGTGGCTTCCGTGGCTTCCCAGGCGTTTCGGAACCCGAGATGGCTGATCGCCCACAGCACCAATAATAGGCTGGTTGGGTGTTTGCCTCTGCCCGTGTGGACAGGGGTTTCTATTTTCGCATTCGA
>JAJPJJ010000112.1 GCA_021324295.1 Bacillota bacterium
GCGGTGGGCCTGCGGCTGGGGCGGGGCGAGCCGCTCGAGCTGGTGCTCCGGGACGGCAAGGCCGTGGCCGAGGGGGTGAGGACCTCCCGCGCCGCGCTGGGGCTGGCCGCCCGCCTGGGGGTGGAGATGCCCATCGTGCGGGAGGTCTGCGCCCTCCTGTTCGAGGGGAAGGCGCCGCGGCGGGCCGCCGCCGACCTCATGGAGCGGTCTGCCAAGGCGGAGTCGGGCGGAGGGTGATGGGCGATGGACCGGGCGAGACTGACGCGGCTCCTCAAGGACTTCAAGCAAGGGCGGATCGACGCCGCCGGGGTGATCGAGCGCCTTCGATCGCTGCCGTACGAGGACCTCGGCTTCGCCTCGGTGGACCACCATCGCGCGATCCGTCAGGGCTTCCCCGAGGTCATCTTCTGCGAGGGCAAGACGCCGGCGCAGACCGTGGCGATCGCGCGGGGGCTCCTGAAGTCCGGCGTGCCGCTCCTCGCCACGCGGGCGACGCCGGAGGTCGCGCGCGCCCTCGCGACGCTCGACCGCCGGGCCGTCTATCACGAGCTGGCCAGGACCGTCGTCGTGCGGACGGGCCGGCCGCGGCCGCGCGGCCATGTCCTGATCGTCTCGGCCGGCACCGCCGACCTGCCGGTCGCGGAGGAGGCCCGCGTGACGGCCGAGACGATGGGCAGCCGGGTCGCGGTCCTCTACGACGTGGGGGTGGCCGGCCTGCACCGGCTCCTGGGGCGGCACGACCGCCTGCTGAAGGCGCGCGTGCTGGTCGTGGTCGCGGGCATGGACGGCGTGCTGCCGAGCGTGGTCGGCGGGCTGGTGGAGCGCCCCGTGATCGCCGTGCCGACGAGCCGGGGCTACGGGGCGAGCTTCGGCGGCCTGGCCGCGCTGCTGACGATGCTGAACTCCTGCGCGGCCGGCGTGGGCGTGGTGAACATCGACAACGGCTTCGGCGCCGGCTGCCTGGCGCACAAGATCAACGTGCTGGGATCGGAGTAGGGGGAGCGGTGTTGAGTGGCGAGTGTTGAGTTGAAAGCCTGCTTTCAACCGAACACTCAGCACTCCCGACTATTTCACTTCGAGCAGCCCCCGCTTCGGCCAGGCGACCATCTGCGTGCGGACGCCGTTGTCGTCGGAGGCCAGGAGCTTGGCGCGTACCTCGTAGTGATAGTGGCCCCGTCCGACGACCTGCTTCGTCTGGTCGGTCCCATCCCAGGTCAACGTCACCTCGATGAGGCCGGCGGTCGCGTCGCCGTCGGGCCGCGGGTCGGCGGACTGGGGAGCGGCCTGCCGGTCCGTCGGGGCCGCCGGTCCCACGGGCTGGCGACGGGACAGGAAGCGCATCGAGCGCATCGAGGGCGAGCTGATCAGCGAGGACACCTCCAGGACGGGCGCACCGGCGAGATCGCGCGGCAACTGGACTCGGACGGCGAGGTCGAGGCTGCCGTCCTTCGGGCTGTAGGGGAGGGGCGAGAGCGTGACCGAGAGGATCTTGAGGTCGGGCTCCTTGACCGGACCCCGCTTGCGTTTGGCCAGGGCCTGGTCCTCGGCGCCGACCAGCAGGAGCGCGAGCGCGCAGAGCGCCGCCGCGAGGGATCGGGTGGGCGCGCGCTCGGCGGGCGCGAGGCGGAGGTCGTTAGATCGGGACATGGGGGTGTGGGACGTCGGGGTGTCGGTGGTCCGGGGCCGATGCCGCCACGTGGATACCACAGGGCGCCCACCGTGTCAACTTCGGTGCGGGCGGGGGGCGCGTTGCCGCCCCGCTCCGGATGCGTGTAAGATGGCCGCAGGTTTTTGCGTAGGGGGGCCTCGGCGGGGGCGGATCGGCGGCGATGACCCATCTGCACTTTGACTGCTTCTCGGGGATCAGCGGCGACATGGTGCTCGGCGCCTTGGTGGACGCCGGGCTGCCGCTCACGGACCTGGCGCGCGGCCTCAAGGCCCTGCCGGCGGACGGTTACCGGCTGCGGGCGCGCCCCGTCCGTCGCGCGGGCCTGCACGCGACCAAGGTGGACGTCGTCGTCGCGCGCGGCTATCGCGAGCCCCTGAGCCTGCGGCGGATTCTCCGGCTCATCGGGACCAGCCGGCTGCCCGCGCCGGTGAAGGACCGGGCCCGCGAGACCTTCGAGCGGTTGGCCCGCGCCGAGGGCCTCGCCCATCGGGTGGCGGCGGAGGACGTGCGGTTCCACGAGGTCGGCGTCATTGATTCGCTCGTGGACGTGGTCGGGGGTATCCTCGGCTGCCACCTCCTCGGAGTCGGGCGGATCACCGCCTCGGCCGTGAACCTGGGCGGCGGGCTCATGGAGTCGTCCCACGGCACGCTGCCGGTCCCCGGGCCGGCCGTGGCCGCGCTCGCGCGCGGGCTGCCCGTCTATAGCGGAGGCCCGAGCCGCGAGCTGACGACGCCGACGGGCCTCGCGCTGCTGCGCGTCCTGGCCGGCGGGTTCGGCCCGCTGCCCGTCATGACGCCGTCGGCCGTCGGCCACGGCGCGGGCGACGCGGACCCGGAAGGCTGGCCCAACGTACTCCGTGTCTTCATCGGCGAGGCGGCGTCGGCCGGGCGGTCCGATCGCGTGGTCGAGGTCGAGACGAACCTGGACGACCTGAGCCCCCAGGCCTACGACCTGGTCATGGACCGGCTGTTCGCGGCCGGCGCGCTGGACGTGACGCTCACACCCGTGATCATGAAACAGGGGCGGCCGGGGATCGTGCTCGCGGCCCTGGCCCCGCCGGCGCGGACCGAGGCGGTGGCGGACGTGATCCTCAAGGAGACGACCAGCCTCGGTGTGCGGGTGCGGGAGGTGGATCGGCTGGTGCTGCCCCGACGGTCGGTGTCCCTGCGGACGAAGCTCGGGCCAGTCCGGCTCAAGGTGGCCGACCTCGGCGACGGGCGGGTCAAGGCGGCGCCGGAATACCAGGACTGCAGGCGGCTGGCGGAACGGACGGGGCGGCCGCTGCGGGACGTGATGGAAGCCGCCATGCTCGCGTTTTCGAAGACACGCAGCAAGTAAGCAAGTCGGCAAGGCAGCGGGAACAGGGAACAGGGAACAGGGAAC
>JAJPJJ010000089.1 GCA_021324295.1 Bacillota bacterium
CACGGCGGCGGTTCCCCTCCTTCCGGGCCCTCAACCCGGTCTTGGTTTCATCCACCAAGAGGGTAACCGACCGCCCTTTCCGTTTCCACACCTATTGACGATACCTCATGCCATCCTCAAGCGGGGCCTCGATCGCACGCCGCTGCCGGTGCAGACGTCGGTTGTCCCTGTCCCAGCCATCCCGCATGAGCACCTGCGCGGGCCTGAGTATTACCAATAACGCGTGAAGGAGAGTCCCATGCTGAGCAGTCCCACCGTCGAGAAACTGCGTGCCCTCCGGCTCCACGCCATGGTCACCGCGTGGGAGGCGCAACACCAGGACCCAAGCACGACGTCGCTCGCGTTCGACGAGCGCCTCGCGCTGCTCGTCGACGCGGAGTGGCTCGCCCGGGAGAACCGGCGGCTGGCCCGGGCCCTCCAGGAAGCCAAGCTGCGCCCGAGCCACGCCTGTCTTGAGGCCGTGGACTATGCCGCCCGCCGCGGGCTCGAACGTAGCCAGATCCGCCAACTCGCCACCTGTCGATGGGTCGCCGAGCATCAGGCTGTGATCATCGTCGGGGCGACCGGCACCGGCAAGAGCTTTCTCGCCTGCGCCTTGGCACACCAAGCCTGCCGGAAAGGCTACCGAGCGCTCTACTGGCGCACCTCGCGCCTGCTCCATGAGCTCACGCTCGCGCGGGCGACCGGGACCTATCCGCGACTGCTGATCCGACTCGCCCGGGCCGATGTCCTCGTGCTCGACGACTGGGGCCTCATGCCGGTCGGCGACCAGGAACGCCAGGATCTCCTCGAAATCCTCGAGGACCGCTATGACCTCCGGGCGACCATCATCACGAGCCAGCTCGCGCCGGCCCTCTGGCATGACTATCTGGGGCATCCGACGCTGGCCGATGCCATCTGCGATCGTGTCGTGCACCATGCCCACCGCATCGAGCTGAAGGGGGAGTCGATGCGGAAAGTCCGCGCCAAGCCAGCGCCGGAGGGGTAGGAGGATGCCTCCCCGCCCTCACAAAACGCCGCTGCGGGCCTTCCAGAGGCCTGGGTTTCACCTGGCCAGCGAGAATATCACCTTAGACGCTTCACGACCCGCACGGCCGCCCCCGTGAGTGGGGCAGTCGCCAGCGACACGGAGGGAGCACACCCCAGGGCTCGAATGCTACCGAAAGGGAGGTGATCGTCGCTCGTCCGGCCCAGCGTCGCGCTGCTCCGGGATCGTCGCTCCGCTCCGATCACGGTCACCGAAACACGTGATCACGATGGAGCGAAATTAGTGATCACGATCAGCGAAATACGCACACAGGCCTGGGAGATGCGCCTTGAGCATCTGCTCGCCATCGAGTGGGGGCAGGTGCTGCTGCATTCCTGGATCCGGTTCATCGCCGCCGGGCCCGACGGGACGAGCGGGGCGCGGGTCGAGTACAACACTGTGGGATGGGCGCATGTTAAGCGATTGCTGGCGTCTGTGCTGGCGAGGCGCCTGGCGGCGTCAGCGTATGCGGAGGGCCCCGAAGGGCTGGCGCTGGCAGGGGCGCTCCCCGTGAAGTTCCGGAACGCTGTGCGCAGTCATCTCTTTCCGTGGGACCGGCTCCTCCTGGTCGTGCACCAGCCGCGGGAGCTTGCGCGTCGCGGCTGGCTCCCGCGGGGCTGGCGCGTGCGGTTCCCGGAGGCCGTCCTGGCCGTCACCTCCCACCACGTCCTGCTCCTCGGGGAGGAACAGCGGCTGGTGTCGGACGATGCGAGCTGGGGGACCGTCGCCACGTACCTCCCCCTGACGTGCATCCAGCGCGCCGGGGTCGAAACCTCTGCGGACGAGGTGCGGCTCCGCCTCGCCGTGGGTCACGGCCGGGCCGCATGGCACGTCAGCACGTCCTGGGCGTTGGGTTGCCGAGAGGACCTCCGGGATGCCGTCGACCGCATCGAGCGGGCGATCGGTCGCGCGGGGTCGCCCGCGACCCAAGGGTGCGCCTTCGGCCTGACGCACGCGACGTGAACGTGACTCGACCATCGATGCGCGAGCCGTGTCGGATTTTGCCTTGCTCATCCGACAGCGCCTGGAGAAAGGGGTCGCCAACAGTTTGTCGATTTGCGCATAAATGATGGCAAACCTGTATTCGTGTATGCTATCATCGAGTCGTGAAACTGGCAGCGTGGGCCAGACAAGCTGGCATCCATCCCAAGACGGCCTACCGGTGGTTTGATCAAAACGACGTGCCTTGCCAGCGCGCTGATTCGGGCAGGCCGGCGTGGGCTTCAAGCTCAGACGCGCGCTCCCTGGAGCCGGGTGAGCGCCTGGGCCAGGCGCTGGCGGTGCGGGCGCTGCCGGCCGAGCAGGAGGCTCAGCAGGGCCAGTTGGCCGTCGATGTGCCCGAGACCCTGAAGGAACTCCTGGAGCACGCCCTCGTTCTCGTCGATCACGTCAAGGCGATCGAGCCAGCGGGCGAGCTGCTCGTCGAGCGCGTCAAGTCCGACGAGCACGCGCTCGCGTTCACCGGCGAGGCTTCCGAGGATCGAGACGCGTCGATAGCCATCCTGTAGCTCCGGGAGGGTGCGGTCCGCAGCCCGCCGGAGGCGGCGGATGAGCAGCTCGGGGAGGGAGGCGGGGAGTTCCCGCGGCTGCGCGTCCCCGCTTGCCTGCGTCTCCGCGAGATACGCCACAGCTTCCTCGGCATACAGCGGATTTCCACGGGCACACCTTGCGATTTCCCGGCGGACTGGCGGTGGGAGGTAGACACCGCGGCGCACGGCGATCGCGTCGATCAGCGCCCCGATCGCTCGGTGCCCCAGCCCGCGCACCCTCAGGTAGCGCTGCCGGTCGCGGGGTTCCCCAGGTGCCCGGCCGACAAACGATGGGCGGTACGCCAGGATCACGAGCACGCGGAGCCCCGCCAGGTCGGCGACGAGCGCGGCGAGCGCTTCCAGCGAGGGGGCATCGATCCAGTGCAGGTCGTCCATGACGAGAATGGCCGGACGCTCCATCGTACGGAGAGGCGCCACCACGTCCGCAAGCGCCGGTGCGGCTGGAAGGGAGGCTGGTTCCCCCATGCGGTCCTCACTCCACAGGGGTGACACGAGGCGGCGCCACGCGCGCCAGGGATAGCCGCCATAGGGCACCCCATGCGCGCGCAGGCAAGGGTGCTGCCGCGCGGGCTTGGCAGTGAGCCATGCGCGGAGGAGCCTGGACTTGCCGACGCCTGGCTCGCCGACGAGGTGGAGCGCGAGCCCATCCCCGCGGACGACCTCATCGAGGCAGGCGTTCAGCGTCTGGAGCAGATGACGCCGGCCGACGAGTGAAATCTCGTCGGGTCCGGCGTGGTACGTCCCCGACCGCTCGGGCTTGGGGCCGAGCAGCCGGAAGACGGGGCCGGGCAGCGGGGCCGCCCGCGGTACCGGAGGGCTCACCCCCTGATAGTCGAATCGATCGACGGTCGACTCGTAGATCTCATGGGAGACCAGACTCGCGCACGGCGGGGCGAGGTCCGCGAGGCGAAACGCCAAGCGCGCCGGCGCGTCCTGTGCGCCCGCCCCGGCGACGCCGACCCCGAGGTAGACGCGCTCCCGAGCCTGGTGGTGTTGCATCCGTGCCGAGCGGGGCTGGCCAGCGGCGATCGCCACCGCCGCCCGCAGCGCCCGGTCCATGCTCTCCGGCCCGGAGTCCCAGGCGGCGGCCACGCCGATCCCTGTTGCGGCAAGCGCCCTGCCCCCGTGATCTTCCGCGATCGACAGCGCTGTCTCGAAGGTCTCGCGGCCGACTTGTAGCTCCTCGTCGGATACCATCTCGGTGCTGCAGCGAAGGCGGCAGGCCAGGAGCACGCCGGCCGGGTGGAGTCGCTGCCCGGCGGAGGTGGCATCGTCGGCGGGGGGCGTGTCGCGCCGCGTCGGGTCTTCGGCGCCGGGGGCTGCCGTCGCGCAGGGAACGAGGTACGTGATACGTTCCGGGCGCTCGGTGCCTCCCAGGTGCACCGCGCAGCTCGGACACGTATCCCAATCGACCGGCCACCGTTGCTGGCAGCGCGGGCACTGGCGCACGGTGCGCTGCTGGACGCGCGGGCAGAGGTTACGGAGAGTCGCGCGAGGTTCTGCCGTGCTCACCGGTGCGCCCGTCCCGCCCCGCGTCTGCCACAGGGCGCTCGGCGGTGATGCACTGCGGAAATCGAAGAAGCTTCCACAGCCGCCATGCGTTGTAGAAGCTGTCGGGCGCCCGGTGGCACCATCGGCGGCGGTTCTGGTGAGCTTCATCGCCTTCGTATCGATGCGCCCCGATTATTATATGGACCGCCCGACAGGCCCGTCAACGTGCGGTGATCGGTCGTGCCGGTCGGCCGTTGCGCCGGCCAGCCCGGTCCTACGGCTCGAGCGGGTCGACCGGCTGTCCGTTCCTCCGGATCTCGAAGAAGAGGTGCGGGCCGGTGCTCCAGCCGGTGCTCCCTACCTGCCCGATCACGTCGCCCTTGCGGACGCGGTCGCCAGGCCGGACGGCGTACGCGGAGAGGTGAGAGTACGTGGTCGAGAGACCGTGGCCGTGGTCGAGGATGACGAGCGTCCCGTTGGCCGGCATCGACCCCGCGAAGATGACCGTCCCGTCCGCCGGCGCGAGGACCGGCGTCCCGGGCGACGCGGCGATGTCCACGCCGGTATGGAACTCGGGCCTGCGGAAGATCGGGTGGACCCGCCACCCGAAGCCGGACGTGACCTCGCCGGACACCGGCCATGCGAGCGCGCCGCTCGCAAGCGTGGGCACGCGGCTCGCCGGCGGGCCCTGCGTCCGGGCCGCGCCGGGCTCCGCGCCCAGGATGATGCTCCCGATGCGCGCCGACTCGGCGGCGAGCTGCGCGAGGTTTCGCTGCTCCTCGTCCGCGATGCGGGACAGGCGCTCCCGCCGCGCGCGGGCCGGGTCGGGCCCGCGCGCGGCGGGAGCGCCGCGGGAAGGCGGGGCAGGGGCGGCGGAGGGTCCGCCTCCGCCCTCCCGCGCGGCGCTAGCGCCGGGGCGTGTGGGCTGCGGTGCCTGGGCCTGGACCCCTTCGAGAGCAGCGGGGCGCTCGCGCCGGGTATCGACGACCACCTCGGCGGGTGCGCCGATCGGGATCGCGTCTCCCTCCTCCCCGGCCTCGAGCGCGATCTCGACCGCCGTGGAGCCCGCCGCGTTGGCAGCAGCGCGGCCGGGCAGCGACCCGTCCGGCGCCGGTTGCCCGATCCCCAGGATCCGGACGATGTGGCCGCGGAACCGCTGCCGCGGCGCGCCGCCGATCGTGACGCTCGCCGGATCGCCCGCGTGCACGCGGCGGGCCGCCTGCGTGCCGGCGATCTCGGCCACTACCCACGTGTGCCCCGGCTGCGACAGCGACATGAGCGGCTGGCCGGGCCGTACCGATTGCCCCGGCGCCGCGGCGCTGCGCGCGACCCATCCATTCACGGGCGCCCGGATCACCGTCCGGCCGAGGTTCGCCCGGGCGGCCTGGACAGCGCCTTCCGCGTCGATCACCTCGGCCTGCGCGGCCGCGAGCGCCCTGGCATGCTGTTGGGCCTCTGCGATCGCCGCCTCGGCCTGCCGGGCGAGCTCGACTGCGCGTGCGATCTGTTGCCGGCGCGCCGAGGCGGCCCGCCGCGCGGCTTCGATCTGCCGGCGCGCGGCCTCCGCGGAAGCGGCGCGGGCGCGTGCCTCCGCGAGATCCGCCTCGGCCTGCCGCACCGCCGCCTCCGCGGCCGCCGCCCGCGCCTGCGCCGCGCTGAGCGCCGTGGTATCCGACCGGAGCTGCTGCGCGGCGATCGCGCCCTGCGCGAGCAGCGCCGTGTCGCGGTCGGCGACCCGTTGCGCGGCCGTGACGTCCTCCCGCGCCGCCTGGGCCTGCGCCCGCGCGGATGCGAGCGCTGCCTGTGCGCGCCGGATCCGGGCCGCCTGATCCCGAGCGGTGGCTGGCGGAGCGCCGGCGTCGGCGGAAGGCGCGGGCGCTGCGCCCGCCCTCCTCCGGCGAAGCGCGGCCTCCGCGGCGGCCGCCTGGGCGCGCGCGGCATCGTATGCGGCGCTGTCGTTCTCGAGCTCCCGCGCCGCGATCAGGCCCTGGGCCAGCAAGGCCCGGTCGCGCTCCACGGCCTGCTGCGCGGCGCCGACCTGCGCCCGCGCGGCGCGGAGGACCGCGGCCTGGGCGTCGGCGAGCTGCCGGCGCGCCTCCCGGGCCTGCGCCGCGGTTGCCGGATCGGGGCTCGGGGCCCCGGCCTCGGGCCGCGCCGGAACGGATGGCACCTGGCCGGCGCTCGCGATCGCTGCCGCGAGGCCGCTCCCGGCTGCCCGCTTCGCCGCGGCGAGCGCCGCGCCCGCGGCGCGCACGCGGGCCTGGGCCGCCACCCGGCGCGCCTGCGCACGGGCGAGGGCGACTCGATACGCGGTGGGATCGAGCTCCACGAGCACGGTCCCGGCCCTGACGTACTGGCCCTCGGGCGTACGGACACGGAGGACCGTGCCCGGGACCCCGGCGCTCACAGCCACGAGGTCGCCCGTGGTGCGCGCGCGGTCCGCGCGCACCAGCCAGGGCGTGGTCCGCCCGGACGGGGGCAGCGCGGCGACAAGACACCCCAGGGCGCCCATGAGGGCAGTCCTGCGGAGCCCCGTAGCGAGCGACCTCACCGGCCGCGCGCCGCCCCCTCGCCGTGCTCTGCCGCACCGCGCAACGCCTTCATCGCCCTGGACCGTCGCCTCCCCGTCGTGGGTGTCGCCACGCCATCATCTCAATCGGCGCGGGCGCGCGCAATGTTCCGCCGTTGACATCCCCCGCGGCCTCACGTACACTGACCCCGAGAGCGGTGACGTCGCCACCGCGGCGATGGAGCCCGCGCGAATCGCTCACGCGAGGTGGGCTGATGGCTCCTACCGGAATCCCGGTAGGGGCCGCCTGTCTTCTATGGGGGACCCGCAGCGCAGCCGGCGCGCAGCCTCGGAGGCGCGGCCTTCTCCGCAGGGACGCGACATGGCCTATTACCGCGTGCTCGAGGCGCTCGGACATCAGGGTTGTCCGATCTGCGTCCTCCGCGGCGAGGCGGTGCACCGGTACCTCGACAGCTTCCTCTACGAGTCGGTGAACGACGTCGGGTTGCGGCAGACACTGCTTCGCTCCCGGGGCTTCTGCCGCGCGCACGCGTGGGAGCTCGTGCCATTCGGCGACAGCCTGGGCACCGCCATCGTGTACAAGGATCAGGTGGACGCCGCGATCCGGGACGTGCACGAGGCGGCGCGCGCCGCGGGTACCTGGCGGCCCCGGGGCCTCCGGCGCTGGGACGGCGCCCGGGACGGTGGGCCCGCCGCGGTGCTGCGCCGGCGGAGGACGCCCGAGGTCCCGTGCCCCGCGTGCCAGGTCGGTGCGGAGGCGCAGGCGCGGTACGTGTCGGCGCTCCTGGAGCACCTGGACGACCCCACGATGCGGGAGGCGATCCGGCGCTCGATGTTCCTCTGCCTGCCGCACCTCGCCGACGCGCTCGAGGCCGCGCGGACCCCGGCGCAGGCGCGCAGCTTGCTCGAGATCGCCGAGGACAGGCTCGCGCGCCTGCGTGGCGAGCTCGCCGAACTGATCCGGAAACGCGACTACCGGTTTGCCCACGAGCCCCGCGGGGAGGAGCAGACCTCCTGGCTTCGCGCCATCGGGCAACTGGCGGGGTGGGGGCGGAGCGATCGCCGTGCACGACCTCACCCGGATTGAGCGGTGGGACGCGATGGCACAGCCCGGGTGCGCGGCCTGCCCGGTCGCCGTGTCGGTCTCCCGGCGGCGCATCCGCTCCTTCTTCCCCGAGGACGTCCTGGACGGCGGGATGCGCGAACGCCCCCATGGGGGTGCCGGTGGAGGCCTCCGCCCGCTTCCATAGCGAGGCACGCGGCGGCGCGCGGCGAATAACACAGCTGCGATGGGCGCACATCGGGGCGTCGCCGCGTCGGCGGTGCCGCCACTCCTGACCGGCCCGCTCTTCCTCTTCCTGCTGGGCGGCTTCGCGCCCGCCGCCGCGCCGCGCGCCGCCGCGCCGTCCGCCGGCGAGGTCACGGTGGAGGTGCCGGGCCCGCTCAGGATGGGAGCGTTCGCACGGCCGCGGCACCTCCGCGTTCCGCCGGGCTTCCGCGTCTCGCTCGTCGCCGTCGTCCCGGGCGTGCGCTTCGGTGTGTTCGGGCCCGACGGGCGGCTCGCCGTGAGCCAGACGCGCGCCGGCCGCGTGGTCGCCCTCGACGCCTCCGGCCGGGGGAGCGTGCTGGCCTCCGGCCTCGACCGTCCCCATGGCCTGGCGTACCGCGGCAGCGTGCTCTATGTGGCAGAGACGGGCCGGGTCGTCCGCCTCCCGCGGCCCGGCGTGGTCGAGGTCGTCACCACGGACCTGCCGGCCGGCGGGATGCACTTCACGAGGACGCTCGGGTTCGGCCCCGATGGCGGCCTGTACGTATCGGTGGGCTCAGACTCACCGCCGCTAAGATAATCCGAACTGACGGGCGCCAGACAGATGCGTGAAGGATTTCCACCGACGACGACTGGCACAGAAGCGGCGCTTGCGACGTTTGCCGCGGC
>JAJPJJ010000007.1 GCA_021324295.1 Bacillota bacterium
GGCGGCGGTTCCCCTCCTTCCGGGCCCTCAACCCGGTCTTGGTTTCATCCACCAAGAGGGTAACCGACCGCCCTTTCCGTTTCCACACCTATTGACGATACCTCGCGGCTCCCGGGCGCCAGGAAAGCATCCAGGACGACGCACTCCACCTCGATCGCGTGCCCGTCGCGGTCCTGGTCGAAGTATCTCGTAGCATGCTTGGGGCGCAGCGTGTGCGCGCCCGTGTCGAGCGCGTTGGAGAGATAGAGCTTGACCAGGCCCGCGCGGCGCCACACGGCCTTTCGGTAGGCCACAACGTGAGTATAGCCGTTCAGGGCGATGTTCTTCGTGAGCAGCGCGAAGTTTTGAGGTTCTGGCTCGAACGCATATACCCGTCCCGCCGTCCCCACGAGCCGCGCCGCGAGCAGCGAAAAGAATCCGACATTCGCCCCGATGTCGACCACTGTGTCCCCTGGGCGGATCACCTCCTTAAAGAGTCGAGCCGTCTCCGGCTCCTTGGGCGTGGACAGGTAGCTCCGGAACGTCCTCCGCATCGGCGAACCATCCCACGGATCCAGGTACATCTTGCTGCCTTCAATCTCCCAGATCGTTTCGTTGATGCCTGCCCACGCGAGGTCATCGAGGAAGTTGTAGACCGCGCGCACTCCCTGAACCCTGCTGAGCCAGGCTGTGGGGACAGCGCGCACCACGGTTCTCAGGAGGCGCGGAGCCAGTCGTCTCGGGGCGCCGTCATGCGCCATCTATTCCAGGTACCCGAGTTGCCTCAGGCGCTCTTTCACCTCTTCCTCCTCGCTCTGATCCCAGACCGGCGTCCGGGGTCCCCCGGCGCGAGACCCGTCTGTTGATAGCACGGGATGCCGACGGCGGAACGCCTCCTCAAAGATATCGAGGACCCGACCGTCCATGTCACTCGGGATGGGGAGCTCCGCCAGGTAGAGAAGCGTTGGCGCCACGTCCAGGAGGCTGGCGGGCGCGATCTCCACACCCTGTACGATACCCTTGCCGCACGCAATTAAGACGCCTTCGGGGCGATGCGTCCCGGTCCGGCGCCGAGTGGGGGCGAGAAACATCCGCCGGGCATCGAAGCTCTCCGCGAGCTCGTATCCCGGCGCCATGACGAGGAGCAGATCGGGCATCTGTCCGAGGTAAGGCCCGCGATACAGCTCTTCCTTCCGATAGACCCGCTCGACGACTTGGTGGCCGTTCTCGGGATCCCGAACCGCGAGCAGTGCCGAGATGATTGCATTCCTCAGCACCTCATACTCGTCCATCGGAACCGCGCCGTGGGGACCTCGGCCGCGCAGATTGATGTAGATGCCGTTCTCGGTCGGCGCGCCGGAGTACGCCTTGGTCCGGGACCAGTCGACCGGCGGCGCCATGATCCAGTTGAACACCTTGTGCCGCAATCGGCGCGACAGCCGCTGCCGGAGATTGAGCACGTCCACACGCTCGATGAGGTCGAGGAGCCCCGAGCGATTTCGCACGGGCACCCGTTCCATCACGAGGAGCCCAAGGTCCATCAACAGCTTGTTCGCGTTGAACAGTTTGACGAACGGTCCGAACCCATGGTCCGAGACGACGAAGAGCCGGGTCTCTGGAGCGAGCCGCGCGCGGAACTCGGCCACGATCCGGTCCAGCATACGGTAGTACTTCAGCACCTCGTCTCCCTGCGCCGCCACCGCGGCCGGATCGTGGCGCGGGTGCGTAGGGTCGGTGTAGTGCCATAGGAAGTGCTGCATCGTGTCCGGTCCGGTAAACACGACCATGAAGAAATCCCACGACTGGGTCTCCAGGAGGTACAGCGCAGACTCCGCGCGGCCGCGTGTGGTCTGGTACAGGTCTTTCAGAAACTGCGCCTCGCCCTGCCGGCCGGCCTCGTACGGACCGCTCCTGAACTCGAATAGATAGTCGCCGAATCTGCGCCGCAACTCCTCCGCTAGCTTCGGTGGGTATGTCGGGGATCTGGCGAGCGACGGCGTCAGCCAGTCGGGGACCATGAACCCGTTGACGGGGCGCACGGGATACGTCACAGGAACGTTCAGGACCCCGATGCGCCGGCCGCCCTCGCCGAGAAGCGTCCACAGCGTCCGCCCGTCGATCGTGTCCGCGTTGTTGACATGCACGACGGTCCGCGTGCCGGGCGCCCGCGTGACGAAGTCGAAGTGGCCGTGCTTCGCCGGGCTTGTGCCTGTCATGAACGAGGTCCACGCCGCCACGCTTTGGTACGGGAGGACGGAGTCAAGCCGGCCCCACACCCCCTCGCGCATGAGCGCGGCGAGGGCCGGCAGCTCGTTGGCCGCCGTCCAGCGCCGCACCAGATCGTACGGCGCGCCATCGAGGCCGATAACCACCACTTTCTGCGCGGCGCTATTCACCGGCGGCGCTCCTCGCTGCTCGTCCCGGGCGGGTCACGCTGGCCGTCCCCCGAAGCTGAAGAACCGTCGGCCGCCCATCAGCAGCAGCGCGCCGAGATAGGCGCCAGCGCCGAGAGCCACTGCCACCGCGAGCCCGCCCATGCCCGAGGGATTGAGCAGCCGCACGAGCGCAGCCATGAGAAGCGAACCGGCGAACGTCGCACTCAGGAACGGCACGTCCGGGCCCCGGCCCACCAGCCGCAGATACACGACCACGCAGGGAACCGTGGGGATCGCGTAACAGACCAGCGTGGCGACCGCGGCACCCACGATGCCCAGCCGAGGGATCAACAGCACGTTCAACACGGGGTTGCATGCCGCCGCAAGGAGCCACAGCGTCGATAGCTCGCGGGACTTCTTTTGCAGCCAGAAGACGAGGCCGGTGATGCCGGAGAGGCCGTAACAGAACATCGCGGCGACGACGATCGGCACGACCGGGCCGCCCTGCGCCGCAAACTCCCGGCCGGCGAGGACAGTAAGCGCAGCGGTCGCGAGGATTCCGATGCCGAACGCCATCGGCACCGCCACGATCAGATACGATCGGAGGCTGGCGTCGAGGTAGCGTGCCGCCGTGTGGTAGTCCTGCCTGTCCCACAACTGGTAGACAAAGGGCGGCAGGACGAGCATGAACGGGAGGCGCAGGAACACCAGCACGCCGCCCAATGCATAAGCCGCGGAGTAGATCCCGACCTGGGTGGGCGTGCCGTAGAAGCCGACAAAGTACCGATCGCTCGTCTCCACGACCCAGTACGTCAGTCCCATCAGCACGGTGGGGACCCCGAACGCGAGGTACTTCCGGGTATGCCGGAGGCGCGGCACGCCGATGCCGACCCGCGCCACGATCAGCCCGAGCGCGATCACCGCCGTGGCCCCACGGGCGACGAGGAGAGCCAGCAGCGCGCCATCGAGCCCGTAGCCGGCGCGGACCGCCAGCGCGCTGAGCACCAGCTCGCCCAGGCCGGTGAGTAGGTCGAGCGCGGACATGGCCCGCATCTCCCTCTGCGATCGGAAGAACATCAGCACGATCTGGTTGACCGCCGTCGCCAGCAGGATCCAGGCCCCGGCGCGGATCAACGGAGCCACGGCCTCGTCGTGGAACGCGGCGACCGCCCAGGCCCGTGCGCCCACAACCGCGGGAAGCACGACGAGCACCGTGGCCAGGCCAGCCAGCGCAAGTGAGGAGAGAAAGTCTTCTCGCTGGTCGTCGCGCCGCGTCGTGCCGGCCAGAAAGCGTTCGAGCGCCTGGGGCATGCCCAGCATCGTGACGACGCTGACGAGGCCGACCGTGCTGACCACGAGCACCCAGACGCCGTAGTCGTGGGCTCCCAACCCCCGGGCGAGAATGGGGATCAACAGCACGCCGCGTATGCGGATGAGCAACTGGGCGGCCCCGACGATGCCGAAGGCTTCGATGACGCTCCGCCGGGCCGGGTCGCTCACCGGCTTCCCCCGCTCCGGCGAGCGATTCCATAGAGGATCCGGTACTCGGCGGTGCCACGGTCGGGTCTGAGCGGCACCAGTGGGATGTCCCGGACGATCGCCATGTGCTCGTGGGTCAGTTCTCCGTCGAGGAGGCGGGCGTCGTATCGGATCAACTGCCGCACGATCTCGCGCAGGCGCTCCTGGTTTCCGAGACCGAGGGGGAGCGCGGCCAGAACGGTCCCTCCCCACGCGATCGCGCGCTGCGCCAGGCGCGCCCGTCCCCGGGGCGCGGGGAAGCCCCCGAAGAGTTCGAGGGCAAACCCGTGTTGCCGCGCCACTTCGGCCAGCTCGGGCCCTGAGTAGTACCGCGTGCTGAACCGGCTCGGCCGGAAGCCCGGGATCTCCGGGTTCGGCGTGCAGAACACCACAGCGCCGCCGCGCATGAGCACCCGCCGGCACTCGGCCAGGAACACGTCCACGTCCAGATAGCAGATCATCGCCATCGCGAGCACAAGGTCGAAGGACGCGTCCCGGAATGGCAGCACGTGGGCGTCGAACTGCACCAGCCGGATGCCAGGCCGTCCGCGATACGTTGCCCAAGCCCGCGCGAGGCTGACCGTAGTGATGTCGCCTGCGACGATCCACGCCGCCACACCCGTGAGATACCCGAGGCCCAATCCCGGACCGCACCCGACCTCAAGCACCCGCTTACCGGCCGCAACGTCTGCCGCAAAGAGATAGCGCCGGCCGATGATTTCCATCCGGTCTCGGCCGACCTTGCGACCGGGAAACTCCGTGATGGACGAGAAGTCTTTGGGCACGCCGCTCAACCGGCCGGCCTACCCTGTGCCGGCACGCCCCGCGCGATCAGATTGCGATAGTATTCCTCCATGCGGTGCATCTCCGCCGTCCAATTGTTTCGCTCCTCGATCAGCGCGCGACCGCTTCGTCCAAGTCGTGCCCGCTCCTCGCCTCGCTCGAGGAGCGAGGCAAGCCGCCAGGCCAGGGCAGACGGGTCCTTGGGGGGCACGATGAAACCCTGCACGCCCTCCTGGACCCACTCTGCGTTGTCGCCGACGTCGGTTACGATTACCGGAAGCCCGCACGCCATCGCTTCGGCCGTGCTCGCCGCGAGCCCACCGTCTGACAGGGCCGTCGACACGTAGACGTCGCACGACGCGAGGTACCGCGGCAGGTCGTGCTCCGGGATCCAACCCACAAACCGGACCGCCTGCGCGATCCCCAAGGACCGTGCGGCCTGACGCAGCCGCGCCTCTTCGGACCCAGCGCCGCCGATCACAAGCCGGGCGGATGGGTGGCGCGCCAGCACGGCGGGGAACGCCGCGATCAGCGTGCCGACATCGTAGACCGGTTCTAGCGACCGGATGCTGATGACAGCGGGACCGCCATCGAGGGCCAGTTGCGCGCGCAGCGCGGGATCCCGTCTCGCGGGATGAAACAGCGCGGTATCGGTCCCGAAGTACACGAGCGCGACCTTCGACGGATCGGCGCCCAGCCCAACCAGCGCGCGCTTGACGTGCGTCGCGTCGCATGTGACGAGATCGGCCCGGCGCAGGATGATCGAGACCACCGCCCGCAGCAACGGTGACTCGCGGGCGTTAATGAGCACGTCCGAGCCCCATGCCGTGGCGACGAGCGGCCTAGCTCTCGCCAGCGCCGCGACCAGGGCGGCATCGTTCAGGTAGTGCGCGTGCACGATGTCGGGCCGAATCCGCCGTACCAGCGCACGGAACCGGAGGACCCGCGGAGCGAGCAGCGCGGCGTTGGCCACGTAGTCGAGAGCCCGCCGGCCCGTACGGAGGCTTCTCCCGACGTGGACGTGCATGCGCGGCGCCGGGGTGCCGCCGGCGGGAGGCGTGAGGAGGTGAACCTCGTGTCCCCGCTCGGCGAAGAACCGGAGCCACCGCTGGACATGCACGCTCCTTAGATTGCCGACGTACAACAGTCTCACGCCCGCCCTTCCCTGCTAAACGGTAGCGCTCCGCAGCGCCAGCATCCTGCTAGTGCGCCGCGATCGCGTTCGCGACGAACGGGTCGGAGAACCGCCGCACGGCCTCCAGGACTTCCGGGCGGACGAATATCGCGGACTCGCCGCCCGTCGAGAGCGCCCTTCGGAAGGCACTCCCGCTGAAGTTGACGCGGTCCGCCCCGTCGTGCGGACAGGTCTTCTCGTTGACCACGCTTCCACATCGGCGACAGTAGAAGAACGCCGTGAAGAAGAGCGGCACGATCCCCAAATCGGGGTACTGATCGAAGATCTCCTGTGAGGCGTACGGGCCGTAGAAGGAGCCCACCCCCGCGTGGTCGCGCCCGACAACAAAGTGAGTGCAGCCAAAGTTCTTGCGGATGATGGCATGGTGCACGGCCTCACGCGGGCCGGCGTACCGCATCTCCGTCTGCAGCACCGCCAAAACAGCGCGGTCCCGCAGGTAGTAGTGGCGCACGAGGGCGTCGTACGCCGCCAGGATCACCTCGTCCTTGAAGTCGCCGGGCTTCTTCCGGCCGAGGACCGGATTGATGAAGATGCCATCGACGAAGGTGAGCGCCGTCTTCTGCACGTACTCGTGGCCGAGGTGAGGGACGTTCCGCGTCTGGAAGCCCACGACGGTGCGCCACCCCTTGGCCGAGAACAAGACGCGCGTCTCCCTCGGCGTGAGGACGTGGCGCGCGTACGGGCTGTCCGGGACCATGAGGAGCTCAATCGGGCCCGCGAGCAGCGTGGGCCGCTGGGACAACACCTGGGCAACCCCCGGGTGGGAGGCGTCCTCGGTGCCGAAGACGCCCCGCGCTACGGCCTGGCGATCGATGCTGAACCGCTCGATGACCTCCATCCGTGCCAGAGGCATGCCGCCGTAGGTGAGGACAACCTCATCCCCGACGTGTCGGGCCGTCTCGTCATCCACATCCAGGGTGACAGGGATGGTCCACGGCACACCGTTCGCGAGGCGTCCGGTGCGGACGACCGCGTCCACGTCCTGCCAACCCATGAAGCCCACGAGCGGGCTCAATGCGCCGGTTGCGATGTTCACGGCATCGTAGGCCGTCTCGCGACTCACCTCCAGAGCCGCGCATTGGCCGCTGTCCTGCCGGAGCCGCGCAATGGTGGCGGAATCGGCGACCCTGTTGACGAGCATTCCTCCGTGGGGGTGGGATAGCATCCGCCACTGCCCCTCACTCGAGATATCCGAGGCCGCGCAATCGGCCGATGATAGCCTCCCGCTCCTCGGCGCCCACGGGGTCGTCAGCCACGGTCACGTGCCGGAGAAGAACCTCGACGATCTGGGATTCCAGAGGGCCGTCGCCCCAAGCGCGGCGAAGGTGGGCAACTACGTACGCCGGGAGATGCACGGCGACCGCTCCGGAGCGCAGCCACCCTGCCCGCTCGAGATACGTCAGGATAGTCTCGAGGCTCTCATCCGGTGTCTGGCGATCGGTCTCGACGGTGACCTCGGGATGGACGGGCTCCTCGTACGGGTCGGACACGCCGGTGAAGCAGGGCAACTCACCCCGGAGGGCGCGGGCATACAGCCCCTTCACGTCTCGCTGCATGCACGTCTCCACAGGACACTTCACGTAGACCTCGACGAACCGCCCGATCTCGCGCCTCGCTTGGTCGCGGGCCGCGCGGTACGGGGAGATCGCCGCCGTGATGGCCACGGTACCGTTCCGGGCCAGCACCTTTGCGACCCAGGCGATGCGGCGGATGTTTTCGTCACGATCCTCCCGGGAGAATCCGAGGTCCCTTGTCAGGGTGCCTCGGACCTCATCGCCATCGAGCACCTCGGCGCCTACCCCGCACTCCCGCAGCGCCTGCCCGAGCCGGCCCGCCAGCGTGCTCTTCCCCGCGCAGGGAAGCCCCGTAAACCATACCACGAAGCCGCTCACCCGCCGCCCCCCTACGCCGTCCTGGGGAGGTCCAGCGCCTCTGCCAGGAGCCCTGAGATGTCCAGCAGCCGCAGCCCGTGGACTTGGCCTTGGGGAAGCGCCAACCCGGCGCTGACGAACATTCCGTACTGCGCGTGGTTTGCATCGTCCGGCCCCATGTCGTTCTCACGGGTCCAGACGCTCTGGAAGCCGACGCTGCCAACGCTCCGCCAGTGAAGATCCCCGAAGATCGCGATTAGGTCTGGGGGAATGTTCCTGCGGAGGGGATAGAGATCCTCCGGCCGATACACGCGCGTGCCGATCGGCCGTCCCTGCTCGTCGCCCAGGGCCTCGAGCCCCATGATCAACTCGTCTCTAAGGCGCTCGTAGGCGGAGCCGGGCACGGTGCCGTCGGGCTCCCGCCCCTGCACGTTCAGGAAGATGCGACTGTAGTAACCGCCTTCACCCCATGCCACCGTGCGGCCCCAGTCTACCAAGGACGGCTCCAGTTTCTGGATGCCTGAGGGCGCCTCCTTCAGCACGAGGTACCCCTCACGCCGCAGCCACTCGTTGACGCATATGGCGCCGTCCATCCGTTTGGCGCCGTGATCGGAGACCACGAGCACGGCCGTATCGTCGTCCACAAGGGCGAGCACACGGCCGATTTCATCATCCAGGCGCGCGTAGTAGTCCTCGAACGCAGTCTCGTAGGGGTTTCCAGAAACGTAGCGGATGTGCCCGCGGTCCCAGTACTTCCAGAAGCCATGGTGCAAACGGTCGGGCGCCATGTCGACGAACACGCACAGATCCCATGGCCGGGAGCTCATCAGATACCGGGCCATCGCAAACTTCTGCTCGGTCACGGCGTAGATGCGCTCAAGTAACCCAACCTTGTCGTCGGTGCGAAACGATGTCACGTCATAGAGGTAGGGTCCCACTTGCGCTTCCAGTTCCGCCTTGAGCGACGGTGGCCACGTGTAGGCCGCCCGGGCATTCGGCGTCATGAAACAAGCAACGAGGTGGCCGCGGATAGGCCGCGGCGGAAAGGAAGGCGGCACGCCCACCACGATCGATTCCCGTCCGGCGTCACCCAAACGGTCCCATATCGCGGGAGCGGCAATGGAGGCGCTGGTAACGATCCCCAGTCCATCATAGGTGTAGTCCGTCCGATTTCGAAATCCGTAGATGCCGAGCGCTCCCGGATCCTCTCCCGTCATCATGCATGCCCACGCCGGCACCGTGATCGGCGGCACGACGCTCTCCAGCGCACCGTAGGACCCGCGGCGCATCAGGCTCCGCAGGTTCGGCATCGGGAACCGCTCGAACACGAACTCCGGAGGCACACAATCCAGACCAACGATCACGAGTTTCATGGGATCAGATCCTTTGGTTCATCCGGCAAAAGCGGGATAGCCGGACAAGTTGAAGGCAAGGCACCCCACCTGTATCCTTGAGCACGTGCAACCAAGCGCGGTCTCAAGGGAGGGGGAAGCAC
>JAJPJJ010000020.1 GCA_021324295.1 Bacillota bacterium
CGTACACTGAGAGGACCCACGTTGCCTCCTGGGTGCCGGTGACCGGCATTTTGAGGCAACAATTCGCTCTTCGGTGTCGATAATTTTGAGGCACTTCGCGCCGTTGACACGCCCGGCCCCCGTCGGTAGACTGGAGGGCGGATCCCCCCCCACCTGGGGAGGGAAACGGGAGGAGGGGGCGCGATGCCGAGAAGCGCGGTGGGGCTGGACCCCCGGGCAAAGGCGCAGGTCCTGGCGCGCCTCCGCAGCGCGGAGGGGCACCTGCGGGGCATCATCCGGATGGTGGAGGACGACGCGTACTGCATCGACGTGATCAAGCAGACACGTGCCGTGCAGAGCGCGATCGAGAAGACCAACGCCCTCCTGCTCGAACGCCACCTCAATCACTGCGTCAGCACGGCGATCCGGTCGGACAGTCCCCAGGAGCGGGAGCGGGTGATCGCGGAGCTGCTGGACGTCTTCGAGAACGGCCGCGCGGCGGGACGCAGGTAGCGGGGAGGGAGTCCATGGCGCAGACCACCGTCGAGCTGCGCATCGAGGGCATGACGTGCGCCTCGTGCGTGCGGCGCGTCGAGCGCGCGCTCTCCCGTGTGGACGGCGTCCGCGCGGCCGCGGTCAACCTGGCCACCGAGCGGGCGCGCGTCGCGCTGGATCCCTCGGTGGCCACGATCGAGACGTTGCGCGCCGCCGTCGAGAAGGCCGGCTACCGGGCGCGGGTGGAGGGAGCCGCGGCGCCCGGAGCGGCCTGGCCGGGCGGCGCGGACGCACCCCGCTCCTGCCGGGACACCGCGGCCGGAGCGGACGAGCCGCGCGCGGGCCGGGGTGGAGTCCGGGCGGCGGTGGACGCGCACGAGCAGGCGCAGCAGCGCGCGCTCGATGCGCTGCGGGCGAAGTGGCTCGCGAGCCTCGCGATCGGGCTCGGGATGATGCTCGCGATGTCCCTGCCTCTGCGCCTCGATCGGCAGCTCCTCGCCCCGCTGCTCCTGGTCGCCGCCACGATCGTCCAGTTCTGGGCGGGCCGGGGCTTCTATACAGCCGCGTGGGCGGCGGCGGCGCACGGCGGCGCGACGATGGATACCCTCGTCGCACTCGGCACGAGCGTCGCCTACGGGTACAGCGCGTTCGTGACGCTGTGGCCCGCGCTCGCCCGGCGATGGGGGTTCCCGGTCCACCTGTACTACGAGACCGCGGTGATCATCATCGCCCTCATCCTGCTCGGCCGGTGGATGGAGCAGCGCGCCATGAAGCAGACGGGCGCCGCGATCAGAGCGTTGATGGGCCTCGCGGCCCGGACCGCGCGCGTGATCCGTGACGGCGCAGAGCAGGACGTCCCGGTGGACGCAGTCCGGGTGGGCGATCTCGTCCGGGTGCGCCCCGGCGAGAAGGTCCCGGTCGACGGCATCGTCGTCGAGGGGGCGTCCGCCGTCGATGAGAGCATGCTGACCGGCGAGAGCCTCCCGGTCGACAAGCAGCCAGGCGACGCGGTCATCGGCGCCACGCTCAACAAGAGCGGGTCGTTCGTCTTCCGCGCGACGAAGGTCGGCGAGGACACCGCGCTCGCGCAGATCGTCCGGCTCGTCGAAGAGGCGCAGACGTCCAAGGCGCCGATCCAGCGTCTGGCCGATACGATCGCGGCCTACTTCGTCCCGGTCGTGCTCGCGATCGCCGCGCTGACGTTCGCGGGGTGGCTCCTCTTCGGCCCCGGGCCGCGCCTCACGTTTGCCCTCACCACGGCCATCGCGGTCCTGATCATCGCCTGCCCGTGCGCGATGGGCCTCGCCGCGCCCACGGCGATCATGGTGGGCATCGGCAAGGGCGCCGAGCAGGGCATCCTGATCCGGGGCGGGGAGGCGCTCGAGCAGGCCCGGCGGATCACCGCGATCGTACTCGACAAGACCGGCACGCTCACACGAGGAGCCCCCCGGGTCGCCGGCGTGCTCCCGGCAGGAGGGCTCGCTGAGGCCGACCTCCTGCGGCTCGCCGCGGCCGTGGAGGCCGGATCGGAGCACCCGGTCGGCGAGGCGATCGTCGCTCGCGCGCGGGAGCTCGGGCTCACGCTGCCCGCATCCGAGGGCTTCGAGTCGCTCCCCGGCCGCGGGGTCCGCGCCCGCGTGGAGGGGCGGGAGGTGTTGCTGGGCAGTCGCGCGCTGATGGAGGAGCGGGGCGTGCCCCTCGACGGCCTCGCCGAGCTCGCCCAGGCGCTGCCGCGCGACGGGGCCACGCCGCTGTACGCCGCGGTCGACCACCGGGGTGCCGGGGTGATCGCGGTCGCGGACACGCTGAAGCCGGAGGCGCGCGAGGCGGTGGCGCAGCTGCGCGCGCTCGGGTTGGAGGTGTGGATGCTGACCGGGGACACCCGCGCGACCGCGGAGGCGGTCGCGCGCGAGGCCGGGATCGACCCGGCGCACGTGCTCGCGGATGTCCTGCCCGCCCGGAAGGCGGACATGATCCGGCGGCTGCAGGAGGGCGGCGCGGTCGTGGCGATGGTGGGGGACGGCATCAACGACGCCCCGGCGTTGGCCCAGGCCGACCTCGGCATCGCGATCGGCACCGGAACGGACGTCGCGATGGCGGCCTCCGATGTCACCCTCGTCGGCGGCGACCTCCGCACGATCGTGACGGCGATCGCCCTGTCGCGCAGGACCGTCGGTGTGATCAGGCAGGGGTTGGTGTGGGCGTTCGGGTACAACGTGCTGCTGATCCCCGTGGCGATGGGCGCGCTGTACCCGGTGATCCACGTGCTGTTGAGCCCGGTGCTGGCCGCGGCGGCGATGGCGATGAGCAGCGTGAGCGTGGTCACGAATGCGCTGCGCCTGCGCGGCTTCCGTCCGCCCCGCGACGCCGCCGAGCTGCTGCGCCCGCCGGTGCGGACGCGGATCGGGGAGTACGCCTACCTGGCCGCGATCGCGCTCGCGGCGCTCGCCCTGGGCGCGCTCGCGCTTACCCTGGCGGCCCGCGGCGCGCCGGCGCACATGTAGCGGCCGGCCGTGGCACGATGCCTCAGACAGAAGGGAGTGGTGCTCGATGACGACGTCGATCCTGTACGTGCCCGACATCTCGTGCGAGCACTGTGAGCGCGTGGTCGCTGGCGCCCTGTCGGCGCTGCCGGGCGTGCACACCGTGACCGTGGACGTCCCGGCCCGGACCGTGCGCGTCACCTACGACGCCGCGCAGATCGGCATCGATCGCATGAAGGAGGTCCTTCGCGACGAGGAGTACCCGGTCGCGTCCGTGACCCCGGCGCCGTAACGGCCGCGGTCGTGGGCGCCCGGCGGCGGGCCGCGGCCGGGGTACCGTCCCTCCATGGGCTACCAGCCGATCGAGAACTACGGGATCATCGGGGACCGGCACACGATCGCCCTCGTGGGCATGGACGGGTCGATCGACTTCATGTGCTTTCCCCGCTTCGACTCCCCCACGATCTTCGCGGCCCTGCTCGATGACGACGTCGGCGGCCGCTTCCAGATCGCGCCGGTCCTGCCCCACGCGCGCCAGAAGCAGCTCTACCTCTTCGATTCGAACGTCCTCCTGACCCGGTTCCTCTCCGAGGAGGGCGTGGCGGAGATCTCCGACTACATGCCGGTGGAGGATGCCGGGGAGGCGCACACGCTGGTGCGCCGGGCCAAGACCGTGCGCGGCGAGGTACGGTACCGGCTCGTGTGCGCGCCGCGGTTCGACTACGCCCGCGCGCGCCACCGCGTCGACGTGCGCGGCCGGGACGTGTACTTCATCCCGCGGGACGAGCGGCTCGGCGCCCTGCGCCTGCGCTCCGAGGTGTCCGTGCGCGCCGACGATGGGGCGGCCGTCGCCGACTTCACGCTGCGGGCGGGCGAGACCGCGGCGTTCATCCTGGAGCCGGCGCGCCCTCGGGCGCCCGCCCCGTCGGACGCGCCGGACTACGTGTCCCGGACCTTCAAGGATACGCTCAACTACTGGCGGCGCTGGATCGGCCGCTCGACGTACAAGGGCCGGTGGCGCGAGATGGTCAACCGGTCCGCGCTGGTCCTCAAGCTGCTCACGTCCGCCCCCCACGGGTCGATCGTCGCGGCCCCGACGTTCGGTCTCCCCGAGGTGATCGGCGGGGAGCGGAACTGGGACTACCGCTACACCTGGATCCGGGACGCCTCGTTCACCATCTACGCGCTGATCCGGTTGGGCTACACCGAGGAGGCCGCGGCCTTCATGCGGTGGATCGAGGCGCGGTGCCGCGAACGCGGCGCCGACGGCGCGCTGCAGATCATGTATGGGGTCGACGGTCGGCACGACCTTGCCGAGGAGGCGCTGCCCGCCCTCGAGGGCTACATGCACTCCTCGCCCGTGCGCGTGGGGAACGCCGCGTACACGCAGCTCCAGCTCGACATCTACGGCGAGCTGCTCGACGCGGTCCACCTGTACAACAAATACGGCGACCCGATCTCCTCCCTGCTCTGGGACGACCTGGTGCCTCTCGTCGACTGGGTGTGCGCGCACTGGCGGCAGCCGGACGAGGGGATCTGGGAGGTCCGCGGCGGCCGGCACGAGTTCCTCTACTCCCGCGTGCTGTGCTGGGTGGCGCTCGACCGGGCGATCCGCCTGGCGGCGAAGCGCTCGCTGCCCGCCCCGCTCGACCGCTGGCACAGCGCCCGGGACGAGATCTATCACGATATCTTCGAGCACTTCTGGGACCCCCGGCGGCAGGCGTTCGTCCAGCACAAGGGGGCCACGGCGATGGGCGCCGCGAACCTCGTCATGCCGCTGGTCAGGTTCATCAGCCCGATCGACCCCCGCTGGCTCTCCACGCTGCGGGCGATCGAGGAAGACCTCGTCGACGACTCGCTCGTGCACCGGTATCGGATCGAGCAGGCGCCCGACGGGCTGCAGGGGCAGGAGGGGACCTTCAACATGTGCTCGTTCTGGTACGTGGAGAGCCTGTCGCGGTCGGGCGACATCGAGCAGGCGCGCGTGATCTTCGAGAAGATGCTGGGCTACGCCAACCACCTCGGGCTGTACGCGGAGCAGCTCGGCCCCCGGGGCGAGCACCTCGGGAACTTCCCGCAGGCGTTCACGCACGTGGCGCTCATCAGCGCCGCCTACGACCTGAACCGCCGGCTCGAGGCGGCCGGACAAGGCACGTAGCGCACCCTCGTGCGAGCCTGGTGGCCGGGGAGCGGGGCGTGGGGTCTGTCCGTCGCGTGCCTTCGGCGAACGGGTCCAACCGGAGGGCCGACGGCACGACGGGGTCGAGGCCTTCCACTGATGCCTTCGATCGCGGCCGAGGCCACCGCGGGGCCGAATGGCCCGACGGGTCGAGGTCTTCCGCTGATGTTGCGATCAAGACGAGACCAGAGGACGCCCGGGCCGGCCCCCACACTCCGCCGTTCCTGCCGCGGAGCTGCCCGCCAGGCTACCTGCGGAGGCGCGGGTCGAGCACGTCCCGCATCGCGTCGCCGAGCAGGTTGAATCCCAGCACCGCGATCGAGATCGCCAGCCCCGGGAAGACGGCGACGCACGGCGAGGCCGCCATGTACTGCCGGGCCTCGTTCAGCATGCCGCCCCAGCTCGGCGCGGGCGGCGGCGTGCCCGCGCCCAGGAACGAGAGGCCGGCCTCGATCACGATGGCGCTCGCGAAGCCCACGGTCACCTGCACGAGAACGGGCGCCAGGCAGTTGGGCAGCACGTGCCGGGTGAGCACGCCCCAGTCCGTCTCGCCGAGCGCCCGGGCCGCGTCCACGTACTCCTCCCGGCACCGCGCCAGCACGGCGGCACGGCTGACGCGCGCAACCACCGGGACGTACACGATCCCGATCGCGATGATGCCGCTCCCGGTCCCCGGGCCGAGCGCGGCCACCAGACCGATCGCGAGCAGGATCGCCGGGAACGCCAGGACCGCATCCATGACGCGCATCGCCAGCGCGTCGAAGGGACCGCCGAGGTACCCGGCGGCGGCGCCGAGCGGTAGCCCGGCCGCCGTCGCGAGCAGCATCGACAGGAGGCCCACCCCAAACGACAGGCGGGCGCCGTACACCACCCGCGCCCAGATGTCCCGCCCGAACTGGTCCGTGCCGAACCAGTGCTGTGCGGATGGAGGCTCGAGGGATGCGGCCATGTGCATGCCGAGCGGGTCGTCCCGCGCGATGAGCGGCGCGCCGAGCGCCGCCACGACCAGCGCCGCGGTGAGGCCGCCGCCGACGATCGCCAGCCGGTGCCTCAGGAGCGCACGCCACCGCCGCTTCATGTGTAGCGGACGCGCGGATCCATGAGCGCGTAGGCCAGATCCACGAGCAACTGGATGACCGTCGCGAGCGCCGCCACGACGAGGATCGTTCCCTGGAGCACGGGGTAGTCCCGGCTCAGCACCGCTTGGACGGCGAGCTGGCCGACCCCGGGCCACGCGAAGATCTGCTCGGTGATGACCGCCCCGCCGAGCAGCACGCTCACCTGGACGCCGAGCACGGTCAGCGTCGGCAGAAGGGCGTTCCGCAGCACGTGCCTGGCGATGACCGCCCCCGCGCGGAGCCCCTTCGCCCGCGCGGTGCGCACGTAGTCCTGCCCCAACTCCTCCAGGACGCCCGACCGCACCATGCGGGTCAGGGCCCCGGCCAACCCGAGGCCGAGCGTGACCGCGGGCAGCACGAGGTGCCGGAGCGCGCCGAGGGGATCGCGGGCGAACGGCACGTAACCGATCGCGGGCAGGAGGCGCCAGTGCAGGGAAAAGAGGAGGATCAGCATCACGCCCAGCCAGAACGATGGAATGGAGACGCCGGCGAGCGCGATGCCCATCGCCCCGAGGTCCACGAGGGAGTCGCGCCGCACCGCCGCCACCACCCCCGCGGGGAGGGCGATCGCGAGCCCGACCCCCGCCGCCGCGAGCGTGAGGCCGAGCGTGATGGGGAGCTTCTCGGCGAGGATGGCGGTGACCCGCTGGTTGGTGCGCACGGATGTCCCGAGGTCGCCCCGCAGCGCCCGGCCGATCCAGAGCGCGTACTGCGCCGCGAGCGGCCGGTCAAACCCCAGGGCATGCCGCAGTCCCTGCTTGGTCGAGGCATCCACCTCCACCCCGAGCATCGCCTCGACGGGATCCCCTGGGATCAGGTGCACGAACGAGAAGACGATCATGGACATCAAAAGGAGGACGAGCGCGAGGGCGGCCAGGCGCGTCTGCAGGTACGGGATCACGGGGCCCCGCCCAACGAAGAAGGGACCCCGCAGGGGTCCCTCCCCGGCAGCGTACAGGGAGTCACTTCGCGAGCCAGGCTTCCTGGAGGCCTCCGCCAGGATACGAGAGCGCCCCGATGAGTTGCGGCGCGAATCCCCGCAGCGCCGACCGCCACCCGACCGCGGAGTCGCCGCTGCCGAAGATCAGCATCGAGGCCTCGTCCTGCACGATCTGGACGACCCGCGCGTAGATCGTGCGCCGCTTCGCCGGGTCCGACTCGGCCCGTCCCTGGTCCAGCAGCCGGTCCAGCTCGGCGTTGTGGAGGTAGCCGCTGAGCTGCCAGACGCCGCCGTTGGTGTGCAGGTACCGGTAGTAGGCATCGTCCGGGTCCACCTTCGGGAAGTACCCGGTGTTGTCGATATCGAAGTCGCCGCTGTCGATCCGCTTCGCCCACGACGGGATGTCGTAGACCTGGAGGGCGACGTCGACGCCGATCCGCCGCATCTGCGCCTGGAACACCTGGGCCACCGCCGGGAGGCCGTAGCCGTTCCCCACGGTCATCGTCGTCTTGAAGCCCTCGGGCATCCCCGCCTCCGCCAGTAGTTGCTTCGCCTTGGCGACGTCCCAGGGCCGGTCCTTGACGGGCAGATACCACGGCGACGATGGGGCGAAGTTCTGGTTGACGGGGCGGCCCCAGCCCCGGAACGCCGCATCGGTCAGCTCGCGCTTGTTCATCGCGTAGGCGACCGCCTGGCGGACCTTCAGGTTATCGAACGGCTTGCGCCGGGTGTTGAGGATGACGACGCCCTGCCCGCCGCCGCCCCGCACCAGGCGGATGACGTAGTCGGGCGACGGACGCCTGAACAGCTCGGCGAGGCGGACCTGCGGGACGTCGAGCGCGAGCGTGATATCCCCCGTTTGCAGCGCCGTGAGGCGCACCGTCTCGTCGGGGATCGGTTTGATCAGGATCTCATCGAGGTACGGCCTGCCCGGCTCCCAGTAGCGGTCGAACCGGCGGAGCGCGAGGTGGTCGTTGGTCTTCCACTCCGCGAACTGGAAGGGTCCGGTGCCGATCGCCTTCGTCACCTGGTTCGTGGCGGGATCGACGGCCTCGGCGGGGATGATCGCCTGGTAGGTCGTCGCGAGCTTCGTGGGGAAGACGCCGAACGGCGACTTGAGCCTGAACTGCACGGTGGAGGGGTCCGGCGTGGCGATCGAGTCGACGACGCTCAGGTCGCCGCGGCCCCGCGCGCCGGTCTTGGGGTTCAGGATCCGCTCGATGCTGAACTTCACGTCTCGCGAGGTGAGCTCCCGGCCGTTGTGGAAGCGGACGCCGCGCCGCAGCGCGAACGTCCACGTCAGGCCGTCCGGCGAGACCTTCCACGAGGTGGCCAGCAGCGGCCGCAGCTCCAGGTTCGGGCCCAGGTCCACCAGTGTCTGGTAGAGCGGGCTCAGCGCTACGTACGTGATCGTGAGGGCGGAGCGGTGGGGGTCCAGATGCGGGATGTCCGATTGGACGCCGACGATCACCGTTCCGCCGCGGACGGGGGTCTGCGCCAGGGTGCTGAGCGGCAGGGCCAGCGAGCAGACGACGAGCGCCGAGCAGGCTGCGAGCAGCCAGGGGTGGACCGATCTCCGCATCGATGCTCCTCCGGGAACGACGTATCCCGACACGGCTCCCTTGGTTCGAGGCGCAGCCGGCATCTCCTGGCGCGCCGGGCTCCCCGAGACGCGGGCGCGGTCTTCCCTCCGGGACCCACCGCTCACCGCGCCGCCCGCTGGCGGGTCGGGCGGACGAAGCGGCCGTCTCCCGGACGGGCCACCACCGCGCCGTCCTCGTACGCCGGGCGGCCCCGCACGAACGTCTGGACGACGCGTCCCTGGAGCTCCATCCCCTCGTACGGCGTCCAGCCGCAGGCGCTGTGCAGGCGCGCCGCCCGCACCGTCCACCGGGCTGCGGGGTCGAGCACGACCAGATCCGCGTCACCCCCCGGCACCAGGGCCCCCTTGCGGGGGAAGAGGCCGAACGTGCGTGCCGGCCCTTCCGCGAGCAGCCGGACGAGGTCCAGCACGGAGATCCGCCCCGCGGCGACGCCGTGGTGGTAGAGGAGCGGCAGCAGGGTCTCGACGCCCGGCGCGCCCGAGGCGTTGGCGAAGATATCCCCCGTGTTCCCCTTGCGCTCTCGCGCCCACGGGGCGTGGTCTGACGTCACCTGGTCGATGCGGCCCGCCGCCAGGTAGTCCCAGAGGGCCGCCACGTGCTCCGGGGCGCGCAGCGGCGGGTTGATCTTGGCGAGCGCCCCCAGGCGGTCCATCGCGCCCTCATCGAGCACGAGGTACTGGATGCACGTCTCCGCCGTGGCCCGCACACCCTCGGCGCGGTACCGATGCACGAGGTCGAAGGAGCGCGGCACGCTGGCGTGCACGATGTGCACGTGCACCCCGGCGTCGAGCGCCAGCTCGAGCACGCGGCCCACCGCCTCGGTCTCCGCGACGGGCGGCCTGGACCGGCCATGGGCGGACGGTCCGAGATCCCCCGCGCGCCGCGCCTCGGCGACGCCGCGGTCGGCGATGTCCTGGTTTTCGCAGTGCACCGCGGCCGGGAGGCCCGTCGCCGCGATGCGGCGGAACGCCGCGAGCAGCTCGCCGTCGGGGATCCGGGGGAACCGAACCGGGTGGGCCTCGTAGGTGGCCATCTTGAACGCGCAGGCGCCCGCCCCGGCCAGGCGCGGGATCTCGTCGAGCCCGCCCTCCTTCCGGATCGTCGCGTACAGGGCGACGTCGCAGACGGCCTCCGCGGCCACGTCCCGGACCTTGTGCTCGAACGTGTCGAGGTCGGGGACGGCCGCCGGCATGTCGTACGGCATGTCCACGATCGTCGTCACGCCGCCCGCAACGGCCGCCTCCGTGCAGCGCGTGATGCCCTCCGCGGGCTCGCTCCGCGTGTGGACGTGCGTGTCCACGACGCCGGGCAGCACGTACGCGTCCCCGACCTCGAGCGTCCGCGCCGCCCGAGGCGGCGCCGCACCCGGGCTGCCGATCGCGGCGATCCGCCCCTCGCGGGCCGCCACGAAGCCGCCATCGAGGATCCGGTCGGGCAGGACCACCCGGCCGCGGACCACGAGGTCGTACTCCGCGCGCGCGTGGGTCACGCGGGCTCCAGGTATCCGCGCGCGGCCAGGTGCTCGAGGATGCGGTCGAGCTGCCCGAGCGTCCCCGGATCGGCGACCGCGCCGGGATGCCGGACCGTCGCGGTCCGCATCGCGCCGCGCCGGACCAGGATCGTCTTGCGCAGCGACACGCCCAGCCCTGGTTGGAACTCGAAGCGGATCAGCGGCAGGATCCCGTAGAAGAGGTCGGCCGCCCGCGACACCTCGCCGGCGCGGTGGAGGCGATACAGGCGGACCAGGAGATCCTGGTACGCGAAGCCGGTCATGATCCCAACGGCGCCCCGCTCCAGCTCCTCCAGCGCGTAGAGGCCGCCCAGCGCGCCGAAGATCCCGAACGCGTCGCCGGCCAGCGCCCGCACCCTCTCCATCTTGGGGCCGGTGGGTGCATCCTCGAGCTTCACGTACTGCACGCGCTCCAGCTCCGTGTGCAGGCGGGCAAGGAGCTCCGCGGAGAGGAACACGCCCGTCGCCGGAGGGTAGTCGTGCACGACGATCGGTGCCGGGACCGCGCGCGCGATCCGCTCGTAATAGGCGAAGAGGACCGCGTCGTTCTGGATGCGGGGCGGACCGACGAGCAGCGCGTCCGCGCCGAGCTCCAGCGCGCGCGCGCAGGCCTGGATCGTGGCGTCCGTTCCCGCGCCGCCGGCCCCGGCGACAAGCGCATGATCGCGGGGCAGCGCATCCCGGAACGCGCGCACGACCCGCTCACGCTCCTGCTCGGTGAGCCGGTCGGCTTCGCCCATCACGCCCAGGATCGCCAGCCCGTCCACGCCGCAGCCGACCATGAACTCGGTCAGCGTCCCGATGCTCTCGACGTCGAGGGCTCCGGTTTCGTGGAAGGGTGTCGGCACGATCGGGTAGATGCCTGCCAGCATCATGCGCCTCCGTTTCCGCCCCGGCGGCAGCGCCGCGGGTGATGACGGTATATACGCCGCGGGGCGGCCGGTTGCCTTGACATGGTAGCGCTGCGACCGTACGATGGCTGTGGCGGGAGCGCCGCCGCGCGGGGGCGTGGTGTAGCCTGGCTCAACACACCTGCCTGTCACGCAGGAGATCGCGGGTTCAAATCCCGTCGCTCCCGCCATCTAGAAGCCTTGAAAGACAATGCGTTCCTGGCGTTCCCGAATGCCTGTTCTTCCTCTGCCAGCACCGCTACTGTAGCCAAACTGTAGCCAATCGAGGCTGTTTCCACACGGATCCCGCTGGTGGAGCGCTCCCGGCCGTGAATCGAACAGGAGCCGTCGAGGAGAGTCACCGCGGCTACTCGCGGTGATGGTGAGGAATGCGGCCCGCCGACCGCGAGGGCAGCGCGGCGATCGGCCGCCACTCGCGGGCCGGCGTGAGCGCGTACAGCCCGTCGGCGCGCTTCCACGTCAGCAGGACGCCGAGCAGCGCATACGCCTCGCGCGTCCCGAGGACTGCCACGCCGTGCGCTAGCACGGCCTCGGCCAGGGCTTCCTGCGGCGATACCCGCTGTCTTTGGGCCGCGGCGTCGAGCAGGCGGCGGAGCGGCGCGGGGAGGTCGGCGCGTGCTCCTTGGTCGGGCGCGCTGGCCGCGATATCGTCGGACGACAGCGTGTCGGGATCCCGGGGGCCGTCATCTGCAGCCTCGCCGCCGCCGGCTCGGCCGGAGGCGGCGGCGGCATCGTCCGCCCGCGTCGTCGCCGCCGTCTCCAAGGCGGCGTGCAGGAATTGATCGTAACCCCAGTTCTCCGCCTTGGCGTGCTCATAGAGGCTGGGGAGGACGGCCTCCACCGCACTCAGCTGGAGGCGGCGCAGGAGATAGGTGAGATCTTTCGTCACCATCTCAGGCTTCCTCGGTGAGGGCATCGTAGGTCCCCAGGTCCCGGGCCGGGACGTCGACATTCCACGACAGCGTCAGCGGCGTACACCCCGGGCGCTCCGGCGGGCTGCGCCGGTACAGCGCATACGCCACCGCCGCGGCATCGAAGGTGCCGGCGGTGATCGCCTGGGCCATTGCGTGCGTGATCTGCTCGGCGGTCGCCGTGGTCTCAAGTCGGAGAATGGTATGCAGGTGCTGCTCCAGCCGCTCGGTCTTCGTACCGAGTCCGGCGTAGAAGGTCCGCCCGATCTCACCATACCGTGCCAGAAAGGCCGTTTCGATCTGGGCGAAGCGAGCGGCGGGACGCTGCGGGTAGAGATCTCGAGCATGCGCGGGGTCGACCACGTGGCGATGCCGCGCCCAGCAGCGCGGATGGGTCGCGACGAGGGTGTCGCCCTGGAAGAGACGGACATCGCGATCATCGGTCCGGAGGGTCACCCAGCGGGCCCGCGCTTACGATGCGGGTGGTCATGAGATCCGTGACCGTTCGGCCTTTCATTTTTGGTTCTTCAGGCGAAACCGGGATAGCCGTATAAGTTGAAGGCAAGGTACCCGATCCCTATCCTTGAGCACGTGCGACCAAGCGCGGTCTCAAGGGAGGGGGAAGCAC
>JAJPJJ010000126.1 GCA_021324295.1 Bacillota bacterium
AACCACCGGTAGGCCGTCTTGGGATGGATGCCAGCTTGTCTGGCCCACGCTGCCAGTTTCACGACTCGATGATAGCATACACGAATACACGTTTGCCATCATTTATGACCAAACCGACAAACTGTTGGCAACCCTCTGAGCGCCTTCCCGTCGAGCATGGCCGTGTCGTGAGGACAAATGTTTACTGGCATGGTGCGCATGCTCGCCGGCCATATTGATTACTCATCGACGCCCGCCTTCCTGCCTCAACCGGTGCCGGGATCTCAGAGCAGCCAGAAGGCCTGTGACCAGGCGGTCCCCGCGGACCGTCCGAGGCACTCGACCCGCACGAAGCCCTCGTCCCCCCTGGGCGCATACGCGGCGTCGGGACCGGGCGCCTCGTGCCGCACGCGGTCTGCGGCGTCGAGAAACCGGATGCGGGACGCGTCCGTCGAGCAGACCACCGCGCCGTCGCGAACCCCGAACTCCGCCGCGGGCCCCGTGGAGGCGTAGACCGCGAGTCCGCGCAGCGCCCCGAGGAGCGCCTCGGCCGTCACGGCCGCGGTCTTGACCATCACCCATCCGGTGTCGAAGTCGCGGTCCCGGTGCAGATCGTCCGAGGCGACGGCGGCCACCGGGGCCTCGGGACCGCGCGCGCGAAGCACCGCCGTCCACCGCCGGAGATCCTCGGCGGTCCGGCTGTGGTGGTTGCTCACCTCGATCAGGTGGTAGCCGCGGAGCCGGACCAGCTCGGCGAGAGACCATCCGCCGGTCCAGAGGTTGCCGGACCAGGAGGGGTGGTGAAGCGAGACCACGCCGCCGGCGGCCACGGTCGCATCGATGCAGGCCTGCGCCCCGCGGACCAGGAGGGAGCCGGGGGCCCCGAGGCGCCCCATGTGCGGTCCGAGCGGCCGGAACGGCCGTCCGATCGTCGTCTCGACCCCCGGAAGCGCGAGGAACGACCGGTCGTTGAGGTCGTCGCACGCGGTGACGCGGTCGTGGTCGGTGAGGACCACAAACGCGTACCCCGCGGCCCTATACCGCTCAAGCAGCGCCGGCGGCGGCAGCGTGCCATCGGAACAGGTCGTGTGGCAGTGGAGCTGCGCCTTGCGGTACGAGCCTGGGACCGCGTACGGGTCGGCGATCCGTGGATGCTTCACCCCGGGGGAGATTCGGGGGAGGACGCCGGTTCCCTGGGTGGGGCGGGCCTACCGGTTGGTCGGGTCGTACGACGGCGGCGGAGGCGGAGACGCGGGCGGCTGCGTCGCCGGCCGGATCGCGGGTGGTGGCGGCGGCGGGGCGGCCGAGGAGCTGGCCGGGCCGGGCACCTGATACCCCATCTGCCGCAGCTCGGCGCGGATCGCGGCGATCCGGGCCGGGGTGTCCGGGTGGTCCTCGAAGGCGTGCTGCAGCGCGCTGGGCTGCTGCTTCTCGGTCGCCTGGAGGCGCTCGAAGAACGTGAGGGCGGCCGTCGGATCGAAGCCGGCCTTCCGCGCGTAGATGACCCCGTAGTGGTCGGCCTCGAGCTCCTTGTCCCGCGAGTACTTGGCGTCGATGAGGGCCCGCCCGAGCTGGGAGAGCTGGTACGCGGTGAGGCTGCCGCCGAAGAGGATCTGCGTCAGCAGGATCGCGCCGAACTGCAGCTCCATGTCCCGCTGCGCGAGCTCGACCGCGTGCCGGTGGGCGACGTGCGTGGTCTCGTGGCCCATCACGAACGCGAGCTCGCTCTCGCTCCCGACGAAGCTCAAAAGACCGCGGGTCACGAAAACGAAGCCCCCGGGCGCGGCGATCGCGTTGACGCCCTTGTCGTTGAGGATGTGGTACGTCCAGGGAAGGTTGGGGCGCTCGGAGACGCGGGCCAGCCGCACGCCGATGCTCCGCACGTACTCGAGCTGGCCCGGGCTATCGACAAACCCCGGCTTGCGCGCGAGCTGGGCCTCGACCTGCCTGCCGATCTGGATCTCCTGTTGCTCGCTGACGCCGAAGAGCTGGGCGTGAGCGGCCGGCAGCGGGCCGAGCGCCGCGACCGACGTCGCCACGGCGAAGACCACGACCAGCCCGAGACTCGTGACACGGCGAGCCCTGCTGCTCATCCTGATCGCCTCTCCTGCCGCGCCCGGTGGCCGGGCGCGTCGGACCCCTCGCCTCCACTCTTCCAAACGGGCCGGCGCCGGGTGGAGGTTCCCGGCGTCGCCCCCGCGACCGGCGGCCTTCGCCACTATTCTACCCAGGTGCTACAATCGTGCCGTGACCCGCGTGACGGTGCGGCTCTTCGCGTCCTACCGGGAAGCCGTCGGCAGCGCCCGCGTGCAGATTCCGCTCGACGACGGGGCCGACTGGCGCGGCCTCTGGGCCGCCCTGGTGGCGCGATACCCCGCCCTGGCGTCGCTCCCGGCCCCGGCCGGGTACGCGGTGAACGGCGAGTACGCCCGGGAACCGCGCCCGCTGCGGGATTCGGACGAGGTGGCGTTGATCCCGCCGGTGAGCGGCGGGGACGACGCCCCTCCCTTGATCGAGATCACCGACCGGCCGATCTCGGTGGACCGCCTGCTCGGGCAGGTCGCGGATCCCCGGGCGGGTGCGGTCGCGCTCTTCCTGGGCGTCGTCCGCGACAACGCTCGGGGGCGGCGAGTGAGGCACCTCGTGTACGAGGCCTACGAGGCCCTGGCGCGGCGCGAGCTCGACCGCGTCGCGGCGGAGATCCGCGCGCGCTGGCCGGTGACGCGTGTCGCGATCGTCCATCGCACGGGGCTCCTCGAGGTCGGCGAGACGAGCGTGGCGATCGCGGTCTCCGCCCCGCACCGGGCCGAGGCGTTCGCCGCGGCACGCTTTGCGATCGACACCCTCAAGCAGACCGTGCCAATCTGGAAGAAGGAGGTCTGGGAGGGCGGCGAGGCCTGGGTCGGCGTCGAGCCCGCCTGACGCGTGGGCTACGGCACGAGGGCGAGCTTTCCGAACTGCTCGCCGCGCTCCATCATCTCGTGCGCGCCCGCCGGTCCGGTGGGGCCCAGGCCCCGAGATCTGGAGGAGGAGCACGGCGCGACCGGCGAAGAGACCGAGTACCCCGTGGCCGGCATCCGCCGGCGGGCAGGCACGACGCGTGTCCATCGCGATCCTCCATCGCCGCGGTCGCTGGTCGCGGAGAGAGGCCGCTCGCACGCGACGATACTATGACAGCCGGACCGACGGGCGTGAGACGCAGATGACCGGGACGGGATCGACGTGCCTCCGGCTGGGGAGCCTCGCGGCGGCCGCGTGCGCGGTGCTGCTCGCCGGCGCGCCGCCGTCCGCGGCCCAGCACGGCGGCCGGAGCTGGAGGCCGCTCATCCCGGGGCTCAGGGCTCAAGTCGCCGCGCACCCGGACCCGGAGGTCGCGTTCCGGCTGGCGATGGTGTACGCGCACGAGGGCATGCTCGTGGACGGCTGGCACGTGCTCAAGCAGGTGGATCGGATGGTCGGCCGCGGTGCCCGCCGGACGCAGGCGGAGCGGGCGATCATCGCGAGCGCCGCGGCGGCCATCAAGCGGGATCCCCGCGACCTGCTGGCCCGCTACTCGCTGGCTTTCGCCTCGTGGATCGCGGGCGATCACCAAACGGCCTTCCGCGAGTTCCAGGAGATCACCCGGCAGGATCCCGAGAACGCGATGAACCACGGATACCTGGGCTACCTCTACGCGACCCGCAACGATGCAAAGAACACGATCGCGCAGTGGGAGCGGGCGGTCCGGCTCGACCCGAGCAACAGCGTGCTGCACTACATGCTGGGCGCGGCCTACTCCCGTACCGGCCGGAGCCTCGATGCCGCGCGGGAGTTCAACCTCGCCTACCGGGACCGCACCCTCTATAACTACCTGACCCGCGGCGAGGAGCCCTGACGGCCCGTTGCCGCGAGCAGGCGGCGGTGCAGGGAGGGACGGGACCCGCCCCGCGGAGATCGATCTCGGGCCTCGCCACGCGAATCAGCGGAAGACCTCGAGCCCGCCAGGCCGGCGGCCCCCGGTCGACGCGGACGTGCGCCCGGCCGCCGCGTCGGACTGAAGGTCGCGCCGGCCGGGCGCGGAGGGCGGGGTCCGCCCCGCAACCCTATCTATCGCCGGACCTGCGAGGCGCACCGCCGGCGGTCCGCCGGATCAGCCAGCGCGCGGCGGCCGCGACCGCGCCGCCGGCGAGCGCCGCCGCCGTCCACGGGGCGCCGAACGCGAGGACGAGCACCCATCCGGCCTCCGGCGGCAGACGCGCGCCCCGAAGCGCCCCAAGGCCCCGGTCCACCCCGATCCGCGCCCAGACGGTGGAGGCGGAGGCGAGCAGCGCGAACGGCGGATGCGGGGAGGCCCACCACGCGGCCAGGGCGCCCGCCACGAGCGGCGAGGCCGCGGGCAGGGACTCCGCGGCGGGCACCCACACCCGGGTGATCGCGCTGGAGGCGAGCAGGTCCATCCCCTCGAACACGACGACCCCCGCGGCGACCGCGGCGACCCAGCGGAGACCGCGGCGCACTACACCGTCCCCAGCATGATCCGCTTGATCTCCGCGGTGAGGCGCAGCGCGTCGGCCATCGAGCGCTGCCACATGTTGCGGCCGAAGATCAACCCCGTAGCCCCGGCCTCCATGCAGTGCCGTGCCTTCTCCAGCAGGTCGTCGTCCCCGAGTTTGCTGCCGCCGCTGAAGAGCACGAGCGTCCGGCCCGCGCTGCGGACGACCCTCTCGACCGCTTCGCGGTACCCGAGGCGCAGCGTGTCGTACGGCTTGGGCGAGGCAGCGGCCTTCTCGGTGAACTCGGGCACGTTCAGCTTGACGATGTCGGCTCCCAGCTCGCACGCCAACCGGGCCGCGTAGTCCACCGCGTACAGGCTGTCGCGGCCGCCCTTCTTGTCGATCGCCTCGCCCCGCGGATACGACCACACGATCAGCGGCATCCCGTACGCGTCGCAGGCCCGCCGGACCTCCGTGAGCTGCCGGATGTCCTCGTCCTGCCGCGGCGAGCCGACGTACAGCGTGTACCCCACCGCATCGGCCCCGAGGCGCACCGCGTCCTCCACCGTCCCCGTCAGGCCGCTCAGCGGTGCTGTATCCGGAGGGATATTGGTCTTGCCGTTGATCTTCAGGATGAGGGGCACGCGCCCGGCGTAGGGGCGCAGGTACTTGCTGGCCAACCCGTAGTGGAACGCGATCGCCGAGTAGCCGCCCTCCAGGCACAGCCGGAGCTGGAACCCCGGATCGGCGCTGTCGGGGTTGGCGAAGAAGTCCACCGGGCCGTGCTCGATCCCCTGATCGATCGGCAGGATCAACGCCACGCCGTGCCCGGGCCCGTGCTCGTAGAGGATGCGGTGGAGCCGCGTCTTCTTGCCGACCGGCAGGTCCATCTCATCGAGCGTCGGCCGCTTTACACGCTGGACGACCATCGGATCCCTCCTTCGTTCCGCGCCGTGTTGCGCGCCCGGCCCATCAGGGCGCGGCGTCCTCGGCCGTGTCCGTGAGCCGGACGTGGGTGGCACCCGTCGCGAGGATGCGCCGGGTCTTGTAGAAGATCGTCACGCGGTCGGCCCGGAGCGTCCCCTGGCGCCGCGTGATCACGACCTGACCGGTGAGGACCGCGGTGGACGTCCTGAAATCGACGACGGCGCTTGCGCTTCGCATCGTGGCCCCGTAGATCTCCGCGTCGACGGGGCCATGCACCACCGCGCGGCCGGCGGCCTGGAACAGCTCGATCCGGTCGCCGCGCACCCGGCCCGCCTTGTTGGAGACCACGGGATGGCCGGCCACCGTCCCGTGCTGCGTGCGGCGATCGTAGGTGGCGCGGTCGCCCGTGACGAGGAGGTCGGGCGCCGAGAAGGCCCGCACGTGGCCCTCCGCGAGGAGCCGGCCGGACTGCTGGTCGGCCGTGATCCGGTCGCCGGACAGGGCGTACTCGCGGGTCTCGACCCCGGCGGCGCCGACCATGACGACGCTGCGCACCTGCTCGTCCGGGGCGAGGTACAGGGTTACGGTGTCGCCCGTGGCGCGGCCCTGTGGGTCGGTCACGATCGCGTGCCCGCTCAGCTCGGCCGTGCGGGCGGCCCGGTTGAGGCGGAGCTGGTCGGCCGTCGCGCGCCGAGCGCCATAGGTGAGCTGTACGTGGCCTCGCGCGAGGAGCATCGCGCCGGAGTTGTCGATCACGACCTCGTCGGCGACGATATGGAGGGGTTTCTCGAGACGGGCGGGCGCGGGACGCCGGCCCGCGGCGGCCGACCCCGCCGGCGGGCACATCCCGCCCGCGCCCGCGAGGAGGGAGGCGACGAGGAGCACACCCCGGAGCCGGCGCCACGCCGAGGGGGCGCCGGGCCTCGCGGAAGGGGAGCCGCTCCCGGCCGCCCGCGGCTGCCGTCTCAAGGGGCCGGTGCCAGGGCCCGCGCGCGCGGCCCGGACGAGCGGAGGCCGGCCGCGCCGCAACGGCTGCAGTACCCGTAGAACTCGATCCGATGGCTCACCACGGTGAACGCGCCGTCCCCGAGCGCCTGCTGCTGCTGCTCCAGGATCCGGGCGACCGGCCCCCGGGGAAGATCGACGACCGCGCCGCACCGCAGGCAGGTCCCGTGATAGTGCGGCTCGGGCTTGGCGCAGAACACGCTGCGGCCGTCGCCGCCGGCGAGCCGCCGGACGAGCCCGAGGCGGGCGAGCAGATCGAGCGTGCGATAGGTGGTGGCGAGGTTCACGGTCGGGCACAGCGTGCGGGCGCGCCGGCAGATCTCCTCCGCGGAGACGTTCATCCGGCCGGCCCCCAGCATCCCCGCGAGGATGGCGCGCCGCTGGGGCGTCGGCCGGTACCCCTGCCGCGCAAGCGCCCCCAGCGTGGCGTCCACCGGGGCCGAGTGTGGCATCGCTCCCACCACCGACCGCATCCGCCCGCACGCTCGCGCCGGCGGCGCGGCATGCCGGGCGGGCCTCCTCAGAAGAACTCGCGGCGCAGCGCCTCCGCCTGCTCCGGCCCGAGCGGCGCGAGCCGGCGCTTGGCCAGCGGTCCGGCCCGTAGCGCCGCGACCTGGTCCTCGTAGGTCGGCTCGCCTGTCGCCTGGTAGACGATCCCGATGGGAATCCGGTCGCCCCACTCCTGCGCCCGCTGCATCGCGGCGCTGCGGTCGGCGGGATCGTGCCCGGCTTCCTCCAGCTTGTACACCCGCTCGCGATAGTAATCGTAGGTGTTGATCTTGTTGTAGATCACGCACGGCTGCAGGACGTCCACGAGCGCGTACCCCTTGTGCTGGATCGCCGCCATGATCAGCTTGGCCAGGTGCTTCGGGTCGCCCGAAAACCCGCGGGCGACGAACGTGGCGCCGCCGTTGATCGCGGTCGTGAGCGGGTTGAACGCGATCTCGATGCTACCCTCCGGCGTGGTGCTCGTGACGAACCCCCGCTGGCTCGTGGGCGCGTACTGGCCCTTCGTGAGGCCGTACACCATGTTGTTCTCGGCGATGTGCACGACGTCCGGGTTCCGGCGCAGGATATTCAGGAAGTGGTTCCCGCCGATCCCGTACCCGTCGCCGTCCCCGGTGATGCAGATCACGTGCAGATCGTGGTTGGCGAGCTTGGCGCCCATCGCGATCGGGAGCGCGCGGCCATGGATCGTCGTGAACGCGATGGCGTTCACGTAGTCGGGAAGCTTGCTCCCGCAGCCGATCCCGGAGAAGAACAGCACCTCGTGCGGGTAGATCTCGAGCTGCGCGAGGGCGCTCTTCACCGCGTTGAGGATCCCGTAGTCCCCGCAGCCGGGGCACCACGTCACCTTGACGGGGTTGTTGTACAGCTTCAGATCAAGCATGGACCTTTGCCTCCTCGAGCGTGGCCAGGATGTACTCCGGCGAGAGCGGCCGGCCGTCCCACCGCAGGACGAGGCGGTCCGCCCGGCGGCCCGTCATCGCGCGGACGAGGTGGGCGAACTGCCCGGTCTGGTTGCCCTCCACCGCGACCAGCTGCCGGGCGGCCTCGATGAGCGGCGCCGCCTTCGCCTCGGGGAAGGGCCAGAGGTCGACGAAGTGCAGCATGTTGGCGCGCACCCCGCGCGCGTTGAGGAGATCGACCGCCTCCCGCATCGCCCCGTATGAGCTGCCCCACCCCATGAGCGTGACCTCCGCCCGCTCCGGACCGTAGATCGTCGGCGCGCGCAGGTCTTCGACGATGTTCCTGAACTTGCGCATGCGCTTCCCCGCCATCTTGAGGCGGTTGGCCGCGTCCTCGTCCTCGAAGTGCCCGTACTCGTCGTGCTCGTCGCTGCAGGCCTGGTGCACGGCCTTGGGGTGGCCGGGGAGGGCTCGCGGCGAGATCCCGCTCGGGGTGTCCTTGTAACGCAGGTAGGGACCGGCGAGCCGGTCGAGCTGCTCGGACGTGAGCAGCTCCCCGCGGTCGATCGTGACGTGTTCGATCGGGAACTCCGAGGGCAGCAGGGTGCGCATGCTCGTCGTGAGGTAGAAGTCGGTCATCACGATCACCGGGCACTGCCACTTCTCCGCCAGGTTGAAGGCGCGGGCGGCCGCGTGGAAGCACTCCTCCTGGGTGCCCGGCGCGAGCACGATGCGTGGGAACTCGCCCTGGCTCGCGAACAGCGCAAACAGCAGGTCCCCCTGCTCGGTCTTGGTCGGCATCCCGGTGGACGGCCCGGGCCGCTGCGCCTCCACGATGACGACCGGCACTTCGGCCATGCCCGCGAGGCCCAGCGCCTCGACCATAAGCGAGAAGCCGCCCCCGCTCGTCGCGGTCATCGCGCGCGCGCCCGCGTTGCCGGCGCCGATCGCCATGCAGATCGCGGCGATCTCGTCCTCGGTCTGCTTGACGACGATGTCGTACTTCCTGGCATGCGATGCCATGAACTCCAGGATCGAGCTGGCGGGCGTCATCGGGTACCCCGACATGAACCGGCACCCCGCGGCGATCGCCCCGACGCTGAGGGCCTGGTTGCCGTTGATGAGCATCCGGTGGGGGCGCGCGTCGAGCGGCGAGACCTTCCAGTCGAACGAGGCCGCGTACCGCTCCTGCGCGATCCGGTAGCCCTCCGCGGCCACCTTGAGGTTGCCCTCCACGACCGCGTCGCCCTTGCGCTTGAAGTTCTTCTTGATGACGTCCGCGACGAACTCGAACGGGTACTCGATGATCCCGGCGAGCGCGCCCAGGCCGGCGGTGTTCATCATGATCTTGTTGCCGCCGACCTCCTGGGCGATCTTGGTGAGCGGCATCGGGAAGAGCTGGGTGCCGCGGCGCGCCACCGCATCGTGGTCGAACTTGAGCCCCTCGTCGTGGAGCAGCGCGCCGCCCGGGACGATGTGCGGCCCGTAGTCGCGGACCGCCTCCGGGCTGAACGCGACGAGGATGTTGGTGCCCTCGGTGTGGCTCCACAGCGGGTGGTCGGAGACCCGGATCTGGAAGAAGTTGAGCCCGCCACGGATACGGGACATGTATTCCGTGTAGGTGTGCAGCCAGAGCCCTCCGTGGCTGAGGGCCTGGGCAAACCCGGCGCCGCCGGACTCCACCCCCTGTCCCGCTTCTCCCGCGAGCCGGAGCGTCATGTCGTTTACACGTCGTGCCACGGTCTCTCACCCCCGCTTGAGGTCGGGCCTCCCCCGCCACCCGGGCCCCCTCGTGGGGAGACGGGGCGGCGCACGGCCCTGCGGATCATCGGTCGCGCCATCCCTCTTATGTACGGCGGGGCTCCCCGGCTGCCCTGCCGTCCGCGCCCGCCGGCGCACGGCGCACCGGGCCCTGCCCCGCCACGTCGCCCTAGGGCTGCCCCTTCCTCCTCTCCTCCTCCCACAGCGCGTCGAGGCGACGGTAGGCCTCGGGGAACTGGCCGGTGTACCGCAGCCACGCCGGGATCGGGTACCGGACGCCGCCCTCGTGCGTGCCGCGCAGGCCGCTCGTGATCTCGCCGGCCAGCCCCCACGGGAAGCTGAACGCCATCTCGTGGTCCTCGGTCTGGCCGTAGATGCGATCGCCGTAGCAGGGGAGGATCACCTGGGGGAGGCCCGTGCGCATCGTCTCGATCACGGCATCGGCGCAGTCGAGCCGGGCGGAGAAGCTGCTGTGCAGGCGGCCTCCCCGGTGGTACAGCGCCGCCGCCACGAGCCGCATCACCTGGGCCGAGTTGCCGTAGAGCAGCGCGACGTGAGGCTCGAACGCCGCCCGCCCGAGCGGGGCCACCACGATGCGGTCGTACTCGCCGAACGGGAGCTTCGGCACCTCCGCCTCGGTGCGGGCGGCGGCCTCGGGCGTCGCGGTGTACATCCCGCAGGCGAGGTGACCCTCGGCGTAGTACAGCAGCACCGGCTCGAACCCGAACGCGGTCTTCGCGAGGGGGCAGCTCAGATCGTCGCGGCCGACCGCGAGCGCCCATCCGTAGCGCCGCGCGATCGAGAACGTCTGGCAGATCGCGACCCGGATCCCGAGATCCCGGCTCGGGATCCGCACCCGCTCCGGCAGGGGCTCTCCCGGCCGCACCATGCGGATCCCGAGCGGGAACGTCTGCGGCCGGACGTACTGCTCGAGCGCGGCGTTCACCTCGACGGGGTCCGCCCCGCGCGCGGGCGCCGCGGACGCCTCGGACACGCCGTCACTCCCTGAGGAGCGCGTCGGCGATCTCGTAGAAGACGCGCGCCGACGGCGCATCCGGGGCGAGCGCCACCGGCTCGCCGCGGTCGCTCCCCTCCCGGATCGCCGGATCGAGCGGGATCTGGCCCAGCAGCGGCGCCCCGACCATCTCGGCGAGCTGCTGGCCGCCGCCCCGGCCGAAGATGTAGACGGGCTCCGCCCCGGGGGCGGGGAGGTAGTACGACATGTTCTCGATGACGCCGGCGATCGGCATGTTCACCTTCTCGGCCATCCGGCCGGCGCGGTAGGCGACTCCCGTCGCGGTCGACTGCGGCGTCGTGACGATCAGCATCTCGGCCCTGGGGAGCGTCTGGGCGATGGTGAGCGAGACATCGCCGGTGCCCGGCGGGAGGTCGATCAGCAGGTCGTCGATCTCCCCCCAGTGCACATCCGTGAGGAACGTCGTGAGGGCCTTGTGCAGCATCGGGCCCCGCCAGATCACCGCCTCCCCCTCGTTCACCATGAACCCGATCGACATCAGGCGAACGCCCCACTTCTCGAGGGGGATGATCATCTGGTCGATGATCGTGGGCCGCCCGGCGACCCCCATCATGCGCGGGATGCTGAACCCGTACACGTCGGCGTCGACGACGCCCACCGTCCGGCCGCGGCGCGCCAGCGCGATCGCCAGGTTGGCCGTCACCGTGGACTTGCCGACGCCCCCCTTTCCGCTCGCCACGCTGATGACCCGCGTCGTGGACGTGGGCGCGAGCAGCGGAGACTGACGCTGCGGCCCCGGCCGGAGCTGCGCGATGAGCCCCTGCCGCTGCTCCGGCGTCATGACGCCGAGCTGCACGTCGACGTGCTGCACCCCGGGGAGCGAGGCGACCCTGCTCCGGATGGAATCGACGATGGTCTCGCGCAGCGGGCAGCCGCCGATCGTCAGGAGCGCGTCGACCCGAACCGTCCCGTCCCGGATCGCCACGTCCTTCACCATGTTGAGCTCCACGATGCTCCGGTGGAGCTCGGGGTCCATGACGTCGCGCAGGGCCTCGATGACCTGTTCCTTGGTGACGGCGAGTTGCCGGGCAGACATCCGCAACCTCCTCGGGTTCATCCGGCGCAGGCTTCGGTCAGACGGCCGTCCGCCGTCCGGATGACCCCTCCGTGGCGACGGGGGCGGCGTCGGGATAGGGGTCCGGGGCGTCTTTAGAGTGATCCAGCGCTGTCCCGGTGCGCACCATCGCTGCTGAGAACAATTCTCACTTCCCGCATCGAGCGTAGCACCGCGCCCCGCCCCGGTCAAGGGAGCGCACCCCCTCGATCGCCCCAGGCGGTCGTGCGAGGAGCGGGGAGCCCCCGCGGCGCAGGGGGCGCACCACAGGAGGCGCGCGGGACCGCCCCGAACCGCTCACGCGTGCGCGTCGTGATCAACGCGGTCGCCGCGCGGATGGGTGGCGCGGCGACCCACCTGCCCAACTTCCTGCGTGCGGCCGGCCGTCGGCATCCCGGCGACGCGCTGATCGCCTGCGTGAACAGCCAGTGGGAGGCCGCGGACCTGCCGCCGAACGTCCGCCTCGTCCGGGCCGGCGACCTCCGCGGCCGCCTCTCCCACGCCGCGTGGGACCAGTGGGGCGTCGCCCGCCTCGCGAGGCGCGAGCGCGCCGACGTGCTGATCTCGCTGCTGAACTTTGGCCCGGTGCGCGCGCCGGTCCCGCATATCGTCTTCCAGCGGAACCCGGTGTACTTCTGCCACGAATACCTGCGGATGCTCGGCCGCGGCCGCGCGCTCGAGGTGACGGCCGCGCGGGCGCTCGCCCACGCCGTGATGCGCGCCGCACGCGTGGTGGTCACCCCGTCTGCGGCGATGCGCGAGATGATCCGCGGCGTCTACCCCGACTTGCCCCCGGAGAAGTTTCGCGTCATCCCGCACGGCTTCGGGCGCGAGCAGTTCGAGACCGGGGCGGCGCTGCCGCCGGCGGCCGCGCGGGCCGTCGGCACCTCCACGGGCGCGCGCCTGCTGTACGTCTCCCACGCCGCGGCCTACAAGGGGATCGACGTGCTGCTCGAGGCAAGCCGCCTGCTGCGGGACGAGGGCTTCCCGTTTACGCTCTGGCTGACGATCGCGCCGGAGGACTGGCCGCAGGGGGTCCCCGGGTACCTCGCGTTCATCGAGCGGCACGGCCTCGGCCGCGAGGTCCGGGTGCTGGGACGGATCCCGCACGAGGCGGTGCACCGCCTGTACCGGGCCGCCGATCTCTTCGTCTACCCCTCGCTGTGCGAGTCGTTCGGGTTCCCGCTGGTCGAGGCGATGGCGAGCGGCCTGCCGATCGTGGCCGCCGACCGGCCCCTGTGCCGCGAGATGTGCGGGGATCTCGCCGCCTACTACCCGGCGCGCGACGCGGCGGCGCTCGCGCGGGCGATCGCAGCGCTCTGGCGAAACCAGGCCGCGAGGGGCCGGATGGCGGCCGGCGGGCCGGCGCGCGCGCGCGCGTTCTCGTGGGACCGGCACGCGGACGCGGTGATGGGGCTGGCGCGGGACGTGGTGGCCGGAGGGCCGGCGTAGCGGGGGTCTACGAGGCGGAGGCGGGACTCGGTGATGGGGCGCCGTCACGGACGGAGCGCCGCCGGCGCCGGCGGCGCCGGCGGCGCTGCTGATCGGGCGCACGCGGGGCCGGCGGGACGGCGGGGGCCGGCGCCTCCTCGAGCGGCCGGGCCGGCGCGGGGGCCTCGTGCGCGTCGGCGGGACCGGTTGGGCTCTCCGCCGCGTCCTCCTCGCCCGGCTCGGCGGGAGCCTCGTCCGTCCCCGGACGGGCCGGCCCGGGGGCGGCGCGAGGGCGTCGCGGCGCGGGGCGGCGCTCGGCGGCGAGCTTGATGCGGTCCAGCGTCCGCTCCACGTGCTGCACGAGGAACTGCTGGGCCGCCTCGTCGGTGATCATCGAGATCCCCGGGTCGACGTCCACGCGGTAGACCACCTCGGTGCCGTCCTCCGTGGCCCGCAGCGTGCAGCGCGCCGCAAATCCCCGCAGCGTGCCGCGGATCTGGGTTTGCTCCACGGAGGCCGGGGCGCGGACGGTGACGCGCTGCACCGACTCGACGGGGAGGCCGACGAAGTACCCGCGCAGCGACACGAGGTGCACGTGGCCGCGCTTCTCCACCGGATCGGCGGCCATCCAGAGCGGCGCGGCGTACCGCGGCAGGTGTTCGGGATGCGCGAGGAAGCCGTACACGTACTCCGGCGCCGCGCGCACGATGCGCCGTGCCTCGGCGACGAGCGGCTGGGGGGCGACGGCGGCTATGCGGCGAGCTCCTTCCGGACGATGCGGGTCCCCTCGACCATCGCCGCGAGCTTCTGGACCGCCTCGTCCACGGTGCGGGTCTTGAGCCCGCAGTCCGGGGAGACGTAGACCTGGGTCGGCGGAATGACCCGCAGGGTGCGCCGGATCCCGTCGGCGACTTCCTCCGGGGTCTCCACCCGGTGGCTGTGCGCGTCGATCACGCCGGCGCCGATATCCTTCGTGAACCGCGGGGACCGAAACGTCTCGAGCAGGGCGAAGTCCTCGTTCTTGAGTGCCAGGTCGATCTGGTTGACGGCCAGCCGCAGCATCGCCGGGTAGATCCGCGGCACGTCCCCGTAGCAGACGTGGGTGATCGTATAGGCGGAGAGGCCGCGCGTCACGATCTCCATCGCCTCCGTGGCCAGCTCGAAGTCCTCGTCGGGCCGGGTGTGGATCGCCGGCTCATCGATCTGGATGTACCGCGCCCCCGCCTGCGCGAGATCGACGGCCTCGTCGTGGATCGCCCGCGCCAGCTCGAGCACGAGCTCCCGGCGCGTGGGATAGTGCTCGTTGAACGACCACTCCGCGATCGTATACGGCCCGGTGAGCATGCCCTTGACCGGCCGGGACGTCAGGCCCTGCGCGAAGCGGAACCACTCGACCGTGATCGGCCCGCGACGGCCGACCGGGCCGACGACCGCCGGCTTCGGATAGTACCGGTTCCCGTACGAGCGCACCAGCCCGGCGATCTCGAAGCCGTCCATCTGGTCGGCGAAGAACGCGACCATGTCGCCGCGGTACATCTCCCCGTCGACCAGGATGTCGAGCCCGATCTCCTCCTGGCGGCGGATCCATTCCTCCGTGGCCCGGCGCTCGAGCTCGCGCAGGCGCGCGGGTTCCATCTGCTTGCGCGAGACCTTCCGCCGCGCCTCCAGCAGGTACGGCGGCTTGGGGAAACTTCCGACCGTCGTCGTCGGCAAGCTCGTCATGCGGCACCCTCCCTGGCACGGCGCACGCCCGCGACGAGCACCTCCAGCTTCCGGCGCGCGACGCGGCGGGGCAGGAACTCCAACCCGGCGCTCGGCCCGACGTACAGCGACTCCGCGGGCACGATCTCGGCGGCGCGCCGGCACGCCGCCGCCACGCCCTCCGGCGTCTCCATCCGGGTGTTCCGGGCGTCGAGGACCCCGAGCCCCAGCGCCTTCGTGAACGGCGAGCGGCGCAGGACCTCCCAGTTGCGGGGACCGGCCACGAAGTCCAGGCCGAGGATGTCGATCGGGAGATCGAGGACCTGCGGGTACAGGCCGTCGATGTGGCCGAAGTACGTGTAGAGCGCCCGGCGCGCCGCGACCCCGTCCCACAGCACGCCCATCGCGCGCCGGACCAGCGGGAACGCGTCCCGCCGGAGGAGGAGACCCGGCTCGTCGACCTGCACGAGCGGCGCGCCGGCCTCCACGAGCGCCCGGAGCTCCCGGTTCAGCGCCGTGGCGAGGGCCATCACGAGCTGGTCGAGGTTGCCGTAGAACTCATCGCGGCTGAGCAGCGCGAGCGTGAACGGCCCGGTCACGACCGGCTTCACGGGATGCGCGCTGCGCGCCGCCGCGAACGCGTAGTCGGCGACGCTGATCGGCCCCCGCCAACCCACCTCGCCCGTCGCGACGGGCTGGCGGTAGTAGACGTTGGTGTCGAAGTAGCGCTGCAGGCCGTCGATCGCGAAGCCCTCGAGTCCCCGCGCGAAGTACGTGAGGCCGTCCCCCCAGCGGATCTGGCCGTCGGTCGGGATCTCGATGCCCGCCTCGTCCTGCTCGCGCAGGACCTCCTCCGTCACCTCGTCCTCGACCCGGCGGAGGTCGGCCGGCGTGATCTCCCCCCGCTGCAGCTTCTCCACGCTCGTGCGCCACCGCCCCGGAGCCGGCGGGTCCGGAATCTTGGGGTAGCTGCCGACGACGGTCGTCTTCACGCGGTCCACCTCCGCCCCCGCGTCACGCGAGCACCTCGCGCGCGATGATCAGCCGCTGGACCTCCGAGGTCCCCTCGCCGATCTCGCACAGCTTCACATCCCGATAGATCCGCTCGACCGGATAGTCCTTGATGAAGCCGTACCCGCCGTGGATCTGGACCGCGCGCGACGCGGCCCGCGCCGCCGCCTCCGACGCGAACAGCTTGGCCATCGAGCTCTCGAGCCGGTACGGACGCCCGTGCTGCGCCCGGGCAGCCGCCTCCATGACGAGGAGCTCCGCCGCGTCGAGCTCGGTCGCGGTGTCCGCGAGCATCCACTGGATCGCCTGGAACTCCGCGATCGGTCGGCCGAACGCCCGCCGCTCCCGCGCGTACGCGACCGCGGCGTCGAGCGCGGCCCGCCCCAGGCCGAGCGCGAGCGCGCCGATCCCGATCCGGCCGCCTTCGAGCACGCGCATCGCATCCCGAAAGCCCTCGCCCGGCGCCCCGAGCATCTGCTCCTCGGCCACCTCGCAGTCCTCGAACACGACCTCCGCGGTATCACTCGAGCGCATGCCGAGCTTGTCCTCGTGCTTGCCGATCCGCAGCCCCGGCGTCCCCCGCTCGACGATGAACGCAGAGATACCCCGGTGCCCGGCGTCCGGGTCCGTGCGGGCCATCACCACGTAGACGCCGGCGATGCTGCCCTGCGTCACGAACGCCTTGGTGCCGTTGAGCACCCACCGGTCGCCGCGGCGCACCGCCCGCGTCGCGAGCCCGGCGGCGTCGCTTCCCGAATCCGGCTCCGTGAGGCACCACGCGCCCAGGTCCTCGCCGGAGGCCAGGCGCGGCAGATACCGCCGCTTCTGCTCCGCGGTCCCGGCCCGCACGATGTGGCCGGCGCACAGCGAGTTATGGGCCGCCACGCTGAGGGCGACGCCCCCGTCTCCCCACGCCAGGGCCTCGATCGCGAGCGCCATGCTGACCGCGTCGATGCCGGCCCCGCCGAGCTCCGGCGGCACGGTCATCCCCCACAGCCCCAGCCGCGCGATCGGGGCGACGACCTCCTCCGGGAAGGCCCCCGCGGCGTCCCACGCGCGCGCGCGGGGCCGCAGCTCGCGGGCCGCGAACTCCCGTACCGTCTGGTGGACGAGGCGCTGGTCCTCGGTGTACTCGACGCGCACGCGCCGGCCTCCACGAGCGGTGGCACCCGGCTGCGGCCGGCGCGGTGCCTGCGCCGCGGCGCCACAACGCAAGAGCCTCCCGTGGGGTTCCACGAGAGGCTCAGGGTTCCTCTCTGTATGGTCCGCTTCTTTCGGTCCTCCCTCTTGCAGGTCCCTACGCGTCGGGGCAGCGCAGCGGCGCGCCGGCCACCGTTCCCTCGGGGAGGGTGCCCCGTCGCGCCGGCGCTAGAAAGGCAACGCTTCGACCGCCTTGACCTCCGGCACCTGCTCCTTCAACATCCGCTCGACGCCCGCCTGCAGCGTCATCATCGAGTACATGCACCCGACGCACGACCCGGCCAGCCGGATCTGCACGACGCCGTCGACGATGTCCACGAGCTCGATGTCGCCGCCGTCCGCCTGCACGTACGGGCGGATGTTGTCCAGCACCTCCTCGACCCGGCGCTGCAGGGTCGGCGCATCCGTGGCGACGTGCCCGCCGGTCTGGTCCATCGGTCAGCCCCCCTACTCCTTCCCCTCGGCGTCCTCGCCGCAGGGGTGCGGCTCGCCCGGGTCCTCGCGCGTCTGGAACGAGTGCCCGCAGCCGCACGTCGAGATCGCGTTGGGGTTGCGGATCGCGAAGCCGGTCGCTGTCACGCTCGTGACGTAGTCGATCTCCGATCCGGCCAGCAGCCGGGAGCTGGCTTTGTCGACCAGCACGCGGACCCCGCCACGCTCGATCACCTCGTCGTCGGCCTCCGGGGCGTTGTCGAACGTCATCCCGTAGGAGTAGCCGTCGCAGCCGCCCTTGGTAATGAACACCCGCAGGCAGAGGGTTGGATCGTCCTGCTCGGCCAGCAGTTCCTTGAGCTTGGTGATCGCCTGGTCGGTGAGGGTAATCATCGGGTCACGGCCTCCTCCCGGAGCGGGACACTGTGCGCGTCCAGATCGATTCTACGCGGCATCCGGGGGGTTTGTCAAACCAAAACTTTCCATGCTACAATCCGGCCGGGGTTGGCCTCGCGCGCCGTGGCAATTACCTACTCGCACAAGTCAGGAGGCGTTGGCGTGCCGCGGACCGGCGTAGCGATGAAGGCGACGACCACGACGCTCACCATCGTCACCCGGGACCGCCGGGAGATCCACGACCTGACAGACCGGATCGCCCGCCTGCCCGGCGTCGACGAGATTACGCACGGGTGGGTGTTGCTCCACAGTCTCCACACGACCACCGGGCTCATCATCAACGAGCACCAGGACGCGCTGCTGCACGACATCCTGGAGACGCTCCGGCGGCTCGTCCCCGAGGACGCGCCCTACCGGCACAACGACCCGGCCTACTCGGACTGCAACCGGGCCAACGCCTGGAGCCACTTGAGCGCGCTCCTGCTCCGGTCGGGGCTCCAGGTGCCGGTCGAGCAGGGCCGCCTCGTCCTCGGCACCTGGCAGCGGATCCTGTTTTGCGAGCTGGACGGCCCCCAGACGCGGCGCCTCTATGTCCAGGTGATGGGCGTCTAGCGCGCTACCGGGCGCCGTCCCGCGCCGCCTACTCCGTCGGTAGCTGCGCGTTCACCCAGGCGAGGATGCCGCCCTTGAGGTTGAGCGCCTTGCCATACCCGGCGCCGCGGAGCATCGACACGACCTTGCCGCTGCGGCCGCCCGAGCGGCAGTAGACGATCGCCGGCGCGTCCGGATCGATCTCCCGGAGGCGGGCCGGCACCTCCCCCATCGGGATCAGCCGGCAGCCCGGGATGTGTGCCTCCTCGTGCTCCCACGGCTCCCGGACGTCGATGAGCTGCACGCCTCCGCGCACCAGCATCTCCTGCGCCTCGCCCGGGGTGACCTCCGGGATCGGCGTGCCCACGCCGGCCGCCTGGCGGTCGTGCGCCGGCATCCCGCAGAACTGCTCGTAGTCGATCAGGGCGTGGATCGTCGGCGCGTCACCGCAGACCGGGCACTGCGGGTTCCGGCTCCAGCGCACCACGCGGGTGGTGCCCTCGAGCGCATCGAAGATCAGCAGCCGGCCGGCGAGCGTCTCGCCGGCGCCCAGCAGGATCTTGAGGACTTCCAGCGCCTGGCGGGCGCCCATGAAGCCGCACAGCGCACCCAGGATTCCTCCCTCGGCGCAGCTCGGCACCGCCCCGGGAGGGGGCGGGGTCGGGAACAGGCACCGGTAGCAGCCCTGCCCCGGCAGGAACGTGGTGGCCTGCCCCTCCCACTTGAGGATGCTCGCATCCACGAGCGGCTTGCGCAGCAGGACGCACGCGTCGTTCACGAGGTAGCGCGTGGGGAAGTTGTCGCTGCCGTTCACGACGACGTCGTAGGGTTCGAGGATCTCCATCGCGTTGGCGCTCGTGAGCACGGTCTGGTACGGCACCACGGTCACATCCGGGTTGAGCGCCTCGAGCGTGCGGCGCGCCGACTCGGTCTTGGGCTGGCCGACGGCCGGCATCGTGTGGAGGATCTGCCGATGCATGTTCGTGAGATCGACGTGATCCCCGTCGACGATCCCGATCGTGCCCACGCCGGCCGCCGCGAGGTACAGCGCGACGGGAGAGCCGAGGCCGCCCGCGCCGATGATCAGTACCTTGGCGCGCAGCAGCCGTGACTGGCCCTCGATCCCGACCTCCTCGAGAATGAGCTGGCGGGAGTACCGCTCCATCTGCGTCGCGTTGAGCAGCGGCGCCGGCGTGCGCCTCTCCTCGACCCTGGTGGTCGCCATCCTCGTCGCCTCCATCGCCCGAGCGGGACGCGGCTTGCCGCATCCATCGCGTGGCACTCCTTACGATAGGGTGCTCCCCCGCGGCTGTCAAGGAACCGGCCGCCATTGGGTGCAACGGCCCGAGCGCGCGCACGCTTCCCGCACCCCGGGCGACCTGGCGGGGGCGGGGGAGGGAATAATACGAACGCGCGGGGGCGTCCGGCCGTGTGGAGACCGAGCCCGGGTGCTATAATGACCGCTGGCGCCCGCCGGGCGGGCGGCGGGGCCGCGGGCGCACCGCAGCGCTCCCCGGAGGCGCAGAAGGAGTGGGAGGATCGATGGAAACCGATCTCTACGACATCACGATCGTCGGCGGAGGGCCGGTTGGCCTGTACGGCGCGTACTACGCCGGCTTTCGGACGCTGCGGACCAAGATCGTGGAGAGCCTGGACGCGCTGGGCGGCCAGATCACCGCGCTCTATCCGGAGAAGTGGATCTACGACGTCGCCGGTTTCCCCCGCATCCTCGGGCGCGAGCTCGTCGACAAGCTCACCGAGCAGGCGATGCAGTACCATCCTACGGTGTGCACGGGGGAGACGGTGGAACGGCTGGTGCGCGACGCGGACGGCACGCTGCGTCTCGTGACCAACCGGGCGACCCACCTCACCCGAGTGCTCGTGATCACCGCGGGCATCGGCGCGTTCCACCCGAAGACGTTCAAGAAGCCGGAGATCGACTCGTTCGAGGGCAAGGGCCTCTACTACTTCGTCAAGAGCTTTCAGGACTTCAAGGACAAGCGCGTGCTGATCGTCGGCGGCGGGGACTCCGCCGTGGACTGGGCCAACGGCCTGCTCGGCATCGCGCGCGACATCACGTTGATCCACCGCCGGGACCAGTTCCGGGCCCACGAGGATTCGGTGCAGAAGATGCTGCACTCGCCGATCACCGTGAAGCTGTTCTACGAGCTGCGCCGCCTGCAGGGCGACGGGCGGGTGGAGCGCGCGGTGATCTACCAGAACAAGACGAACGTCGAGGAGACGCTCGAGGTCGACGCCGCGGTCGCCTCGCTCGGCTTCCTGAGCACGCTCGGCCCGATCCAGGAGTGGGGGCTCGAGCTGGAAGGCGACAGCGTCCGCGTCACCACGCGCATGGAGACGAACCTGCCCGGCGTCTACGCCGCCGGGGACATCGTGACGTATCCGGGCAAGGTCAAGCTGATCGCGACCGGCTTTGGCGAGGTCGCGACCGCCGTCAACAACGCGGCCCAGTACATCAACCCCAAGGCCAGCGTCTTCCCGGGCCACAGCAGCTCGCAGGACGTCCACGCCAGGCAGCGGGAGGCGGCGGCCAAGGTCCCGTAGGCGTCGCGCCGCCGCGCCAGGGGGCCCGCCCGGCTACGTCGCCGCCGCCCGCGCCTGCTCGTCGGCGTGGTAGCTGCTGCGCACGAGCGGCCCCGACTCGACGTGGCGGAACCCCATCGCGAGGCCCTCCGCCCGCAGTTGCGCGAACTCGTCGGGGTGGTAGTAGCGGGCGATCGGCGCGTAGTCCCGGCCCGGGCTCAGGTACTGGCCGATCGTCAGGATGTCGCAGCCGGCGTCTCGCAGGTCGCGCATCGTCCCCAGCACCTCATCCCACGTCTCGCCGAGACCGACCATCATCCCGCTCTTGGTGAGCCAGCGCGTCCCCCGTGCCTTCGCCCGCGCGAGCAGGGCGAGCGACCGCCGGTAGTTGCCGCCGTGGCGCACGGCGCGGAACAGCCGCGGCACCGTCTCGATGTTGTGGTTGAGGATGTCCGGCTGCGCCTCGAGCACGGTGTCCAGAGCGCCGGGGTCCCCCTTGAAGTCGGGGATCAGTACCTCCACGGTGCACCCGGGCACGCGCTCCCGGATGAGACGGATCGTCCGGGCGAACAGCCCCGCGCCGCCGTCCCGGAGGTCGTCCCGGTCCACGGAGGTGATGACGGCGTGGCGCAGCCCCATCGCCGCCACCGCGGCGGCGACGCGCGCCGGCTCCTCGGCGTCCACCGCGGTGGGCAGGCCGTGCGCGATCGCGCAGTACGCGCAGTGGCGCGTGCAGACGTTGCCCAGGATCAGAAACGTCGCCGTCCGCCGCTCCCAGCAGTCGCCGATGTTGGGACAGCGTGCCTCCTCGCACACGGTGTGCAGGGCTTGCGTGCGCATGATGCCGACCAGCGCGCGAAAGTTGGGGCCGGCCGGCAGCCGCACCTTGAGCCACTCAGGGCGCCGCTCGACGCTCACGCGTTCACCTCACCGCCAAGGGTCGCCGCGTCGACCGGAGGGGCCGAATGGCCCGAGGGGTCGAGGGCTTCCGCTGGTTCGTTCGATCGAGACCGGGACCACCGTCCGCCCCGGACGGACCCCCCGCCTCCCCCTGCGCCGGGCTCCGCGGCGCTGCCCCGGCGGCCCATCGCGTCAGCATGGCGGCAGGCGAGCATCTGCCACCGAACCGCTGTCATGGGGCCCTAGAACTCCGGGGAGTCCCCCACCGGCGTAAACTCCTCGAGCTGGCGCTTGATGTGGGCCAGGAACTGGATCGCGAGGGCCCCGTCGAAGACCCGGTGGTCGAAGGCGAGCCCGAGGTGCATGATCTCGCGGATCGCGATGCCCTCGCCGAGGACCACCGGGCGCCGGACGATCGCGTCCGCCGCGAGGATCGCCGCCTGAGGATAATTGATGATCGGCACCGAGAGGACCGAGCCGAACACCCCCGGGTTGGTCAACGTGAACGTCCCGCCGGAGACGTCGTCCAGCGTCAGCTTGCCCTGGCGGGCGCGCGCGACCACCGCCTCGATCTCGCGCGCCAGCCCGACGACGCTCCTGCGGTCGGCGTCCTTGACGACGGGGACGATGAGGCCGTCGGGGAGGGCGACCCCGATGCCGAGGTGGATCGCGTGGCGGACCACGATGCCTTCCGGCGTGAACGTCGCGTTCACAACGGGAAAGGCCCGCAGCGCCCGCGTGGCGGCCCGGACGATGAACGCGGTGATCGAGACGTTCACGCCCTCCTGCGCCCGCCACGCGTCCTTGTGCGCCTCCCGGTGGCGGACCAGGCGCGTCATGTCGACCTCGATCGCCCCGTACGCGTGGGGAATCTCCCTCGCGCTGCGCGCCATCCGGTCGGCGATCGTCCGCCGCATCGCCGTGAGCGGCTCCAGCCGATCGCCCGGCGCGCGCGCCGGTGCCTCGCCGGGGGCCACCGCCGCTCCGGGGGCGGCAGGTGGGGCGGCCGGCGCCGCGCCCCGTCGCTCGATGTAGCGCAGCACATCGTCCTTCGTGATCCGGCCGCTCGCCCCGGTCCCCTGGATCGACACGAGCTCGTCGAACGGGATCCGGTGCTCCTCGGCCAGGCGGCGGACGAGCGGCGACAGGCGCGCGGCGGGCTCGCGCTCCCGGGCCGGCGCCGGCGCGCCGGTCCGCTCGCCGTCCGGCGACGACGGCGCCGGCGGGCCCTGCTCGCGGGAGGCCGGCCCGGCGGGATGGGGCGGCCCGGCCGTCCCGGGGGCCCCGGCCGCCGCCGCGCGCGGGGCCGCGGGGGCCTCTTCGATCAGCGCGATGACCGTGCCGGTGGTGACCGTCTGGCCCTCCTGGACGAGCACCTCCGTGAGCACCCCGGCGAACGGCGAGGGCATCTCGACGTTGACCTTGTCGGTGATCACCTCGACCAGCGGCTCGTACTTCGCGACGGCCTCCCCCGGGCGCTTCAGCCACTTCCCGAGCGTTCCCTCGTGCACGCTCTCGCCGAGCTGCGGCATCCTGATCTCGGTCGGCATCCGCGTCTCCTCGCGATCCGGCCCGTCAGTATGCGACCAGCCGGCGGGCCGCGGCGGCGATCTTCTCGGCGTCGACCATGAACCAGTCCTCGAGCGGCGGCGAGAACGGAACCGCGGGGACGTCGGGGCCGCACAGCCGCGTCGGCGGCGCGTCGAGGTAGCGGAAGCCTTCCTCGGCGATGGTGGCGGCGATCTCGGCGCCGAACCCGCCGAACCGGTTGTCCTCGTGCACGATCAGCGCGCGGCTGGTGCGCTGCACCGACCCCAGGATCGTCTGCGTATCGAGAGGCCGCAGCGTGCGCACGTCCACGACGTCGGCCTCGATGCCCTCCGCGCTCAGTACCGTCGCGGCCTGAAGCGCCTCGTGGACCATCAGGCCGTACGCGAAGATGCTGAGGTCCCGGCCGGTCCGCCGCACGACGGCCGGGCCGATCGGCACGGTATGGTCGCCCGCGGCCGGCACCTCGCCGCGGACCATCCGGTACATCTTCTTGTGCTCCAGGTAGAGCACGGGGTCCGGGTCGCGAATCGCCGACTTGAGGAGGCCCTTGGCATCCGCCGGGGTGTACGGGACCACCACTTTGAGCCCCGGCACGTGCGCGTAGAACGCCTCGATCGACTGCGAGTGGTACAGAGCCCCGTGGACCCCCCCGCCGAACGGCACCCGGATCGTCATCGGGCAGCCGAAGTCGTTGCACGACCGGTACCGCAGCCGCGCGGCCTCGCTCACGATCTGGTCGAACGCGGGATGGATGAAGTCCGCAAACTGGATCTCCGGCACCGGGATGAGCCCGCCCACGGCCATCCCGATCGAGACGCCGATGATCATCGACTCCGCCAAAGGCGTGTCGAGCACGCGGGCCTCCCCGAACTGCTCGTACAGGCCCTCGGTGACGCCGAACACCCCTCCCTTGCGGCCGACGTCCTCGCCGAGGACGATGACGCGCTCGTCCCGCGCCATCTCCTCGTGCAGCGCATCGTGGATCGCGTCGATGAACCGCTTCTCGGCCATGGCGGGCCCCTACGGCCCGGGCTCCGCGTACACGTAGCGCGTCGCGGTGGAGGGGTCCGGCAGCGGGGCCGCTTCCGCGATCTCGGTGCCCAGGTCGATCTCGCGCCGGACGCGCTCCTCGATCTCCCGCCTCCGCTCCTCCGTCAGCACGCCCCACGCGCGGAGCTCCTCGGTGAAGACGCGCACCGGATCGATCTCCTTGCTGTGCGCGATGTCGTCGGCGGACCGGTACTTTTCCTGCCGGTCGTCGCTGCTGTGCGCGGTGAGACGAGGCACCGTGACCTCGAGGAGCGTGGGGCCCTCGCCCCGGCGGGCCCGCGCGACCGCCTCCCGCGCGGCCGCGTAGACGTGGAGGACATGGCTTCCGTCCGCGGTCACGCCCGGCAGCCCGAACCCGGCCGCGCGCGCGGACACGGTGGGCACGGCCATCTGCTTGCTCACGGGCACGGAGATCGCGTACCCGTTGTTCTCGACGAGGAAGATGACCGCGAGCCGGTGCACCGCGGCAAAGTTGAGGGCCTCGTTGAAGTCGCCCTCGCTCGTCGCGCCCTCGCCCAGCTCGGTCAGCGCCACCTCGCCGGTGCCGCGCACCTTCGCCGCGTATGCGATCCCCACGGCGTGCAGGACCTGCGTGGCGACCGGGCTGCTCGTGGAGAGGATCTTGTGCCGGGAGTGGCCGTAGTGGCCGGGCATCTGCCGCCCGCCGCTCGACGGGTCGGTGGCCCTGCCGAGCTGGATGAGGAAGAGCTCGGCCGGCGGCATCCCCTTGAGCAGCACGGCCGCCACCGAGCGGTAGAACGGGACGAGCCAGTCCCTGTCCCGATCCAGGGCGTACACCGCGCCCACCTGCGCGCCCTCGTGGCCCTGCCCGGAGATCACGAACGCCGCCTTGCCGGATCGCTGCAGCGCCCACATCCGCTCGTCGACGGCGCGGGCGAGGCGAAGGCAGTAGTACATCTCGAGCAGGCTCGCGTGGGTGAGGCCTAACGTCTCGGGGGTGATCTCGTCGCGGGTCCTGACCGCCTTCGCTTCCTTTGCGCTCATGCGGCCTCCCCTTTCGTGCGGGGCGTGCGGCCTCGTGGGCCGCCGTTCCCGGCTCCACCCTGGATTGTTCCACGGACGCACGGCGTTTTTGCGCCGTCGCGCCGCTCCGTCTCAGAGTTCCGCGCCCCGCGCAGGGCCTCCTCCCCTGGGGGCCGCGGGGCCCCCGGCCTAGCCGTGCAGAGCGCGACCGAGCGCGCCGAGGGCCGCCTCGCGCACGGCCTCCGAGAGGGTCGGGTGCGCATGGACCGCCTGGCCGATCTCCAGGACCGTGGCCTCGAGCGACTTCGCGAGCACACCCTCGGGCAGCAACTCCGTGACCTGCGGGCCGACGAGGTGCACGCCGAGGATCTCGCCGAGCGCGCGGTCGGAGACGATCTTCACGAGGCCCTCGCGCTGGCCCAGGATCGTCGCGCGGCCGTTCGCCCCGAGCGAGAACCGTCCCACGGCGACGTCGTGTCCCCGCTCGCGCGCCTGCTTCTCCGTCAGCCCCACGCTCGCAACCTGCGGGATCGAGTACGTCGCGCGGGGCATGAGCGCCGGGTCCAGCGCCGGCGGGGCCTGCCCGGCGATCGCTTCCACCGCCGTGATCGCCTCCGCGTACGCGACGTGCGCCAGCAGGAGCCCGCCGGTGATGTCGCCCGCGGCAAAGATGGACGGCACCGCGGTCTGCATCCGCTCGTCGACCGCTAGCCCGCCCGGCGCATCCCGCAGCCCCACCGCCTCCAGGCCCAGGCCGTCGGTCAGGGGCGCCCGGCCCACGGCGACCAGCACGTAGTCGACGTCGATCGTCTCCTCGGCGTCCCCGGCCCGCGCGGTGACCCGGACGCCGTCCCCGGCCGGCCGGACGGCCGTGACCGCGCTGCCCGTGCGCACCACGACGCCGCGCCGCTGGAGGCTCCGCTGGAGGACGCCCGCCACCTCCTCGTCCTCCAGCGGCAGGATCTGCGGCATCATCTCGAGGAGCGTGACGGAGGCGCCGAACGCCGCGAAGATGCTCGCAAACTCGGTCCCGACCGCCCCCGCCCCCAGGATCGCGATCGACCGCGGCACCGCCGGCAGACGGAGCGCGCCGGTGCTGTCGAGGATCCGCTCGTTGTCGATCGCGACGTCCGGCAGGCTGCGGGGCCGCGAGCCCGTCGCCAGCAGAATGTGCCGCGCCTCCACCTCGGACGTGGAGCCGTCGGCCGCCGCGACGGCCACGCGGGTCGGCCCGAGCAGGCGGCCGTGCCCCGGCATCACCGCGATGCCGTGCTTGCGCATCAGATACTCGACGCCCCGGTAGTTGGTGGTCACGACCCGCTCCAGCCGCGCCTGCACCCGCGGGTAGTCCAACCGGACGTCCTCGGCGAGGATGCCCATCTGCTCGGCCCCCCGCATCTCCTCCAGCAGCTCGGCGGTGTGCAGCAGCACCTTGGTGGGGATGCAGCCGACGTGCAGGCAGGTCCCGCCGACCTTCTCCCGCTCCACGATCGCGGTCCGGAGGCCGAGCTGCGTCGCGCGGATCGCGCCGACGTACCCGGCCGGCCCGCCGCCGATCACGACCAGGTCGAACGCATCCACCACGCGCTCACCTCCGAGTTGAGTGGTCCGTTGCCGACGTGCGGGGGGCGACGAGGTCGGGGACGGGGATCCGCCCGGAGCGGACATCGGTCTCGGCCATGATCGAGGGAATCAGGGGAAGACCTCGACCCCTCCGGGCCTGCGGCCCTCCGGCCGGCGCCGCCCCCTTGGCCGAGCGGCGCGCCAAACCGAAGCAAGATCGCGTCGATTGGGAGCGGAGGGCAGACCCCGTCCCCCAACCACGCCCGCCAGCGAGCGCGTGGAACGCCCTACTCGTGCGCGCGCCCCGACGTCTGGCGGGGGGCGCAGCGAGACGGATCGGCCGCGGGGGCCCGCCCGTCATGTCCGGTCGCGGAACGGCGTCCCACCCCGACGAATCGCCACGCTCCGGCGCTTCGTCGGGGGCCCCGGGAGGGCGCGGGGCGCGGGCCCGCCACGTCCCCCGGCCGACGGTGCGCGAGGCGGCGCTAGGCTTCATCGAGCGGCAGCGAGGCGATCGGCTTGCGGCCGCCGTAGCCTTCGTCGATGCCGTGCCAGAAGGCGATCGACGGCTCGCCCAGGCGCCAGCACAGATAGACGGCGGTGCCCCCGCGGGCCCGGAACGGGAAGTCGACGAGGCCGAGCTGCACGTCGCGCAGGATGCACCCGACCCCGTCGAGCTCTGCGGCGATCGCGGCGAGACGCGCGGTCAGCGCGTCCAGCTCGCGCTGCTCCTCGCCGAGCGCACCGAGGACCGGGTCGCCCCTGCCGAGCCGCTCCCAGAGCAGGTCGACCTGGGCCTTCTTGACGACGGCCTGGTCGCGGGTCCGCCGGAGAGCCTCGAGTATCCCGGTGAGCCGGGGCAGGAGCGCGGTGGCCTCCTCCAGGGTGAAGTAGCGTGCCGCCAGGCCGACCCCCTCCCCGACGCCGCTCAGACGGCCGATCCGGCCTTGCGCGATGGCGCGGCCTCCCCCACGGGTCTCTCCTTCGGACGGGCGCGGCGCGCCTCCGCGGCGATCCGGTCGATGAAGAGCACGCCGTTCAGATGGTCGATCTCGTGCTGCAGGACCCGGGCCAGGAGGCCTGCGCCCCGCACGATGATCCGCCGGCCGCGGGCGTTTCGGCCGTGCACCTCGACCTCCTGTGCGCGGCGGACGGTGCCGTACGTCCCCGGGATGCTCAGGCATCCCTCCTGCCCCACCTGGCTGCCCCTCCGGCGGCGCGTCCGTGGGTTGACGACTACCACCGGCCCGGTCCCCGCGTCCGCGATGAGCACGCGCAGCGGCACGCCGACCTGCACGGCCGCGAGGCCGACCCCGCGGGCGCGGCGCATGGTCACGAGCATGTCCGCGATCAACCTGCGGATGGCGCGGTCCACCACCGGGATGGGCCGGCTGCGAGATCTCAGCACCGCGCCGTCGGGATCGCCGAGGGTAACGATCCGCCGGACGTACCCCCGCACCCCCCGAAGCCCCGGGACAGAGCGGCGCCTGGCCGTGCTGCGCGTCACTCGGATATTGTTGGTGGGTGGCCGGACAAATCCCTTGCCGGCGCCACGCCGGACCGGGCACAGCCCACGACGTCGCGGGCCGCCTCCGAGCACCGGGGAGCCGCGCTGGGCCGCTCAGCCGCGCACGGTAGCGGTGTGGTAGCCCTCCGCGCCGTCGGGAAGCGTGGGCTTCGGGCCCGCGGGCTGCACCTTGCCGGTCCCGTCCACGGCCCGCACCCTGAACGTGTAGCTCCCGGGAGCCGGCGGCGTCCACTCCGCGGACCAGAACTGCCAGCAGTTGACGGCGAGCGGCTCCTTGACCTCGGCGGGGAACCACGTCTTGCCGCCGTCGGCGCTGATCTCGACCTTGGAGATCCCGCGGCTGCCCGCAAACGCCCAGCCGCCGAGCGCGATGCGGCCGCCCTCCCGTGCCTCTACCCGGAACGCGCTGTTGGTCTTGACGATCGCCTCCTTGCTCCAGCCCTGCTGCTCCCAGTACCCGGTGTAGTCGTGGTTGGCCACTTCGATGCTGGTGAGCCACTTGGGCTGCTTCATGCCGTACCGGTTCAGGAGCAGCACGCGGACCGGGGCGCCGTGCTTCTGGGGGATCGGCTCGCCGTTCATCTCGTAGGCGAGCAGGCTGTCGGGGTCCATCGCGATCGGCAGGGGAATCGACTCGGAGTACCCGTCCGCGGCGCGCCAGATGATCGTCGTCGCCCCCGGCCGGACTCCGGCCAGCGCGAGGATGTCCCTGACCCGGACGCCCTTCCACTTCGCGGTGCTGATCAGGTCGCCGCCGACCTCGTTGCTGATGCACTCGAACGTCTGGTACCGCTCCACGCCCGGCGCGGCTTTCTGGAGTTCGGGCAAGGACAGCCTGAGGGGCCGCTCGACGAGGCCCTTGACTTCGAGCGACCACTTCGCCACGTCGACCGTCGGGTCGAAGAAGTTCTTGGACACCTGGTACCACTTGTCGTTCGGCGTGACCTCGGGCGGCATCCCCTTGAGCAGGCGAAACGCGCCGCGCGCCGCGGCGGCGGCGTGGGAGCCGGCGGCGCGGGCCCACGCGGCCAGGCTCGCGCCGGCCGATACGGCCAGCACCACGAGCGCCGAGCGACGCAGCAGGTCCCGCCGGGTGACGCTCTCGGGCACGACAGGAGCAGCAGCCGCGCCGTCGCGCGTGCGATCGTCGGGGACCGCCGGATCGCCGGCACCCCCAGCCGGCCCCGATCCGCCCGCGCGGCCTCGATCCCGGGGGACACCCGCGCCGTCGGCCGGGCGCGCCGCCCCGGCCCTCCGCGTCGTCCTGGACGGACCGGAGAGGGCGGCCAGCAGCAGCCCGTAGACGGCGCTGGCGAGAGCCATGGGCAGCGCCGGCGCGGAGACGACCGTGGTGAGCGGCGCTCCGAGGAGCCCTCCCTCGATGAACGGCAGGAAGACGAAGGTGAGGAACACCCAGGTCACGGCCGCGGCGATCAGGCCGAGCACAACGCGCGGCCTGCGGCTCCGCCGCGTCGCCCACGCGTACACCCATCCGCCCGCGCCAAACCCGACGATGCTGGCCAGGACCGCCATCCCGAACCCCAGCGGCTTGGCGAGGTGCTGGAGCTTGGCCAGGATGAACGCGAACACCGGCAGCGGGAGCATTCGGATCATCCGCTCGGCGAGCGCCTCCTGCAGCGTCGGCATCCCCGTGGCGAAGCGGTAGGCGAACAACACCACCACCACCCCCACGCCGCCGGCGATCCCGGCCGCGAGGGCACGCCGGGCGCCGGGCCCCGAGGGATGTTCGCCCGCTGCGGGAGCGCGTCTGTGCAGAACCGACTCTCGCCTCATCGGCCCCTCCCCCTGCCGGCGGCGGCCCGGCGCGGCCGCGCCGGCCGCCTCACCCCTATTGTAGGACGGGCCGTGTAAAGATTGCATGTAGGCGAGGGGCCCCGCGCATGCTCCCCGGGGTCTGAAGGGGCCTAGCGAGACGGGCCGGCGGCGGGGGTGCCCCGCGCGTGCGGTCGCGGGACGGCATCCCACCCCAACGAAGCGCGGGAGCGCGGCGAGGCGTTCGGGAGCCCCGGGAGGGCACGGCGCGCGGGCCCCGCGTCCCCCGGTCGACAGCGCGCGACGCGGCGCTAGCTACGCGACCCGCGGCCTTCCCAGTCCTCGCCGGTCGCGGCGATCTCGCGCTGGCGCTGGGACGCCACCTCCACGAGCCACTGGGGATCCTCGTAGACATAGTCCTTCCGGAGGGGGTGGCCCTTCCAGTCGGCGCTCATCAGGATGCGGCGGAGATCGGGGTGCCCCTCGAACACGATCCCGAGGAGATCGTACGCCTCGCGCTCGTGCCACTCGGCGCCCCGCCACAGCCCGGTGACGGAGGGCACCCGGGGGTCGTCGCGCGGGACGGGCACCTTCAGGACCACGCTGTGCCGGCGGGCCGGGGAGCGCAGGTGATAGACCACCTCGAATCGGTCTCGCCAGTCGATCGCCGAGACGAACGAGAGGTAGGACATGTCGAACTCCGGGTTGTCGCGCAGCCACCGGCAGACGTCCAGCAGCTCCTCGCGCTCGACGCCGAACGTCGGCCCGTGGTAGTGGTAGACGCGGGACTCCTCGCGCTTGAGGGGCCGCGGGGCCGGCTTGCCCTCCGCCTTCGCCCTCTCGACCGCCTCCTGCCACTCGCGCTGCTTGGCCGCCCACTCCTCGTCCTCGCGGGCCTGCTCGGCCCGCTGCTCGGCCGCGAGATCCCGGACGCGAGGGAACCGCTCCAGGAACTGGGCGATCCGTTCCGGGCTCATCGGTGCTTCCTCCCGTTCGTCCGGACGATGCCGGTCGCGATCGGCTCCTTCGGCGCGAGCTTGTGCAGGTCGTCGAGCGTGTACAGCAGGTTCGCGCGGTTGTACGTGGACGCCTCGTAGTGCGGCGCGAACACGATCGCCTCGGTGGGGCAGACCTCGACGCAGAAGCCGCAGTACTGGCACTTGTCCATCTCGATGTCGAACCGGGTCAGCACGCGCTCCTTCCCCTTGCCGGTCGCCTCGATGTGGATGCACCGCGACGGGCAGACGCGCTCGCACTGGAAGCAGATGATGCACCGGTCCTTCCCGGTCTCCGGGTCGATCGGCAGCCCGAGCAGCCCGTGGAACCGGTGAGAGACGTTCTTCTTCTCGACCGGGTACTGCACCGTGACCTTGGGCCGGAGCATCGCCCGCCACGTCAGGCCGAGGCCAATGGCGAGGGCCTCGAGCCCGCGCGCCACGCGCGCCGCGATGCTCACGCGACGATCCATCCGCCGTACCTCCTCACGAGCGCACCACCGCGCCAGGTTGGGGCAGGGGAGCACGGGTGTGGGGGCTGACCCGAGCGTCCCTTCGGATCGGCTCCTCGCGGGAACGCGAAGGACGCCCCACGCCCTCCCCTGCCTGCCACGGACCTCCTGCCCCGCCGCACTAGCGGTCCACGTCCGAGAGCACGATGTCGATGCTGCCGAGGATCGCGATCACGTCGGCGACCTTCCACCCCTTCATCATCTCGGTCAGCGCGTACAGGTTGCTGAACGACGGCGCCCGGATCTTGACCCGGTACGGCGTCTCCCCGCCGTCGCTGACCAGAAAGATCCCCAGGTCTCCCCGCGCCGACTCGGTGCGAACGTACACCTCGCCGCGCGGCGCCTTCATCGTCATCGGCACCCGGGTGCGGATCTCGCCCGGGGGGAGGCCGCGCAGGGCCTGCCGGATGATGCGCGCGGACTGGCGCATTTCCTCGAGGCGCACGCGGTACCGCGCAAAGCAGTCGCCCTCGCTCTGCACCGGCACGTCGAACTGCATGCGGTCGTACACTTCGTACGGCTCCTCCTTGCGCACGTCGAGGGCGATCCCGCTCGCGCGGGCCACCGGTCCGGAGGCGCCCATCGCGATCGCGTCGCGCCGGCTGATCACGCCCACGCCCCGCGTCCGCGCGAGGAAGATCGGGTTCGCGGTGAGCAGCGCGTCGTACTCGTCGACGCGCGGCAGGAAGTAATCGACGAACCGCTGACACTGCTCCGCCCACCCCTCCGGGAGGTCGGCGTAGACGCCCCCGATCCGGTAGTACGCGTGGTGGAGACGGCCGCCCGTGACCTGCTCGAACAGGTCCATGATCATCTCGCGCTCGCGGAAGCACCACAGGAACACCGTCGTCGCGCCGAGGTCGATGCCCCAGGTGCCGAGCCACACCAGGTGGCTCGCGATCCGCTGCAACTCGTTCATGACGACGCGGATGTACCGGGCCCGCTCGGGCACCTCGATGCCGGCGAGCCGCTCCACGGCCAGACAGTACACTTCCTCGTTCTGGAGGGCGATCAGGTAGTCCATGCCCCGGTCGGTCAGCGACACGTTCTGGAAGTAGGTGCGGTGCTCCATCATCTTCTCGACCGAGGAGTGGAGGTAACCGATGTCCGGCTGCACCTCGATGATGTTCTCGCCGTCGAGCGTGACGACGAGGCGCAGCACCCCGTGCGTGCTGGGATGCTGCGGCCCCATGTTGAGCATGAGTTCTTCAGTCCGGAGCGCCACCACCCTCCCCCCTTGAGTCCGGCCGGCGACCCGACGGCGCCGTGGGAACGAGGGTCTTCCCCCCGCTCCGCACCCGGGCGATCTCCGCGAACGCCCTGCCGCCGGTGGTTGTGCGATCGGTCCAGCCCCGCCCGTCACGGCACCGGGGTCCGCCGCGGAACGCCCGGCTCGCCCCGCTCCTGCGCGCACCGCCGGGAGGCGGCGGCGCCTCCCCTCGTGCGTGCCCTCCGACGTCCGGCGAAGGGGGAGCGGGACGGATCGGCCGCGGGGGTGCCCCGCGCGTCCGGTCGCGGAACGGCGTCCCGCCCCGACGAGTCGCGGGAGCGCGGCGACTCGTCGGGGGGCCCGAGAGAGCGCGCACGGCAGGGCCGGCGCGTCCCCCCGTCGACAGCGCGCGGCGCTGCTGCACTAGCGGGGCTGCGCGGCGAGCGCCGCGGCGGCCTGCCGCCGCAGGAACGGCTCCTTCTTGATCTGCTCCTGCAGCTTCAGGATGCCTTCGATCAGCGCTTCCGGCCGCGGCGGGCATCCCGGGACGTACACGTCGACCGGCACCACCTGGTCGATGCCCTTGATGATCGAGTAGTTATCGTAGTAGAAGGGGCCGCCGCAGGTGGCGCACGAGCCCATCGAGATCACGTACTTGGGCTCGGGCATCTGCTCCCACAGCCGCCGGACGATCACGGCCATCTTGTACGTGGCGCGGCCGGCCACGATCATGAGGTCCGCCTGCCGGGGCGTCGCCCGCGGGATCACCCCGAGCCGGTCGAGGTCGAACCGGCTCGCGAACGCGGCCATCATCTCGATCGCGCAGCAGGCCAGGCCGAACGTGAGCGGCCACAGGGAGGCCGCCCGGCCCCAGTTGAGGGCCGCCTCGACGGTCGTCAGGATGAGCCCCCCGCCGGGCAGGCTGTCCAGGATCTCGACGGCCTCGGCGATCGGCGCGATCTGGCTCTTCCGCGCGGGCAGCTCTGCGGGCGCGCCCGACGGTGTCTCGGCGAATCCGGTCGACATACACCCTCTCCTCGCTCGGCTCAGCGTCCCCCTCTGGGCCTGAGCTCGCCACTACCGTAACACGCGGGCAGGGGGCCCGCAAACGGGCGCGCCGGCGCCGCTGTCCTGCCGCACCGTCGCGGCCGCGCTACCCGGGTCGCAGCTCGTCGAGCGCCAGCTCCAGGGTCACCCAGGAGAGCGTTGCACACTTCACCCGCACGGGAAACTTGCGCACGCCCTGGAGCGCCTCGAGGTCGCCGAGCGAGTCGGCCGCCGGCGCCTCGCCGTGCATCATCGCCTTGAACGCGGCGATCAGGCGCACGACTTCCTCGACCGGCTTGCCCTTGACCTGCTCGGTCATCATCGATGCGGAGGCCTGGCTGATCGAGCAGCCCTTCCCCTGGAAGCGGATATCCTCGACGATCCCGCCGCGGACGCGCAGCGAGATGCGAAGCTCGTCGCCGCACAGCGGGTTGGCGCCGTCGCGCGTGATGTCGGCGGGCTCCAGGACGCCCCGGTTCCGGGGGTGGGTGTAGTGGTCCAAGATGACCTCGCGATACAGCTCATCGAGCGACACTGAACAGCTCCCTCGTCTTGAGGAGCGCCCGGGCGAGCACGTCGATCTCCTCCGGGATCGTGTACACGTAGAAGCTGGCGCGCGCCGAGGCGCCGATGCCGAGCTTCCGGTGGAGCGGCTTCGTACAGTGGTGGCCGGCCCGCACGCAGACGCCCTCGGTGTCCAGGACCTGCGAGATGTCGTGGGGGTGTATGTCGTCCATCCAGAACGACACGACGCCGCCACGCTCATCGACGCCCGGGCCGAGGATGTGGAGCCCGGGGATCTCCCGCAGGCGCTCCATCGCGTAGGCGGTAATCTCCCGCTCATGGGCCGCCACCGCGTCCATGCCCAGGCGCTCCAGGTAATCGATCGCCGCTCCGAGCCCGATCGCGCCCCCGACGTTCGGGGTGCCGGCCTCGAACTTCCACGGCACCTCGTTCCACGTGGCGCGATCGAGCCAGACGTCGCTGATCATCTCGCCGCCGCCGAGGAAGGGGTCCATCTCCTCGAGGAGCGGGCGGCGCGCCCACAGCCCGCCGATGCCCATCGGGGCCAGCATCTTGTGCCCGGTAAACCCGAAGAAGTCGCAGCCGAGGGCCCGGACGTCGACGGGGCGGTGGGGCGCGCTCTGGGCGCCGTCCACGATGACGAGCGCGCCGCACGCGTGCGCGCGGCGCGTCACCTCCGCCACCGGGTTCACGGTGCCGAACGTGTTGCTCACGTGCACGAGCGCGACGATGCGGGTCCGCTCGGTCAGCAGGCGATCCAACTCGTCCAGGATGAGGCGGCCCTGGTCGTCGAACGGGATGTGCCGCAGCCGCGCGCCCCGCTCCTGCGCGACGAGCTGCCACGGCACCAGGTCGCTGTGGTGCTCCATCTCCGTCGTGAGGATCTCGTCCCCCGGCCGCAGGTGCCGCCGGCCCCACGCGTAGGCCACCAGGTTGAGCGCCTCGGTGACGTTGCGCGTGAAGACGATCTCGTCCGGGCCCGCCGCGCCGAGGAACCGCGCCACCGCGGCCCGCGCCGCCTCGTACTCCGCGGTCGCGCGCTCCGCGATCGAGTACACGCCCCGGTGCACGTTCGCGTTGTACTCCTCGTAGTAGCGCCTGACCGCGTCGAGCACCTGTCGGGGCTTCTGCGACGTGGCCGCGCTGTCCAGGTACACGAGGGGCTTGCCGTTGACCCGCTGCCCCAGGATCGGGAAATCCTCGCGGATCGTCGCCGGGATTCCCATCGCTGCGCCTCCTTGTGTCACATGCCCGTGCTGTAGACCCCGCGGCGCGGGCCCGGCTCCTGCGGGCGTGCCGCATATCCCCGGCCGGCCTACCTCCGGTGCGGAAGGCCGGTGGGCTTCTGCGCCTCCGTGGCGACGAACACCTCGCCGCCCTCTACCTTGACCGGAAAGACCGCGACCGACCGCACCGCCGGCAGCGACAGCACCCGGCCTGTCTTCACGTTGAACCGCGAGCCGTGCTTCGGACAGACGAGCACCTCGCCGGACAGGCCCCCGGCGCTGAGGGACGCCTCCTCGTGCGTGCAGGTGTCCTCGACCGCGAAGAACTCGCCGTCCACGTTGGCGAGGGCGACGGCGTGGCCCGCCACCTCGACCCGCCTGACGGTCCCGGGCGGCACGTCGCCCGTGCGCGCCACACGCACAAACTCCGTCACGTCCCCATCACCATCTTCTGCGCGATCGCCTCGCTGAGCCGCCGCCGGACCGTCTCCAGCGGGATCCGGTCGAAGATCTCCGCGAAGAACCCGTCCACCATCATCCGGACCGCGACCGGCCGGGGGAGGCCGCGACTCATCAGGTAGAAGATCTGGTCCTCGTTCAGCCGGCTCGTGCTGGCGCCGTGCGTGCACCGCAGGTCGTTCGCCATGATCTCCAGCTTCGGCATGCTGTCCGCCCGCGCCCCGTCGGAGAGGATCAGGTTCCGGTTGAGCTGGAACGCGTTGGTCTTCTGGGCGCCGTAGTCGGCGCGGATCAGCCCGGCGAACACCGAGCGCGCCTGATCCTTGAGCGCGCCCTTGTACAGCAGGTCGCTCGTCGTGTTGGGGGCGGCGTGCTCCTGCAGCGTGTGGTAATCGAAGTGCTGGCTGCCGTCCCCAAACAGGACGCCGAGCATCTCCGAGGTGCCCCCCGGCCCCACGAGGCGCGACTCGACGTTGGTCTTCACGAGCGCGCCCCCGAACGCGCCCATGACCGTGCTGACCGTGGTGTCCCGCGCGAGGACCGTGCGCACGATCCCCAGCTCCCAGACGCTCGGGCCCCAATGCTGGAGGTGGACGTAGCGGACCTGCGCCCCGTCCCGCGGGATCAACTCCACCGCGTGGTTCACGAGCGTTCGGGCCTTCCCCGGCGCGGAGCCGGCGAGCTCCACCAGGGTGACCCGGCTCTGCTCATCGGCCACGACGAGCGTGTGCGGCATGTACGCCACGCCCTCCCGGCCCAGCCACGTCCCCACGACGAGCGGCAGGTCGACCTCCACGCCGCGGGGCACGTAGAGGAATGTGCCTCCGCTCCAGAGGGCGGCGTGGAGCGCGCGGAACTTGTTCTCGTCCCCCCGCACCACGGACCCCAGGTGCTCCTGCACGAGGTCGGGGTGGGTGCGCGCCGCCGCGCTCAGCGAGGTGAACACCACGCCGCCGCGGGCGAGCTCCGTCGCGACCCGCTCGCCGACCTGGAGGCCGTCCACGACGAGTCGCAGCCCGGCGGCCTGGGCGGGGTCGCCCACCAGCGCCATGAGCGGGGCCGGCGGCTTGCTCTTGGCCGCGGCAAAGGCGAGAGGCGCGTGCGCGTCCAGGTCCAAGCCGCTCAGGTCGGTCCGCCGCCACTCCTCGTCGGACGGTTGGGGCAGCGGCAGCCGGACGAACGCCTCCCACGCCGCGAGGCGGCGCTCGAGGAGCCACGCCGGCTCCCCGGCGGCCTCGCTCTGCCGCACGACGAGGTCGCGGCTCAGGGTCGTGGTCGTCACAGGTTGGGGCTCGCTCACGCGCATCCTCCGATTGTGATTCAAAGGCCCGGGCCCCCAGCGGCCGGGGCACCACGCTGCACGTCCCTTGCCGTTTCCCCACGTGCGGCGCCCGGGGTCTCAAGGCCCGGGCCCCCAGCGGCCGGGGCACCACGCTGCACGTCCCTTGCCGTTTCCCCACGTGCGGCGCCCGGGGTCTCAAGGCCCGGGCCCCCAGCGGCCGGGGCGTCACGCTTCACGTCCCTTGCCGTTTCCCCACGTGCGGCGCCCGGGTCTCAAGGCCCGGGCCCCCAGCGGCCGGGGCACCACGCTGCACGTCCCTTGCCGTCGGCCCACGTCGCGGGACGTGCGACCGCCTCTTCGCCGCGTCGGGGCACCGCGGGGCCGGGCCGTCCACGGTCGAAGAGGGCAGGGCTCGCGCCCTGCCCTCCCGCTTACGCCCGAGCACGCGGGCGCGCCTGGGACCGCGGCACCATCGCCCGCTACCCGACAGATCCCTCCATCTCGAGCGCGATCAGGCGGTTCAGCTCGACGCTGTACTCCATCGGCAGCTCGCGGGAGATCGGCTCGATGAACCCGCGGACGATCATGTTCATCGCCTCGTCCTGGTTGATCCCGCGGCTCATCAGGTAGAAGAGCTGCTCGTCCGAGACCTTGGAGACGGTCGCCTCGTGCGTGACCTGGACGTCGTCCTCGTCGATCTCCATCGTCGGGTACGTGTCGGACCGGGACTGCTCGTCCAGGATCAACGCGTCGCACCGCACCGCGCACTTGCTCCCCCGCGCCCCCGGGTACACCTTCACGAGGCCCCGGTAGCCCGCGCGCCCGCCGTTCTTGCTGATCGACTTGCTCACGACCGACGAGGTCGTGTACGGGGCGGCGTGGATCACCTTGCCGCCGGGGTCCTGGTGCTGGCCGTTCCCGGCGAAGGCGACCGAGAGGATCTCGGCCTTGGCGCCGGGCTCCAGCATGTACACGCTCGGGTACTTCATCGTCACCTTGCTGCCGAGGTTGCCGTCCACCCACTCCATCGTGGCGTCCCGGTAGGCCACCGCCCGCTTGGTGACGAGGTTGTAGACGTTCTTCGACCAGTTCTGGATCGTCGTGTACCGGACCCGGGCGCCCTCCTTCACGATGATCTCCACCACCGCGCTGTGGAGCGAGTCGGTCGTGTAGATCGGGGCGGTGCACCCCTCGACGTAGTGGACGTAGGACCCCGGCTCGGCGATGATGAGCGTTCGCTCGAACTGGCCCATGTTCTGGGCGTTGATCCGGAAGTACGCCTGCAGCGGGATCGTGACGTGCACGCCCTCCGGCACGTACACGAACGAGCCGCCGCTCCACACCGCGCTGTTGAGCGCGGCGAACTTGTTGTCCTCGGGGGGGACGACCGTGCCGAAGTACTCGCGGACGATGTCCGGGTGCTCCCTGAGGCCGGAGTCCATGTCCAGGAAGATCACGCCCTGCTTCGTCCACTCCTCCCGCAGGCTGTGGTAGACGACCTCGCTCTCGTACTGCGCGCCCACGCCGGCGAGGAACTTCTTCTCCGCCTCGGGGATGCCCAGCCGGTCGAAGGTCCTCTTGATGTTCTCCGGCACCTCGTCCCAGCTCTTCCCCTGCTTCTCCGTGGGCTTCACGTAGTAGTAGATGTCGTCGAAGTGGATCGTGCTCAGATCCGCGCCCCACGTGGGCATCGGCTTCTTCTCGAAGACGCCGAGCGAGTGGAGCCGGAACGCCCGCATCCAGTCCGGCTCCTCCTTCATGTGGGAGATCATCTCCACGACGTCGCGGTCCAGGCCCTTGCGGGACTTGAACGCGTACTGCTCCGGGTCGCGGAACCCCCACTTGTACTGGTCGAGATCGATGCCGAGCGGATTGGCGACTGCCACGGTATCCCCTCCTCAGTGTCTCACCCAGAACACTTTGCCGGCGCTGCGGACCTCGCCTTCGCCGGCCACCTCGGCGGCGACCTGCTCGTACTGGGCGCGGATCCCGTCGTACCCGATGCGGTCGAGCTCGTCGGCCAGCTCCGCATCGCCGGAGGTCACGATCCGGCCGTCGAACATCACGTGCACCTGCGTCGGCCTGATGTACTTCAGGATGCGGGGGTAGTGCGTGATCACGAGCACGCCCATCTGCCGCCCGGAGTGCTCGTACATCCGGTTGACGCCGGCCGCCACGATCTTGACCGCGTCCACGTCGAGGCCGGAGTCGGTCTCGTCCATGATCGCGATCTCCGGCTCGAGCACCGCCATCTGCAGGATCTCCGCGCGCTTCTTCTCGCCGCCGCTGAACCCCTCGTTCACGTACCGGCCGAGGATCGCCGGGTCGATCTGGAGCTCCTCGACCTTGCCGCGCACGAGCTTCTGGAACTCGGCGAGGCTCATGAGCTGGTCCTTCTCGTACCCCCGCCGCGCGCTCACCGCCGTCCGCAGGAAGCTTGCCATCGTCACGCCGGGGATGCTGACGGGGTACTGGAACGCGATGAAGAGCCCCTTCCGGGCCCGCTCGTCCGGCGCCATCGCGAGGAGGTCCTCCCCCTTGTAGAGCACCTCCCCTTTGATGACCTGGTAGAAGGGGTTGCCCATCAGCACGTTGGCCAGCGTGCTCTTGCCGGACCCGTTGGGGCCCATCAGCGCGTGGATCTCCCCGGACCGCACGGTCAGGCTGGCGCCCTTCAGGATGACCTTGTCTTCGACCTGCGCCCACAGGTCCGTGATCCCGAGCTCTGCCGCCATCCGTCCCTCCGCCTGCGCGCCCACCGCCCCGCGCACGGACGCCACCCGGTACCGTCGCACGCGGGGGCCGGGATGACATGGGCCGGGGCGATTCTCGACTAACTTAGTCATGTTTAGTATAGGCGCCGGGGCCCAGCTATGTCAATCGAGAACTTGCGTAACTTTGCCTAACTCTCGGCGGGCACAGGCGTCCGAGCGAGGTCGTAGAGCGCGCCGAAGCGGTACCCGGCCGCTTCGATCGCCTCGCGGCCGCCCTCGTGGCGATCCACGACGGCGAAGACGAGGATCACCCGGCCTCCGGCGGCCTCGATCGCGCGCGCGGCGCGCACCGCCTGCGCGCCGGTCGTCACGACGTCCTCGAGCACGACCACGCGATCGCCGGGGGAGAGCTGGCCCTCGATCACGCGCGCGGTGCCGTGGTCCTTTGGCTCGGGCCGGACGATCACGAAAGGCAGCCCGGTCTCCAGCGCCACCGCGGTCGCGAGGGGCACGCCGCCGAGCGCCGGGCCGGCGAGGCGCATCGTCCCCGGAGGAACCTCCCGCGCGAGCAGGCGGGCGATATCCCGCAGCAGCTCGGGCTGCGTCTCGAAGAGGTACTTGTCGATGTAGAACGGGCTGCGCCGCCCCGAGCTCAGCACGAAGTCGCCGCGGAGGAACGCCGCGCGCACGAGCCGCGCCCACGTTCGCTCGCGGAGCGCCGCGACGATCGAAGCGGGGACCGGCTCCACGCCTCAGCCCGAGGCGGCGGGGGACGGCGCGAGCCCGACGCTGCTGAGGAGCAGCCGCGTGAGCGGGGCGAGCACTTCCTCCAGCGGGGTCGGCTTCCCGGTGTTGAGCCAGCGGATCACGACCTCGCTGATCGCGCCGATCCAGACGTAGGCCGCCATCTCGGTGTCCTGGGCCGCGATCTTACCATCCTGTACCGCCCGGTCGAGGTATCCGCGCAGCACCTCGACGAGCATCGCCTTGAGCGCGATCCGCGTGCCCTGGAACTCCGCTCCTGCCGCGAGCCAGTCCACCAGGACGATCTTGGCGAGCGCGCGGTTGGCCTGGAAGCTGCGGATGAGCGTGGCCACCGTCGCCTCCACCTGCGCGACGAGTCCCCGGCTCCTGTGGACGGCTGCTTGGAGCTGCTGGGCGACCGTGGCGGCGTACTCCTCGACGAGCGAGAGGAAGATCTGTTCCTTGCTGTCGAAGTAGAAGTAGACGGCGCCCTTCGATGTCCCCGACGCCTTGACGATGTCGTCAACGACCGAGCCGTAGAAACCTTTCTCTGAGAAGACCTGGGCGGCAGATTCGAGGATTTTCCGGCGGGTATCTTCTCGCTGCTGCGTTTTGCTCAATCGCTCTATCGCGGTCGCCATCCGCCCCTCCAGACTGACTGGTCAGTCTCCCAGCGGAGTATACAGACCTCCCGCCGGCCCTGTCAACCCAAGGAAGGAGGCATGTCTATCTTCCGGACGAACGGCCTATCGGCCTCCGGGCTCCTGCACCTCGGGGCTCCGCATCACCGCGCCCGTGCGACGCGCGAGCGGTGGTGCCGCGGCTGGGCGGGGCGCGACGGGAGGCCATGCCCGCGAGGCCGGGCGGGGCGGGGCCCGGGCGCGGCGCCCCGGCATCGGCGCGGGCGACCCGCCGGTCAGGCACGGTCCTCGAGCGCCTCCATCTCCTCGTCGCTCAGGCCGAAGTGGTGCCCGATCTCATGGATCACCGTCTTGCGCACTTCTTCTACGATCTCGTCGTCGGTCCGGCAGATCGCCTCGATGTTCTCCTGGTAGAGGATGATGACTTCGGGCAGCTCGTATGGGGCGATGGGCGACTGCTGCAGCTCGCTTGCGCCGTGGTAGAGCCCAAGGATGTCGTCCCCGAGCTCCCGGGCGACCTCGCGCGAGGGGCGTGCCTCCACCATGACGGCCACGTTCGTGAGCCGCGCCGCGAACGCCGGCGGCAGCTCGTCCAGCGCCCGCGCGACGAGGCGCTCAAACGCCGCCTTGCGCACCGCAGCTCACGCCAGGTGGCGGCGGATCAGGTCCTCTGCGCTGGGCACGATCGCGTCCCACTCGGTTCCCTCGATCCGCGTGATCGTGATGAAGTCGTTGAGGAAGAACACCTGGCGCACCCCGGGGATGCCGAGCAGGTCGCGCGCCAGGGGGGAGGCGGCGGAGTCCCGGCTCGTAAACGTCTGGCTGCGGCCTTCGGTCACCCGACGGTTGACCACGAACTTCAGCGCGTTGACGTTGGGCGTCGGTTGCACGGTCACGGTGAGCGGCGCGGTCACATCGGCCTCCTTTGCGCGGCGGTCACCTGCCGCCCTCGTCAGCGCGATCCCCCTGGATCCGGCCGCGGGTTCGGCACGAACCACGGCGTCGTCAATTTCAACGGGAACGGCGGAGGGCCCTGGCTCACCAGGACGTCCACCGCCCCGTTCGGCGCGAGGCGGGTCCCCGGGCCCACGAACTGGTAGATGACCGCCCCGGAGGCGGTCCGATCGTCGTAGGTATAGCTGACGCGCCCCAGGCGCAGGCCCGCGGCCTCGAGCTGGCGTGCCGCCTGAAGCACCGCGAGCCCGTGGAGGTCCGGGACGACGCCGGACCCCTGGCTCACGGTCAGCCGGACGACGGCGCCCCTCGCCACCTCCCGGCCAGGCGGCGGGTCCTGGGCCAGGATCACCCCCACGCCGGCGCGGGGATCCTGCCGCCGCGCGCTGACGACCACGCGGAGCTCGAGCGGCAGCACGGCGCGGCCGGCGTCCCCGACGGTCCGGCCGACCAGCGACGGCACGGGCACGTGCATCGCGAGCCACGTCGCCCGGTAGATGCCGGCGGCAAGCGCGGCAAGGAACCCCAGGACCACGAGCGTGAGCGCGGCCCGGGCCCACACGGGCCAGCGCGGCCGCGCCTCCATCCCCCTCGCGCCGGCGACCGGAGCCGGCAGCACGGCGGTGGCACCGGGCCGCGGCGCGCCGCCCTCCGACCCCGCGCCGGCGGGCAGGCGCGCCGTCCTCCGGCGCGGCTCGTCCGCGGGGCGGTGCAACGGCATCGTGCGGTCGGCCAGGGGCCGTGTCTCGCTCCCATCCAGGCGGCGCAGCCCGCCGAGGACCCGGCGCAGATCCGCGGCGACGTCCCGCGCGGACGGGTGGCGGTCCTCGGGCGATTTCGCGAGCAGCCGGCCGACGAGGGCGGCCGTCTCCGGGGAGACGTCGGGGCGCGCCCGGACGATGTCGGGTGGGGCCTCGTGGAGGTGCTTGAGCGCGATCGCCACCGGGGCCTCGCCGTCGAACGGCACCCGGCCCGCCAGCATCTCGTAGAGCACCACGCCGAGCGCATACAGGTCGGAGGCGGGACCGGCCTGGTCGCCGCGCGCCTGCTCGGGCGAGATGTAGTGGGCCGAGCCCATGAGCGTCCCGGTCCGCGTGAGGTAGGTCGCGTCGAGCGTGCGGGCGATCCCGAAGTCGGCGACCTTCACGTCGCCGTCCGGGGTCAGGAGGATGTTGTGCGGCTTGATGTCGCGGTGGACCACGCCGCGGTCGTGGGCGTAGGCGAGCGCATCCGCCACCTCGGCGGCGATCCGCAGCGCGTCGGCTTCCGGCAGGGGACCGCGCCGGCGCAGCAGGTCGTGCAGCGTCCCGCCGGCGACGTACTCCATCGTGATGAAGTAGCGCCCCGCGGCGTCCCCCGAGCCGTAGACCGCGACGATGTGCGGGTGGACGAGGCCCGCAGCCGAAGCGGCCTCCCGCCGGAATCGCCGGCGAAACTCCTCGTCGCGGGACAGGAGCTCGCCGAGGACCTTGACGGCGCAGACCCGCTCGGCCTCGCGGTCCCAGGCGCGGTACACGGCCGCCATGCCCCCGCTGCCGAGCAGCTCCGCCGCGGCGAAGCGCACCGCGAGCGGCGCAGGGATGTCCGCGCGCCGCTCCTGCTGGTCCGGATCTTCGCGCAGCCTCTCCACCGGCACGATCGACCCCGTCCTCCGCCACCGGGCGCGGCGGGCACCCGGCGGCTCAGTGGAGCTTCTGGGCGGCCGCCGGCCCGGGCAGCTCGGTCGCCCACGAGGCGCGGCGCGCAAACGTGATGATCGGCGGCAGGTAGCCACGGATCATCGCGATGACGCGCTCGGGCGCCATCATCCCGCTGCCGGTGAGCAGCGTCCACCGGGTCTCGACCATCGCGCCCAGGTGCAGCGCCAGCTCCATCGGGATGATACCCGCGTCGGCTAGCGGGAGGAACACTTCCCACCGCCGCGGCGGGCGCGCGATGCCGTAGGTCGTCAGCATGGCCTTGGCGATCCCGGTCGCCGCGCCACTCGCGTTGCTGAAGACGCCGACGATCTGGTTCACGCGCTCCGCGTCCTGCGCCACCGCTTCGACATCCCGCGTGAACATCTCGAGGATCGGCACCGAGGTCAGGACCCGCGCAAGGCGCCAGCCGACCCGCACCGGATCGAGGCCCCGCGCGGGCTGCGAGACGGTGCGCACCGTCTCGTCGCCGGACGGCAGCCCGAACGCCCGCGCCTTGAGGATCGTCTCGTGGGCCTCCTCGAGCAGCCGGGAGCGCTCCCGCTCCATGCGCTCCGCGGCCCGCTTGACGAACGCCTCGCGCGCCGCCGGATCGTTGTCCACGAGGAGCCGGCCCCACGTCAGGACCTCGTACACGACCGGGAGGATGTGACCGTTGAGCGCAAACGGCATCAGGGTCCCGGGCGCGTCGCCGAGCGGGTCGCTGCTCCGCAGGCCCTCCAGGTACTCGGTGATCGCGTCGGCGTCCAGCGCGTCGTTGAAGAGCAGGCCCACCTCGATGTCCGAGTCCGGCCAGGTGCGGGTCACGGCCGGCTGCCCGTAGAGGTAGGCGGCGACGACCTCCTCCTCGGCCCCGAAGAAGCGGGCGAGGTGCTCGAACGCGTTGAGCGTGCCCATCGTCGGCGCTCCTGGGCGGCTCATCGGGCGCCCGGGCGCTCGATGCCCGGCCCCACCCCTCCTCCCTGGCCGCGGTCCTCCACGAGGTCATTGTAGCATAGCCCGCTCGCCGGCCGCGCGCCGGAGGAGGACGGGCCTCCGCGCGCATGGTAGTATCCAGCGACCGGCGCTCCACACGCTCTTCGGGAGGCGCAACGATGCGGTGGTCGCGTGTGACAGCGGTACGCGTTCTGGCCGTGCTCGCATCCCTCGTCCTGGCGGCGGCCGTCGTGCCGCCATCCCCGGCTCCCGGCGCCGCGCCGCGCTCGTTTGCCGGCGTGACCGTGAACATCGTCACCTTCACCGGCCCGCAGATCGCCGAGCCGCTGCAGCGGCACGGCCCCGAGTTCCAGAAGATGACCGGCGCCCGGATCAACGTCATCACCGTGCCGTTCAGCGACCTCTACCAGAAGATCCTGACCGACTTCGCGACCCGCACCAACAGCTACGACGCGATCGTGTTCGACCCGCAGTGGATGGGCGACTACGTCTCGGCCGGGTACCTGGAGGACCTGACGGGGCGGGTCAGAGCCGATCCCACGCTGCAGTGGGACGACATCCTGCCGTACTTCCGCAACTTTAGCGCGACCTACAACGGCCGCGTCTACACGATCCCGCTCGACGGCGACGTGCAGATGGTGTACTACCGCAGCGACCTGCTGGCCCGGGACGGCCTCAAGCCGCCGGCCACGTGGGCGGACTACCTCGCGATCGCCCAGCGCTACAACGGGCGCGACCTCAACGGCGACGGCAAGCCGGACTACGGGTCGTGCGTCGCGATGAAGCGCAGCGCGCAGTCGTACTGGATGTTCCTCTCGGTCGTGGCCCCCTACCTGCAGAGCAAGGGCACCTCCCAGGGCGCGTTCTTCGACCCGCGGACGATGCGCCCGCTGATGGACAACCAGGCCGTGGCCGCCGCGCTCGACGTCTACCACGCGATGCTCAAGGACGGGCCGCCGGAGCAGCTCAACATGGACGTCGGGGACACGCGGGGGCTGTTCACCTCCGGCCGCTGCGCGCTCTCCGTGGACTGGGGCGACATCGGCACGCTGGCCACGGACCCCAAGACCTCCAAGGTGAACGGCAAGGTCGGCTCGGTCATCACGCCCGGATCCCGCATGGTCCTCGACCGCGACACCGGGAAGCTCGTGCCGTGCACGACGCAGACCTGCCCGTACGCGATCGGCGGCGTGAACCACGCGCCGTTCGCGGCGTTCGGGGGCTGGTCCTGCGCGATCAACAAGGCCGCCCGGCCGCAGGTCAAGGACGCGGCGTTCGCGTTCTGCGCGTACGTGAGCGCGCCGCCGCGGTCCCGCGTGGACGTGACGCTCGGGATCACCGGCTTCAACCCGTACCGCCGGTCGCACTTCGGGCTCGACCTGTGGGTCAAATCGGGGATGACCCGGCCGATGGCGGAGAGCTACATCGGCGCGATCCGGCAGAGCCTCCAGAGCCCGAACATGGTGCTGGACCTGCGGATCCCGCAGAACGCGTACTACGAGGGCGTCGTGCTCGACACCGCGCTCGCGGAGTTCCTGGCGGGCCAGCTCACCGCGGCCCAGACGATGAAGCAGATCGAGGACGGTTGGAACAAGAAGACGGACGAGCTCGGCCGGGCCAAGATGCTCGGCGCGTACCGGGCCAGCCTGAGCATCACCCGGTAACGGCCGCCCGCCGTGGCCGACCGACGCGGACCCGGCCCGCTCGTGCTCGGCGCGGGCCGGGTCCGCGTCCGGGACGCAGCGCCCGGGTGGCTCGGCGCCTGGCTGGAGCGCGCGTCCCCGTGGATCTTCCTCGCGCCCGGCGCCGCGATCGTGCTCCTCTTCTCGCTGTTCCCGCTGGTGCTGTCCCTGTACTTCTCGCTCGTGCGGCTCGAGTTCGCCCCCGGGGGGTTCCGGCTCGCGTTCGTCGGGCTCGACAACTACGCCAAGCTCATCGTAGGGGTCGACCGGGAGGAGTTCGTGGGCGTCCTCGCCGGGCCGTCCCCGGCGGGCTGGGCGGCGTGGGGCCTCGCCGCGGCGGGGCTCGGGTGGTGGCTCGCCCGCAGCGCGCGGACCGTCTCCGGCCGCGGCCTGCTGGCGCGCGCCGCCCTGGCCGCGGTCTCCGCCGCCGGCGTCTGGCTCGCGGTGCGCACGCTCGCGCCCCACGGCCGCCCGGGGTCCCTCGTCGTCACGCTGATCTACGTCGCGGTCGGCGTCGGCGCGGAGTACGTGCTCGGCCTCGGCCTCGCCCTCCTGTGCGCGCAGCGCATCCCGGGCCGCCGCTTCTTCCGCGTCGTGTTCCTGCTGCCGATGATGATCACGCCGGTCGGGGTGGCGTACCTCTTCCGGATGCTGACCGACACGAGCAAGGGGCCGTTCTACCCGCTCTGGAAGGCGCTCGGCCTGGTCAACTTCTCCTGGGTCAACGACCCGTGGGGCGCCCGCGCGGCGGTGCTCGTGGGGGACATCTGGCAGTGGACGCCGTTCATGTTCATCGTGCTGCTTGCGGCGCTGGAGTCCCAGTCCACGGAGCCGGTGGAGGCGGCCGTCGCGGACGGCGCGAGCGCGTGGCAGGTCTTCCGGCACATCACGTTCCCGGCGATCCTCCCGGTCAGCAGCACGCTCGTGCTGATCCGCATGATCGAGGCGTTCAAGATCGTGGACCTGCCCAACGTCCTCACGAGCGGCGGCCCGGGCACCGCGACCGAGTCGCTGACCCTGCACGCGTACGTGATCTGGCGGGCGCTCGACATCGGCGGCTCGGCCGCGATCGCCTACCTGCTGCTGCTGATCGTGACCGTGGCCGCGGTATCGTACGTTCACCTGGTCCACCGCCGCGCCGTGGGGGCGGCGTGACGCCGGGATGACGCGCCGGCACGCCCGTCCTCGCCCGATCCCCGCCGCGGCGCGCGTCGCGACTTATCTGGCGCTCGGGACGTGGACGTTCGTGGTGCTGTTTCCCCTGTACTGGCTCGCCGTCACCTCGCTCAAGAACCCGATCGACGTCTTCAGCGGGCCGCTCTACGTGCCGTTCGTCGACTTCCGGCCGACGCTCAGCGCCTGGCGCTACATCTTCGTCGACCTGCGCAACGACACGCTCCGCCCCTACGCGAACACGGTCATCGTGGCGACGGTGAGCTCCGTGATCGCGCTGGTGGCCGGATCCGCCGCCGCCTACGGCCTGGCGCGCTTCCCCTACCGGCCGAGGGTCGGCGCGATCCTGCTCTTCGCGGGGTCGCTCGCTGTGGCGGTCGTCGCGCTCAGCCTCAACGTCCCGTGGCCGGCCGCGGCGCTGGGCGCGGCGGCGCTGGGCGCGGGGGCGTGGCGCGCTGCGCGCGCGCGTTTCCGCCGGGCGGCGAGTAACGAGGACATCGCTTTCTGGATGATCTCCCAGCGGATCCTGCCGCCCGTCGCTGTCGTGATCCCGGTGTACGTCCTGTTCCAGCGGCTGCACCTGCTCGACACCCGCACCGCGCTCGTCATCACGTACGTGGCGAGCAACCTGCCGATCGTGGTGTGGCTCATGCGCGACTACTTCCGCAGCCTGCCGGTCGAGCTGGAGGAGTGCGCGGCCGTCGATGGCGCGTCGCGGTACCGGATCTTCTGGTCGATCGTCCTGCCGCCGTCGGCGCCGGGCCTGGTCGCCACGTTCTTGTTCGTGCTCGTGTTCGCCTGGAACGAGTACCTCTTCGCGCTGTTCCTCACGAGCGCGCGAGCCCAGACCCTGCCGCTCACGATCGCGGCGCAGAACGCGACGCGCGGGCCGCAGTGGTGGTACATGTCCGTGCTGATCTTGATCATGATCGTGCCGGTGATCGCGATGGCGGTCGCGCTGGAGCGCTACATGGCCCGCGGCCTGCTCGTGGGGGCGGTGAAGGGATAGCGCCGGCGCCCGCGGGACGCCGGCCGCGAGGCGGACGCCCTCCCCGGCCCGGCGCGGGCGGCGGTGCCCGTGCACGCTCTCCGAAGCCTGACGAGGCCCGCAGCGAGACGGATCGGCCGCGGGGGTCCCCGCGCGCCCTCGTGGGCATCGCGCAGCGCGGCACGAGTGCGTCGTTGCGGTAGTTCGGAGGCAGGTGAGGGGGGTACGAGGGCTCGCCCGAGCGCCCCCCGGGCCCCCGACGAATCGCCGTCCTTCCGCGATTCGTCGGGGCGGGAATCCCTCCCTCGACGGCACGCGAAGGCGAGCCCCCACACCCCGCCGCAGCTTGCCGTGGAACTTCTGCACAGCTGCACTAGGACCGGTGCGGCCGGGCGGAGGGCGCCTGCGCGGAGAGCGTCCCGCTGCGGTGCGGGAGGGCGCGGGGCGCCACCTTCCGGAACAGCGGGAGCCACCGGCCCCACTCGTGGAGGATCTCCCGCGCCCGCCGGCTGCCGGTCGCGGCACAATGGGCGCCGATCAGCTCGCGCAGCTGCGCGATATCCTCCGGGTCCATGACCGGCGCGAGGCCGACGAGCGCGGGGTTGTACCGCCGTTCCAGCGCGCCCTGCTCGTCCAGGACGTACGCGGTGCCGCCGGTCATCCCCGCGCCGAAGTTGCGGCCGGTCTCGCCCAGCACCACGACGATGCCGCCGGTCATGTACTCGCACCCATGGTCGCCCACGCCCTCGACCACGGCCACGGCGCCGCTGTTGCGGACGGCGAAGCGCTCCCCCGCCCGGCCGGCGGCAAAGAGCCGCCCGCCGGTGGCGCCGTAGAGGACCGTGTTCCCCACGATCACGTGCCGGTGGGAGGCGGCGAGCAGCGCGTCGGGGGGACGGATGGCGATCTCCCCGCCGGCCATGCCCTTGCCGACGTAGTCGTTGGCCTCCCCGCACAGGATGAGCCGCAGGCCGCCGACGCACCACGCGCCGAACGACTGGCCGGCGCTGCCCGTGAAGCGAAGCGTCACCGTCCCCTCGGGCAGCCCGCGGTCTCCGTAGCGGCGCGCGATCGCCGCGGCGACGCGCGCGCCCGCGGTCCGGTCGACGTTCTGAATCGCAAACGCGCGGTCCACCGGCCGGCCCGCCACGATCGCCGCCCCGACCTCGACGAGGATCCGGTCGTCGAACGGCGCGCCGGGGCGATCGTTCCGCTCCTGCTCGTGGCGGCGGGCGCGCGTGCCGCTCGGATCCGGGTCCGCGAGCAGGGGGTCGAGCACCAGGCGCCGCGCGCGGCTCCCGGGGATCGCCGCCCGGACGCGCAGGAGGTCCACCCTCCCCACGATCTCATCGAGCGACCGGAAGCCCAGCGACGCGAGGAGGCGCCGCACGTCGTCGGCGATGGCCAGGAAGAAGTGGACCACCCGCTCGGGGGTGCCCGGGAACTTGGCCCGCAGATCCTCCCGTTGGGTCGCGATCCCGACCGGACAGGTATTGAGGTGGCACTGCCGCGCCATCACACACCCCAGCGCCACCAGGGCGGCGCTGCCGAACCCGAACTCCTCGGCCCCCAGCATCGCGGCGATCACGACGTCCCGCGCCGTCTTCAGCCCGCCGTCCACCCGCAGCCTGACCCGCCCGCGCAGGTTGTTGTGGACGAGCGTCTGCTGGGTCTCCGCCAGGCCGATCTCCCAGGGGACGCCGGCGTTCTTGATCGAGTCGAGGGGGGATGCGCCGGTCCCCCCGTCGCACCCGGCGATGTGCACCGTGTCGGCGTACGCCTTCGCGACCCCCGCGGCGATCGTGCCCACCCCGGCCTCGCTCACCAGCTTCACCGAGACCCGGGCGCGCGGGTTCCCCTGCTTCAGATCGTAGATGAGCTGCGCCAGGTCCTCGATGCTGTAGATATCGTGGTGGGGCGGCGGCGAGATCAGGGTGATCCCGGGCTGCGCGCGGCGGATCCGCGCGATCTCCTCCGTCACCTTGGTCCCCGGGATCTGGCCGCCCTCCCCGGGCTTGCTGCCCTGGGCCATCTTGATCTCCAGCTCCTGCGCGGCGCCCAGGTACGCGGTCGTGACCCCGAACCGGCCCGAGGCGACCTGCTTGACGGCGCAGTTGGCGGACTCGCCGTCCGGCCGCGGCGCGTAGCGCGCCGGGGCCTCGCCGCCCTCGCCGCTGCTCGCACGGGCCCCGAGGCGGTTCATCGCGATCGCGAGCGTCTCGTGCGCCTCCCGGCTGAGCGAGCCGTGAGACATCGAGGAGACGACGAACCGCCGGACGATCGCCTCGGCCGGCTCCACATCCTCCAGCGGGACCGGCGGCCGCTCCCGAAACTCGAGGAGGTCGCGAAGCGCCGTCGGCGGACGGTGCAGCACCTCCCGCGCGTACGCCACGTAGTCGTCCCGGCCGGCGCTCGCGGCCAGCCTGTGGAGCGTCCGCAGCACGGCGGGGTGGAACGCGTGGTACTCGCCGTCCTTGCGGAACCGGAACAGCCCCGGATCGCCCAGCGCCGGCGGCCGGTCCCGGCGGAACGCCTCGCGGTGCCTCGCGAGCGTGTCCTCCGCCAGCTCCGCGAGCCCGATGCCGCCGAGCCGCGACGGCGTGCCGGTGAGCGCCCACTCCACGAGCGCGTGGTCCAGGCCGACCGCCTCGAAGATCTGCGCGCCGTGGTAGCTCGAGATCGTGGAGATGCCCATCTTGGACATGACCTTGAGCAGGCCCGCCTCGATCGCCGACCGGTAGTTCGCGGCGGCCGCCGCGGGGTCGGCGCCGGTCCGGCGGGATTCGGCGTCGATCAGGTCGAAGGCGAGGTACGGGCAGACCGCGCTCGCGCCGTAGCCGATGAGCGCCGCGATGTGGTGGACGTCCCGGGCCTCACCTGTGTCGGCCACGAGGCTGACGCGCATCCGCAGCCCCCGGCGGATCAGCGACTGGTGCACGGCGCCGACGGCCAGGAGCATCGGGATCGGCGCGTACGCGGCGTCCACGTCGCGGTCGGAGAGGACGAGGAGCGCCGTCCCCTCCTCCACCTGATACGCCGCCTCGTCGCAGAGCTGCACGAGCGCGCGCTCCAGCCCCTCGGCGCCCTGCGCGACCGGGAAGAGCGCGCGCAGGGTCCGCGCCCGGAATGCGCCGTCCCCGAGGGCGGTGAGCGCGGCGAGGTCCGCGGCGCCGAGCAGCGGCGTCGCGAGCTCGACGAGGCGCGCGTGCTCCGGCGTCTCCTCGAGGAAGCTCCCGCGGGCGCCGAGCAGCGTGTGGAGCGACATCACGAGCCGCTCGCGCAGCGGGTCGATCGGCGGGTTCGTCACCTGGGCAAACCGCTGCTTCACGTAGCCGTACGCGAGCCGCGGCCGGGACGAGAGCACCGCGAGCGGCGTATCGTCGCCCATCGAGCCAACGGGCTCCTTGGCCTCGGTGAACATCGGCGCGAGGACGCGGTGGATCTCCTCCTGCGAGTAGCCGAACGCGGCGAGCCGGCGCACGAGCGGGGCATCGGGCCGGTCCGCAGCGGAGGCGGGCGGAGGAGGCGAGGACGCGGCGGCGACCTCCCGGCCGGCCGTCAGGCGCACGCGCGCCGCCTGCAGCCACGCCCCGTAGGGCCGGCGGGAGGCGGCCTCCCGCTTGATCGCCGCGTCGGTCAGGATGCGGCCGGAGGCGGTGTCCACGGCGATCATGCGACCGGGCCCCAGGCGCCCTTTCTCGACGATCCGCGCCGGGTCCAGGTCCAGCACGCCGACCTCGCTGGCCACGACGACGAGGCCGTCCTCGGTGATCGCGTAGCGCGCGGGCCGGAGCCCGTTGCGGTCCAGCATCGCCGCGGCCCACCGGCCATCGGAGAACGCGAGCGCCGCCGGCCCGTCCCACGGCTCGCTCATCCCCGCGTGGAACGCGTAGAACGCCCGCAGGTCGTCCGGCATCTCGGGCTGGCCCTCCCACGCCTCCGGCACGAGCATCATCAGCGCGTGCAGGAGGGGACGGCCGGAGCGGACGAGGAGCTCGGCGACGTTGTCGAGCATCGCGCTATCGCTCCCCCCCGGCTGGATCACCGGCAGGAGGTCCCGGATCCGCTCCCGCCAGAGGGAGGAGCGCAGGTGGGGCTCCCGCGCCCGCATCCAGTTGGCGTTGCCCCACAGCGTGTTGATCTCGCCGTTGTGGGCGAGCAACCTGAACGGCTGCGCGAGCGGCCAGCTCGGGAAGGTGTTGGTGCTGTACCGCTGGTGGAACACGGCGAGCGCCGTGTCGAACCGCGGATCCCGCAGGTCCACGTAGAACCGCGGGAGTTGCGGCGCGGTGAACATGCCCTTGTAGACGACGGTCTGGTGTGAGCACGAGGGGAGGTAGCAGTCGGCGACCCCCGCCTCGCCCAGCCGCCGCTCGATGACCTTGCGCGCGAGGTACAGCGCGCGCTCGAACTCGTCGCCGCCCAGGCGCTCCGGCCGGCCGATGAGCACCTGCTCGATCTCGGGGCGGGTGCGCGCGGCGTCCTGGCCGAGCGCCGAGACCGCGACCGGCACCCGCCGCCAGCCGAACAGCACGAGCCCCTCTCTCAGGATCGCGTCCTCGATGATCGCCCGGGCCCGGGCCTGTGCCCGCTCCTCGCGGGGCAGGAAGACCATGCCCACGCCGAGGTCGGCATGCCTCGCCACCCGCACGCCGAGCCGGTAGAGGTCCGGGACGAGCAGCCGGTGCGGCACCTGCGTGAGCACGCCCGCGCCGTCGCCGCTCTTGCCGTCGGCCGACACCGCCCCGCGGTGCGTGAGGCGGGCGACCGCGGCGAGCGCCAGCTCCAGGATCGCGTGGCTCCGGCCGCCGGTCGTCGCCACGAACCCGACCCCGCAGGCGTCGTGATCGAACCGCGGATCGCAGAGTCCCGTCATCCCCGATCGGTCCTCCCACGTGTGAAAAGGCCCGAGGGAGCGATCCCTGTGTCGAGAGGAACCTCTCCCTCGGGCTTTTGTCCCGACGGTGTGGCGCCCGGTCGGCTGCCTGCGCCGCTTGGTCCTGACCGGCGTCTTGTGGACGCCGCGGAACCCTAGGCGCACTCCCTCCCAGCCGGGCGGCGGGCCCGGCCGCGAGCAGGCTATGCGGTTTCGGACGTCGGTCCTGTCGTAGCAGAAATGGCCAACGTTGTCAAGGCAAGGGGCCGGAATGTTCGGGTTCTGGCCGTCCCGGACGCCCGGGTCACCCCTGGAGCCGAGGGCTGAACCGGTCACGCAGCCAGTCCCCGACGAGGTTGAAGCCCATCACGGTGAGCATGATCGCCAGCCCCGGGAACGTCGAGTCCCACCAGGCCGTCTGGATGTAGTTGCGGCTGTCCGCCAGCATCCCGCCCCACGACGGCACCGAGGGGTCGACACCGAGCCCCAGGAACGTGAGCGCGGCCTCGAGCAGGATGTTGTTGGCGACGCTCAACGTGGCGAGCACCGAGACCGCGCTCACGGCGTTGGGGAGGACGTGCCGCCAGAGGATCCGCCCATCCGAGACGCCGAGCGCGCGTGCGGCCTGGATGTAGTCGGCCTCGCGCACCACGAGCGTCTCGCTGCGGACCAGCCGCGCGTAGGACGCCCACTGCGTCACGGCGAGCACGAGGATGATCCGTGAGAGGCCCGGGCCGAGGACCGCGATCACGACGATCGCAAAGAGGATGAACGGGAAGCTGAGCTGGAGGTCGGCGAGCCGCATCGCCACCTCGTCCCACCACCCCCCGTAGTATCCGGCGACGAGGCCGAGCGCGGTGCCGCTCACGCCGCTCACCGCCACCGAGACGAGACCCACCTCGAGCGAGACGCGAGCCCCGTAGATGATCCGGCTCAGGATGTCGCGGCCGATCGCGTCGGTCCCCACGAGATACGGCGACCCCGGCCGCGCCCACGCGGGGGGCGTCAGCCGCGCACGCAGGTCGGCCGCCTCGGGGTCGCGCGGGGCGAGCAGCGGCGCCGCGACCGCGGCCGCGAACGACGCGCCGACGAGGACCAGCCCCAGGGCGAGCGTGAGGCGCAGGCCGGGCGGCGCCGTCCGGCGGCGCCCCGGCGCCGGCAACGCGGACAGCGCGGGCCGCGCCTCGGCGGCCCGCGTCACGGCCCGACCCGGACCCGCGGGTTCAGCAGGCCGTAGCTCAGGTCGACGAGCAGGTTGACGAGCACGACGCCCACCGCGAGGACGACGACCACGCCCTGCACCACGGGATAGTCGCGGTAGCTCACCGCCTGCAGCGCGAGCTGGCCGAGGCCGGGCCACGCGAACACGTTCTCGAGCACGACGACCCCGCCGAGCAGGCCGCCGAACTGCAGCCCGATGAAGGTCACGACCGGCAACAGCGCGTTGCGCAGCCCGTGCCGCACCACCACGCGAAGCTCGCGCAGGCCCTTTGCCCGCGCGGTGCGGACGTAGGGCTGCCCCAGCGTGTCGAGGAGCGTGGCCCGCACCAGCCGCACCAGCGTGCTCGCGAGGATGATCCCGAGCGTCGTGCTGGGCAGCACGAGCGACGCCGGGCCGGCATCGCCGGAGGGCGGGAGCCAGCGGAGGCGCACCGCCAATGCGAGGATCAGCATGATCCCCAGCCAGAAGTTCGGGAACGAGAGGCCCAGGAGGCTCGCGACCCGGATGAGGAAGTCGGTGAGGGCGTCCCGGTGCGTCGCCGCGTACACGCCGAGCGGGAACGCGATGGCGAGCGCCACCGCCATGCCGCCGACCGCCAGCAGGAGCGTGGCGCCCGCGCGGTCGGCGATCATCGCCGTGACCGGCTGGCCGCTGCGAAACGACGTCCCCAGGTCTCCGCGCACCCCGTGCGCCAGAAAGGCGGCGTACTGCACGACGAACGGACGGTCGGTGCCGAAGGCGTGCTGGATGCGCTCGATGTCCTGCCGGCTCGGCGCCCCCGCCCCCTCGAACAACGCGACCGCGGGGTCGCCCGTGAGCCGAATGGCAAATGCCACGAACAGCGTGATCGCCGCCAGGACGATGGCCGCGCCCGCCGTCCTGGCGGCGATGTACCGGACCACGCGGGGCCCTACTGGACGCTCACGGAGAGCAGCCGGACGCGGTCGTCCGGCGGCGCCACAAACCCCCGCACCCGCTTGTTCACGCCCCAGAGGTTGACCTGCTGCCAGAGCGGGAAGTCGATGGCGAGGTCGTACAGCCGCCGGTCCAGCGCGCGGAACGCCTGCAGCCGCGCCTTCTGATCGTTCGTGGAGCGCTCCTGCTCCAGGTACTTCTCGACGTCCGCGTCGCTGAAGACCGGGTTCCAGTACTCGCCCTTGTGGTACAGGAGGTAGGCGGTGTTGTCGAAATCGAGCGTCCACCCGCCCCACCCGAACTCGTACATCTGCCCGGTCTTCGCGTGCGGGATGGTGTCGCTGAAGTAGGTCACCTGCTCGATCGGCTGGAGGCTGAGCTTGAGGCCGACCGACGCGAGCTCGCTCACCATCGCCTGCGCGGCCTCGCGGAAGTCGGCGTTGTTGCTCGGGAAGCTGAGCGTGACGTCCGTGCCGGGCTTGACGCCGGCCTCCGCCAGGAGCTGCTTCGCCCGCTGCGGGTCGAACGGGTACGGCGCGAGCGCCGGGTCGTTCCCGAAGGACAGCGGGCTCTGAAACGTCGAGACGCGGTGCCCGTACCCCTGCAGGATGGTCTGGATGATCGTCTGCACGTCGATCGCCGCGGTGATCGCCTTGCGGAAGCGGATGTCGCCGGCCGGCGGCTTCGAGGGGTCGAACCGGATCTCGATGACGGTCGGGCTCCCGACCGGCATCAGCACCAGGCTGGGATCGCCCTTCACGACGCCGGCCTGGCTCACGGGCACGCCCTGCGCGATGTCGGCCCGCCCGGCCTGGAGCTCGGCGACCCGCGTCGCCGCCTCAGGCACGAACCGGTACGTCACGGCAGAGACGCGCGGCGCGCCGTTCCAGTAGCGGGTGTTGGCGGCCAGCGTCAGGTGGTCGTCCTTGCGGTACTCCACGAACCGGAAGGGGCCGGTCCCAACCGGATGGCTGCTGAAGTACTCGCTGCCCCGCTCCTGAATGTACTTCGGGGGCACGATCATCGCGCCGTAGCCCGCCAGCTTCGTGATGATCACGGGGTCCTGGGTCTTCATCACGAAGTCGACGGTGTACCGGTCCACGACCTGCACGTGGTCGATCGACGTGTAGTTGCCCTGCTGGGGGCCTTTGGCGCCCTCCGGACCGAGCAGCCGGTCGAACGTGAACTTCACCGCCTGGGCGTCGAACGGCTCGCCGTCGTGGAACGTCACGCCGCGACGCAGGGTGAACCGGAGGGTATTCTTGCTGATCCACGACCAGCCGGTCGCGAGCCCGGGGCGGAGGACGAGATCCGGCCCGCGGTCGACGAGGCCGTCGAAGAGGTTGCACCCCACCATGCCCCAGGAGAGGAGAAACGTCGCGATCGGATCCCACCGCTGCGGGTCCTGCGCCTGGACGATGACGAGGGAGCGCCCGCGGCTCTGGGCCGGCGACTGCGCGCCGACGGGCACCGATGCGGCGAGACCGCCGAGAACGACCACCAGCGCCGGCGCGAGCAGGCGCCGGACCGTGCGCGCATGGCCACACCTCATACGTCCCTCCGCCGCCTGGCGTGCGGGGCGGCCGGCGATGGAGCACCGCCGCCGTTCCCGGGCGGTCATTTGACGTAGATCGCGCCGGCCCCTTCCCTCCGCGGCTGGGGACGCCGCGGGGCCGCGGGATGCGCCGGCCGCGCGATCCTACGCCGAGCGCGCCAGCGCCGCGTGGAGGTCCTCCGCGGCGAGCGCCGCGTGCATCTGCACCGTGTGCGCGAGCACGAACAGCTCGCCGTAGACCGTCTCGTCGGGGAACTCCGTGATCACGGTGAGCGGAACCGGCATCCGGTCGTCGGCGATCATCTGGCACGGCACGTCATGATACACGGGGAACGCGAGCGCGCCGGCGTGAGCCCGGTACGTCTCGAGCTGCGCCCGGTTGAAGCGCACGAGGTCGGGAAGGCGCCCCAGCCGCTCGGTCAGCTGCGCGAGGAACGCCGCGGCGCGCTCCGCCCACGCGGCGTGGTGGCGCACGATCAAGAAGAAGCCCTTGGGGATCGCCCACAGCGGGAACCCGCGTGGCAGGTACCCCGTGAGAGGCCTCGTCCACTCGTGCGCCGGGTACCCGTGGAGGTTGAGGTGGAGCGTGGCCCCGGACAGGCGCCGCGCCTCCACGCGCGCGGCCGTCTCGAACCACGGCTCGCGGTCGCGCGCGCCCACGTCGTCGCCGAACGCGGTATAGCGGCCCGCGTGGTGCATGTGGCACGGGTGCGCGAGGGAGAGCCGGGCGTGGAGCGCGTACCCGTCCGGGTTCTCGACCGGGATCACGGCGAAGTGCGCGTCGGGCCGCGCGGCCAACCGCCGCGCGGCCCGAAGCGCACCGACGACGCCGGAGGGCTCGTTGCCGTGCTGGCCCGCGGTGATGAGGATCGCGGGCCGCGCGCCCGGGCGGTAGACCCCGGCCACGACGCGACCTTGCCGCGACCACGCGCGCAGCACCCGGCCGCCCAGGGCGCGGAGCTCGGCCGAGACCTGCGCGAGGCTCAGCGGGCGGTCGGCGGTCTCCAGCGCGCACCAGGGCCGGGCCGGCTCGCCGTTCTCGGACGCCTCGAGCGCCACCGTGACCCGCGGGCTCGCCTCCGCGTACCGGACCTCGGGGACGATCTGCCCGGGCCGCGCGGTCCGGTCGTCGAGGGCCCGGCCCCCCCGCTGGGTGAAGGCCTCGAGCAGCGAAAAGTACAGGTCCTCGTGAAGCGCTTCGGCGAGGCTGAGACACTCGTGACCGTAACCCAGCCGCTCGTCCGCGCCCGGGATCTCCGCGCGCACCACGAGGCGCTCGAAGTACGGCTCCGGCGTCCCCCACGGGTGGCCCCGGACGACCTCCAGGACGCGGCGGAAGATCGCCTCGTACTCCGTCTCGATCGCCTCGTCCACCGCCCGCGGGCCGTGGATCCGGAGCCAGCCCGTCGGCGCCAGGACCGCCTCGCCCGTGTGGTCCTCTCTCGGCCGGTTCGGAGCGAACACGCGGTGGGTCTCCGTCGCCCCGTTCCGGTGCTCGAGCTCGACGCGGTAGTGCAGGCCCGCATCTCCGGGGACAAAGCGCGCCTCGACGCCGCGGAGGAGGGCGGCCAGGGGGTACGCCTCGAGCAGGAACCGCGCCGGATCGGCGTGCTCGTGCACGGGGTACCATACACCGACCCGACGGAGCGACGGGAGGGGGACCTCCTCGAGGAAGAAGTGCACGAGCGGCTTGTAGGCGCTGCGCAGTGTCGCGACGATCCCGCGGCCCGCGAGCGCGCGCTCGGCGGCCCGGCGGTGCGCCGCGTCCTCGAACACCCAGGCCTCCACGCGGGCGCCCCGGGGCGCCTCGTCCGGCAGCCGCCGCACCAGCCGCTCCAGCGTGCGGGGCACGGCCTCATCCAGCAGGATCGTCACGGGTCCGGCCTCCTCCGCGGCATCGTGGGCTCGCCTCGCCGGAACACGATCCGCCCTCCCACGATCGTCAGGGCGATGCCGCCCTCGCGGTCCAGGACCGCCAGGTCGGCGTCGCATCCGCGCGCGATCCGCCCCTTCCGGGGGAGCCCGAGCACCCGCGCGGGAACGAGGCTCGCCGCCTGGACCGCATCCCGCAGCGTCACGCCGGCCGCGTCCGCGAAGTTGCGGACCGCGCGGAACATCTGGAGGACGCTGCCCGCGAGGCTGCCGTCGGGGAGGCGCGGCGCGCCGTCCCTCACCTCGACGGCCTGCGGGCCCAGGGTGAACTGGCCGCGCCCCATCCCCGCCGCGGCGATCGCGTCCGTGACGAGCGCGATCCGGGCGGGTCCGGCCACGCGGGCGATCAGAGCGAGCACGGCCGGGTGGATGTGCACCAGGTCGGCGATCACGCCGAGGGTGAGCGCCGGGGTGAGGAGGGCGGCCCCGGCGGCGCCCGGCTCCCGATGGTGGATGCCGCGCATCGCGTTGAAGACGTGGGTCACCATCCGCGCCCCCCAGCGCGCGGCCGCCCGGATCTCCTCGAAGCCCCCGTCGGTGTGGCCGATCGCCACGACCACGCCCGCGGAGGCGAGGTGCCGGACGACGGCCTCCGCGCCTTCGAGCTCCGGCGCGAGCGTCACCATCCGCAGCGCGCCGCCGGCCCGGCGCAGCGTCTCGGCGACCTCCGCGACGGAGGGATGACGGAGGTCCTGGGCGCGGTGCGCGCCGCGGCGCAGCGGGTTGAGGTACGGCCCCTCCATGTGCACGCCGAGGATCGCCGGCCCCGCGTCGTGTCGGCCCATCGCCGCCGCGGCGCTCTCGGCCGCGCGCCGCATCTCCTCGAGCGGCGCGCTGACGATCGTGGGCAGGTAGCCGGTCACGCCGGTCGCGGCCAGGTACCGCCCCAGCACCTGGTATGCCTCCGGCCCGCACCGCAGGCAGTCGACGCCGGCACCGCCGTTCACCTGGAGGTCGATCAGACCCGGGATGACGGTCCCGTCCGGAAACGAGAGCGCATCCCCGGGCGGCGGGCCGCCGGCGACGCGGCTGATGCGGCCGTTCTCCACGGCGACGTACCCGGGCCGCAGATCGCGGTCGGCAGCGAGCACGGTTCCCGCAGCGAGGACGAGGGTGCCCTGGGGCATGAGGAATCTCGCATGTCGACGACGAGATAGAGCTTGTGGTTCCGGTCCGTCGCGCCCGCCTCCTGCGTATTCGTTCAATGGGTTCACCGGCCCGGGCCCCCAGCGGACCGCACCAGGGCACGTCGGCTCCACCGCCGTGTGCCCACGGCGCGATGCCCGTGTGGCTGCTTCCCCGCGTCGCGGTCGGTGTGGCCGCCGCTTGCCCGCGCGGCAGGGCGATCGCAGGGACGCGGCAGGCGAGCAACGAGGCGCCGGAGAAATGGTGCTGCCATGACGATCCGTCCGCTCGTGGAGGGCGACGTGGACGCGTGCGCCGCGCTGATGCAGCGGATCCCGCTCTGGGCGCAGTACCGGATCACGCCGGAGGCCGCGCGCCGCGTCTTCACCGGAGCCCTCGGCGGGCTGTCCCACGTGCAGGTGGCCGAGGAGGACGGGAGCGTGATCGGGTTCGTCGAGTACCTGCTGCGGGGGACCTTCGGCCACAGCGGGTACGTGTGGGCGCTCGGCGTGGCGCCGGAGGCGCAGGGCCGTGGGGTCGGCACGCTGCTGATGGACGCCGCGGAGGACGAGATCTTCCGCGCCGGCCCCAACGTGTTTCTGCTGGTCACGGCGACGAACACGCGCGCGCAGCGGTTCTACGAGCGCCGCGGCTACCGCCGGATCGGCGAGATCGCCGACTACATCCAGCCGGGGATCACCGAGGTCCTGTACCGGAAGACCCTGGGCCCGATCCAGCCCGGGCGTCCATGAGGAGGTGGACAGTGCTGCGACGACGGGTGCTCCTGTGTCTGGTTGTGCTCGCGGCCGTGCCGCTTGCGACCGGCCTTCCCGCGGCGAGCCGAACGGAGGCGGCGGCGGCCCGCACGACCCTCACGATCGGCGTCGATCAGGAGGTCGTGGGGCTGGATCCCAACAAGGTCACCGCCTTCTCCTCGTTCCGCCGCATCGATCTGCTGTATAACAAGCTCGTCACGTACGACGCCGGCCTGCGCATCGTCGGGGATCTCGCCGAGTCGTGGGACAACCCGGACGCCCGCACGTACGTCTTCCACCTGCGCAAGGGCGTGCGCTTCCACGATGGGGCGGAGCTGACCTCGGACGACGTGGTGTTCACGATCCAGCGCATCCTGGAGCCCAAGACCGCCTCCCCCGGCCGCTCGTACCTGGAACCGGTGGACAGCGTGACGGCGACGGACCGCTACACGGTGCGCCTGCACCTCAAGTACCCGCTCGCCTCCCTGCTCTCCGGCCTCGCCTCCGGCAACGCCGCGATCGTCGAGAAGGCCGCCGTGCTGAAGTCAGGCGACCTGCAGAAGACAGAGGCCGGGACCGGACCGTTCATGCTCGCCGAGTGGGTCCCCGACAACTTCATGCGTCTCGCCCGCAACCCACGCTACTTCAAGCGGGGCCTGCCCAAGGTCGACGAGGTCGTCTTCCGCGTGATCCCGGAGCAGGCGTCACTGCTGGCCGGCGTCCGCGCGCGCAGCCTCGACATGGCGACGATCTCCGACGGCAGCGTGGTCAAGCAGGCGCTGGCCGACCGGGCGCTGGTAGTGGCGCAGGCGCCCAGCCTCAACCTCCGCATCTTCTCGTTCAACACGACCCGGCCGCCGTTCACCGACGCGCGCGTGCGGGATGCGATCGCCTACGCCATCGACCGCCAGGCGATCGTCAACGCGGCCGAGTTCGGACTGGGGGTCGTGAGCGGGCCGATCCCGGCGCCCGACAAGGTGTGGGCCCTGCCGACGAGCGAGTTCCCGGAGTACCACCCGGATCCAGCCAAGGCCCGGCAGATGCTCCAAGAGGCCGGGGCGGCCGGCGCTTCGTTCCGGATCGTCGCGTCCCCGACGTACGAGGGCGGCCTGGCGGTCGCCCAGGTGATCCAGAGCCAGCTCCAGGCGGTCGGGCTGCGGCCGACGATCGAGAACATCGAGTGGGGCACCTACATCAACCGCTGGGTGAAGCGGGACTTCGACACGATGGTGGAGCTGCGCGGCGGCGACCCGGACCCCGACCGGTTCCTGTACCGGACGTTCTACAGCACGGGGGCGGTGAACAACTTCCTGTTCAAGGACCCGGCGATCGACCGGCTGCTGGACCGGGGCCGCGTCCACCTCACCGTCGCGGAGCGCCGGCCGATCTACCACGAGCTGGAGAAGGCGCTCGTGCGGGCCGCGCCGGCGGTGTTCCTGTATACCCCGATGGAAACGCAGGTGTTGCAGCGGTACGTCACGGGATTCCGCGTCATCCCGACGGGCGCACTCACGTACCTGGAGCAGACCTCGATCCAGCGGTGAAGCGCGCTGGCGTCCCGGGGGCGGCGGGCGCGCGCCGGACGCCGCCCCCGCCGGGCTCGTGACCGCGTTCCTCGTCTCGCGGCTCGCCACGCTGCTGCCCGTGCTGTGGGGCGTGTCGATCGTGGTGTTCCTGCTCATCCACCTCCTGCCGGGCAACGCGATCCAGTTGTTCCTCGGCACCCAGGTGGAGATGACGCCCGCGCAGATGGACGAGCTGCGCCGGCTCTTCGGCCTGGCGAAGCCGCTGCCGCTGCAGTACGTGGACTGGCTGGGCCGCGTGCTGCGCGGCGACTTCGGGGTGTCGCTGCGGACGAGCCGCCCGATCCTCCCCGACATCCTGGCGCGGCTGCCGGTGAGCGTGGAGATCACCGTGCTGGCGCTCGCGGTCGCGCTCGCGATCGCGCTGCCCGTGGGGATCGTGGCGGCGCTGCGGCGGGGCAGCGTCGCGGATGCGGTGATCCGGATCGCGGGGCTGGTGGGCCTCAGCGTCCCCAACTTCTGGCTCGCCGCGATGCTGCTGCTCCTGCTGAGCAACGTCACGCCGGTCGCCTCGATCGGGATCTACGTCGGGCTGCTGCGCAACCCCGTCGAGAACCTTACGGTGATGGCGCTCCCGGCGCTCTCGCTGGGCGTCGCCCTCGCCGCGATCATCATGCGGTTCGTCCGGTCCTCGCTCCTCGAGGTCCTCGGGCAGGAGTACGTGCGCACCGCGCGCTCCAAGGGCCTGCGGGAGCCCCTGGTCATCGGCCGCCACGCCCTGCGCAACGCGCTGATCCCGGTGATCACGGTCGTGGGATTCCAGGCCGGCTACCTCCTCGGCGGCACGGTCGTGATCGAGGAGGTGTTCGCGCTCCCGGGGATGGGCCGGTTCGCGCTCAACGCGATCGCCCAGCGGGACTACCCCGTCGTGCAGGGCGTGGTGCTCGTGATCGCCTGCCTGTTCGTGCTGGCGAACCTCGCGGTGGACGTGCTGTACGCGCTCGTGGATCCGCGGGTGCGCTACGGGTGACGGCGGGTCGCCACGCCGCGGCGATCCAGCGCCCCGACCGTCTGCCCGGCCATGCGCGGGCGGCCCGGCCGGTGACGCTCGGCGTGCGGGTGGCCCGCGCGCCGGTGGCGCTCGCCGGGGCCGTGATCGTGGCCGCCTACGTGCTGGCGGCCGTCCTGGCACCGGTGCTCGCGCCGGCGGATCCGTTGCGGATGGCGCCCCAGGCGCTGCTCGCCCCTCCCGGCGGGGGTCATCCGTTCGGTACCGACCAGTTCGGCCGCGACGTGCTGAGCCGGCTGGTATTTGGATCGCGGACCTCGCTGGTGGTGTCGTTCGCGTCCACCGCGCTCGCGCTGGGGGCCGGCGGCGCGGCCGGGATCCTCGCGGGCTACTGCGGCGGGATGCTGGACGACGCCGTGATGCGCGCGATGGACGTCATCTTCGCGTTCCCCGCGGTCTTGCTGGCGATCGCCATCATGGCGGTAGCCGGGACCGCGCCGGCCACGATCGTCCTCGCGATCGGCCTCGTCTACACGCCGCAGTTCGCCCGCGTCGGCCGGGCCAGCGTCCTCCAGGTGCGGGGATTGGAGTACGTCGAGGCCGCCCGGGCGCTGGGCGGGGGCGGTCGCCGGATCCTGACCCGCCATATCCTGCCGAACATCGCCGCGCCGCTGATCGTGCAGACCTCCCTCAGCCTGTCGCTCGCGATCCTGACCGAGTCGGCCCTCAGCTTCCTCGGCCTGGGGACGCAGCCGCCGACCCCCTCGTGGGGCAACATGCTCGCCGAGTCCCGGCGCTTCATGGTCACGGCGCCCTGGACGGCGGTCTTCCCGGGCGCCGCGATCGCGCTGATCGTCCTCGGGTTCAACCTCCTCGGGGACGGGCTGCGGGACCTCCTCGATCCGCGGCTCCGGCTGTAGGCACACACGTGCCGCGTCGAGGCGGAACGGTATGGACAAACACGATCCGCTTACCGAGTCGATCAACCCGCGCACCCGCGACCTGGACCTCCTGCCCGTGCTCGAGCAGGCGCGGCTGATGAACGAGGAGGACCGCGTCGCGGCCGAGGCGGTCGCCGCGGTGCTGCCCGAGGTCGCCGCGGCGGTGACGCGCATCGCCGCCGCCCTCCGGCGCGGCGGCCGGCTGCTCTACGTCGGCGCCGGGACGAGCGGCCGGCTCGCAGCGCTCGACGCCGCCGAGTGCCCGCCCACCTTCGGCACGCCGCCCGGCCAGGTCCAGGCGGTGATCGCCGGAGGGGCGCGGGCGCTCCAGCAGGCCGTCGAAGGCGCGGAGGACGATGCGGCGGCCGGCGCCCGGGAGGTGGAGGCGCGCCGGGTCGGGCCCGGCGACGTCGTCGTCGGGATCGCGGCGAGCGGCGAGACGCCGTTCGTGCTGGGCGCCGTGCGCAGGGCCCGCGAGCGTGGCGCGGCGACGATCGCCGTGTCGTGCGCGCCCTCGTCGTCGCTCGAGGCAGCCTGCGAGCTCGCGATCGTGCCGGTCACCGGGCCCGAGGTGATCGCGGGCAGCACGCGGCTCAAGGCCGGCACCGCGCAGAAGCTCGTGCTCAACATGCTGAGCACGCTGGCGATGGTGCAGCTCGGCAAGGTCTACGGCAACCTGATGGTCGACCTCCAGGCGACCAACGCGAAGCTCCGGCGCCGCGCCGTGCGCATCGTCGCGGCCGCCGCCGGAACGGACGACGCGACCGCGGCGGACGCGCTCGCGCGGGCGGGCGGACGCGTCCCGGTCGCGATCGTGATGGCCGCCCGCCACCTGGATCCGGCCTCGGCCGAGGCCCGGCTGGCCCGGGCCGGCGGGATCGTGCGGCGCGCCTTGGAGGATACGGGACCGTGACCGCCGCGTCGCGGCCGCCCGCGCGGGCCCCGCGGCTGTCGAGGTGGGGCGAGCTCGCCGCGCTCCGGGCGCGGGCGACCAAGCGAATCATCGGCCTGATCTCCGGCACGTCGGCGGACGGGATCGCATCCGCGCTGGTGGAGATCACCGACCGCAGCGGGAGCCCGCCCCGCGTGCGCCTCGTCGCCCACGCCACCGCGCCGTACCCGCCCGAGGTCCGGCGCCGCGTGATGGACCTGTTCACCCGCCCCGCGACGACGCAGCAGATCGCGCAGGTTCACTATCTGCTCGGGGAGCTGTTCGCCGATGCGGCCGCCGGGATCGCCCGCCAGGCCGGCATCCCGATGGACCAGGTCGATTTGATCGCCTCGCACGGCCAGACCGTGGCCCACATCGGCACCCCCGATCCGGCAGACCCGTGGAGCCGTCCGGCGACGCTGCAGCTCGGCGAGCCGGCCGTCATCGCAGAGCGCACCGGCCGGCCGGTCATCGCGGACTTCCGCGCCGGCGACATCGCGGCGGGCGGGCAGGCGGCGCCGCTGGTGCCCTACGCCGACCACTTGCTGCTCGCGGGCGCGCGGGGTCGGATCGCGCTCAACCTGGGCGGCATCTCGAACATCACCGTCCTGCCCGCCGGGGGCCGGCGCGAGGACGTGTACGCGTTCGACTGCGGGCCGGCCAACATGGTCGTCGACGGGCTCGCGCGGCACTACTCCGGCGGCGCGGAGACCTTCGACCGGGACGGGGCGCGGGCGGCGCGGGGCGCCGTTCACGAGGATCTCCTCTCGGAGCTCCTGCGCCACCCGTTCATCGACGCCCCGCCGCCCAAGACGGCCGGACACGAGCAGTTCGGCCGCGTCTTCCTCGAGGCGCTGCTCGCGCGGGGCCGCGGGCTGCCGCCGGACGATCTCGTCGCCACCGCAACCGCGTTCGCCGCGGACGCCGTTGCCCGCAACATCGTCCGGTTCGTGCTGCCGCGGCACGCGATCGACGACCTCGTCGCGGCGGGCGGGGGCGTGCACAACCCCACGCTGATGCGCCGGCTCCAGGCGGCGCTTGCGCCGATCCGCGTCCGGACGATCGACGAATTCGGCGTGCCGTCCGACGCCAAGGAGGCGCTGGCGTTCGCGCTGCTCGGCCACGCGGGCCTGATGGGCCTGCCCGGCAACTTCCCGCGCGTCACCGGGGCCCGCCGCCCGCTGGTGCTCGGGAAGTGGACGTGGCCGTGAGCGCGTCCTCCGGGCCCCTGGCCCCGGCGCTTCGGCTGCTCGAGCAGGGCGTCGGCCGCGCCTACCCCGGCGCGGTGCTGGCCGTGCTGTACCGCGGCGAGGTGGCGCTCCGGTGCGCGGTGGGGCTGGCGGCGCACAAACCGGTGAGTCGGCCCGCGGGGATCACGACGATCTACGACCTCGCCTCGCTGACCAAAGTCGTGGCGACGACCGCGCTCGTCCTCCAGGCCGCCTCGCAGGGCCGCTTGGGCCTCGACGATCCTCTGCCGCGGCACCTCCCGGAGTCGCCGCACGCCGGGGTGACGATCCGGCACCTGCTGGCGCACACGTCCGGCCTGCCGGCGTGGGTGCCGTTCTACCTGGAGACGCGCGGGTACGACGCGATCGTGCGGCGCGCCGCGGCGACGCCGCTGGACACGGCCCCCGGCACCGGGGTCGCGTACAGCGACGTCGGGTTCATCCTGCTCGGGGAGGTCGCGCGGCGCGCCGCGGGGATGCCCCTCGAGGAGGCCGCCCGCGTGCGCATCTTCGAGCCGCTCGGGATGGCCGACACGCGGTACCGCCCCGCGGAGCACCTGCGGGACCGCATCGCGCCGACCGAGGATGGGACGGCGATCGAGCAGGAGATGGCCGGGGAGGCGGGCCGGCGGCACACGTGGCGGAAGACGCTCATCTGGGGCGAGGTGCACGACAGCAACGCGCACGCGATGGGCGGCGTCTCCGGACACGCGGGACTGTTCGGGACCGCGGACGACCTCATCGCCTACGCGCGGATGTGGCTGGCCGGCGGGCGCGGGCCCCGGGGGCCGATCGTCCCCGAGGCGCTCGTGCAGGAGGCGACGCGCCGCCAGACCCCGCCGGCCCCAGGCCGCGCGGCGCGCGGCCTGGGGTGGGCGCTCGCAGGGCCGCAGGGTTGGTGGGGAGACTGCCTGTCCGCGAGCGCCTTCGGGCACACCGGCTTCACGGGCACCGCGATCGTCGTGGATCCGGAGCACGCCCTCGCGATCGTGCTGCTGACGAACGCGGTGCACCTCGGGCGCGACCGCACCGGCATCCTCTCCCTCCGGCCGCAGATCGCGGCCGCGGTCGCGCGGGCCCTGCTGTAACGCGTGCGCTAGACCGCCCCAGCACCACGGCAGCCAGGGCGGGGACGCCGACCGCGTCGGCGGATGGCAGGACCGGTCGTGCCCACCCGCGAAGTGCCGAGCCCGCATGGAGTACTTCCTCGGCGTCGATGGCGGGGCCACCAGCACCACCTGCGCCGTGTGCACGGAGGACGGGGTGGTCGTGGGCATCGGCCGCGGCGGCCCGAGCAACCACATCCTCGCGCCCGGCGGCCGCGAGCGTGCCCACGCCGCCGTCAGCGCGTCGGTCCGGGAGGCCCTGGCCGCCGGCGGCGTGGGAGACGTCGAGTTCCGGGTGGCGCAGTTCGGCATGACCGGCGTCAACGCCGACACCGACGCGGCCCGCGCGCTCGGCGAGGTCATCGCGGAGGTCCTGCGGGCGCGGCTCGTGCGGATCGACAACGACGCGCTGGTGGCACGGGCCGGGGCCCTCGCCTGCCGGCCCGGCATCATCGTGATCGCGGGGACCGGATCGGTCGCGCTCGGCGAGGATCCCGAGGGCCGGCAGGCGAGGGCCGGCGGGTGGGGTTACCTCTTCGGCGACGAGGGCAGCGGCTTCGCGATCGGCCTCGCCGGCGTCCGCGCAGCGCTGCGCGCCCGCGACGGGACCGGCCCGCGGACGGCCCTCACGGAGCGCCTCCCGGAGGCGGCGGGCCGTGGTCTCGAGGAGATCCCGCTCGCGTTCTACGAGGGGCGCCTCGGGCGCGCCGAGATCGCCCGGCTCGCCCCCGCCGTCACCGCGTGCGCCGAGGCGGGAGACCCGGTTGCCCGTGCGGTGGTGGACGAGGCGGCCGCGGCACTCGCGGGGTTGGCCGCCGCGGTCGCGCGCAGCCTCACGTGGCCCACGAACACGGTGCCCGTGGCGCCGGTCGGGGGCGTCTTCGCGGCCGGCCCTACGCTGCTCCGGCCCCTCGGCCGCAGGCTGGCCGAGCACGCGCCGGGGGCCGTGCTCGTGCCTCCCAGGTTCGCGCCTGCGGTGGGCGCGCTGCTGCTCGCGCTCCGCTTCGCCGGGATTCCTCTCAGCCCGGCCCGGCTGGCGCTGCTCGCTGCCACGTGGGAGATGCGGATCGCGGGCTCGCCTGCCGGGAGATCCGGGAAGGAGCGGCCGGGGACCTGGTGGGTGTAGGGCACTCCCCGATCGCGCGCATCCGCGGCCGCCTGGTGGTCTCCTGCCAGGCGCCGCCCGGGAGCCCGCTGCGCCACCCCGCCATCATCGCCGCGCTCGCCCAGTGCGCGGAGCGCGGCGGCGCGGCCGGTGTGCGGATCGACGGCCCCGAGGACATCGCCGCCGTCCGCCGGGCCGTCGCGGTCCCGATCATCGGCATCTTCAAGGTCCGCGGGTCCGGCCCGGTCTACATCACGCCCACGTTCGCGGAAGCGGAGGCGGTGGTGCGCTCCGGCGCTGACATCGTCGCGGCGCAGGCGACCCGCGAGCGCGGCATGCACGGGACCCCGCTTGCGGATCTCGTCGCCCGCATCCACGCCGAGCTCGCCGCGCCGGTGATGGCGGACGTCTCCACCGTGGACGAGGGGATCGCGGCGGCCGAGGCCGGCGCGGATCTCGTCGCCACCACGATGGCGGGATACACGCCGCACAGCCGCGCGCTGCCCGGGCCGGATCTGGACCTCGTGCGCGACCTCGCGCGCCGGCTGCCGGTCCCCGTCGTCGCGGAGGGGCGGTTCCAGACGCCCGAAGACGCCGCGGCGGCGCTGCGCGCGGGCGCCTGGGCGGTCGTGGTCGGCCGGGCGATCACCATGCCGGAGGCGATCACGGAGCGGTTCGCCCGCGCGGTCGCGGACGCGGCGGCCCCCCGGTCGTAGGGCGGACGCGACGGCCCGCGTCGCCGCCTCCCGCGACGGGGCACTTTCGCCCGTGCAGCGGGGGTCCACCCAGTGACTGGTCGGTCTTCGCCACCGCCTCCCGCAGGCCGTGGCCGTGTTTCGACGACACATCGCGCCCCGGTTGCTTGCCGCCCTGACCGATACCCCGGTCGTCCTGCCGCACGGCGCCCGCCAGCGATCGATGGGGCTGCGGCGGTAGTTCCGATACCACGTGAACGCGGACCGTCGCGGGCGCCTACCGCTCGATGAACAGCGGGTTCGTCCAGGCGCGCTCCCCGGACGGCCCGATCACCTCGAGGCGGAGATACCGCTCCTGGCCGCGCAACGTGTGGGCGGCCTCGCGGAGCGGCACGCCGTCCGCCACCGCGCGGCGGCCCCAGCGGTGGTCGGAGATGAAGCGGATCTCCTGCGCGCCCGGCGGCGCCACCCGGACCGTCGCCGTCTCGCCGTCGAAGGCGACGTCCTCCAGCACCGCGCCGCTCGAGGCGTAGAACGCGCCCGCCGCCAGGCCGCGGGCCACGGCCTCCGGCGTGAGCGACTCCGCGCGCAGCAGCGTCCAGGCCCGGCCGTAGTCCGCCATCCGCCAGTGCGCGTCGTCGTTGGCGGCGCCCAGCAGCGGCTTGCCGCGCGCGAGGCAGTCGTCCCAGTGCACCCCGCTGTGCCCCTTGCCGACGTCGACCTCGGTGTTCGCGTTGTAGACCTCGATCCCCGCGATCCCCTCGAGCGGCACGAGATCGTCGAGCACGAGCCCGCTCCAGTACGGGTGCGCCACGAACACGACACCGCCGGCCCGTCGGAGGCCGTCGATGACGTCCTGGACCGGCAGCGCGTGCCGCGCCGCCGTCTCGCGCGGCACGTCGATCATCGCGCGCAGGCCGATCCCGACGAGGTGGTACGATGTCCCCAGCCGCGTGCGGCCGACGTCCACCTCCGTCCCGGGCACGAGCACGGGGCCGCCGGCCGGCGACGCAAGGCGGGTGAGTTGGTTGTGATCCGTGATCGCCACGAAGTCATACCCCTGCTCCGCGTACCACGACACGGCCGCCTCCGGTGAGCGGCCTCCGTCGGAGTTGGTCGTGTGGCAGTGGAACACGCCGCGGTACCAGCGGCCCGGCTGGGTGAACGGGTTCAGGCATCGGCTCACCGGACGACCTCCTGAGTTAGCATTCCAGAGGCTCCGCGCCAGATACAGCCACGCAAGTCCCGCGAGAATGGTCGCCTGCGGCAACCGCAAGAGGCGGTCGGCCGTCCGCGAGCCACGGCGCTGTGCCGTTCCTCATGAAGCGCCGCCTCGGCGTGGTGCGACCGCCGGGCGCCTGGGGCGCCCCGCGCACGTGTAGAGCCGCTCGCTGGAGCGGGCGACGCTCAGCCGAGCGCGAAGTCTACGGGTGAAGGCGGCATAGGCAAATTCTATATCTCGGACGGAATCGTTGTCTACCAAGGCAACCGGGCGCGATGGATCAGGCGCGGTTTGGGCCCTACAGCCCCGGCCAATCCCGGTTCGGGTTTGACGCCCGCGCTGAGCGGCTCTCACGCGGTTCCACGCATCGTCCAGGGCAGCGAGGCGGTGTCCCGCGGCCACCCGTGTGAGCCTATTTGAATGCTCCGCGCGGCCGCCGGATCCGACCCGGCGGAGCGCTGCTCCGGGCCGGACACAGTGCGGGCATGCTAGACGATCCAGCCCCGCGCGCGCTCGACGGCGCGCTTCCACTCCGCGTACCCGGCGTCGCGCTGCGCCTCCGAGGCGCGGGGCGTAAACGTCCGATCCGCGGCCCGGTCCCGCACGACGGCACCGAGCGAGTCCCAGATCCCCTGCGCCAGCCCGGCGGCGTACGCCGCCCCGAGCGCGGTCGTCTCGCTCACGGCCGGCCGGACGACCGGGATGCCGAGCACGTCGGATTGCAGCTGCATCAGCAGGTCGTTGCGGGAGGCGCCGCCGTCCGCGCGCAACGCGCTCGGGCGGCGCCCGGCGTCGCGCGCCATCGCCTCCACGACGTCCCGCGTCTGATAGCAGATCGCCTCCAGCGTCGCCCGCACGAGGTGCGCCCGCGTGGCGTAGCGGGTGAGCCCGACGATGGTACCGCGCGCGGCCATGTCCCAGTACGGCGCAAACAACCCGGAGAACGCGGGCACGAAGTACACGCCGCCGCTGTCCGCGACCGACGCGGCCACGGCCTCGGTCTCCGCGGCGCTGCGGATGAGCCCCAGGTTGTCGCGCAGCCACTGCACCGCCGCGCCGGCGATCGCGATCGACCCTTCGAGGGCGTACGCGGTGGCCTGCGGCAGCGCGTACCCCACCGTCGCCAGCAGGCCGCTGCGACTCTCCACCGGATCCGGGCCCGTGTGCTGCAGGAGGAAGCACCCGGTGCCGTACGTGTTCTTCGCGTCGCCGGGGCTCGTGCAGGCCTGCCCCACGAGGGCCGCCTGCTGGTCCCCGAGGTCCCCGCACACGGGGACGCCCGCGCCGAACGGTCCGTCGGGCCGGGTCTCTCCGTACCGCTCGCTGCTCAGCCGGATCTCCGGCAGACACGCGGCGGGGATGCCGAACAGCGCCAGCAGCTCCGGGTCCCACTCCCGCGCGCGGAGGTTCATCAACTGCGTGCGGGAGGCGTTCGTCGGATCGGTGACGTGCGCGCCCCCGTCCGGGCCGCCGGTGAGCCACCAGATCAGCCAGGAGTCGATCGTCCCGAAGCAGAGGTCCCCGCGCTCGGCGTGGGCCCGCGCGCCCGGCACATGCTCGAGCATCCAGGCGGCCTTCAGCGCCGAGAAGTACGTCGCGACCGGCAGCCCCGTCCGGGACCGGATGAGCGGCTGGAGGCCACGGTCGATCAGCGCCTGGCAGGCGGCGCGGGTGCGGGTGTCCTGCCAGACGATCGCACGGTAGACCGGCCGGCCGGTGCGGCGGTCCCACAGCACCGCGGTCTCGCGCTGGTTGGCGACCCCGATCGCCGCCACCCGGCGCGATGCGGACCCGGTGAGCCCGGCCCGGTCGAGGGCCTCCCGCGCCACGCGCAGGGCGGTATCCCGGATCTCCTCGGCGTCGTGCTCCACCCAGCCGGGGTGCGGGGTGAGCTGAGCGTGCTCCGCGTACGCGCTCGCGGCCACGCGGCCTGCCTCGTCGACCACCAGGCACCGGGTGCCGGTGGTGCCCTGGTCGATCGCCGCGACGTAGGGGACCGTCAAGACACTCCCATCGTCCGGTTGTAGACCGCGATCGCCTGGTTGATGTCGCGCGCCGCGTCGTCGAGGGCCTGCTTGGGCGTCTTGCGGCCGAGGACGGTCGCCTCGATCGCCTCCTCGACCTTCTGGCGCGCCTCCGGGAAGACGCCGAGGAGGGCGCCCTGCGTCGCCCGGTTGATCGGGCTGCTGCGCAGCTCGCTGATCGCCGTCAGGAACTGCGGGCTCTTGGCCAGCGTCTCCCGGGCCACGGGCTCGCGGTACGCGTCCTTCCGGATCGGGAAGTATCCGGTCCCGACGTACCAGGCGGCCTGCTGCGCCGGGGCGGTGATGAACTTCGCGAACTCCCACGCCGCCTGCTGCTCGGCCGGCGGGCGGCCCTTGAGGATCCACACCGACGCGCCGCCGACGATGCTGCCGCCGTTGGCGGCCGCCGGCGGCTTGGGGAAGTACCCGGTCCCGACCGCGAACTTGCCGCCGGCGCCCCGCAGGAGGCTCGCGAGCACGGCGGTGGAGTCCGCGGTCATCGCGGTCTGGCCCGCGGCGAACGCACGCTGGCTCGCCGCGGTGGCCCGGCCCGGGTTCGTCGCGACGCCCGCCTTGACCATCCGCGCCCACCACTCGAGGATCCGCACCCCGGCCTCCTCCTCGTGGAAGACGACCGCGGTCGCCGGGGCGTCGCGGCCGTTCCCGTGGTTCGCGTACAACGCGCCCTGGCGCGCCAGGAGCTGCTCGAAGAACCACCCGTAGATCGCGAGCGCGATGCCGGACCGGGTGACGCCGCTTTGGGTGAGGCGCGTGGCGTACTCTTCGATCTCCTCGAAGGTACGCGGCGGCTGCTCGGGGTTGAGCCCGGCCTTCTTGAACATGTCCTTGTTGTAGTACAGGATCGCCGTCGAGGTATTGAACGGCATCGAGTAGAGCCGGCCGCCCACCCGGTAGTACGCGAGGATGTTGGGCTCGAGCACGCCGAGGTCGAACTTGTCCCGGTCGATGAACTCCTGCACCGGGACGACGCCCTTGCTGTCGATCATGAAGCGCGTGCCGATGTCGTACACCTGGGCGATCGCCGGGACCGCGGAGGACTGGATCGAGGCCCGCAGCTTGTTGATCGCGTCGTCGTAGGACCCCTGGTACTGGGCCTCGACGCGGATATCCGACCGGGAGGCGTTGAACCGGTTCACGAACGCCCGCACGACGGTCTCGCCGAGATTGCCGCCCATCGAGTGCCAGAACACGATGCGGGTCGCGGCCTGCGCCCGGACCCGCGCGGGAGCGAGCCCGGCCGCGACGGCCCCGCCCGCGACCGCCCCGGCCCTCTTGAGAAGCTCACGCCTCGTCACACGCGCGCGCATGCACCACCCTCCTCGACCACGGATCGCCGCCGGGCCCCCGGCGGCGCACGGCCGACGCCGTCTACCGGCCCGGCCACTTCTCCCCCACCCCAGGGCGCCCCTGCTCCGCGCGGTCATCCCTTGACCGCCCCCGCGGTCAGGCCGCGCACGACGTGCCGGTACCCCAGCAGGAACAGCAGCACCGTGGGCAGCACGATGAGGATCACCCCGGCCATCACCAGCCCCCAGGACACCGCCTCCTGCGCCTGCAGCAGCGCGAGGCCGATCTGGACGGTCCGCATCTCCGTCGAGTTGACCACGAGCAGGGGCCACAGATACTGGTTCCAGGTCGCGAGGAACGCGTAGATCCCGAGCGTCGCCAGCGCCGGCCGGGCGAGCGGGATCACGATCGTCCAGAGGAACCGCCGCCGGGAGCAGCCGTCGATCACCGCGGCGTCCGCGAGCTCCCGCGGAATCGTGAGGAAGAACTGCCGCAGGAGAAACGTCCCGAACCCGGTCGCGAGGAACGGCGCGATCAGCGCGGGGTAGGTGTTCAGCCAGCCCAGCGCCTTGATCGTGAGGTAGTTGGGGATCAGCGTGACCTCCCCGGGGATCATCAGGGTCGCGAGGAAGAGGAAGAAGAGCGCCTGCCGGCCGGGGAACTGGATGAACGCGAAGGCGAACGCCGCGAGCGACGCCGTGACGAGCTGGCCCAGGGTCACCGCGCCGGATTGGATGAACGAGTTGAGGAGGAAGCGCGCGAGCGGGGCCTGCTGGAGCGCCGCCACGTAGTTGCCGAGGTCGATCGTGTGCGGCCACAGCGAGGGCGGATATTGGTTGACCTCGACGTCCGTCTTCAGGCTGGTCGAGAGGGCAAACAGCAGGGGGAAGAGCACGACGAGGGCGATCGCCACCATCGCCAGGTCGAGCCCGGCGCGGCCCGCGGCGCGCCGGAGCGCGGGAGCGCGCGGCAGCCGGCCGGCGATGGGCCGGGTCACTGGTAGGTCACCCACCGCTCGAACACCGCGAACTGCAGCCCCGTCAGGACGAGCACCAGGACGAACAGGATCATCGCCTGCGCCGCCGCGAGGCCGAACCGGAAGTTGAAGAAGGCGTTGCGGTAGATCGAGTACACGATCACGTTCGTGGAGTCCAGCGGGCCGCCCTGGGTCAGGATGTGGATCTGGCCGAAGGACTGCACGACGCCGATCGTCGAGACGACCCCGACGAAGAACAGCGCCGGCGAGATCGCCGGGACGACCACGCTCCGGAACACGCCCCACTGCCCGGCGCCGTCGATGCGGGCGGCCTCCACGAGCTCGTCCGGCACGCCCTGCAGCGCGGCGAGCAGCACCACCACGTTGAACCCGAGGTCCTTCCAGACGGTCGTGGCGGCCACCGCGGGGAGTGCCCAGCGGGGATCGGTGAGCCAGCCCACCTTGGGCAGGTGGACGAGCGTGAGCAGGTAGTCGAGGATCCCGACGTTGGGGTCGAGGAGCCAGTGCCAGATCAGCGCGGCCGCCGCGATGCTCACCGCGATCGTGAACGAGTACGCGGTCCGGTACACGACGATCCCCCGGATCCGCCGGTTGGCGAGGAGCGCGAGCGGCAACCCGAGCGCGATGCCGGCCGGGACCGTGTACAGGGCGAAGAGAAAGGTCACGCGCAGGCTGTTCAGGAACGCCGGCGATCCGAGGAGCTGCGCGTAGTTCCCCGCGCCGGTGAAGAGCCCAAGCCCGCCGAACGGTGTGGTCTCGTAGAGGCTCAGCTCCAGGTTCCGCACGAGCGGGTAGAAGACAAAGACGCAGAACACGACGAGCGACGGGAGGAGGTACGCGCCGGCCTGCGCGAGCGCTCGGAGGTCGGCCTGCGCGCGCACCCGTGCCCGCGGGACGTCGCGTGCGGGTCCGACGGGGCGCCCGCCGCTCACCACCCGAGCAGACGCCCGAGGAGCCGGGTGTCGTTGGACGTGATCCCGTCCACGCCGCGCGCCAGGCACCGGCGGGCCGTCGCCTCGTCGTCGACCGTCCAGACGAAGAGGCCCAGCCCCGCGCCGTGCGCCTGCGCCACGACGTCCTCCGTGGCGAAGCTCCACTGCACGCAGAGCGCGTCCGCACCGGCCGCCCGGGCGGCCGCCGGGCCGTCGACGAGGCGCGCCGCGTAGAGCACCCCGGTGGCGACCCGCGGGGCCAGCGCGCGCGCGGTCCGCAGGCTCAGGTGATCGAACGAGATCACGAGGACGTCCTCCTCCAGCTCGCGGCGCCGGAGGGCGTCGAGGACCTGCGCCTCGATCCCCTCGTAGAACGTGGGGCCGTTCTTGATCTCGAGCTTGAGGAGCGCCCGGCCGCGCACGAGGTCCAGCACCTCCTCGAGCGCCGGGATCCGCTCGCCGGCGAACTCCGGCCCGAACCAGCCCCCGGCGTCGAGCCGCCGGAGCTCCTCGAGGGTGTGATCGGCCACGGCGCCGTGGCCGTCGGTCGTGCGGTCGACCGTCTGATCGTGGAGCACGACGAGGTGCCCGTCCCGCGTGCGCTGGACGTCGCACTCGATCGCCGGCGCCCCGTGCTCGAGCGCGAGGCGGAAAGACGCGAGCGTGTTCTCCGGCGCGTACCGCGACGCGCCGCGGTGCGCGATCCCCAGGACGCGCCCCCCTCCCCAGAACCGCCGCCCGCGCGGGAGCTGTCCTCCGGAGGCCGCGTCGTTGCCCATGCCTCCCTCGCTCACGTACCACCCCGCCCCCCGGCGGGGAGCAGCCCGCGGATATCGTCGAGCACGAACTCCGGCTGCACGTCCGACCGCTCGAGGTCGGCACGGCGGGTGGCGCCGGTCAGCACGAGCGCCGTGTGCATCCCGGCCCCCACGCCCATCGCGATGTCGGTCTCCAGCCGGTCGCCGACCACGATCGCCCGCCCCGCGGGCACGCCCAAGCGCGCCAGCGCCGCCCGGGCCATCACGGGCGACGGCTTGCCCACGACCGCCTCGACCCGCACGCCCGTGCAGGCCTCGATCGCCGCGGTCACCGCAGCGCAGTCCGGGAGGCCCCCGCCCTGGACCGGGCAGTAGCGGTCGGGGTTGGTCGCGACGAACCGGGCGCCGCGCCGGATCGCCTCGAACGCGATCGTGAGCTTCCGGTAATCGAACCCGCGGTCGAACGCCGCCACGACGACTTCGACCTCGGACGGGTCCTCGGTGAGCACGAACCCGGCGGCGCGCAGCTCCTCGCGGAACGGCTGCTCCCCCAGCACGAACAGGCGCCGGCCGGGGAACCGCTCCCCGAGGTAGCGCACCATCACGCCCGAGGAGTTGATGACGTCGTCGTCGGCCGTGGGAACGCCCAGCCGGGTCAGGCGGGCGGCGTATCCCGCGCGTGTCTCGAGCGGGTTGTTCGAGACGAAGACGACGCGCCGGCCCGCATCGCGGAGCGCCTGGATCGTCTCCGCGGCCCCGGGCAGCAGCCGCGCGCCCAGGTAGACCGTCCCATCCAGATCGAGGACGTACCCGCCGAAGAGCCCCGGGCGCGCAGCCGTCCGTCGCACCCATGTTCTTTCGATGCCGCTGCGCCCCAACCCCTCGTCCAGGACAGCCGCGCCACCGGCCCGCGCCCGTGCCCCGAGCGCGGGGCAGTCTCCGCGCGCCGGCGCACGCGCAGAGGGAAAGAGATCCTGGGCTTCGAATGGGGAGGAGCGAAGCGGAGGTCGGCGATGTCGGGACGGCACTTCCTGCAGATCCCGGGCCCCACGAACGTCCCCGAGCGCATCCTGCGCGCGATGGACCGCGCGGTGATCGACCACCGCGGGCCGGAGATGCCCGCGCTCGTCGGCGAGATCGTCGCGGGGCTCAAGCGGATCTTCCGGACGGAGCGCGGGGAGATCGTCCTCTACCCCGGCTCCGGCACGGCTGCCTGGGAGGCATCCCTCGTCAACACCCTGAGCCCTGGGGATCGGGTCCTGGCGTTCAACATCGGACACTTCAGCCACCTGTACGCCGAGTGCGCCCGCCGGCTCGGGATCGCGGTCGACGAGGTCGACCTCCCCTGGGGCGACGGGGTGCCGCCGGCGGTCGTCCGCGAGCGTCTCGCGCACGACTCCGCTCAGGCCTACAAAGCGGTGCTGGTCGTGCACAACGAGACGTCGACGGGCGTCACGTCGGATATCCGAGGGATCCGCGAGGCGATCGATGCCGCCCGGCACCCGGCGCTCCTGCTCGTGGACGTCGTCAGCGCGCTCGGCAGCGTCGACGTTCGGTTCGACGAGTGGGGGATCGACGTCGCGCTCACGGGCACCCAGAAGGGGCTCATGCTGCCCCCGGGCATGGCGATCCTGTGCGCGGGCCCGCGCGCGCTGGAGGCGGGCGCGAGGGCCACCTCGGCCCGGTACTTCTTCGACTGGGCCCCGGTGCTCGCCGAGATGCGGCGCGGGTACTTTCCGTACACGCCGGCGACGCTGTCGCTCTACGGCCTCCGCGAGGCGGTCCGGATGCTGCTGGAAGAGGGGCTCGACCGCGTCCTGGCGAGGCATCGCCGCCTGGCCGAGGGCGTGCGCCGCGCGGTGGCCGCGCTGGGCCTCGCCGTCCTCTGCCGCGATCCCCGCCTGTGCTCGCCCAGCCTGACGGCCGTGGTGGTCCCCGACGGCGCGGATGCCGACGCCGTCCTCCGGGCGGCCGAGCGGTTCCACCTCTCGCTCGGCACCGGGCTCGGCCGGCTCAAGGGCCGGGTGTTTCGCGTCGGCCACCTGGGCGCGCTGAACGAGCTGGAGGTCCTGGCCACGATCGCCGGCGTGGAGCTGGCGTGCACGGTCGCCGGGATCCGCGTGCCGCTCGGCGCCGGGGTCGCGGCCTGCGAGCGGTTCTTCGCGGAGCAGCTCACGGTCGCCCCGACCGCAGCGCCCTAACCCCTAGTAGCCCACCTCGTATGGGCGCTGACGGATGCAGGGGGAGGGATCCCCCGGCTCCCGGACGGCGGGGCCTTCAGTTTGGAGCCGCGGCCGGCCGCGGGTGATGGCTTCGACCGGAGGGCCGCAGGCCGACGCGGCCTTCCGCGGATTCCCCCGGTCGAGGCCGAGACCCGCGCCCGCTCCGGGCGAGATCCCTACCCCCTTCTCGCGCTGCCGGTAGACCCGGTGACGGAACAGGCGGGCGCGGGCTACGGCTTGCCGTGCCCTCCGCCGTGGTCCCCGCCCCCGCCGTGCCCGCCGCTCACCTGGCTGCCGGCTTTGCCATTCGCCTGCGCGGCGCCGTGGGGAGAGTCCTTCGCGGCGGCCGACACGATGTCGCCCACCGTGAGCCCGGCGGTCTGGAGCGCGCCCGGGTGCGAGTTGGCCCAGTTCGCCACCGCGGACACCCACGCGCCGTGGGTGGTGAACGCGAGCTGTCCGGTAAGCGTGAGCGCGCTGGTGGTCGCCGTGCAACTGCTCAGGCAGGACGAGAGTCCGGGCATCGACGTCACCGTGAACACGCCCGTGCCGCTGTCGTACGTGCCCTTCGCAAACGTCTGGCCGGCGACGGTCATCGTCCAGTTGCTCCCGCTCCAGCTCAGCGTGCCAGTGACGCCGCCGAGGGTCAGCGTTCCGGGAGGACTGCCCGGGCCGAACTGGTAGGACACGTTCGCGTTGGCCGCGGTGGACGCCGCGAGGCCGGGAGCCGCGAGGGCCACGATCAGCACCGTGCTCAGCAGGGCGGACCGCATAGAGACCTCACCCCCTTCACCGATGCGTCTGGGAACCCTTACAATTCAGTATGCCCAATTTCCGGGCTGCCGTCGGGCGCGTATCTAGCACTTTTCGTCAACTTTGCCGGAGATCTGCGCCGCACGGCCCGTCCGGTGACGGCCGGCTCCGGTCGGACTGCCGGGGATTCGCGCCTCACGCGAAGGAGGACGCCATGATCGGGGACGCGCTGCTCAGGCGGTTCCAGCACGACGTCGAGATGGTGGAGCACAGGTTCGCCGACGGCACCCGGCGGCTGATCCCGCACTGGCGCCACGCCCACCCGCCCGTGCGGAACGTCAACACGGAGCTCCAGCAGAGCTTCACGCCGCTGGAACGCATCGCCCTGGCCGCCACGGTGCACGTGGGGAGCCCGGGGTTCTTTCTAATGATCGCCACGTGGACGGTGGTGTGGTTGAGCTGGAACGTCCTGGCGCCGCGGCCGTACCGGTTCGACCCCGCGCCGGCGTTCGTGCTCTGGCTGTTCATCTCCAACATGATTCAGATTCTCCTCATGCCCCTCCTCATGGTCGGCCAGAATCTCCTCAATCGCCACTCGGAGCTGCGGGCGGAAGCCGATTTCGAGATCAACCAGAAGGCCGAGCGGGAGGTGGAGGCGATCCTGCTGCACCTCGAGCACCAGACGGCCTCGATCGAGCACCAGGGGGAGCTGATCCTCGAGATCCTGCGCCGGCTCGAGCGGCACGAGTAGAAAGACCCCACGCGGGGCCCTACGGCCGGACGAGCCGGCACGCGTCCGCGGGCAGCTCCACGAGCAGCTCCTCGCCGGGCTCGTAGCGCTGCCCGGCGGGGACGAACGCGCGCACCACCACGCCGCCGGGCAGCGCGATGCGCAGGTCCTCGAGGTCGCCCAGGTACGCGCGCTGCACCAGCCGGCCCACGGTCAGGTTGTCGCCCGCCGCCGCGCCGGCGGTCCGGCGCACACGCACCGCGGGTGGCCGGACGCAGAGCACCACGTCGTCCCCGGGCCGGAACGCGCGGCAGTCGGCCGCGCGAAGCTGCAGCCCGCCGCACCGGACCAGCGCCGGCCCGACGAGCGTCCCGGGCAGGCAGTTGGCTTGGCCGATGAACGACGCGACGAAGTGCGACTGCGGCGCATCGTAGATCTCCGGCGGCGTGCCCACCTGCTCGATCCGGCCGGCGTTCATCACCGCGATGCGGTCCGCGATCACCATCGCCTCGGCCTGGTCGTGCGTCACGTAGACCGTCGTGATGCCGGTCTCGGTGTGGATCCGCCGGATCTCGAAGCGCATCTGCTCGCGCAGGTGGGCGTCGAGGTTACTGAGCGGCTCATCGAGGAGCAGCGTATCCGGCTGCACGACGAGCGCCCGTGCGAGCGCAACCCGCTGCTGCTGTCCGCCGCTCAGCTCGTGCGGGTAGCGGTTCCCCAGCCCGCCGAGGTTGACGACCTCGAGGATCCACGCGACCCGGCGCGCGATCTCGTCACGGGGGAGGCGGCGCAGCTCGAGGCCGAACGCGATGTTCTGGAACACGGTCATGTGGGGCCAGAGGGCGTAGCTCTGGAAGACGAGCGACATCCGGCGGCGCTCGGGCGGCAGGACGGCCCGCGGGCTCGAGATCAGCCGGTCGCCGGCCCAGACCTCCCCCTCGTCGGGCACGAGGAACCCGGCGATGATCTGGAGCGCGGTCGTCTTGCCGCACCCGGAGGGCCCGAGCAGCGCGAGTAGCTCGCCGTGCCTGACGACGAGGGTGACGTCCCGGAGCGCCACCGCCTGCCCGTACCGCTTGCTCACGTGCGCGAGCCGGATCTCCGCCATCGTCCTCCGCCTCAGGCTCCCTGTCGCCGGGCCAGCACGGTCCCGCCGAACAGGCGGTACGCCAGGGCCACCAGCGCAAACGTAATGGCCATCATGATGATGCCGAGCGCCGAGACGGGCTCGAAGTTCCCCGCGTCGGAGAGGTCGAAGATGACCGTCGTCATCACCGCCGTCGCGGGCGTGAAGAGGAAGACCGCCGAGCTCAGCTCGCGCAGCGAGGGGATGAAGGCCATGAGCCACGTCGCCAGGACGCTGCGGCGCAGCAGCGGCAGCGTGATGCGGCGGAACGTGACGATCGGCGGCGACCCGAGCGTGCGGGCCGCGTGCTCCAGCTCCAGCTCGATCGCGCGCAGGGCCGACTCGCTGCCGGAGTAGGCGATCGGCAGGAAGCGGGTCGCAAACGCCACGATCAGCATCCACGCCGTGCCGTACAGCACGAGCGGCGGGCGGGCGTACGCGGCGAAGAACCCGATCGCGAGGATGATGCCCGGGACGACGAAGGGCGCCATCGCGATGAAGGAGAGGGCGCGGGCCCCCGGCACGAGCCGGCGCGTGGCGGCGTACGCGGTGACGAACGCCAGCACGGTGGCGACCGTCGCCGAGGCGGCCGCGTAGGCCAGGCTGTGGGTGATCGCCCGGTGCGCGGCCCCGTTGTCCACGAGGGCCCAGCGGTACCAGTACAGCGTCAGGTTGCCGGGGATCGGTCCTCGGCCCCACGCGCGGGACAGCGAGGTCGCGAGGAGCGCCGCGTACGGCAGGATGAGCGAGAGCAACGGCGGGATCGTGCACAGCCCGAATAGCAGCCACCGCCAGGGGCCCAGCCGGAACGGCTGCCGCACGCCGCCTTTGCCGGCCACCGTGGTGAACCGGCCGCGCCGCAGCAGCCGCTGCTGCACGGCGAACAGCCCGCCCGTGAGCAGGAGCAGCGGGATCGCGTACGCGGCCGCGAGGTTGGGCCGGGACGGATACTGGAAGAAGAGGTAGAGCTGCGTGGTGATCACTTGCTGGCGGGCCGGGATGAGCAGGAAGGCGGGCGTGCCGAACTCGGCGATCGCCTCGAGGAACGACAGCAGGGCGCCGGCGAGGATCGCCGGGCGGACGAGCGGGAGCGTGATGCGCCACGCGATGCGGAGCCAGCCGGCGCCCAGCAGCGCGGCCGACCGCTCCATCTCGGACGGCACGAGCTCCAGGGCGCTCGAGACGAAGGCAAAGGTGTACGGGTAGCTGTACATCGCGATCACGAAGATCGCGCCGCCCAGCGAGTAGACGTTGAACGGCCCGCGGGCCGCCCCGCTGAGGGCCACCCAGCCCCGGTTCAGCCACCCGGAGTTCGGGGCCGCCAGGAAGATCCACGCGGTGGCGCCGAGGAACGACGGCGTCACGAACGCGCCGAAGGCGAGCAGCCGGATGATGTGGCGGCCGGGCATGTCGGTGCGGCTGACGGCCCAGGCCAGCACGGTGCCCGCGACGACCGCGATCGCGGCGGCCGCGGCGGCGAGCGTGAGCGAGTTCTGGATCGGGCGGAGGTAGATCGCGCGCGAGAACGCCTCGGCGTAGTTGGCCAGCGTGAGGCGGTTGTCGGAGTCGGCGTGCACGCTCGCGACGGCGATCCACAGGAGCGGCACCATGACCATGAACAGCAGCAGCGCGGCCGCGGCCAGCCAGACGGCGAGGCCCGCGTCGAGCCGGCGTCGTTCGGGCAGCGCGAGCGGCGGCGCAGCCTCTACCATGGGAACCCGACGTTCACACGCACCGACCGGTGTGCCGCCCGGGCGCCCCATCGCGTCGGTGCAGCGACGGCGGCGGTGCCGGCAGGCAAGCGGGGGCGTGGGGTCTGGCCTTCGGTTTCCTCCCCGGTCCGGCCGCCTCTACACGCCGAATGTCTCGCGCCACTTGGCGATGGCGTCCGGGATCCCCTTCTCCAGGCGCTCGGCCTTGTTCCGGTACCACTTCACCTTGTCGATCGGCACCCCGCTCGGCGGCGGGACGTCCGCGCGCAGCGGGTAATTGTAGACCTTGGCCATCGTCATCGAGTACTCTTTGGTGTAGTAGAAGCTCTCCAGCAGGCGCGCCGCGCTGGGGTGCGGCGCGTCTTTGAGGATGCCGACCGGCGAGACGATCAGGATCGCGCCGTCCGCCGGGAACTGCACGTTGATCGGGTTGCCGCGGGCCTTGTTCTCGAGCGAGTAGTTGTCCGGCCCGGCACCCACCAGCCGCTCGCCGCTCACGATGTCGGTCACGGTGTCGTTGATCGACCGGCCGATCTTGGGGTTGTTCTTCGCGAGCCTCGTGAAGTAGTCCCACCCGTACCGGTCCCACATCGCGACGACCCAGTTGCCGACGTAGCCAGAGAAACCGGGGTGGCCGAGCGTGATCTGCCCCTTCCACCGGCCGTCGAGCAGATCGGTCCACTGGCCGGGCGGGGTCGTGACCTTCGTGTTGTAGTTGATGAGGACGAAACCGAGCGCCCCCACGTGGTAGGTGTTGTCCCGGTCGATATTCCGGTAGGCCTTTGGCAGGACATCGACGCCGAGAGGCCGGTACGCGGCGAGCACGCCCTGCTTCTTCAGCGCGAGGTAGTGCGACTCGTCGGTGCTGGCGAAGACGTCCACCTCGCGGACGCCGGCCTTGAGGTTTTGGTTCAACCGCTGGTAGATGACCTGGGCCGTCTGACGGATGAACTGGACCTCGATGCCCGGGTATCGGGCCACAAACGCGTCGCGCACGGCATCCGCGGCGCTCTGCGCGTAGTGGGCGGTCCACCACACCACCTTGCCCTCCTTGCGGGCCTCCTCGTAGAGCTTCTCCTCCTCCGGAGACAGGCCCGCCGGCGCCCCGGCTGCGCCGCCGGCTCCCAGGAGCGCGGCCGCGGCCGCCCCCACGCCTGCCTGGAGCAACGTGCGGCGGGTGAGCGGGCGCGGCGCGCTCGGCGGCCGTCCTTGAGGATCGCCGGACTCCGCCATCGCCGTCCCTCCTTCGCGAGTTTGCTCATCGCTACGTCGCGATCCCGGGCTTTTCCTCTTCCTCTAAAGGCCCGGGCCCCCAGCGGCCGGCGCACCATCCTGCACGTCCCTTGCCGTTTCCCCACGTCGCGGTCCTCAGGCCTTACAGGCCCGGGCCCCCAGCGGCCGACACACCATCCTGCACGTCCCTTGCCGTTTCCCCACGTCCCGGTCCTCAGGCCTTGCAGGCCCGGGCCCCCAGCGGGCCGTGTGTGTCCACCCGGGCGCGGATCGCGGCGGGGCAGGACACCGCGGTTCGGGAGCCGTGGTGCCTCGGCGCGTCGCCCGTGGCTGAGCTCGCCTCCCCGGAGCCGATTCGTGGGTGGCTCAACTGGGGAGGTTCTCGATCCGGATCGGCTCCACGGGATCGGCGAGGGGGATGCCGAAGACCCGCGAGTAGAAGTACAGCTCGGCGGTGAGCGTGCGGGCGATGTTCTCCGCACGGCGGAACCCGTGCTGCTCGCCCTCGTACGCGATGTAGGCAACCGGGATCCCCTTCCGCCGCACCGCCTCGAACATCATCTCGGCCTGATTGGGCGGCACGATCTTGTCCTCCAGGCCCTGAAAGAGGATGAGGGGCGCCGACACGCGGTCGACGAAGTGGATCGGCGAGCGCGCCCGGTAGAGGTCGCGCCGCTCCGGGTACGGCCCGATGAGGTGCTGATCGTAGCGCGACTCGAACTTGTGGGTCTCCCGGCGAAACACCTCGAGGTCGCTGATCCCGTAGTAGCTGGCGCCGGCCGCGAACACGTCGCGGAAGGCGAGCGCGCAGAGCGTGGTGTACCCGCCCGCGCTGCCGCCGTGGATGATGAGCCGCGCCGGGTCGACGAGGCCGCGCGCGGCGAGGTAGCGCGCGCCGCTCACGCAGTCGTCGACGTCGACGACTCCCCACTGCCCGTAGAGCCGCTCCCGGTACGCGCGGCCGTACCCCGTGCTGCCGCCGTAGTTCACGTCGAGGTACGCGAACCCCCGGCTCGTCCAGTACTGCACTTCGAGGCTCAGCATCGACGACGTCGCCGAGGTCGGCCCGCCGTGACTGCGGACGATGAGCGGGGGATGCGCGCCGGGGGGTCCGGCGTAGTCCGGGTTCCGCGGCGGGTAGAAGAACCCGTACGCGGTCCCGCCGCCCTCGGTCGGGAACTCGATCTCCTGCGGGTGCGAGAGGTACGCCGGATCGACCTCCAGGTCCATCGAGCGCCGCAGCACCACCGGGCGCGCCGTCGCCGGATCGACCAGGACGATCGAGGGCGGTTCGGAGGGGGAGCCGGCGACGAAGGTGGCGCGGCCCGCGGCCCAGCGCACGCTCCGCAGGTGAGTGTACGGGATCTCGCGCGGCCGGAGCAGCCGCGTCTCGGTCTCGAGCTCGGCGAGCCGCCATACGCCCCGCACGTTGTAGGCGCAGACGAGGCGGCCGGGCGCCTCGACGGCATAGCTGGACATCCCGAACATCCACTGCGGCCCGCCGAACTCGGCATCCATCGGGCACAGCGGCTCGGCGCGACCGTCCCTCCACCGGTAGAGGTTCCACCACCCCGTCCGGTCGGAGACGAAGTACAGGACCCCGTCCGGCGACCACTCGGGCTGGACGATCGATTCGGCCGGCCCTCCGGCGACGCGCTCTCTCCGGCCCAGCGAGCCGTCCGGCGCGACCTCCCCGACCCACAGCTCGGTGCCGTCCCACGGCATGTTGGGGTGGTTCCAGGTGAGCCAGGCGAGGCGGGACCCATCGGCGCTCAGGCGCGGCGACGCGTAGAAGTCGTTGCCCGAGACGAGCACGCGGCCGCCGGCGGGATCGCGGTCGCACGAGACAGCGACGAGCGTGTTCACCGCCTCGCGCCCCGCTGCCGTGTGGTCCTCGCGGACGCAGATGAGGCGGCGACGGCGGGAGTCCAGGACGCCGTCCGCGTAGCGGAGGCCGGCCGCGAGCGTGATCGGGCGCGGCTCTGCGCCCGGCTCCTGCCGGTAGAGGCGCTGGTCTGCGAAGTTGGAGAAGTACACCACGCCGCCGCTCACCGCGTACGCCCCGCCACCGTACTCGTGGACGAGCGTCCGGGCGCTGTAGCCGGCGGGCGTGACGTCCACGATCCGGCCGTCCGAGGCGCGTCGCACGACCACGTGCCGGCCGCCTTCCCCGGGCCGCATCTCTATCCAGTACAGGTCCTCGCCGTCGACGGCGATCTGGTCGAGGCCGATCGCGGATGAAGCAACCATCGTGGCCGACAGGGGGGACTGCCAGGAACCGTATGGCGCCGTGCGTGCCGTCATGGTGAGCGTCCTCCGTTTCGGTCCTGCGCTGCGCCCTCTCGCGCGGCGTCGCGTCACGGCGACGCCGCGGGGTGGCCGTCCCGGTATAGCCAGCGGTACATCGCCGCGGACTGCAACACGGTCTTCACATAGTTGCGGGTCTCCGCGTACGGGATCGTCTCGATGAACACGTCGGGGTCTGCGCCGGGGCGCTGCGTCTGCCAGCGCCGGACCGCCTCCGGCCCGGCGTTGTACGCGGCGAGCGCGAGGTCCGGGCGCCCGAACCGGCGGAGCTCCCCGGCGAGCACCACGGTCCCCAGCGTGATATTGGTCGCGGGATCGCTGAGCGCGCGCACATCCGGCGGCGGAAGACCGAGGCCGCGCGCCGCGCCCCTGGCGGTCCCGGGCATGAGCTGCATCAGCCCGTACGCGCCGGCGGGCGAGAGCGCCTGCGGGTCGAACCGGCTCTCCTCCCGGATCACCGCGGCGACGAGATACGGGTCCACGCCGGCGCGCGCGGCCGCCTGCGCGATCGCCGGCCAGTTGGCCTGCGGGTAGAGCGCCTGCCACAGCGCGAGCGGCAGGGCGCGCCCGGCCGCGGCCCCCGCCTGGTCGCGGGACTGCTCCGCGGTCCGGATCGCGAGGGCGATCTGGTTCTGCTGCGCGTAGCGCTGGCTCAGCAACGCGTCGACCTGCGCGAGATAGCGCCGCGGCGCGGTCTGGGATGCGACCTCGAGCTCGCGCGTCGCATCGTCGGTCTGCGCCAGGGCGTCCAGTTCCCGGAAGCGGTCGAGCGAGACGAGCTCCCCGGGGGGCGGATCCGGGAGGGGCGGCCCCACCCCGACGCGCAGCGGGGCGCCGAGCCGCGCGGCGGCCTGCTGTCCGTAGTAGGTATCGGGGTACTCCTGGGCGGCCTGCCGGTACGCCTCGGCCGCCAGGTCGGGCCGGCCGAGAGAGGCGGCCGCGCGCGCGGCCCAGTAGAGGCCCGCCGCCGCGGCGTCGGTGCCGGGGGCCTCCCGCGCCAGGCGCAGCCAGGCCGCGCGCGCGGCCGCGACCTGGCCCTGCTGGTAGTAGATCCACCCGATCTCCCAGCGCGCCTGGCTGCCCCACCGGCTCGCCGGGAAGCGCTCCGCCGCCTCGCGGTAGAGGGCCAGCGCGGGTCCCAGCGCCCCGCGCTCCTCGCGCGCCGCCGCGACGGCGTAGAGGCCGCGCGCGGCCAGCGACGACTTCGGGTAGGCCTGCGCGAGCATGCGCGCGAGGCCGAGCGCTTCGGCCTCGCGGCCGCGCAGGAGCGCGATCCGCTCCAGGTAGAAGAGCGAGTCGTCGCCGTGGAGCTGCCAGAGATTCACATCGCGCCAGAAGAACCTCACCGCCGCATCGAAGCTGCGGCCCCCGTAGGCCAGCACGCCGAGCGTGTACAGCGCTCCGTCGGCGACGGTCCACCCGCCGGGCATCGCGAGCACGCGCCGCAGCTCCACGCTCGCGGCGCGCCAGTCCCCGGCGGCGAGCGCGGCCAGCGCGTGCTGATAGAGCGCCTCCGGCGGCGTGGCATCCGGCGGCAGCGCGTGGGCCGCGGCGAGCTGCGCGAGCCGGGCGCGGGCCGGCCCGACGTAGGGGCCGTTCTGGGGCGCCCAGGGGACGCGCCGGTAGGCCTGGGCCGCCTCCGCCCACCGGCCCTGCTGCTCCAGCGCCTGCCCCATATCGAACCACGCCTGCGCCGCGTGCCGGCCTTGGCCGTACTCCTCCAAGTAGCGGTGGAACGCGTCCGGGGCCTCCGGCGCGCCGGCACGCCAGAGGCTCTCCGCCCCCCAGAACAGCGCGAGGCCCCGCAGCGCCGTCTGGGGAAACCGCGCCACGACACCCTGGAACACCTCGGCGGCGCGGCCGAACTCGTTCATGCCGTAGAGGGCGACCGCCTGGTAGTAGGCGGCGTGGTCGGCCAGGACCGGCAGCCCCTCCGCCGCCTGGCCGAACGCGGCCGCGGCCTCCGCAAACCGTTTCTGCCGGAGGTCCACGACGCCCAGGAGGTAGGCCGCCCGGCTCCCCGCGGGGCTCGTATCCTGCTGGAGCGTCTCGAGCAGGCCGCGCGCAGCGTCCAGGTCCCCGTGGCGGTAGGCGTCCACCGCCGCGGAGAGCCGATCCTGGGCCGCCATGAGCGCCCCGGGCATCGTGCCCGCGAGGACAAACGCGAGCAGCGCCGCGGCGAGAAAGAGCCTCATCGGCATCGCACGCCTACATCCCCAGATACGCGGTGCGGACGCTCGGGTTCCGCAGCAGGTCGGCGCTCGACCCGGCGAGCGCGATCCGGCCGGTCTCGAGCACGTACCCGCGGTCGGCGATCGCGAGGGCCCGATGGAGGTTCTGCTCCACGAGGAGCACGGCCGTCTCGCTTCCCCGGATCCGCTCGATCACATCGAAGATGCGCGACGCTACCTTGGGCGCCAGGCCCAGCGAGGGCTCGTCCAGGATCAGCAGCCGCGGCCGCAGCATGAGCGCGCGGCCGATCGCGAGCATCTGCTGCTCCCCGCCGGAGAGCGTCCCCGCCGGCTGCCGGCGCCGCTCGGCCAGGATCGGAAACAGCGCGAGCACGCGCTCGAGGCTCTCCCGCCGGTGCGCGCGGGCTGCGGGGATATACGCGCCGAGCTCCAGGTTCTCCTTGACGGTGAGCGCCCGGAGCACGCCGCGCCCGTCCGGGACGTGGGCGATCCCGAGCGCCGGCAGACGGTGAGGAGGCTCCGCCAGCAGGTCGCGCCCGTCCCAGCGGATGCCGCCAGCCCGCACAGGGTGCAGCCGCGAGATGGCGCGGAGCAGCGTCGTCTTCCCGGCCCCGTTGGCGCCGAGGAGGGCGACCGTCTCCCCGTCCGCCACGCGGAGGGTGATCCCGTGGAGCACGTCCAGGTCTCCGTACCCGGCGTGCAGGTCCTCGATCTCAAGCACCGGCGGTCCCCAGGTACGCCTCGACGACCCGCGGATCGGCCAGCACCTCCGCCGGCGGACCCTCGGCGACCCGCTCACCGTGGTCGAGGACGACGACGCGGGGACAGAGCGTCACCACGGTCTTCATGACGTGCTCGATGTACACGATCGCGATCCCCAGCGCGTTGAGCCGGCGGACCAGCGCCACGCCGTCGGCCTGCTCGGAGGGGTTGAGCCCGGCCATCACCTCGTCCAGGAACAGGACGCGGGGCCGGAGCGCCAGCGCGCGGGCCAGGTCGAGGCGCTTGCGGCGCTCGCTCGGGAGCGCGGACGCGGGAAGGCCGGAGGAGCCGGCGAGCCCGACGAGCGCCAGCACCTCCTCCGCCGCGCGCAACGCGTCGGCGACCCGGGGCGCGTGCAGGAGCGCCCCCACGGCGACGTTCTCGAGCGCGGTCATGTGCAGAAACGGTCGCGGGGATTGGAACGTGCGGGCCAGCCCGGCGCGGGCCGCGCTCGGCGCCGGAAGCCCCGTGACGTCCCGGCCCCCGAGGCGCACCCGGCCGGCATCGGGCCGCTCCATCCCGGTCACCGTGTTCACCAGCGTGGTCTTGCCCGAGCCGTTGGGACCGATGAGCCCCACGATCTCGCCCTCGTCCACCGAGAAGCTGACCTCTCGCAGGGCACGGACGCCGCCGAACGACTTCGAGAGGCCCGTGAGCTCAAGCAGCGCCACGGCGCTCCCCCCGCCTGCCCGTCGGCCGAGACCAGAGCGCCGCGAGCCCGGCCGGCCGGAGGAGCACCGTGACCATGAGCAGGAGGCCGTACAGCGCCGTGCTCGCCCCTCCGCGGGAGCCGAGGGCCGCGTTGGTGATCTGCGTCAGCGCGACGATCATCCCGGCGCCGACGATGGGCCCGGCGAGCGTGCCCACGCCGCCGATGATCGCCATGATCGCGATCTCGATGGACAGCCCGAGCGAAGCGGTGCTGTCGGGGTTGATGAAGCCGATGTCGAACGCGTACACGGTGCCCCCGAGCGCCGTCAGCGCAGCGCTCGCCACGAGCGCGGCCAGCTTCACATCCCTGGAGACGACGCCGAGCGATTCCGCGGCATCCTGGTCGTCGCGGATGGCCCGCAGGTAGTAGCCGATGCGCGAGCGCCGCATTCGCGCCGTGACCGCGAGGGTCACCACCACGAGACCCAGCGCGATCACGTAGAACGGCGCCTCGGACCGGAACATCAGGTCGAGCGGACGCTCGCCGGTGAACGGGATCGCGAGGCCGTTGTCGCCCTGCGTGAGGCTGCGGAAGTGGAGCAGCAGCGCGCGCACGATCTCCGCGAATGCGATCGTCGCCATCGCAAAGAAGACGCCCCGCAACCGGAACACGATGGACCCGATGCCGACCGCGACCGCGGCCGCGAGCGCCGCCCCCAGGACGCCGCCCGCGATCGGCGAGAGGCCCCACCTCTGGAGCAGCAGGACCGGCGTGTACGCCCCCAGCGCAAAGAACGCGGCGTGACCCAGCGAAAGCTGGCCGGCGTACCCGCCGATCAGATCCCACGCGAGCGCCAGCGCCGCGAACAGGTAGAACGTCACCCACAGGTGCATCACGTAGCGGTCGGAGAGCCAGAACGGCACCAGCAGGAGGGCCGCGAGCGCGGCGGCCGCCCACAGCCCGCGCCGCCGCGCCATCCGGGAGGCCCGGGGACCCGCGGGCGCCAGGCCTTCCGCCGGGTGGGCCAGCGGCGGCGACTCGCCCGGCGTCACACCCGGCCCTTCCCCAAGAGGCCCTGTGGCCGGACGAGCAGGATGAGCAGGAAGATGAGAAACGTCGCCAGCGGGGCCAGGTCGAGCGCGACGTACGTGGCGATCAGCGCCTCGGTGACGCCGATGATCATCCCCCCGATCATCGCGCCGACGATGTCCCCCATCCCGCCGAGCACCACGACGACGAACGCCGTCAGCGCGAACAGCGTCCCCACGGTGGGGAAGGTCGCCAGCACCGGCGCCATGAGCGCGCCGGCGACGCCCACGAGGCCGGTCCCGATCCCGAACGCGAGCCGGTAGATCCGCCCGGTGTCGATGCCCAGCAGGAGCGCGACCTCGCGGTTCTCCGCGGCCGCGCGCATCGCCCGGCCGAGGTCCGTGCGGACGAGGAGCACGTAGAGCCCCGCGGCCAGCACCACCGCCACGCCGAACGCGACGAGGCGAGCGACCGAGAGGTAGACCGGTCCCACGGCGACGCTGGCGCTCGCGAGCGGCGTGGGGATCGTCCGGTAGTCCGCGCCCCACACGAACAGCGCGGCGCCCTGCAGGAAGGCGGAGAGGCCGACCGTGAGGAGGATCTGGGCCTCGTCGGTCCTGCCGAGCACGCGGTCGATGAGCGCCCGCTGCACGAGCAACCCGACGCCGAACATCAGGACGCCGACGGGCACGAGCAGGACGTACGGGTGCAGGCCGGAGGCCCGCCCAAGCCAGTACGTGGCGAACATCCCCAGCATCAGGAACTCGCCGTGGGCGAAGTTGACGATCCGCATCACCCCGAAGATCAGGGTGAGGCCCGCGCTGACGAGGCCGTAGACGCCGCCCAGGAGGAGCCCGTTGGTCGCCGCCTGGAGGAAGATCGCCATCCGCGGAGCACGCGGGCGATGCGGCGGCCTCTGGCCGCCGCATCGCCGATGCCGGTCTCTGGCGCGCTACCTCGGGACCTCGACTTTCTGGCTCGCGTCCGTCGGCGGGTACACCGTGTGCGGCGCCCCGCCTGCCCACTGGACCATGACGGGGTGCGCGTAGATATTCTGTCCCTGCTCGTTGAACTTCACGTGCCCGGGCTGCATCAGCGTCATCGGGCCGTGCGTGAAGTCGAGCGCGTGCAGCGCATCCTTGATCTTCGTCCCATCGGCGCTCCCGGCCTTGTTCATCGCCTCCACGACCGCCCACACCTCCGCGTAGGCCATCCCGGCGTGCTCCGGCATGAAGGTCCCGTACTTCTGCTGGTACCGGGTCACGATGGCCCACAGGTCGGGCCGGAGGCGGATGTGCTTGCTGTCCCAGTTCCAGGACGCGACGCTCGTGAGCCCGTTCATCTTGTCGCCCATGTCCTTGCCCATCGCGGGCCAGATGAACCCCGCGCCGCCGCCGATGATGAGCGGCTTGACGTGCTGGACCGCCATCGTGTTGATGATCAGCTCCGCGTCGGTCGTGTAGCCGACCGGAAACAGCACCTGCGCGTTCGCCTTGCGGATGTCGGTCACGAGGGAGGACGCGTCGGTGAGCCCGTGCGGGTAGGACTCGAACAGGGTGAGCTCGATGCCGGCGTTCTTGGCGAGCGCCTTGATCGGCTCGGCGGTGCTCGTCCCGTACGCCGAGTTCTCGTAGACGACCGCCGCGCGGCTGAGCCCGAGGTGGTACACGCTGTTGAGGGCCTTGAAGAACTCGACCTGCGTCTCGCCGAACTGGGTGCCGGTCGGCGCGATGCGGAAGGTATAGTGGTAGCCCGAAGTCGTCGTCTGCGGCGCGATGTTGTGGACGAGGAACGGGATCTGCGCCCGCTCGAACACGGACTGGACCGGGATCGTAAGCGGGCTGATGCCCATCCCCACGGCCGCGACGACCTTCGTCGTGCTGACGAGGCGCTGGGCGGCCGCCACGTCGGTCGCCGGCTCGCTCGTGCTGTCCACCGTCACCAGCCGGAGCCGGGCACCCCCGAGCGCCCGCACGCCGCCCGCGGCGTTGACATCCGCCACGGCCATCTCCACGGCGTTCCTGTTGAAGACACCGACGTCTGCCTGCGAGCCGGTCAGCGGAGCAAACAGGGCGAGCGCCACCTCCCCTGCCGCCTGCGCGGCCCTGGCCGGGAACGCCCACGCCGCCAAGGCGACCACGGCCGCCGCTGCGATCCACCGACGGGTCATGCTGCCACCTCCTGCACGCGTCCAAGGATGTGCAGAGGCTTCGACGGGGTCCCGGACCGCCCCTCCGGGTGGGCCGCTGCGCCGTCCGGCGGCCGGGCGCGGGGCGGGCCTTGCGCCCGTCGAGCTGTCGCTGGCCTGCCGGGAGACCACGCGAGGTTACTTTGTCCCGCTCGTGTAGATCGCCCGGAAATTGCTGAGGTAGATCACGCCGCTGGGGGTCCGAGAGGGATCGGTCTCCACGACGTAGAGCGAAAGCCACGTGATCGGGTAGGCGAGCCCCTGCGGAAGCATCGCGGTGACCGCGCGCCACCCCTGCCAGTCGACGTGGCGGGCCAGCGTCACCGTTCCGCGATCCCCGGTCGCCTCCGCGTAGACGCCCCGCAGCCAGACGCCGCTCCCGTCGCCGTAGACCCAGAGCACGATGCCGGCCGGCGTCCCAGGCAGCGGAAGGTTGGTCATCAGGTACGCGGCCCGCGTCTTCGTCCCGTCGAGGTGGTACTCCAGCCGCGCGGACGGATGGCCCTGGGCGCCGGGCGCCGGCACGCGCTGCAGCGTGCCCGTGACCGTGTCGGGGTAGCCCCGAAACGACCAGTCGCCGCTGTCGAAGCCGAGGATGTCGCGGACGATGCTCCCGCCGCCCCGGCCGCCCGGGATATCGAGGCGTCGCGCCGGGGTGCCGGCCGCGGGTGTCACCGCGACCTGCGCGCGGGCGACCGCGCCGCCCACGCGCGCGGTGACGGTCCCGGCGCCGGAGGTCGCCCCCGGGGTAAACTCGCCTGCCGGCGATACCGTGCCGAGCCATGGCGGCTCCACGGTCCACGCGGCATCGGGGGGAAGCACGACCGGCCGCCCCGCGGCGTCCTCCCCGCGCAGGGTGAACCGCGTGCTGGCCCCCGGGGCGACGCTGGTCGCGGCCGGGGTCACGACGAGGCGGGCGAGCTGGGCCACGACGGAGAGGCTGACCGTCCCCGTCGCCTCCCCGCTCTGCACGGTGAGGGTCCCGGAGCCCGCGGACGCCCCGGCCGTGACCACGCCGTCCGCGCCGACCGTCACGAGGCCCGGAGGGCCGGTCACCCGCAGCGGATCGACGAGCGGCACCGGGTTCCCCTGCGCGTCGACCCCGATCGCCGCGAGCGGCACGCGCGCGCCGGCGAGCACCTCGACGGGCTGGCCGCCGTTCACGAGGATGCGCGTGGGCGGGCCGGGCGTCGCCGTGGTGGAGATCAGGAGGGCGTCGGCGACCGGCCGCTCCTTGCCGTCCGACGGCGAGTTGACGACCGCGGGCGCCGGCTGGCCGGGCAGCCGCACCACCATCGTCGCCGATCCGCCGCTATCGAATGCCATCGCCTGGTAGGCCCCGAGCCGCTGCATATACTGCGCGAGCTGCGGCCGCGTCAGCCCGATGCTCAACGCGGGCTGGCGGCCGTCCACCTCCACGAACGTCAGGCTCTGGCCGTCCGGCCCGATGCCGACCGCGATCACAGGGTACCGCTGGTTTCGCTCCTTGGGAGCCGGCGCGTCCGGATCTTCCACGACCTGCCCGTTCTGCACGAGCACCGGCCCACCGCCGATCGCGATCCGCGCATCGTGCCAGTCGGGGTCGGTCGTCAGGTTGACCTGGACGGGCGCCCCGGCGGTCATCTTGGCCTGCAGCCAGTCCGCCCCTGCCCCCCTCCCCACGAGGATGATCTCGTCCTGCGGGAACGGGACGTAGAACGCCTGCTGGGGCCAGAGCTGCTTGACGAAGTAGCGGCCGCCCTCGCCGGCCGGGGTCAGCTCCACGACGACCTGGCGCGTCCCGGGGTCCGGTGGGGGGGCGCCGTATCCGCGGATGTTGGAGATCGCCACGATCCCGCCGGCGCTGAGGCCGCTGTTGTATCCGTCGAGCGGGTGCGCCTCGCCCGTCTCGACCAGCGCGACCGAGCCTGTCCACCGATACCGGATGATGCGCGCGAGGCCGTCGCGGCCCACGACGAGCGCCACCCACCGCCACGGGCTCCGCAGGAGCTGCCCGTCCTTGACGACGATGTTGAGCGGAATGCCGGACTGGTGGATGTCGAAGTAGTCCGCGTTCACCCCCGCGATCGCGCCGCTGCGCATCACCATCGACGATACCGGTTCGTCGTCGCTCATCAGCCGGTCACGCGCGAGCCCGACGCTGAGCTGCACCGTGGGGTTGCGCAGGTCGACGCGGAGCTGGTGGATGTCGAGCGGTCCGTCCGACGTCGTCAGGGTGATGTGCCGGTACTCGATGCCCGCGGCCACGGGCAGCGTGAGGCCCGCGGAGGCGAGGATCTGCGGCCAGACCTCCGGCCCGGAGGCGCCGAGCGCGGCGGGGCCGGCGGCGAGGAGGAGCGCGATCCCCAAGGAGAGCGCGCCCGCGCGGCGGCGATGGTGCGGCGTCTGCTGGAGGATGGGCATCCCGTCGTTCAGCGCTGCGATTCTGGCCCCATGGTCACGCAGCGTGGCAGTTTCTGCGCAGCCGAGGCGTCATCCTTCCCGAGAGGGGAACGCCTGGACGGCGCATCCTCTCCCTTCCCCTGGCCGCCGGTGGTGACGCGGCCCGGGAGGCGCCGCCTCCGAGGACGTGCCGTCCGGGCGGCCACACCGGCACGGGCGGGCGCAGGGTCCCCCGGGAGCGGACGTGCGAATCCCTCCCTCGAGTGGGAGCGACGGACAGAACCCGTGCGCCCTCCGCGCTCGCACGATGCCCGGGGAGCACGCCCTCTTCGTTCCGCTGGGCGCGGCATCGAGGCGCGTGCCGGGTAAGTCGGCCCGCGCCCGCAGGGGCCCCTCGCCGAGGGCGTGCTCCCTCGGCGACGGGAGGGTGAGGGTAAGGTGCCCGGCCCGGGCGACCTACTTGCCCTGATGCGACGGCGAGGGTTTCGCGGGCGCGGGCGGCTTCGTCTTCGGGGCGGCGGGGGCCGCGGTCTTCGGCGGCGCAATGCCCACGAACGTCTTGATCGCCTGCGGGAAACCGTCGAGCGCGTTGGCGCTCAGGCGGTACTGGAGGCCCAGCGCGCGATCGATCGCGAGCCAGCCGCCCTTCGGTTCGCGGTAGAACGCCACGAGGAAGCGCGCGTCCGCGGCGCCGTCGGTTTGGATCTCGAACGCCGCGGGGCCCGATGGTGGAGAGACGAGCGGCTCGACCTTCTCGGCATCGAGGATGTTCACCGACGAGAACATGTCCGAGATGTCCTTATCGGAGAGCCCTCCGCCCGTGAACCCGGGACCCTGCCGGCGGATCTCCAGCGACCGGCCGCCGCGCCGCCAGACCACGGCCGTGAGGTCCTGCGCGTTGTAGGGCAGCACCCGCTGGCTGACGAGCTGGATCGGGTCGGGCGCGAGCTTGGCCTCGACCGACGGGTCGAGCTCCAGCACCGTGTGCGTGCCGGCGATCATCGCGTACGCCACCTTGCCCCGCCGGGTGATGAGCGCTGTCAGCGGCTCGGCCCGGCCGCGCAGCACGAGCTCCATCGTCACCGCCGGGCGGTCGAGCCCGTACGTGGCCGGGCCCGCCACGCCATCGTGGAACTTCTTCGCCTCCGATGTCGTGAGCGGGAAGAACAGGTCCGTGACCTTGAAGTCGTCCGCGGGCCACGCGCGCGGGCCCTCGATGCGCCAGCGGTCGGCCCCGAGGCGGTCCACGACCAGGAGCCCCTTGGACGAGGTGATCCGCACCTTCTGCACGTCCGCGTTCGCGAAGTCGGCGAGCGTCTTCTGGCGGAGGTCGGTCGCGGACTTGGACAGCGTGTCCTTGATCGAGCTGTCCAGGAGGTACACCGAGGAGCCCGGGACGAGGCGCGCGTAGACCGCGGTGGCCACGGGCGAGGGCTTCCCCACCTGCAGGGTGACCGTGCGGCCGCCGGACGCGCGCAGTGTGACCTGCGCGACCGGCCGGTCGAGGCCATAGCTGGACAGGTCCGAGCCCGCCCCTCCGAGCGTCCGCTGCGGCACGAGGCCGGTCAGAGCGTCGAGCAGGTCGCTCACCGAGAAGGAGGCAGCCGGCACTTGGACCGGCTGCGTGAGCTCCCAGTGGGTCGCGTCCCGCCGGGCGAGCTCCACGCGCCCCTTGGCGCTGTCCAGGGTGACCCCCGTGATCTGGTCCTTCGAGAGCTGGATCAGGTGCTTGGCCTGCTCCGCCCGCTGCGCCATCGGGCGATCCACGGCAAAGATGTAGGCGGCGACGAGCGCGACGATGACGGCGAGCGCCATCGTGATGCGGGGACTCATCTACAGGCTGCGCCTCCGCAGGTACACCGATCCGCCGAGCACGAGCAGCGCGACCGGCAGGACGATGACGCCACCCAGGAACAGCATCCGTGCCTGCTGGCCGGTGATGATGAACGGGTCGAACGGGGAGACCCGCGGCGCGATGCTCACGAGGTTGCCGGACTGGGTGAGCCACGCCACCGTGCTCGTGAACAGATCCCGGTTCCCAACCAGGCCGATGTAGGTGTTCCGGACGAAGCCGCTGTTGCCGAAGACCACCGCGGAGCCCTTCGGAGCGGGCGCCGCGGCCGGGGCCGGCTTCTTCGACGGGGCCGCCGCCCTGGAGGCCCCCCCCGCGGCCGGCGGCGGCGAGGAGGTGGAGCCGGCGGGCGGGTTGGGGACGACCTCGACCGCGAGCACCGCGGGTCCCTTGCGGTCGACGCCCGGTTGGAACCGGACGTCCTTGGCGTCGAGGTTGACCTTCACGTAGCTGGCCTCCGAGCTCTTCACGACCGGCGTGATCGTGACGCCCTGCGGCTTGGCCTCCGGCTCGAGCGGCGTGCTCACCGGGAACGCCGTCGCGAGCGTGAAGCTCTGCGTGATGTCGTTGTACGGGTACTGCGTGACGATCGGAACGGCGAAGTCCCCGCCGAGCAACCGGGACACCGGGTCGATCACGAGCCCGCCGGGCGCCTTCACGTGGAACGCCGAGGCCACCCAGGCCCGGACGCCGGCCGGCGTCTGGGGGTCGATCATGACGAGCAGCTTCCCGCCGCCCTGGTAGTACCGGGTCAGGACATCCTGCTCCTGGGGCAGCAGATCCTTCGTCGGCGAGGGGACGATGACCGCAGCGGCGTCCTCGGGCACCCGGCCTTCCTTCACGAGGAACAGCGCCTTGACCTCGAAGCCCTTCCCGGTGAGCGCCTGCTTGGCCGTGCCCATGCCCGCGCGTGTGAAGTCGTCGAGCGGGATCTCGCCTTCGCCCTGCAGGACGTACACGGTCTTCTTGGCGGTCTGCAGCACGTGCAACAGGCCGTTGGTCAGCGCGTCCTCGGTCCCGTCGTCCACCGTGTACGACGCCGGACCTCGCTGGAGGACGATCTGGCCGTAGGAGGTGACCTTGTACTTCTGGGCCTCCGTGGGGTTCCGGTCGGGGTCCACGATCCGGTACTGAAAGTCCTTGGAGTAGTATTGGTACGTGGCCAGCAGATCCCGGTACCGGGCGCTGGCGTCGGCGCTGGGGAACGCGATCGCCTGCACGGGCCCCGGCAGCGTCCGCAGGACCTTGATCGTCTGCGGGGCGAGCGAGTGCTCCCGGGTCGCTGTGAGATCCCAGCGGACGTGGTGCTCCGCCGCGAGGTAGTTGAGCCCCGCGAGCAGCGCCGCGACGAGGGCGGCGGAGATCAACGCGTTGGTCGCGAGCAGCGTGTTCCGGCGCCTCATCCGCCTACCTCCACTTCCGCGACTCGAGGGCGAGCGTGCCCAGGAAGAGGAAGAACCCGGCGAGGCTCAGGAAGAACAGCACGTCCTGGGTGTCGATCACCCCGCCCGCGAGATTCGTGAAGTGCGTGGAGAACGAGAGCGCCGACAGGACCTGCTGCACGGTGGATCCGGAGGCCTGCTGCGCAAACCCGAGCACCCAGAACAGCAGGAGCAGCGCGAACCCGATCGCCGCCGAGACGATCTGGTTCTCGTTGAGCGTCGACGCGAAGAGCCCGATCGCGAGGAAGGCCCCGCCGAGGAGCAGCATCCCGATGTACAGCGACGCGAGGAGGCCCCAGTCGAGCCTCCCGATCACGGCGAGGCTCAGCGGCATGTACACGCTGACGGCCAGGAGGACCAGGACCAGGACCAGGGCGGCCAGGTACTTGCCGAGGATGATGCCGGTGCTCGTGACCGGCGAGGTCGCAAGCAGCTCCATCGTGCGCGTCCGATCTTCCTCGGAGACCAGCCGCATCGTCAGCACCGGCACAAGCAGGATCAGCACGAAGCTCGTGTCCTGGTAGAGGGGGCTGAAGATGATCCGCGTCGGGTTGAAGTCCGGCGGGGGCGTCCCCTGCAGTTGCAGCACCTGCGTCGTGTACACGCCGACGAGCGAGAAGAACAGGAACCCCGTGACGAGGAAGAACATCGCCAGCGCCACATAGGCGATCGGTGAGCTGAAGAGTTGCTTGAGCTCCTTGCGGGCGATGATGACGGCGCCGCTCATGCCTGTGTCCCCGTCCCCGGCGCTCTCCCGCGCGCCGGGATGTCCGCGCCGTCCGCGGCCGCCGGCGGCTCTTCGTGCGTCACAAGCTTGAGGAACACATCCTCCAGGCTCATCGCGACCGGCCGCAGCTCGAGCAGGCCGCAGCCGGCCTCGACGACCACGCGCGCGACCTGCTCCCGGACATCCTGCCCGAGCGCCGCCTCGACGACGAGCGCCCCGTCGCCTGCGGGCGTGACGTGGAGCACGCCGGGGATCCGGCCGAGGCGTCCCGCGAGCTCCCCCGCCGCGCGGGCGATGCGCACCAGCGTCTTCTCGGAGTTCCGCAGGCGCGCGGCGAGCTGTTCGTAGGTATCGACGGCGACGATCGTGCCGTCGTTGATGATGATGACGCGGTCGCACACCGCCGTGGCCTCCGGCAGGATATGCGTGCTGAGGATGACGGTGTGGCCGCCGCGCAGGCCCTTGATCACGTTGCGGATCTCCACGATCTGCCTCGGATCCATCGCGGAGGTGGGCTCGTCGAGGATCAACACCGGCGGGTCGTGGACGATCGCGTGCGCCAGGCCGACGCGCTGGCGGTAGCCCTTGGAGAGGTTGCGGACGAGCCGGTCCGCGACGTCGGTCACCCCGCACAGGGTCATCGCCCGGTCCACCGCGTCGGGGATCCGCCGCCGTTCGACCTGCTTCAGGCGCGCGACGAAGGCGAGGTACTCGCGGGTCGTGAAGTCATCGTAGAGCGGCGCGACCTCGGGCAGGTAGCCGAGATGCCGCTTGGCATCGAGCGGCCGCTCCACGACATCGTAGCCGGCGACGGTCGCCCGGCCGGAGGTGGGGGCGAGGAACCCTGTGAGGATCCTCATCGTGGTTGTCTTGCCGGCCCCGTTGGGGCCCAGGAACCCGAGGATCTCCCCCTCCCGGGCTTGGAACGAGACGTCGCGAATGGCCCAGCGCTCTCCGTAGCTGCGGGAGAGCGAGTCGGCCTGGATCACACGTGACCACTCCCTTCCACGCGGACAGCCTCTATCCTAATCACTGGCTCGGAGGGGCGCAAGACCGTACCCCGCCGCGGCCGCTCCCGGATTCCGGCGCGATCCTGAAGGGAGTTCCCGCGCAGCCCGCGAACTGCTTGCGCGACACATCGGACAGCATACGATGCGCCGCAGCCACGCCGGGTCACTCCTGATCGCCGCCGCTCTCGTCCTCTCCGGCCTCGGCCCCGCCGCCGCCCGCGCCGACGCCGGCAGCGCCGCCTGCTCCCACCGGAAGGCCTCGGGCACGCCCCCCCGGCTGGCCCTGTGGATGGAGCCGGGGGCCAACCTCGTGGCCCTCAGCACGCGGGAGGGCGTCCGCAGCGCGCTCGACCGCGCGCGCGCCGCCGGCGTCGATACGGTGATGCCGGAGGCGAAGAACGCGTGGGGGTTCGTCACATACCCGAGCGCGTTCGCGCCGACGATCGACACCTCGCCGATCCCGCACAGCGCGCCGCCGGCGTACCCGCCGCCATCGCAGTGGTATCCGCGCGATTACGACATGCTCGGCACGATCGTCGCGGAAGCCCACGCCCGGGGCCTCTGCGTGGATGCCGCCGTGAACACGTTCGGCGAGGGATTCACCCCGCTCCGCGCCGGCCCCGCGTTCACCCACCCCGAGTGGCAGGCGACGGCGTACCTGGCGACACGCCGCGTGCTGGCCCCTTCCGGAGACTCCTACGCGCTCGCCGGCGTGGATGTTCCACGCGAGGAGGACGCGCTGGTCCTCTACACCCCGGCGAGCGGGACGGAGGCGCCGACCTCACGGTGGGGCGTCGACGTCGCGGTCTCGGGCGGCACCGTCGTCGACGTCCGAGACCGCGCCGGGGCCGCCGCCGATCCAGGCCCGGCCGCGATCCCGCGCGGCGGGTACGTCCTGTCAGGCAACGGCCAGGCGGGCGCCTGGCTGCTGCGGGCGCTGCCGGCGGGCGCGAGGGTGACGATCGGCCCGGTCGAGACGCGCATGGCGCCATCCTCAGCCCACAGCATCTTCGCGTTCGCCAGCCCGGCGGATCCCCGCGTGTGGAACTACGAGCTCGGCGTCGTGTACGAGATCCTCGCGCGTTACGACGTCGACGGGATCATCCTGGACCGGACACGCTACCAGGACCTCAGCGAGGACTTCTCAGACCTGAGCCGGGCCGCGTTCGAGCGGTTCATCGGCCATCCCGTGGCGCACTGGCCGGACGATATCTACACCTATGTCCCCCGGGGGTACTGGGTCGCCCGGCGTCCCGGCCCGCTGTACCGCCAGTGGCTGGGCTACCGGGCACACACGATCATGTCCTACACCCGGGCCGTCACGCATCTGGTACGCGCGCTCCGGCCGCGCGTCGCCGTGGCGATGTACGTCGGGGCGTGGTACCCGGTGTACTACGAGGAAGGCTCCAACTGGGCGAGCCCCGACGTCCACCCGCCGTACGACTGGATCGGGGAGCGGTGGGTGCGCGCCGGCCAGGCGCCGCTGCTTGACTACCTGATGATCGGCCTGTACTACCGGCCGGTGACGATCTGGGAGGCGATCCGCGGCCACCACCATGCCGAGATCAGCGTCCAGGGCGGGGCCGCACTGGGCCTCTCCCTCGTGCACGGGGATACGCCGCTCGTGGGAGCCCTCCTCGTCTCCCTCTACGACGGCGCTCCTGCCAGGCTGACTCGCGCGATCCGCGTGTCGAGCGGCCTCACGCGCGGCACGATGCTGTTCGACCTGATCTACCTCGACAGCGACCATCTCTGGGGGGCGATCCCGAAGCCGTAGCGCTGAGGCGCGGCGCCGCCGACGGGACGGGGCACGCGAGGGGCCCCGCGCGAACGCGCGGGGCCCCTCGTCCCTTCCCTTGTCCTCTATGCCTTCTGTGCGGCGGCTCCCTCGGGACCTGCGAGCGCAAAGGAAGCCGTACTCGGGATCTCCCGCCGCACCGTCGTCAACCAGCTGGGCCGCAGCCCGATGGCAGACCGGTGCGCGACTGCTACCCGGCTATCACCTCGGAGCGCGGATACTGGTGGCAGGTCGGACGGTACAGCGCAGAGCGTCTACCATTATAGGCCATCCGCATCACCTCCTTCCGTACTGGCCCCATCATCCCTCCGGCACCTGCGCGTGTCAAGAGCGTAGTGCGCCGCACGCGACGCTCGTCCGCGGACGGCGCCAGCATCCACCGCAAAAACCTGCGCATCGCCGCCAGCCCGGCGGCCTTGGGGCAGACATCCGGCGCGAGACGAGCGCGGGGCCGGCTGCCCGGCCCCGCGTGCTCACCTATCGTTTCCCGTTTCGCCGGCCGTTCGTCTTGCGCTTGGAGCGGCTCCGCAGCCAGGCCGCGATCTCCTCGCGGGTCATCCCCCCGCGCGCCACGGCCGTGATGAACTCCAACACCTCCGGCGGCGGGCTCAGCACGAGGCGGTAACCCGCGCCCTCGAGGAACAACCGCGTGGCCTCGAGCGCCGTCCGCTTGTTGCCGTCGTGGAAGACCTGATCCCGGACGAGACGATCGAGGTAGAACGCGGCCATATCCCAGACGGTCGGCTGCGGGCGCAGGGCGATTCTCGTCTGGACGTAGTTGACCAGCGACTCCAGGCTCGGTGGATAGACGACGTTCTGCTCACCGGCCAGGTAGAGCCCTCCGGTGGCGCGGATCATCCGCTGGTTCACAGTCTTGAGCTGGTCCGCGGTCAGGTACTTCATCGTCGGGCCAGCGCCTCCCAGAGCGCGCGGTGATCCCGCAGGCTGCGCTCGAGGCTACCGAGGAACAGCCGTTCGCCGAGGGGCTCCGGCGCGGGCAGAGGACGGGTCGGCTTCCGCGCTCCCGTTGAGCGGGACCGCACGACCCTCACGCGGCCACGCGCGCGAGGCGATCTCCTGGGCCGTGGGGCGGATTTGGCCCCGGCGACCTTCGAACCGGCCATCGTCGCCCTGGTCCGCCGAAGACTCGTGCTCGTGGACCTCCGCGCCATCTGTCCGTCGCTCCTCGATTTAATCTAGCATGCATATCAAGGGAGGCGCAACACTCCCGAAGCACGGGTCGCGCGCCTGATTTGAGCCGACGACCGTGGGATGCGCGTGCAAGGTCGGAAAGACGTCATTAATGAGTGAGTATTCATTCGGTGAAGCTCGCTCTCCCGCACTACAGGGGAGTCGGCACAATGAATGGCGCCGGGCCGATCGGCCCGGCGCCCTCGAAACCGGCTATGGGCTACAGGTATGAGTCGTTCGTCCTACCCTACTACCCTCACGTTCTGAGCCTGCGGACCCTTCTGTCCCTGGGTGATCTCGAACTCGACGATTTGCCCTTCCTCGAGGTTGCGGAATCCCTCGCCGGCGATGCCGGTATAATGAACAAACACGTCCTTGCCTTCCTCCGGGGTAATGAATCCGTAGCCCTTCTCCCGGTTGAACCACTTCACCGTACCCTTCGGCATACTCTCTTCCTTCCTCCCCTGGGGCAAGCTGCCCACGTCAAGTCGTCCCCCTATTACTACGGGGTCGAACCCGAATCCTGCCTGCCCCGACCCCCGCCCCCGGGGCCCCCGGGAGGCCTGCCGGGCGTCCCGGCGCGCGGCGTCCTGGTCGCAACGGGCGCGGGGTCCTCGTCTCCGGGCTGTGAGCCCGGATCGCCTGGATCCCAGGTCTCCCAGCCCGCGGGCAGACGGTCGTTGGCTACGAGCTCGGCTATCGCGTCGCCGACGAGCGGCGCGAGCGTCACCGCATGGGCCGCTACCGCCGCATAGACCCCGTCCTCCACCCGGCCGACGACCAGCGGACGCCCCGCGGGGAGGAGCCGCACCCCGGCGATCGCGCGGATCACGCGCGCTTCGCTCACCGATGGCACCGTGGCGACCGCGCTGCGGGCGAGCTGTTCCATCTCCTCGGGAGACACCCCCGGGCCTGCTCCCGTATCGCCGGCGTCCGACTCGATGACCACTTCCCCGGTGAGCTGCTGCCACGCTCGCGCGAGCACGTGTCGCAACAGGGGAGGATGCTTCCCCGTGACCAGCACGAGCCGACGGATCCGGCGGAGGGGCAGCACAACGCCGAGCTGGCGGCCGACGTCGGCCACGCCGTGCCCGGAGGCGAGCACGAGGCGCCGGACCTGCGTCTCTCCGCGGGCGGTCCGCACAAGGAAGCCGCCGCCGCGGGGCTCCACCACGAAGTGCCGGCAGTAGAGGACCAGCCCGCTCCCGAGCCGTCGCGAGGTCGAGAGGAGCCGCCGGATCAGGAGGAACGGGTTGACGGACCCATCGTGAGGCGAGTAGACGGCGCCCAACACCGCAGGCGAGAGCGCCGGCTCCCGCCGCAGGGCCTCCTCACGCGAGAGCCAGCGCACCGGCAGGCCCATCGCCGCGTGGCGTTCGACCACCTGCGAGCCGGCCGCGACCTGGTCCTCCGTCAAGGCCGGGGCGAGCCCGCCGGCCCTGAGGTACTCGACCGGACCGATCTCCTCCTGGAGGGCGGGGAAGCGGTCGGCGCCGCGCCGGCACAGCGCTGCGTACTGGGCCGGGGCGTCCACGTGCGCGCGCACCGGCGCGGAGATCGTATCGGGCGCCTCGCCCCCAACCCCGCTCTCGTCGAGCACCACGCTCGCAATCCGCCGCTTGGCCAGAGCGTAGGCGATCGCGGACCCCAGGATGCCAGCGCCGACGATCCCGACCTCGTATCCGCCCGGCCGATCAGGCATGACCCGCTGGGGCCGGCGCGCCAGAGTGGGCGAGCGCCGAGATGGGGACCGGCCGCACCGGCGGCGTCACCGACGGCAGCGGCAGCCGGCCGATCGGCACGCCGAGCGCGCCGCCCAGCCACCTGAGCACCGGCTCCCCGCATCGGCGCCACCGGCAGACGCCCATCCCGCAACGCGTCCATCGGGCGAGGTCGTCGGGGGCCCTCGCGTCCTCGGCCACGGCGGCCGCAAGCGCGGAGACCGTCACGCCCTCGCAGGGACAGATCACCGTCTCGCCGGGCACGTCCAGCGTCTCCATGACGTCGAGGGGCACGGCGCCGAGCATCAGGGCCTCCCGCGCGCGCCCGGGCATCGGATACGAGGCGGCGGCCAGCCGGCGCCTGGACTCTTCGATCTTTGCCTGGGCATCGGCCAGCAGCCCGAGCGCCTGCAACGCGTAGCGCGCGGCGAGACGGCCCGTCTCGGCCGCCGCGCGGGGACTGTCCACGCCCGCTGCGTCGCCGGCGACGTAGAGCTGCGGCGTCGGACCGTGCAGCGCGAACCGCGGGTCGTAGCGCGGCACGGTCCCCCCGAGGCGCGGCTCGTAGGTACAGGGGCAGCCCGCGAGGCGCGCCAGCTCGACGAGCGGGACCCGCGGAGACTCCACGCAGAGCATCCGGCACTCGTGCACGGCGCCGTCCGTCAGCACGATGCGCTCGAGCACCTCACCGCCCTCGGCTGCGGCGAGGGCCCCGGCGTGGTGCGGGATACCCTCCGACGCTCCGGAGGGCCGGGCGGGGCCGACGGTCGCGACGGCGACCCCTCGGTCGGCGAGGCGGGTCGCGAGCCCACCGGCCTCGGCGCCCCCGGTGACGATCACCGGGCCGGTGCCGGACCCAATGCGGCCGCCCCGGACGGCCTCCCACCCGGCTTCAACCGTCATCACCCCGTCGAGCGTCCAGCCCGGGAACGGCAGCATCGTCTCCCGGGCGCCGGTCGCGAGGATCACCGCGTCGGCGGTGACGATCTCCGTGCGGTCGCCGCGCAGCACCGCGAGCGCGCGGCCGAACAGCCCCCAGACCGGGCTGCTGCGCCAGACGTCGACGCCACCGAGGTCGCGCATCAGCCCTTCGGTGAGGCCGCGGGCGCCGGGCACGATCATGGCGCGCCCCCCCAGTGCCGGGCGCTCCTCGATCAGCAGGGCGCGGGCTCCGGCCGCGTGCGCCTCCCCCGCCGCGGCGAGCCCGGCGGGGCCGGCCCCGACGATCGCCACCTGATACCGGCTCATCCGCCGCGCTGTGCAAGCGCGCGCAGGACGACCTCGGGGGTCATCGGCAGTTGCGTCGGGCGCGCGCCGCTCGCGGCCGCGATCCCGCTGGCGACGGCCGCTGCGACCGGGACCACCGGCGGCTCGCCCACGCCCTTGGCGCCGTACGGACCTCGCTCCGACGGCACCTCGACGAGCGTCACGCGAATCGGCGGCACGTCCCGGGGCCGGGGGACGGCGTAGTCGAGGAAGCTGCCGGTGACGAGCGTCCCCGCTTCGTCGAACTCCATCCGCTCCAGCAGCGCCCAACCGATACCCTGCGCGACGCCGCCGTGGATCTGTGCGCGCACTGCCGCGGGGTTGATCGCCCGCCCGACGTCCTGCGCGACTGCGTACTCACACACCTGCACGTGGCCCGACTCGCGATCGACCCGCACCCGCGCCGCGTGCGCCCCGAACGCGGGGGCGCGCTGGGTGATCGCATCCGATGCCACCCCGAAGACCGGGGGCCAGCCCGCCCCGAAGCCCGAGGTGAGGCGGGCGAGCTCGGAGACGGCCACGGCGCGGACCGGCGCACCCCTGACCTGCACCTTTCCGTCCACGATCTCCAGATCCGCCTGCGCCGCCTCGAGCCGGGACGCGGCGATGGCCAGGAGCTGGCGGCGCGCGTCCTCTGCGGCCCGCTGCACCGCGGCGCCGACGGTGTAGGTGATCTTGCTGCCCCCGGACATCCCGGCGGCCGGCGCGCTGTCGCTGTCCACGCCGGCGATCTGCACGCGGTCGACGGGCATGCCCATCGCCTCGGCGGCGATCTGCGCGAGGCCGGTAGCCGTCCCGCTGATGTCCACGGAGCCGACGAGGATCTGCACGGTCCCGTCGGTGTTCAGCCGGACGCACGCGCTCGCGGGCTCGAGGCCGCCGAGCCAGCCCCCGACGGCCACCCCGACGCCCTCCAGCGTCGTGTCGCGGCCTCCGCGGGCGGACGCGGCACCGACCCGGCGCGCGAGCGGGTCCTCGCGCAGGGCGAGCAGCGCCTCGCGGAGGCCGATGCGGGGCCACGGCTCGCCGGTCGGCATCGGGTCGCCTCCCTGGCACACGTTGCGGAGGCGAAACTCGATCGGGTCCAGGTCGAGTGCCCGGCTCAACTCGTCCACGATCGACTCCACCGCGAACGTCGCCTGGGGCGCGCCGGGCGCCCGGTATGCGCCGATCGGCGGCTTATGGGTCAGGACCTCCCGCCCGCGGACATCGAGGTGCGGGATGCGATAGGCGCCGCTGAGCAGCAGGGCGGCGATGTTGACGGGCGCCCCGGGAAGGGCGCCGGCATCGAACAAGAGCCGCGCCCGCAGCGCGGTCAGCGTCCCATCGCGGCGCGCGCCCATCGTCACCTCGATCGTCGATCGCGGAGCCGGCGTCCCGGTCCGGAACTCGTCGGCGCGCGTGAGGACGATCCGCACGGGGCGCCGCAGCGCCCTCGCGGCCGCGGCCGCGAGGGGCTCCAGCAGCAGGATCTTCGCCCCGAACCCCCCGCCGACGGTCATCGGGACGACGCGGACGGAGGACTCCGGCAGCCCGAGGACGGCCGCGACGTGCTCGCGGACGTAGAACAGCCCCTGGGTGGAGGTCCACAGGGTCACCCGGCGCCGCGCGGGGTCGTACTCCGCGATCGTGGCGTGGGGCTCGATGTAGGCCTGGTGCACGATCGACGTGTGGAACCGCCGGCTGACGACGACCGCCGCGTCCCGGAGCCCCCGCTCGACGTCGCCGCGGACGAACCGCACGCGGCTCGCGACGTTGCTCGGACCGGGCTCCTCGGGCTCCTCTGCGGTGGCGAGCGCCGCGTGAAGCTGCGCCTCGGCGCTCCTGCCCGACAGGTGCGGCTGCACCGGCGGCGCGGCCGGATCTTCTGCGTCCTCCGGGTCCACGAGGGCCGGCAGCGGCTCGTACTCGCAGGCAGCCGCGAGCCTGTCCAGGCCGTCCTGCGCCGCGGCCTCGGACTCGGCCACGACGAGCGCGACCGGCTCGCCGGCGAAGCGCACCTCGCCGCGGGCCAGCAGCGCGCGCCCTCGCTGCGCGGGCACCGCATCCCCCGGAGGGAGGTCCTCGGCGGTCAGCACGGCGACCACCCCGGGGCACGCGAGCGCCGCCGCCTTCGGCACGCGCCGGAGGCGCGCGTGCGCGTGGGGGCTCAGCAGGATACGCCCGTGCAGCAGCCCGCGCATCTCGAGGTCTGCGGCGAACTGCGCGCGCCCGGTGACCTTCTCCTCGCCGTCGACGCGGCGCAGCGAGCGTCCGATCGCAGAATTCCCCATCCCAGGCACCTCGCAACCGTCACAGGTGTCGCGACGCGGCCAAACGCCTTCGGAGCTGGCGTGAACCGTCTCGGTCCAGGGGGGCCGGCTTTTGGATCCGGCCTCCGGGCCTTCTTCCGGGAGACTGTCTCCGGCTATGCTCCTACGGCTTCCAGCCGCGCCGGGACCGATCCTGCAGCCCGCTGGCAGGACCGGCCGTCGTCAACGCGAAGGGTAGCATGGCCTGGATCCGGGGCGCGGCCGCTCCACGCCGCAGCGCCGCCTCTGCTCCCCCGGCTGCGATGGCCCCAGACGATCCGGACGGGAGCCACCGTCGTGCCTATCCGTCGGCTCGCGCAGCGCCTTCTGCGGGGTGTCGTCGTCCTCGCCGTGCTGGCCCTCGCCGCCCTGCCGCGGCCTGCCCCCGGCCCACCGGCCGCGCAGCGCACGGCGCCCTCCGGCGCCCGGCCCGCGTCCGGGGAGCGGGCCCTGCCGAACCCTGCCGTGCCGCCGGGGGATGTCCGGTTCCTCGTGGTCGGCCTAACCCAAGACCGGCACCGCACCGACACGATCATGGTGGTGCAGTGGGACGATGCGCGGCGCGCCGCGCGGATCCTCGGCGTCCCGCGCGACATCGGGGTGACGCTCGCGGGGATCGGGACCACGAAGATCGTCCACGCGTACGCCACCGGCGGCATCGGCCGTGCCCGTGCCGCGGTCGTCAAGCTGCTGGGCATCCCGATCGCGCACTACGTCGTCTTCAGCCTTCCGGCGATGCGGCACCTCGTCGACCTCATCGGCGGCGTGCCGATCGCGGTCGAGGAGCGGATGGTCTACACGGACCGCCAGCAGGGGCTGATCATCAACCTGAGCCCCGGACCGCAGGTCCTGGACGGCGCGCGGGCCGAACAGTACCTGCGGTTCCGCAACGACCCGGAGGGCGACATCGGCCGCATCCGGCGGCAGCAACACTTCCTCCGCGCGGCCCTCGCCGCGGTGCGCCGCCCCGGGGTGTGGATTCGCCTCCCGCAGATCGTCGAGACGGCGCGGGGCGAGGTGGAGACCGACCTGACGGGCTCACAGATCCTGGGGTGGGCCCGGCGGGTTCAGGGTCTCGCCCCGGAGTCGATCTCCGCGTACACGATCGAGGGGCGGCCCCTCGTGCGGTGGGACGCCCTCGCGCGGATGAGGCTGGACTTCTGGCAGCCGGATCCGGACGACCTGCGCGCAAAGGTGCGGTGGTTGCTCAGCGGCACCGTCCCGCCGGTCACCAAGCCGTAGCCCGGCGCGATGCGGCGGTCGACCAGGCGCGGGCCTCGTCCCGGGTGCTACTCGGCTGCCTTCGGCTCGACGGCCGGCGTGAGGGGCGCGCCCTCGCTCATCGGCCCGGTCCCGGCTTGCTGCTCGGCCTTCCGCGCGTGCTTCCGGGCGAGCTTCGCCTCCCGCTTGGCTTTCCGCCTGAGCTCCCTCGCCCGCTTTGCAGCGTTATAGTTGGGGCGGGCCATCGGTCACGCTCCCTTCATGGTCTGCTGCGCGTTGCTTCCATTAAAGCACCTCGCGACCGCCGTGGCCATACCGCAATGGGGCCACCCGCGGCGATTCGCGTCGCCGGAGCCGGCTCTGCCGGGGTCCCCGCCGGCGCGTTACCCCACCGATCTGCTGGCGTGGGGACGGGTGGGCTACGTCGGGTTCTCGTCCGACTCCGGCGTCCGGGTCCACTGCGACCCCGGCTCCGCGGGCGATAGCTCGACCGCCAGCGCGTTCCAGGACGCGGCGAGATCTGCGCCGTCCCGGAACGATTGGACGGAGATGCTCCCGTCGGAGTTTCGCGTGACGATCACGCCGGCCGCCGACTCGAGTTGCGCCCAGGCCTCGTCATCGATCTCGTCCGGCCGCACGTCCACCGTGTCGGAGTGGACGAGGTCGCGTGCGCGATCGGCGATGTCCCGGCCGTCCCTCAGCAGCGCGGCCCACAGCTCATCGGCTACCTCCCCGAGCTCCTCGTCGGCGCCATCCTGCGCGAGGCTATAGATCAGCGTCGCGAGCGGGAGGGGAAGTGGCCGGGCATCGGGATTGACAAACCTGCTCGCCGCCATCGGCATCCCTCCTTGCCCGTCTACGGCAGCGTCTTCGGCCCGGCGACGGATGCGGCGCCGGGTCTGGCCCCGGGCACTCACGCGGGCCGGTCGCGGCCGGCGCGCGAGGAGAGCCGCTGCACCGACGCCGCGGCCAGCCCCGCCGCCCCCACGCCCAGCGCGATCCATCCGCGGCGCGTCGCGGCCCACCACTGGGCGTCCCCCGGGCGCGCGCGGTCGTCGAAGTCGCCATGGGCCCCGCGGTCGCCGGGCAGGGGCTCCCACAGGTTGTCCGGGCGGTTGGGGTCGACCGGCCCGTCGGTCTGCTGGGCATCGTAGCCCCTCCGGGCCAGGTACCGGTCGAGGAGGCCCGGGACGATCTTGTTCGCGAGGAGGATCACCGCGGTCGGAAGGCCGACGTACACCTCCCGGCACTCGTGGCGCGTGGCCCAGACGATCGCCTCCGCGGCAAGTTCCGGCTGGTAGATCGGGGGCACCGGCTGCGGCTGCCGGGGCAGCCGGGTCCTGACCCATCCGAACTGCGGCGTGTTGAGGGCCGGCAGCTGGACCATCGTCACGCGGATCCTGCTGCCGTCGTGCAGCAGCTCGCAGCGCAGCGACTCGGTGAACCCCTGGATCGCGTGCTTGGCGCCGCAGTACGCTGCCTGGAGCGGGATGCCGCGGTAGGCGAGCGCGGATCCGACCTGCACGATCGTCCCGTGATCGCGCGGGAGCATCCGGCGGAGCGCCGCGAGCGTCCCGTGCACCGTGCCGAGGTAGGTGACCTCGGTCACCCGCCGGAACTCCTCGGGGGTTGCCTCCTTGACGGGCGAGAACACCGAGGTCATAGCGTTGTTCACCCACACGTCGATCGGCCCGAGCGACTCCTCCACGGCCGCGGCCGCTTCCTCCACCTGCTCGGGGTCGGCCACATCGGTCGGCACGATGAGGGCCCTGCCGCCTTCGCCCTCCACCTCGCGCTGCGCCCCCTCGAGGCCGTCCCGCCCACGGGCCAGCAGGCCGATATGGGCACCCCGGCGCGCGAACGCCCGGACGGTCGCCCGGCCCACGCCCGCCGATGCTCCTGTGATCACGACCACCTGAGGGCTCTGGCTGCGGCTCATCGACACGGCTCCTGTCAGGCTCGGCGCATCCGTGGAAGACGCCGGCGGCGGCCCGGCGCGGTGCACGGGAACGGAGTCTGGCTTCCCTGACAAGGGTCTCCCACAGCGCCCGGCGCGCCAAACCCGATTCCTGGCTCGCCCGGGGCGGGCCGCCGCGTTTCGGAGCGGCCCCGCGCGGGTAGACACAGTAGTACGAGGTGGAGGGCCCCGATGCAGTTCCAGCGGTTCGGCACCCACTACGTCATCAAGCTGGACCCCGGCGAAGAGGTGATGGCGAGCCTGCGGAGCTTCGCTCTGCACGAGGACATCCGTGGAGCGTACTTCCTCGCCATCGGCGCGCTCAGCCGCGTGCGCCTGCGCTACTTCGACGTGGCACAGAAGCGGTACCTCGATCGCGAGCTCGACGAGCAGGTCGAGGTCGTGAGCCTCCTCGGCAGCATCGCCCGGGACGGGGGCGGCCAGCCGGTCCTCCACGTGCACGTCTCGGTCAGCGATGCGCAGACGCGCGCGCACAACGGGCACCTGAGCGAGGCGGTGGTGCGGCCGACGCTGGAGGTGTTCCTGACGAAGCTCGACGGCGAGATCCGGCGCGAGCGGGACCCCGAGACGGGGCTCGAGCTGCTCGCGCTGCCGCAGGCGCTGCCACGCTAGCGGCGTCGGTCAGGGAGGGCCACGCGGGGTCTGCGCGTCGCTTCCTATCGGAGGAACGGAGTCGAACGCGCGCTCGGGGCAGACCCCCGCGGGCCCCTCGCCGGACCGACGAGGGACCGCGCCGGCACGCCGAACCGGGTGCGCATGATCCCGCAGCTCGGCCCGATCGGCCGGGAGGAGGACGCTCATGACGGTGACCGCGGCGGATGTGCTCATCGAGACGATCCACGACTGGGGCGTCGACGTCGTGTTCGGCCTTCCGGGCGACGGCATCAACGGCATCATGGAAGCGCTCCGCAAGCGGCGGGACACGGTCCGGTTCGTCCACGTGCGGCACGAAGAGGGAGCCGCGTTCATGGCGTGCGGGTACGCCAAGGTCACCGGCAAGCTGGGCTGCTGCCTCGGCACCTCGGGCCCCGGAGGCATCCACCTGCTCAACGGCCTCTACGACGCCAAGATGGACGGGCAGCCCGTCCTGGCGCTCACAGGGATGCCGTACCATGATCTGATCTCGACGTACACGCAGCAGGACGTCGAGCTGGACAAGCTGTTCATGGACGCCTGCGTCTACAACGCCCGCGTGATGGGGCCGAGCCACGTGGAGAACGTCGCCGGGCTCGCCTGCCGCACCGCGCTCGCGTATCGCGGGCCGGCGCACGTGTCGATGCCGGTCGATATCCAGGAGCACGAAGTGCGGCTCACGGGCGACCGGTCCCGGCGCAACATCCCGCACCACGCGTCGCTGACGTACGCGCACGGCGCCCCCCTGCCGTCGGAGGAGGACCTCCGCCGCGCGGCCGACGTGCTGAACGCCGGCACGCGCGTGGCGATCCTCGCCGGCCAGGGCGCGATCCACGCCACCGAGGAGCTGGAGCAGGTGGCGGATCGCCTCGCCGCCCCGATCGTCAAAGCCCTGCTCGGCAAGGCGGCCGTGCCGGACGACAGCCCGTACAGCGTCGGCACGATCGGCCTCCTCGGCACGCGGCCGGCTCAGGAAGCGCTGGAGGATTGCGACACCCTGCTGATGGTCGGCACGTCGTTTCCCTACATCGAGTTTCTGCCCAAGCCGGGCCAGGCGCGCGGGGTGCAGATCGACGTGAACCCCACGCGCATCGGCCTGCGCTATCCGGTGGACGTCGGCCTCGTCGGCGACAGCCGCCAGGCGCTCCGTGCGCTCGTCCCACTGCTCCAGCGCAAGGACGACCGGCGGTTCCTGGAGCGCGCCCAGAAGGGCATGCGCGAGTGGTGGGGGATGATCGAAGAGAGCGGCACGCGGCGGGACAAGCCGATGAAGCCGCAGGTCGTGGCCTGGGAGCTCGGCAAGCGGCTCCGCAACGACGCGATCGTGATCTCCGACAGCGGCACGATCGCGACGTGGTTCGCGCGGCAGATCCCGGCCAAGCGGGGGCAGTATCACACCCTGTCCGGCACGCTGGCGACGATGGCGAACGGCCTGTCCTACGGCGTCGGCGCCCAGATCGCGCACCCCGACCGGCAGGTCGTCGTCTTCCAGGGCGACGGCGGGTTTACGATGCTCATGGGCGAGTTCGCCACGGCCGTCAAGTACAAGCTTCCCGTCAAGGTCATCATCGTCAAGAACAACACGCTCGGGCAGATCAAGTGGGAGCAGATGGTCTTTCTCGGCAATCCCGAGTACGGGGTCGACCTCAACCCGATCGACTTCGCCGCCTTCGCCCGGGCCTGTGGCGGCACGGGGTTCACGGTCGAGGACCCCGCGGACTGCGGGCGGATCCTCGATCAGGCGCTCGCCACGGAAGGACCGGTCATCGTGGAGGCCGTGGTCGATCCGTTCGAGCCGCCGCTGCCCCCCAAGGTCACGCGGGACCAGGCGCTGAAGTTCGCGAAGTCGCTGGCGCGCGGGGAGCCGAACCGGGAGAAGATCGCGCTCACGGCGCTCTCGGACACGGTCCGGCAGCTCGTGTAGGAGCCCGGGCCGCCCTCACCGCGCCTCCCGGCGGCGGGCGCTCGTCCACGCCGCGGCGGCGCCGGCGGCCGCCAGCCCGGCGCCGATCGCCACAAGCCACGCCGCCGGGAGGCGCGCCGCGGGGGCGCCCGCCGGCGCCACGTAGCCTGCCTCGGGATACCCACCCCGTGGTCCGGCCGGCCCCTCGCGCATCGCCATCTGGATCACCTGCGCAAGGTGGAGGGCCCGCCGCTGCGTCGCCTGGGCGATCTGCTCCTGGCAGCTGAACCCGTTCGCGACGATCAGCGCATCCGGGGCCGCCCGCCGGACCGCGGGCAGCAGGCGCCGCTCCCCGCACCGCATCGACACATCGTAGTGCGACTTCTCGAAACCGAACCCGCCGGCCATCCCGCAGCACCCCGAGTCGAGCACCTCGACGTCGAGCCCCATCGCGCCGAGCACCTGCCTGTCGCTGTCCATCTTCATCAGCGCCTGCTGGTGGCAGTGTCCGTGCACGATCGCCGTCCGGCGCAAGGCCGGCGGCCGGTAGCCCGGCATCCGCCGGGCGAGGAGTTCGCTCAGCAGGTACGTCTGCCGGCTCAGACGCCTGGCGTCCTCGTCGAACGGAAAGAGGTTGACGAGCTCGTCCCGGAAGACCGCCACGCAACTGGGCTCCAGGCCGACGACGGGGGTCCCCTCGGCGATCTCCGACCGCAGCGCCTCCATCGTCCGGGCGAGCAGCCCGCGGGCCAGCCCGAGCATCCCGTAGTCATAGAGCGGGCGGCCGCAGCACAGCGTCTGCCGCGGCACGATCACCCGGCAGCCGGCCGCCTCCAGCACCTCGACCGCGGCCTTCGCGACCTCGGGATGGAAGTAGTTGTTGAAGGTGTCCGGCCACAGGACCACCGGGAGGCCGCCGTGATCGCGCGACGGGCGCCGGCGGAACCACTCGACGAAGGGCTCCGGCGCGAGCGCGGGGATGCGCCGCGCGGCCGCGATGCCCGCGAGCGCCTTGGCCGCGTCGGCGAGCCCCGGGGCCTGGGTGACGAAGTTCACGAGGGCCGGCACCCGGGCGGCCAGGGGCGCCCAGAACGGGATCAGGCCGAACGCGTACGCCGAGGCGGGCCGCAGGCGCCCCGCGTAGTAGTGGGCCAGGAACTCGGCCTTGTACGTGGCCATGTCGACGTGCACCGGGCACTCGCCCTTGCACCCCTTGCACGAGAGGCACAGGTCCAGGGCCTCCTTGACGTGCTCGTCCCGCCACCCGCCGGCCACCGGGGCGCCCTGGAGCATCTCGAACAGCATGCGCGCACGCCCCCGTGTGGAGTGCATCTCCTCGCGCGTCGCCATGTAGCTCGGGCACATCGTGCCGCTGTCGGTCTTGCGGCAGTTGCCGACGCCGACGCAGCGGAGGGCGGCCCGGGCGAAGCTGCCCGCGTCCTCCGGGTAGGCGAAGTGGGTCATGGGCTGCGGGGGCCGGTAGCCCGTGCCGAGCCGGAGATTCTCGTCGATGCGGTACGGGTCCACGAGCTTGCCGGGGTTCATCTTGCCCCCGGGATCCCAGATTGCCTTGAACTCGCGGAACGCCTGGACGAGCTCCGGGCCGAACATCTTGGGCAGCAGCTCCGCGCGCGATTGCCCGTCGCCGTGTTCGCCGGACAGCGAGCCGCCGTGCCGGACGACCAGGTCGGCGGCGTCGTGCACGAACGCGCGGAACGCCGCGATACCATCGTGTGTGGCCAAGTCGAAGTCGATGCGCGTGTGGATGCACCCCTGACCAAAGTGCCCGTACAGCGCGCAGGCATAGTGGTAGCGATCGAGCAGTCCGCGGAGGTCCCGCAGGTAGGCCCCCACCTTGTCGGGGGGGACGGCCGAGTCCTCCCACCCTTCCCACGTGTCCTTCGCGCCGGGCACGTGCGCCGTGGCGCCCAGTCCGGACTCCCGTACGAGCCAGACCGCGCGCTCCTCGTCGGGATCGTCGAAGAGCTTCATGCTCGGGGCGCCGGCCTGCCCCGTGAGCCGCTCCATCAGGCGCCGCGCGTGGCCGTCGGCCTCCTCGCGCGTATCGCCGCCGAACTCCACGAGAAGCCACCCGCCCCCGTCCGGCAGCAGCGTGATGTTCTCCGGGTGGATCCCGGTCTTCTTCATGTCCTCGACGAGCCGGTCGTCGAGGCCCTCCAGGCCGATCGGCTTGTGCTCCAGGATCTCCGGCACGTGGTCCGCGGCGGTGTAGACGTCCGCGTACCCGAGCACCAGCAGCGAGCGCGCACGCGGCCAAGGGAGCAGGCGCAGCGTCGCCTCGAGGGTGATGGCGCAGGTGCCCTCCGAGCCGACGAGCGCCCGGGCGACGTGGAAGCCGTGTTCGGGCAGCAACTGGTCCAGGTTGTAGCCGGAGACCCGGCGCGGGATCCGGGGATAGCGGCGTCGGATCACGTCGGCGTACCGGTCCCGCAGGGCGCGGAGCCGGGCGTAGATCTCCCCGCGCCGGCCGCCCTCGCGAATGATCCGCTGGAGCTCTTCCTCGCTGGTGGCGCCGACGCGCATCCGCGTGCCGTCGTACGTCAGGATCTCCAGCTCCTCGACGTTGTCGTCGGTCTTGCCGCCCATCACCGAGTGCACGCCGCACGAGTTGTTGCCGATCATCCCGCCCAGCGTGCACTGGCGGTGGGTCGATGGGTCGGGGGCAAACGTGAGATGGTGCCGCCACGCCTCGCGCCGGAGGTCGTCCAGGACCACGCCGGGCTGCACGCGCGCCCGCCGGCGGTCGGGGTCCAGCTCGAGGATACGGTGCAGGTACTTCGACACGTCGAGCACAACGGCGACGTTGCAGCACTGTCCGGCGAGGCTGGTCCCCCCGCCGCGCGGCAGCACGGGCGCGCCGTGTCGCCGGCAGATCTCCACGGCCTGCGGGACGTCGTCGATGTCCCGCGGCACCACGACGCCGATCGGCACCTGGCGGTAGTTGGAGCCATCGGTCGCGTACAGCCCGCGGCTGCCGTCGTCGAAGCGCACCTCGCCGCGAATGCTCCGGCGCAGGTCGGTGGCCAGCGCTTCCGCCTGCGGGAAGACCGGGCCGACCGCCCGGCGCTCCTCCCCGGGCCGCCGCCGCGCCCGCTCGGCACGGATCCGGGCAACGCTCAGCATGTTCCTCATCGCTCAGCCGTCCTTTCGCCAGCGCTTGCGGTAGGGATCACGCGCCGCTCTCGAGGCCGGTGCGGTGGGGCCCGCCTCGGCAGCGCTGGGGCGGCCCGCGGCGTCCCGCATCGGTTGTCGGCTCAACCCGGCGGCGTGTGCTCCGCCGCGTACACCGCGTAGGGGGCCGCGTCCGCCCGGCGCAGCTCCACCCCCGTCCCGGGCCGCGACCTGTCGGGGGAGAGCGCGCCGCGGACCGGCGTGAGGGCACCGTCCAAGAGCGTCCGTTCGATGCGCGCGTGATCGTGGAAGTACTCGACGTGGCGGACGCACGAGAGGGCGCAGCACGGGTGGGCGTGCAGCGACGGGGCGGTGTGCGCCGACAGCGGCACGCCGAAGGCCTCGCAGAGCGCGCCGGCGCGGAGGAACCCGGTGATCCCGCCGCACCGCGTTGCGTCCGCCTGCAGGACGTCGACGGCCCCGGCGTCCAGCATCCGCCGGAAGTAGGGCAGATCGTACCCGTACTCCCCGGCCGCGATGTCCATCCCGGCCGGCGCGCGGTCACGGAGCAACCGGAGCCCCTCCAGATCGTCCGAGGAGACCGGCTCCTCGAACCAGCTCACGCCGTACGCCGCGAGCGCCTCGGCCTGCGCCAGCGCCCGCTTCCGGCTGTATGCGCCGTTGGCATCGACGAACAGCTCGGCGTCCGGGCCGATCGCTTCGCGGGCGATGCGCACGCGCTCACGGTCGGCCGCCGGATCCCGGCCGATCTTCATCTTCACGCGGGGGATCCCGGCCTGCCGCCACCCGCTGAGTTGCCGCGCGAGCTGCGCGGGCGAGTACGAGGTGAAGCCGCCGCTGCCGTAGACCGGGACGGCCGCACGGGCCTCCCCGAGCAGCGCAAGTAGCGGCAGGCCCAGGAGCCGCGCCTTGAGGTCCCACAGCGCGGCGTCGACCGCGGCGACCGCCATCGAGGCGACGCCGGGGCGCCCGAGGTTCCGGATCGAGCGGACCATCGCCGCCCACAGGCCCGGCGTCGCCATCGCGTCCTGCCCCAAGACGATCCCCGCGAGCCGGTCGCTGATGAGCCGCGCCGTAGCCACGTCCGCGTACGTGTAGCCGAAGCCGCGCATCCCCGCGGCCGCCGGCTCGACCGTTACGATCGTCGTCGCACCCCACTCGAGGGTGCCGTCGGACTCGGGCGCGTCGGTCGGGATGGTGTACGCGGACACGACCACCCGCTCAACGGCGGCCTCGGCGCGCGTGGCACGGAGCACGGCCCTGTCCTCCGAGGCGACCACACCCGCCCGCGCGCACGGCGCCGCGGCGCGGCGGGCGCGGTGCTGCTCTATCCTTGATGTGCCCGGCGGCAGAGGACTCGAAACGTCAGGTGCGGGCCCGCTCGATGCCGAGCACGAGGTGCGCCTTGCGCCGCAGCACCTCGGGGAGGAGCTCCCACGCCGCCCGCATCCGGGCGAGCTGCAGGGAGACGGCCGGTCTCGCTTGGCGTGACAGTCCGACCTCGACCCCGCGGGCCACGCGGTCCGGACGATCGAGGACGGGGACGAACGGCAGGCCGAGATCTGCCTCGCGCCGGTCGGCCCGCCGGAGCGCCAGATAGGCGGCCTGCAGCTCCGCCAGCGCCGGTCCGGCATCGTGCATCATCGCTCTCTCCGTGGACGCGCGTCGGAGGGTCGGCATCGTCCCTCACACCCGATGAGACGTGACGGGAAGTCGAGCAATCCGACCCTGAGCATTGCCGCCGCGGCGGTCGGGTCCCTTCCCTCGAACGGCGAATGGCCCTCCGCCGAAGGGACGAAGCGCCTCTCGGGCGGAGAACGAAAGCGCGTTCGCGCGGACGTTTACCGGCCCGGGGGCTGGGCATCCTTCTCTATGGCATGCGTGTCTCGGTCGTCGTCCCCACCCACGGCCGTCCCCGGCGCCTCGCGCGATGCCTGGCCGCGCTCGGCGCGCAGGCGTTCGACCGGTCTGCGTACGAGGTGATCGTCGTCGACGACGGCGGCGATCCGGCGACGCGGGACGCCGTCGCCGCATGGATCCGGACGCACGGAGTGGGCCGCGGCGGGCCGGCCGTGCGTTATCTCCGGCTGTGTCCGGCCCGCGGCCCGGCCGCCGCCCGCAACGCGGGATGGCGGGCCGCCCGCGGGGAGATCATCGCGTTTACCGACGACGACTGCGTCCCGACCCGGACATGGCTCCGCTGGGGCGTCGCCGCGATCGAGCGCGGCGCGGCGGGCGCGTCCGGTCGGATCATCGTGCCGCTGCGCGCGGCGCCCACCGATTACGAGAAGGACGCGGCCCGGCTGAGCGGCGCGGAGTTCGCCACGGCGAGCTGCTTCTACCGGCGCACCGCGCTCGAGTCGGCGGGCGGGTTCGACGAGCGGTTCACCATCGCGTGGCGGGAGGACTGCGACCTCTTCCTGACGCTCCTGGAACGGGGATGGCCGCTCGCGTGGGCGCGCGATGCCGCGGTGCTCCACCCCGTGGGGCCGGGGCCGTGGGGCATCGGAGTCCGGATGCAGCGCAAGGCCTTCTTCAATGCGCTGCTCTACAAGAAACACCCGGCCCTGTATCGCGACCGCGTCCAGCGCACGCCGCCGTGGCTCTACTATGCGATCACCGGGTGCCTCGGGGCGTGCGCCGGTGCGGGGGCCCTGCGCCGGGGACGGGACGCCCTCGTCGCCGCGGCCGCCTGGACCGTCCTCACGGGCCTGTTCTGCGCGCGACGGCTCAACGGGACATCGCGCGCCTGCGGGCATATCGCCGAGATGATCGTGACGTCGGCCGCGATTCCTCCCCTGGCCGTGTTCTGGCGGCTCGCCGGCGCCGTGCGGTACCGGGTGCTCTTCCTCTGAGCGCGATGGGCGCCTGCGAGCCGGCCGACCGGCTGGGACGCCCGGCCCCGGCACGTGTAGCGATCCTCCGAGCGCTCGGGCTGGGCGACCTCCTGTGCGCGGTGCCGGCGTGGCGCGCGCTGCGCGCAGCCCTGCCCGGCGCGCACGTCACGCTGCTCGGCCTCCCCTGGGCGCGAGCGTTCGCTGCCCGCTACCGCCGGTACATCGACGGCGTGCTGGAGTTCCCCGGGTACCCGGGCCTGCCCGAGCGGGCGCCGGCGCTCGAGGAAATCCCCGGGTTCGTACGGGAGGCACAGCGGCGCCGCTTCGACCTGCTGCTGCAGATGCACGGCGACGGGCGCATTACCAATCCCCTGGCGGCGACGCTGGGCGCGCGGCGGATCGCCGGCTTCTATCGCCCCGGTGACTACTGCCCCGACCCGGCCCGCTTCCTTCCCTATCCGTCGGGGGGGCACGAGATCCATCGCCACCTGCACCTCATGGCGTTCCTCGGGATCCCACCGCGCGGCGATGGCCTGGAGTTCCCGCTCGGGGAAGCGGACGCGCGCGCGCTCCGCCGGACGCCCGGGGTCGCGGGCCTCGCCGCAGACGCGTATGTGTGCGTCCACCCCGGAGGCCGCAGCGCCCGCCGCTGGCCTCCGGACGGGTTCGCGGCCGTGGCCGACGCCCTGGCCGCCAGAGGCCTGCGGATCGTCCTGACCGGCGTCGCCGGAGAGCGGGATGCGACGCGCGCCGTCGCGCGGGCGATGCGGGCCAGGCCTGTCGACCTGGCCGGCAAGACGACGCTCGGCGCGCTCGGGGCGCTGCTGGCGCGCTGCCGGCTGCTCGTGTGCAACGACACCGGCGTCTCGCACCTCGCGGCGGCCCTCCGCGTCCCCAGCGTGGTCGTCGTTACCTCGTCGGACCCCGAGCGCTGGGCGCCGCTGGACCGCGTCCGCCACCGTCTCGCCGGCGGGCCTGCGGGGCCCGCCACGCCGGCGCACGTTCTGGCGCACGCCGACGACCTGTTGCGCACGGGATCGGCGCGCGGCCCGGGCGCGGCCGGGCCGCCGGCAGCATGACGCACCTCGCGGAGGGTCCCCCGGGACCGGCCGCTCACGCGCCGATCAACCGGAGCCCCCGCTCGACGTCTGGCGGCACGACCCGGCGGCGCCTCAGGACCCACGGCAGCCCGCACAGCGCCTCGATGAGCGCGGGCAGGAGCGACGCGTCGCAGCAGGCGTCGCGGACTATGCGCAGGCTCTCCCGTAGAGCGCACGGGGCGGGCCGGCGCAGCCAGGCGAACCACAACGCGTTGCGGGCGCACACCCGCGCCCGGAGCCGTGCGTCCCTCAGCCGCGACGGGTGGTGGTAGACGACGATCTCCGGCACGTACGCGAGCGCCCATCCGGCCGCCGCGAGGTCGACCGCGAGCAGCATCTCCTCCCCGCCGAGGAAGAAACGCGGCTCGAACCCGCCGGCCGCCAGGAACGCCGACCGCCGCACCACCGATGCGCCGGCCATGAACCCGAGGATCGGGATCCCGGGCACCGCGGCGGACCGCGGCAGCGGGCTGGCCGCCATCCGGACGCACGTCGCATCGAGGGACTCTTCCGGTCCCACGAGGATGCGCGCCACCACGACGGCGAGACGCGGGTGCGCGTCCAGCAGGTCCGCCGCGCGCGACATCGCCCCCGGCGCCCACCACGTATCGTCGTCGCACAGCGCCACGTAGGGCGTGCGCGCCCGCTCGACGCCGGCGTTGCGGCCGGACGCGCCCACGTTCGTCGGGAGGGTCACGACCTCGATCTCGGGGACGCACGCGGCCAGATGCTCCGCGGTCCCGTCCGTGGAGCCGCTGTCGATCACGATCACAGACGCCGGCCGCGAGAGGCGGAGCACCCGCTCGGCGGTCTGGGCCACGCCGGCAGCCCGATTGTGCGTCAGGATCACGGCGGTGACGCGGGGATCGGACGGGGCGGGCGTCACGGGGCGAGCTTCCAATACGTCTCCGCCGCGAACGCATCCTCGATGCCCGGCCGCCCCGGCGTCCGGAGCGCCCGAAGCTGGGATCGGTAGCACAGGACGGCGCGCCGCTTCGGACCCCGCCCGCGGCCCGAGGTGATGCGGATGGAGACCGCGCGCACCCCGGCGCGCGCGAGCGCATCGATGCGCGCGTCGACCAGGCCGGCGAGGCCCCGGTAGAGCGCATCGCCGTAGAGGAACCACGCGGGGCCGCCTTCGCCGACGGCGGGGCACGCGGGCCCGCCTCCGGCGCCCGCCTCCACGCGCGGCCGGCGGGACAGGCGCCGCCAGGCCGCGAGCCCCGCCTCGTGGGTGAGCGCGTGGTCGCTGTGGAAGAGCCCGAGCGGGACGAACACCGCGGTCGGCCGGGCCGCCCGCACGGCCCCCTCGAGGGCCGCCGACAGCCGACCCGGGTCCGGCGGCCGCCCGTACTGGCTGTCGCAGAAGTCGAGCCACACCGGGGTGGCCCCCAGGATCCGCAGCGCCTCCCGGTCCTCCTCGCGGCGCGCGCCGACGACGTCGTCTCCCGCGCGGAAGCCGGCCGCGGCATCCCACTCCGTGAGGCCAACCGCGGCGGGCGGGCGGCCCGCGAGCGTGGTGATCACGACGGCGCCGGGGTGCTCGGCAAGCAGCTCCCCGCAGGAGAACACGCCATCGTCGAGGTGGGGCGAGACGACCACCACGCGTCTCGGCGCCGCCTCCGCCGCGCTCATTTCACGGCCTCCACGAACAGGCTCTCGCGCTCGCGATTGTCGAGCTCGACGATCTCGGGATACGGGCTCCGGGTCTCCCGGTGGCCGCATCGCGCGACGTCCCGGAAGCCCGCGCGGCGCAGCATCTCCTCGATGCAGTCGTAGGTGAAGGGCGTCCGGGTCGATCCGTACCAGGTGATCTGCGCAACGAGCTTGCCGCCGAGGGTCCGGGCGTCGGCATCCGGGATATAGAAGTACGCGCGATCCCCGCGCACGTACGCCCGGATCGCGCGGTCGAGGTCGGGCAGGACCAGGCGCAGCACGCCGCCCGGCTTGAGCACACGCCGCAGCTCGCGCAGCACAGGCACCACATCCAGGTAGGGGATATCCTGCAGCGCATGGACGCCGACGGCGTAGTCGATGCTCTCGTCCGGGAGCGGCAGGCCGTCGCGGATGTCGCACCGCAGGTCGATGCCCGGGGCCTCGATGCGATCGGAGTTGATCCACCCGGGGGCGGGCCGCGGCCCACACCCCCAGTTCAGGCGCGTGACCGGGGTACCCATCGGCATCCGAGCGGGCGGAGCGCGCGTCGCAGCGCGGCGCCCGTCCACATAGCGATATACCCACGAGGCGTGCTCACACACACCGGTGCCCTCGCGGGCCGGTGCGCCGGGGGCCGCCGCCGCGCGGGCCCGGCGGCGACGCCGTTTCGGGCCACGGGCCCGCGGGTACATACGCGCCGGGAGACACAGACAGCCATGGTCATCGTCCAGGCCGTGATCGCCGTCGCCCTCCGCTCCCTCGGGCGGATCGCCAACATGGCGCTGGGGTGGGCGACGGTGATGCTGTTCGGACGGGTGCCCCAGGAGCGGCAGCTCTACCTGTCGGGGATCGCGTTCCTCTCGGTGATCTGGATGATCGTCGTGGTGGGCGTCGCGTTTCCGTCCGTCGGGACGTTCCTCCTGACGTTCGTGACGCTCCCCCGGTGGATCAGCCACGAGATCGTGCGCCTGGCCATGCTGGGCGCGGCCGTCGTGCTGCCCCCCGTCGTCGGTGCCGCCTCGCTCCTGCTCACGCCGCCCGCGTCGCGGCCCCGGGGGGCGGCCCGGGCGGCCGCGCTGTTCAGGGGCTACCGCTACACGGTGGGGATCGCGATCGCGCTCCTGATGCTGAGCGTAATCGCCCCCGGCATCCAGGTCTGGAACACGCTGCGCCGGCGCACGACCCGCCACGTCCCCGTCATCGTCCACGGGCCGGACTACGCGGAGGTGGTCGACAACGTGCAGCGTGCGCTCGCCGCGGGCGGCATCCCGACGACCCCGCGGCCGGTCAGCCGATTGCTCCGGCTTCCGTCCAAGATCCTCGCGGTGATCGCCGGGGAGGCGACGGGGAGGCTCGTGGCGCGCCAGCTGACGCAGCTCACCAGCGATACGGTCGACGTCCTCGTGTACCCGTTCGACCTGATGATCGGCGGGCCGGCGCAGGAGGTGGCGCACGCGCAGGCGATGCTCGCCGAGCACCTCACGTTCACGAAGGCGTACCTGACGTGGAGCGACGACGCCAACCGCGTGGAAGACCGGCTGCGGGCGCTGTGGCTCGACCTCCGGCACCGCCCCGACGAGCCCACCGCACGGCGGTGCCGCGAACGGCTGCGCACGCTCGAGCGCGAGCTGCAGGTGATGAAGATCCCGTATGAAGAATGGGAAGTGCTGTTTCGGGGCAAACTTCTACTTGAACGCCAACTGTGCTGTCAACCGGTGTCGGAGGGTGTCACGATGGCTCAGCGACCGCGGGGCTCCCCGGACGGAGGCCACGAGACGGATGCCGCGTGGGCGACCGGAGGGTACCGTTCGCGAACGGAAGACGCGGCGGCGCGCCTGAGGCAGTCGCTCTCGGAGCTGCTCGCCGTCGCCCAGGACTACGCCAACCGCCGGATGCGGCAGGCGCAAGCGACCGTACGGACGGCGGTCAGGGAGATCCTGCTCGGAGCCGCCATGCTCATCGCCGCCGCCGCGATCGGCGGGCTGGCCGTGGGCCTCGCGCTGGCAGCCGGCGTCCTGGCCCTCGCGCTCGTCGTGCCCGCGTGGGCCGCGGCGCTGATCGCGTGCGGTGTGCTGCTCCTGACCGCGGTCATCCTGGGCATCATGGGCATGAGGCGAATCCGCACGCGCCGTCTCGCGGCGCTCCGGCAGACGCTGCGCGAGGATCTGGCCCGTGTCCGGGACGCCATCTTCGCGCCCGTGGGAAACGGGGCCGGCCCGCGACCGCGCACGGTGTCGGACCCCGAACGCAGCCAGCCGCGAACACCGGGGTAGCACGGCTCCGCAGACGCGCGGTGGCAGGAAGAGGGAGAGCGGAGAGCGGGCCCGTCCTGGACTCTCTGTGGCCCGGCTTAGGTCAGCCGCGGCCGGGGGACGGCAGGATCAGGCGCACCGCGCGCTCGTAGAAGAGGTAGTCCCACGCCCAGTTGACGAGGACGAGCAGCCGGTTCCGAAACCCGATGAGGTTGACGAGGTGGACCCCGAGCCAGAGCACCCAGGCGGGGAAGCCCGTCATCTGCTTCCCCCAGACGTGCGCGACCGCGGCTCCCCGCCCGATCGTCGCGAGCATCCCGGGATCCTGGTAACGAAACGGCACGGCGGCCTTCCCAGCGAGCTGCCGGCGAATGTTCCTCGCAGCGCAGCGGGCCTGCTGGATCGCGACCGGCGCGATCATCGGCAGCGGACGGCCCCCCTCTTCCAGGTACGCGAGGTCGCCGGCGACGTAGACGTCCGGATGGCCCGGGACCTGAAGGGTCGGGAGCACCGGCACCCGGCCGCCGCGGCCGACCGGCAGCCCCCAGCGCCCGGCGGCGGGAGCCCCGCGGACCCCGGCGGTCCAGACAACCGTCTCCGCCGCGAGCGGCTCCCCGCCCCGCACCCGCACGGCCTCCGCCGTCACCTCGCTCACCGGCGCGCCGAGCCGCACGTCGATCCCCATCCCGCGCAGGCGGGCGAGGGCGTACGCGCCGAGGCGGTCCGGCAGGCCCGGGAGCAGGCGGTCCGTCGCCTCGAGGAGGACGACGCGCACGTCGCCGGCACGCACCATGGGATAGTCCGCGGCCACGGGGCCGCGCAGCAGCTCGGCAAGGGCGCCGGCGAACTCGACGCCCGTCGGGCCGCCCCCGATGATCACAAAGGTGAGCCGGCGGTGCCGCGCCTCCTGCGGCTCCCGGGCAGCACGCTCGAAGCACCAGAGCACATGGTTGCGCAGCCGGACGGCGTCCTCCAGGCTCTTGAGCGGGAACGCGTGCTCCGCCGCCCCGGGGATGTCGAAGAAGTGCGGGGCGCTACCCGCGGCCAGGACGAGGTAGTCGTAGGGGAGCGTCAGCCCGTCCCCGGTGACGCGCCGGGCCTCCAGGTCGACGGCCTGGACCTCCGCCATGACGAACCGCGCCCGGGGCAGCCGGCGGACGATGCTGCGGATGGGATAGGCGATCTCCTCCGGCTCGAGCTCGGCGGTGGCGACCTGGTAGAGCAGGGGCAGGAAGGTGTGATGATTTTGGCGGTCCACGAGGACGACCTCGGCCGGGCCGCGGCCCAGCTCGCGCGCGGCCCATAGGCCCGCGAAGCCGGCCCCGACGATCACGACCCGGGGGACGCGCTGCTCGCGATCGGCCGCCATATCCATCGCCCCCGCCCGCTTCTGGTCTCTCCCCGCCCACCGGCGCCAAACCCTCTGGGGGCCCGCAGGTGGGCGGGCGCAGCTTCAGGGAATCATCCTACTCAGGGAGCAGCCCATGGACGCCGGCACGTGGTCGCCCCGAACGCGTGAGACCGCGGACGCACGCGCGCCCTGCCCCGGATGCTCCTCCCGGACCGGCAGGCTGCGCTTCCGGAGGTTTGGCTACCGGATCGTCGAGTGCTGCGCGTGCGGCCTCGTCTACTGCGATCACATGCCGCCGACGCGCGCGCTCGTGGAGCTCTACTCGGACGGATACTTCACCGGCCGCCCGGATCTGCGCGGCTACCACGACTATCGGGCCGACGAAGGCGTGATCAAGGCTTCGTTCCTGGACAAGCTCGATCGCCTCACCGGGGCCGCGCCGCGCGTCGGACGCCTCCTCGATATCGGCTGCGCGCTCGGGTACTTCATGGAGATCGCGGCCGGCCGCGGGTGGGACGCCTACGGCCTCGAGATCTCCGGCTTCGCGGCGGGGATGGCGCGGCGGCGGGGACTCCGCGTCGTGCAGGGATGCTCGCCGGCGGTGTTCCGGCCCGGCACGTTTGACGCGGTGACGATGTGGGACGTGATCGAGCACCTGCCGGATCCGCTGGCCTCCCTCCGGGAAATCCACCGCGTCCTCAGACCCGACGGCGTGCTCGGGCTGTGCACCGGGCGCATCGACGCTCCGCTGGCGAGGGTGCTGGGCCGGTGGTCCCGCATCTTCAACCCGCCGCAGCACCTCGTGTTCTTCAGCCGCCGCACCCTCGCGCAGGTCCTCGCCGCCGCAGGGTTCCGGATGTGGCAGGTGTGGGCGGACCGGAAGATCGTCTCGCTGCGCTACCTCGTGCACCTCTGCCTCAGTCTCTATGGGCCGAGACCGCTGGCCGCCGCGCTGCGGGCAGTCCTGCGGACCCCGATCAACCCGGCGATCCCGCTCTGGATCCCGGACAACATGGTCGTCCTCGCGACGAAGACCTAGTGCCGCGAACCGCCCGTGCGCCTGCACCTGCCGGCGCGAGCCGGGATGCGGCCGCGGTGGCCGTCCTGGTGGCGCTCGCGGTCGCCTCCTTCCACCGCGTCGTCGTTGGCGGGCTCGTCCCGATTTGGGACGACCTGCTGCGGTACTTCTACCCCGTCGCCCATCTGGCAACCGGTCCGCGCGACGCGCCGCTCGTCTGGTGGAACCCGTATGTGTTTTCCGGCGCGCCGCTCGCCGCCAATCCGCAGACGTTCACGTTCTACCCTCCACGGCTCCTCTTCTACGTCCTCCCGCTGGATCGCGCGATGGCGTACCTGCTGGTGAGCCACGTCGCGGCTGCCGGCGTCTTCATGTACGCGTTCCTGAGGCGCCAGCCCGTGCCCGTCGGCCCGCTGCCCGCGCTGTTCGGGAGCCTCGTGTTCATGCTGAGCAGCTACGTGATCAGCCACTTCTTCCACGTGACCATGACGCTGGCCGTGGCGTGGACCCCGCTCGTCCTCCTCGGGGCGAACGCCGCGCTCCGGGCCGGGGCCGCGCCGGCGGTCTGGGCAGGGCTGGCCTCGGGGATGCAGATCCTCGCCGGCCACATCCAGACCTGGTTCTTCACGCTGCTCCTCTGCGGCGTCTATGCCGTCGGCCTGCTGGCGATCGGGCCCCGGCGACACGATGCCCGCGCCTGGGGCCGGGCGATCGCCCGGCTGGCCCTGCTGCTGGCCACCGCCCTCGCCGCCGCCAGCGTCCAGCTCCTGCCGATGGTCGACGTGGTTGACCGGATGGAGCGTCCGAGAGACCCGTACGCGTTCGCTACGCAGTATTCGCTCCCCGCCTCCGGCCTCGTGCGGCTCATCGCGCCCGAGTATTTTGGGGCGCCCCAGTTCAACGACTACTGGGGCGAGTGGAACTACTGGGAGCTCGCGGGCTACATCGGCATCGCCCCGCTCGTCGTCGCGGCCGTCGGCGCGGTCGGGTCGCCGCGGCGGGATCGGTACGTCATGGCGGGCGTCCTGGGCCTCGGCCTCGCGCTGGCGATCGGCGGAGCCTCGCCGGCCTACCGGGCCGCGTACGCTATCGTCCCCTTCCTGGGCGTGTTCCGCGCCCCGGCCCGGTTCCTCCTCTGGTTCACGGTCGCGGCGGCAACGCTTGGAGCGTTCGGCCTGGAGGCGCTGGCCGGCGGCGCGGCCAGGCCGCCGCGGCACGCGCCGTGGATCGTGGCCGGTCTGCTCGGCGTACTCGGGGTGCTCTGGTGGAACACGCTGGCGATGCCGCGCGCCCTCGCGGCGTTCGACCCGCGCGGCGCCCTTGTGCACCTGCCGGGCCGCACACCACAGGAGACCGTCGCCCACCTGGTCGCCCGCGCGCAGGGCAGCGTGATGCGGTCCGCCGCGTGGGCTGGCGTGGTGGCCGCGTCGGCATCGCTCTGCGCCGTGCCTCGAATCGGCCGGTCTGCGGCCGCCGCCGTCATGCTCGCGGCCGCCGCCGCAGATCTCTTCGCCGTCGGCGGCCGCTTCACCATCGGGATCCCCGCGAACGAGGTCTCTCGTCCCCCGGCCATCGCCGCGGAGCTCGGGCGACGGCGGGATGGGCGCCTCTACCTGACGCGGTCGTATCTGCGCCGGATGAGCCAGACCTACCTGAGCTCGTCGGGATTCGGCCGCGCCCCGGACCACTTCGCGGGCGTGACGTCGGGCTTGCTCCCGAACGTCAACATGCTCTACGGCATCCGCAGCATCGTGGGCTACGACCCTCTGCGCAACCGCGCATACACCCCCTTGCTGGACATCATCGAGGCGCAGATGGCGGAGGGAGGACGATCGAGGCTCCTCGACTTCCTCGGCGGTCGCTACATCGTCGCGGACCGACCGCTGCGCGCGTCCGGGCTGCGGCCGCTCGCCGCGATGCGGCACGGAGTGCTCTACGAGAACACACGCGCGATGCCCGAGTTCACGGTCGTGCCTGCGTACCGCGTGGTCCCGAGGGATGCCTCCATCTACCGGACGCTCGCCTCGCCCACCTTCGACTTCCGGGCCTGTGTGCTGCTCTACGAGGACCCGTTCTCCCGCGGCCACGCGCCCGCAGGGCCGGTCTCGGCCAGCGTGCTCGCGTCCGTCGACGGGCCGGACCGGGCCGCCGTCGACGTGTTCGTCGCGCGTCCGGCGCTGCTCGTGGCCAACGATGTCTTCTATCCGGGCTGGCGGGCCGCCGTCGACGGGCGTCCCGTCCCGCTCCTCGAGGCGGACGCCGCCTTTCGCGCCGTCGTCGTGCCCGCGGGCCGACACCACGTCTCGTTCACATACGCCCCCCGGTGGCTCGCACCAGGAGCCGTCCTCTCCGCGCTCGCGTTTCTCGGCGGGCTCGCCCTGTACCTGGGATCCCGTCGACCGCCGCTCCCGCCGGAACCGGCAACGCTGCCCCAAAGCTCCCGGAGGGCGCTGGTCAATATCTGAGGAGTTTGCATTGACACCGGACGCGCGGCGAGGGTATAGTGGGCCAGCATCACCATCGCGCTCGAGACGGCGGCGAGCGGCACATCATCGTCGCCTGCGGCCGATAAAGGCAAACCTGCGGCAACGCAGGGGCGCAAAGCCACGTGACCCTCTGCAGGAGCAGAGGGCCGGACGGGCTGCCGAAGCCGGACGACCCAGGGTCCGTCCGGCTTGTTCTTTGGGCGTTCAGTCGCAGACGCGATACGCTGCCGCCGGGCGAGGGTGGAAGTGTCCGGCCTGCGGGGAGGAGGGACTCGAGATGACATCTGCGCAGACCGCAGCGTCCGTCTTTCTGAAAGCCTATCGATCTCTCCGGCAGGTCTCCGATGGCACATGGTTCGGCGCGCCGGGGGCGACGGCCTGGCCGTCCATGCTCCTGAGCCAGAGGCTTGAGCAACTGGGGGCCGCCCACGAGCTGCTCCCGTCGCAGCTCCGGACGAGGGCCTGGGTGCTGACGAGCGTGCAGCGCGGCACCTGAACCGCCGGGCGACGCCCGCGCCGCGGGGCGGCACCGGCCGGGCGCGCTCACCTGCCGCCAGCCCGACGCGGTCGCGTGCCGGCGCACGATCTCCGGAGTCTACGGGGGTTGCAGCGAGACGGATCGGCCGCGGGGGCCCGCGCCTCCGGTATGGACGGCGTCCCGCCCCGATGAATCGCGGGAGCACGGCGATCCGTTGGGGCCCCGGGAGGCCGCGGAGCGCACGCCGCGTCCCCCAGTCGACAGTGCGCGACGCGGCGCTAGCCGTGCCGCCGGTGAGCCTCCCCCGCCGGCACCGCGCCATCGCCTCGCTGGCCCCGCTGGAGCCGCTTGCGCAGGCGCTCGAACTCTTCCTGGAGCTCTCGTAGCTCCGCGTCCGAGAGCTCTTCCAGGTTGACGAGCCGGGTGCGCGCGCCCTTCACGCCTCGAAGCAGCTCGTCCAGCTTGAGCTGGATCGCCTTTGCGTCGCGGTTCTGTGTGTTCTGGAGAATGAAGACCATCAGGAAGGTGATGATCGTCGTCCCCGTGTTGATCACCAGTTGCCACGAGTCCGAGTAGTGAAAGACCGGACCGGTCGTGGCCCAGAGCACCACGATCAGCGCGGCGAGGGCAAAGGCCCAGGGCGACCCCAGCGCCTCGGCGCACCTGGCTGAGAACCGTCGAAAGAACTCGCTCACCGCGATCCCCCTACGTCTGCTGTTTCCCTCCGGCGGCCGGCGTCAAACACACGCCGGCGCGTAGCGCAGCGCGGAAGCCGCAGGGACCGCGCCTCCCATCGAACGCGAGGCACGAGCGCGCGAGTCCCGCGCCCTGCGGGCAGGGAACGATCGCGGCAACAGTGAAGCCCTCCCCCCAACACACCGGTGTCGCACCGGCGCTCCCAGCAGAGGGCGCTGCCGTGCTCGTGAGGCGGAATGCGGTCGGGATTCGCCGAGAACCTACTGTTCGGGCTCACGCTCGCCTTCGTCCTGAGCCTCGGGGCGATCTTTGCGATCGACCCCCCTCCACCACACCCATCGCAACCCTGGTGGCTGCGCTCGTGGATCCTCTCCCGCCATACGCCTCCTCCCGACCATGCCGCGGCGTCTCCCACCGTGGCCCCCCCGCCCGCAGGCGGCACCTCGCCTCCCTCTCCCGGTCGAGCCGCGGCGCCGGACCGGTCGCCGGTCCCCGCACCGGCCGCGCCTGCCCCGGCGCCGAAGCCGTCACCGCAGGCGTCTCCCGCGACGCCGCCGGCCCCGCCGAGGAGCGCACGGGCGCCTCGGTACACCGTCCAGGTGGGGGCCTTCAGGTACCGGGAGAACGCCGACGAGCTGGTGCAGCGGCTTCGGGCGCATGGGGTGACCCCAGCGGTCACCCGCGACGGGCTCTATCGGGTGCGCGTTGGCCGGGACCTCGACCGGGCAGCGGCGGACCGGCTCGCCGCTGAGCTCCAGGCAGCCGGGTTCGAGACGTACGTAGCGGCGCAACGATAGCCCGCCGCCGTCGTCCGGCGGCGCCTCGAGCCGCGCCTGTGCGCCAGCCCGCGGAGGCCACCGCCGGCGCCCGGATCGTCCGCGACGGCCGCCTCGGCGAGATCCCGGACCCGCGTCCGATTCCCCCCATAGGGTGGTGAGCGGGCCGGGCATGCAGCCGATGGCTCGTGCACCGAAAGAGCGGTTCCGCGTCCGGACGAACGGGCGCCGCCCTCCGGCACGCGGGCCCCTCGCAGCGATCGGAGCGCCCGCCGGCGCGCCTCCAGACCCTCCGTGACGGGCGGCCACGTTTAGCATTTCGGTGGGGGGGCATGCTGTCTATAGCGAGGTGTCAGGGAGGGCGCGACGTGTACACGCTCGGCATCAACGCGGCCTTTCACGACTCCGCGGCCTGCCTCGTCTGCGACGGCCGCGTGCTCGCCGCCGCCGAGGAAGAGCGGTTCACGCGCATCAAGCACGGGAAGCGGCCGATCCCGTTCTCGACGTACGAGCTGCCGTTCCATGCGATCGACTACTGCCTCCGGGAAGCCGGGATCTCGCTCGCGGACGTCGATCACGTCGCCTACTCCTTCGATCCCTTCATCCTGCTCGGACAGCGAGGGGGCCGGGAGACGATCGCGCTCCCGCTGGAGCCCAGCGCCCATCCCGTGCCCGAGGGGTGGGAGTCCGCGTGGGACCCGCTGTTCCTCTCATCGATCGTCAATGCGCCGCGCCACCTGAGCGGCGGTGTCCCGCATCATCTGGAGGCGCGGCTCCGCGGCGGGCGTGCCGGGGGATACCGCTGGCACTTCGTCGAGCACCACGTCGCCCACGCCGTCAGCGCCTTCCACGTCTCGCCGTTCTCCCACGCCGCCGTGATGACGCTCGACGGCCGCGGGGAGCGCGCCACGACGACGTACAGTCTCGGGGACGGCACGCATCTCGAGCGGCTCGGGCAGGTCGAGCTACCACACTCGCTCGGCCTCCTGTACGAGCGCGTGACCGAATACCTCGGGTTCCAGCACGCCTCGGACGAGTACAAGGTGATGGCGCTGGCCTCGTTCGGCCAGCCGCGGTACCGCGCGGAGTTTCGCGAGATCATCGAGCTCGCACCGGGCGGCCGGTACCTGACGCACCCGCCGCGACTCGACGAGCGGTTCGGCCCGGCGCGCCGCCGCGGCCAGCCGTTGCTCCAGCGGCATCGCGATATCGCCCGCTCGCTGCAGGAGGTGCTCGAGGAGACGGTGCTCGAGCTGGCGCGGTGGCTGCACGGGGCGACCGGGACCGAGCACCTCTGCGTGGCCGGCGGCGTCGGTCTCAACTGCGTCGTGAACGCGCGCGTGCGGCGGGACGGGCCGTTCCGCGAGATCTGGGTCCAGCCCGCCGCCGGGGACGCCGGCACGGCCCTCGGGGCGGCGCTGTGGATCGATGCGCAGGAGCGGAAGACGGCGGCGCGCGCGTTCCGTATGGACCACGCGTACCTCGGCCCGGCGTTCCCCGACGCCGAGATCGAGGCCCTGCTGCGCTGGACCGGACTCCCCTATCGCCGGCCCGGCGACCTCGTCGAGGAGACGGCGGACCTGCTGGCACAGGGCAAGGTCGTGGGGTGGTTTCAGGGACGCATGGAGTTCGGCCCCCGGGCGCTCGGAAGCCGGTCGATCCTGGCCTCCCCGCTGCGTGCGGAGATGCAGGACCGGCTGAACGAGATCAAGGGCCGCGAGGAGTTCCGACCGGTCGCGCCCGTCGTCCTCGAGGAGGAGGCCGGACGCTGGTTCGCCGGCGCCGGGGTCTCGCCGTTCATGCTGTTCGTCTATCCTGTGCGCGCCGAGGTGGCCGACCGCATCCCGGCCGTGCGGCACGTCGACGGCACGGCCCGGATCCAGACGATCAACCGCACCCAGAACCCGCGCTACTACGACCTGATCCGGGCCTTCGCGGCCCGGACCGGCGTGCCGGTGCTGATCAACACCTCGCTCAACACGCACAGCGAGCCGATCGTGTGCACCCCGCGCGACGCGCTCGCGTGCTTCTTCACCTCACCGCTGGACGCCCTCGCGATCGGCTCCTTCCTGCTCGAGAAGTCGCCTCTGCCCTGAGCCCGGCCCCGCCGCGGCGGGCGGCCCGGCACGCCGCCCGGAACCGCCGTCCTGGCCGTCGATCGTTCGGACGAGGCTGCGGCCGTCGTCCGGGGGGTGCCCGTGCGGTCGGACGAGAGGCGCTGTTTGGGCGGCAAACGGAGCAGGGTATAACGCTTCTCGCGAGAGGTGACGTAATGCGCCGCCTGCGGATCCTTACCTGGCACGTGCACGGCAGCTACCTGTATTACCTGTCGCGCGCCCCGCACGACTTCTATCTCCCTGTGAAGCCGGACCGTCCCGCAGGCTACAACGGACGCCGCGGTCCGTTCCCGTGGCCCGCAAACGTGCACGAGGTGCCGGCCGAGGAGGTGCGCCGCCTCGACGTGGATTGCGTGCTGTTCCAATCGGCCACGCACTATCTCGAGGATCAGCACGAGATCCTGTCCCCGGCGCAGCGCCGCGGGCCTCGCATCTACCTCGAGCACGATCCTCCCCGCCAGCACCCGACGGACACGCGCCACGTCGTCGACGATCCGGACGTCCTGCTCGTGCACGTGACGGCCTTCAACGCGCTGATGTGGGACAGCGGGCGGACCCCCACGTGCGTCATCGAGCACGGCGTGGCGATCCCCGAGGGCGTGCGGTACACGGGCGAGCTCGCGCGGGGCCTCGTCGTCGTGAACGGCCTGTCCTGGCGGGGCCGGCGGGTGGGCGCCGACCTGCTCGATCGGGTCCGGAAGGATGTCCCACTCGACATCGTGGGCATGGCATCGGAGGCGGTGGGGGGGCTCGGCGAGGTCCCGCACGATCGGCTGCCGGCGTTCATGGCGCGCTACCGCTTCTTCTTCCACCCGGTCCGCTACACGAGCCTGGGGCTCGCCGTGTGCGAGGCGATGATGGCCGGCATGCCGATCGTCGGCCTCGCGACGACCGCGCTGCCCACGGTCGTCCAGAACGGGGTATCGGGCTATATCGACACGGCGCCCCCGCGGCTGGTGGCCATGATGCGCGCGCTCCTGGCCGATCCCGCCCTCGCCCGGCGACTCGGCGAGGGCGCCAGGCGTGTCGCGCTCGCGCGCTTCGGGATCGCCCGCTTCGTCGACGACTGGAACGCTGCCTTCGCCCGGGCGACGGGCGGCCCGTCCCCGGCCCGCCTGCCCTCCACGGCGCACGACCGCCCCACCGCCTCCGCCGGCGTCGCGGCCCACGGGGATGCCCGATGAGGAAGCGGATCGCGATCATCAGCGAGCACGCCTCGCCCCTCGCGATGCCGGGGAGCGTCGACTCCGGCGGCCAGAACGTCTACGTCGGCCAGATCGCGAAGAACCTGGCGCTGCGCTACGACGTCGATGTCTTCACGCGCAAGGACAGCGAGCTGCTCCCCGAGACCGCCGAATGGGTCAACGGCACCCGGATCGTCTACGTCCCGGCCGGGCCGCCCCGGCACGTGCCCAAGGAAGAGCTCCTCCCGTACATGGACGAGTTCACCGCGTACGTGACACGGTTCGTGAAGCGCCAGCGCAGGGGGTACGACCTCGCCCATGCCAACTTCTGGATGTCCGGTCTCGTGGCCGCCGGGCTCAAGCAGGCGCTCGCGACCCCGTTCGTCATCACGTTCCACGCGCTCGGGCGCGTGCGCCGCTTCCACCAGGGCGAGGCCGACCGGTTCCCCGACGAGCGGTTCGCGGTCGAGGACCGCCTGATCGCCGAGTGCGACCACATCATCGCCGAGTGCCCGCAGGACGAGGAGGACCTGATCCGCCACTACAACGCCGACCCCGCCAAGGTGACGATCATCCCGTGCGGCTTCGATCCGAACGAGTTCTTCCCGATCAGCAAGCCGCTGGCGCGCGCGCTCCTCGGGCTCAACCCGGACGAGCGCATCATCCTCCACGTCGGCCGTCTCGTGCCGCGCAAGGGGATCGATACGATCGTGCGCGCGCTCCCGCGGCTGCAGCGCGACCACCGCACCCCGGCGCGCGTGCTGATCGTCGGCGGAGAATCGGAGGATCCCGACCCGGCCCGGACCCCCGAGATCGGCCGCCTGCAGGCGATCGCCCGGGAGGAGGGGGTGGCGGACCGCGTGACGTTCGTGGGCCGCCGCGGCCGTGACGTGCTGACGTACTACTACAGCGCGGCCGACCTGTTCGTCACGACGCCGTGGTACGAGCCGTTCGGGATGACCCCGCTCGAGGCGATGGCGTGCGGCACGCCGGTGATCGGGTCCTCCGTCGGGGGAATCAAGTTCACGGTGCGGGACGGGGAAACCGGATATCTCGTGCCGCCCAGCGACCCCGCGGCGCTCGCGGAGCGGATCGCCCACCTCTACCGCAACCCCAAGCTGATGAGCGTCTTCCGCCGGCAGGCCCTCCGGCGCGTGAACGACCTGTTCACGTGGCCGCACGTCGTCGCGGCGATGGCGACGCTCTACGAGGACGTCCTCACGGCGCTGCGGCTCGGGGGGGCGCGCACGGAAGACCGGCTGGGGCTCATCGGGCGCAACTTCGACGCGGCGCAGGACGCGCTGCGCGAGGCGCACCGCGTGCTGAGCCGCCCCCTGCTCGAGGCCGCGGATGCCCTCGGCACCTGCTTCACCCGGCAGGGCAAGGCGCTGATCTGCGGCAACGGCGGCAGCGCCGCGGAATCGCAGCACTTCGCCGCCGAGCTGGTCGGACGGTTCAAGCGGCCCGATCGTGGCGGCATCCCGGCCCTCGCCCTCACCGCCGATTCGTCGGTCCTGACCGCGTGGTCGAACGACTGCGGCTACGAGCAGGTGTTTGCGCGCCAGGTCGAGGCGTTCGGCCGGCCGGGGGACGTGCTCGTCGGCATCAGCACGAGCGGCAGGTCGCTCAACGTCGTTCGTGCGTTCGAAGCGGCCCGCCAGCACGGGCTGCGGTCGATCGGCATCCTCGGCGGGGACGGCGGGCGGCTGCGCGAGCTGTCCGACATCGCGATCGTCGTGCCGTCGTCGGACGCGCAGCGGGTCCAGGAGGTGCAGACCCTCCTCGTGCACACGCTGTGCGAGCTGGTCGAGGAACAGCTCTACGGCCGGGGCAGCGAGGCGGGCGCGGCCGCGGCGGCGGGCTCCCTCGGCCGGGCCGGCGCGCAGGCCGACCGCACGACGTGGAAGCGCGACGCGGGCATCGCCCAGGCGAGCGGGTAGCGGCGGGCCCAGGGGAGGGCACGGGATGCAGCAGATCATCGGGACACCCCAGGCGCCCCTCACCGCCCCCCTCGCGGGACAGGTCGCGCTCGTGACGGGCGGAGGCCGCGGGCTGGGCGAGGCGACGTGTCGCGTGCTCGGGGAGGCGGGGGCCGTCGTCGTCGCCGCGGACATCGACGCCGAGGCGGCCGCGCGCACGGCGCGCGCCGTCGAGGCGCACGGGGGCGCCGCCCGGTCGATCCCGCTCGACGTCCGCGACGCGCGGCAGGTCGAGGAGGCGGTCCGGGGCATCGCCGCCGCGTGTGGTCGCCTCGATGTGCTGGTCAACAACGCCGGGGTGGATACCACGTGTCCCCTCGAGGAGCTCTCCGTGGACGAGTGGGACCGCATCCTCGACACCAACCTGCGCGGCCCGTTCGTGGCGGCGCGGTGCGCGTTTCCGCTGATGCGGGCGCAGGGCGGCGGCTGTATCGTCAACGTCGTCTCCACGGCCGCGCGCCGGGCGTGGGCCAACGCCTCCGCGTACCACGCGAGCAAGTGGGGCCTCCTGGGGCTGAGCCATGCCCTCCACGTCGAAGGGCGCCCGTATCGGATCAAGGTCACCGCGGTGCTCAGCGGCGGCATGCGCACGCCCTTCCTCCTGGAGCGGTTCCCGGAGCTCGATCCCACCGGGCTGCAGGCCCCGCAGAACGTCGCGGCGGTCGTGCGCTTCGTGGTGACGCAGCCGCCGGAGACGGTGATCCCGGAGGTGATGGTGCTGCCTGTGCGGGAGACCTCCTGGCCGTAGCCACAAGGAGCCTGCGGTGAGCCCGTCGCTGTCCCACGTCATCGACACGTTTCCGCGGTCGCGCGTTGCGGTGCTCGGCGACACGATGCTCGACACGTACCTGCGCGGCGAGACACACCGCCTCTGCCCCGAGGCGCCGGTCCCGGTCGTGACCGTGTCGGGGCGCACCCACGCCGCCGGGGGCGCCGGCAATACCGCCGTGAACGTGTGTCGACTGGGCGGACACGCCGCGTTGTTCTCGGTGATCGGCGACGATGCGTCCGGGCGCCGCCTCCTGCGCGTCCTGCGCGAGGCCGGCGTGTCGACGGAGCACGTGCTGCGCCGGCCGTCCCGGCGGACCCTCCTCAAGCAGCGCGTGCTCGCCGCGTCCCAGATGCTCCTGCGGATCGACGACGGCAGCGCGCAGGCGCTGGCGGCCGGGGACGAGGCCGTGCTCCTCGAGCACCTGGGCGCCGCGCTCGATGGGTTCGACGCCGTTGTCGTCTCGGACTACGGGTACGGGGCGCTGACCGCGAACGTCCTCCGGCTCCTGGCCGACCGCCAGGCCCGTGCGCCCGGGCTGCTGCTCGTCGACGCGAAGGACCTCGAGGCGTACCGTGCGGTCGGCGCGACCGCGGTCAAGCCCAACTACGCGCAGGCGATCCACCTGCTCGGGGAACGTGAGGCCGGGCGGCCGGGCGACCGGGCCGCCCAGATCCAGGCACACCAGGAGCGGCTGCTCCGCCTGACCGGTGCCCAGGTCGCCGCGGTCACGCTGGACAGCGACGGCGCGCTCATCCTGGAGCGCGGCCGGCCGCCGTACCGGACGTACGCCCGCCCCGCCCGGCACGCACAGCCGGCGGGGGCGGGCGATACGTTCCTAAGCGCGCTCGCGCTGGCGCTGGCCGCCGGCTGCTCCACCCCCGCCGCGGCGGAGCTTGCGTCGGCGGCCGCGGCGGTCGTCGTGGAGATGGACGGGACCGCGTCGTGCACCGCCGCGCAGCTCCGGGCGTATCTCGGCGCACACCTCGGCGGGGATGCCAAGCACGTCCCGGACCCGGCACGCCTGGCCGCCCTCGTCGAGGCTCACCGGAGGGCCGGCCGGCGGATCGTCTTCACGAACGGCTGCTTCGATCTCCTCCACCGGGGACACGTCGCGTACCTCGGCGGGGCCAAGGCGCTCGGCGATGTCCTCATCGTCGGCCTCAACGGCGACGAGAGCATCCGGCGCCTCAAAGGCCCCGGGCGCCCGATCAACACGGTGGCGGACCGCGTGCAGGTGCTCGCCGCCCTCAGCTGCGTCGACCACATCGCCGTCTTCGAGGACGAGACGCCGTGCGACCTGATCCGGACCATCCGGCCCGACGTGTACGTGAAGGGCGGCGACTACACGCGGGCGATGCTGCGCGAGGCGCCGCTCGTCGAGGCGCTGGGCGGCACCGTGCGGATCCTGCCCTACGTCGAGGACTGCTCGACCAGCGGCATCATCGAGCGCATCCGGCGCCCCGGCGCCGCCGCGACGCATGCGCAGACGGGCCGGGCGCACCCGAGGCCGCCCGGACCGAGGAACACCGCGGAGACCTGATGCCGGTGCAGCACGCCGCCCGCCCGCCGGACGGGCCGTGGGCCCGTGCCCGCCGGGTGCTCTGCGTGCGCCTGGACGCGATCGGCGACGTCCTGATGACGACGCCGGCGATCCGAGCGCTGCGTGCGGCGTGCCCCGGACGGCGCATCACGCTGCTGACGTCCCCGGGGGGCGCGGAGATCGCGCGCCTCGTGCCGGAGATCGACGGGGTGATCGTCTACGAGGCGCCCTGGGTCAAGGCCACACCGCCGCGCAGCGACAGCGATGCCGAGCACGCCATGGCCGGCCGGTTGCGTGCGGAGGGCTTCGACGGTGCGGTCGTCTTCACCGTCTACAGCCAGAACCCGCTGCCGGCCGCGTTCCTCTGCTATCTCGCCGGCATCCCGCTCCGCCTCGCGTACTGCCGCGAGAACCCGTACCAGATGCTGACCCCCTGGGTCCCCGAGCCGGAGCCGCAGCACCGGGTGCGCCACGAGGTCAGGCGGCAGCTCGATCTCGTAGCGGCCGTCGGCGCCCACACGGACGACGAGCGGCTGTCGCTTCGCGTCCCGGACGAGGCGCGGCAGCGCGTCGCCGACGCCCTCTCCGACCTGGGGGTGGACCGCGACGCGCCCTGGGCCGTCGTGCACCCGGGGGCCACGGCGCCCTCCCGCCGGTATCCGGAGGACGGGTTCGCGCGCGCCGTCCGGGGGCTCGTGCGCGATCTCGGGTGGCAGGTCGTGTTCAGCGGAACCGCGCCCGAGCGCGCGCTGATCGACCGCATCCGGGACGCCGCGGACGTGCCGGCGTGCTCGCTCGCCGGCCGCCTCGACCTGGGCGAGCTCGCCGCGCTGTTGTCGTTCGCGCCGATCCTCGTCGCCAACAACACCGGGCCGGTGCACATCGCCGCCGCGGTGGGAGCGCCCGTGGTCGTCCTCTACGCGCTCACGAATCCGCAGCACACCCCGTGGCGCGTCCCCGCGCGCGTGCTGTTCCACGATGTCCCGTGCCGGTTCTGCTACCAGAGCATCTGCCCCGAGGGCCACCACGACTGTCTTCGGCTCCTCCCGCCCGAAGACGTCGTGCGGGCCGCCGAGGAGCTGTACCGGGAGACGCGGGTCGCCAGGGAGCGCCCCGCCCCGCCGGATCGATCGGCCCCCGCTGCGCCGGACGACTCGTTCGAGGCACTGGTGCACAGGCGTCCCGGAGATGGGTTCGCCGCGCGTCGTCCGCCTCGATAGGGCCGGCGCGATCGTCGAGGGCGTCCCGCACAACAGCGCCCCCTACTGCTGCACCTGCACTTTGACCGATGTCGCCCGGGCCTGCTCCGACTTCGGCACCCTCACCTCGAGCACACCGTCCTTGTACGTCGCCCGGGCCTCCGTGCTCTTCACCTCGGCCATCAGCGGGATCGTCCGGATGAAGGCGCCGTACCGGAGCTCCCGCTGGTAGTAGTTCCGCGCCTGCCGCTCCTCCTCGTGCTTGCTCTCACCCCGCAGGGTGATCGTGTCGCGGCTCACCGAGATATCGAGCTGCTTGGGGTCGATGTTGGGCAGCTCCGCCCGCACCACCACCTCGTTGTCGGCTTCGAACACGTCGACCGGGGGCACCCATTCTGCCTGGGCGGCTTCCCGCTGCGGCCGCCGCGCGAAGAACTCGTCCAGCATCCGATCCATCTGGCGGCGCAGGGTCGCCAGGTCGCCAAGCGGATCCCATCGCATGATGCTCATGCTCCCATCCCCCTTTCGCGCTGTGGTGCTCGTCAGGATGCCGCTTCCGATGCGGGCGCGCTGCCGGGCGCGGCTACGACCCCTCCGCGGGCCGCGGCTCCCGGCCCGTTTCGATGAACGTCTTCATCATCGCGAGGTCCTGGTCCATCCGCGTCTTGGGATCGGCGCCCAGCAGTTCCGCGATGGCGTGGCCGAGCGCCCCGGCCCCCGGGTTGTACGACATCCGGATCGTGACGCGGGTCCCGCCGTCCTCGTCGTCGAAGCGCACGATCCCGCTGTGCTGGATGACGGACCCGGGCACCGTCTTCCAGGCGAGGATCTTGTTGGGGATGAACTCGGTGATCTCGGCGTCCCACTCGATGGGAACGCCGGCCGGCCCGGCCACGACCCAGTGCGACCAGTCCGGGCCGATCTGCCTCACCTCCCGCACGTGCGACATGAAGCGCGGGAAGTTCTCGTACGCGCTCCACAGCTCGAACACCCGATCCACCGGCGCGTCGATGTGGATCGCCTTCTGGATGTCCACGGCCTTCCGTCCCGCGCCCCATCCGACGAGCCGTCTCAGCGGCAGGTTCGTCGCGCTGCGGGCCAGCAGGCCCAGGCCCGCCAGGCCGGCCGCGACGGCCGGGAGCGTGCGACGCCGGGCCCCCTGCGCGACGAGCGCGGCGCCCGCCGTGCCCGCCGCGACGCGCATCGCGGGGGGCCACACCTCTTGGAAGACGCCGCCCCCTCGCGCGCGCCGGGCCGGCTGCCCCTGCAGCCCGGGGATGTCGGCCCTGTGCTCGTGGATCTCCATCCGGTTGTCGACGCGCCGCACGCCGGGGATCGCGGAGAGGGCCGCGATCAGCGGGTCCACCTCGTGGCGCAGGATCGGCCCGGAGAGGGTCGCAACACCGTCCTCGAGCGAGACCTCCACGGAACGGGGGTGCGACACCGTGCGCGCGACGCGCTCGCGGACCCGCTGCAGCAGCGCCTCCTGCGTCTCGGGCATCCGCCGGGTGATGCGGGAGCGCGCCTCACGCGCCAGCCCGCGCGTGCGGTTCGTAAGATCGCGCCGCGCAGCGTCGATCGCCCGCCCCGCCCTGCGGGTCCAGTGCACGATCCGGTCCCGGATGAGCGCCCTCCGGCGCCGGCCGGCGATCGGATCGAGCACGTACATCGCGCCGGCACCGAGGCCCGCGGCACCGAGCCATGCTGCTCGCCGATCCATGCCTCACCTCCGACCTCTCGCTCGCCGCTCAGTCGTACTTCGCCGCTCCCTGGTGGGCCAGATCGCTGTCCTCGAAGCGCAGCTCCGGCACGGCCCCGAGGAGCACGGAGGTCGATTCGGCCACCCGCGCAAGACGCGAGACCTTCTCCTCGAGGCGGCGGTACCGGCGCAGCTCGATCCAGAACAGCGCGGACACGAGCGAGAGCAGGTAGAGAAGGCCCAGGCGGCTGAGCACTTCCTTCCACGGCGTGCGTGCCTTCCGAGGCAGCGATCCGACCATGGGACTCCAGTCGCCCACCGCACCGCGTGTCCGGGATAGCTCCGCCCGGACCGCGTCCGTAGACGTGCACCCGATAGGTATTTCCCCCCGGCGGACGGGGCCCGGCACCTCATTTTCCCGGGACCGCCACCCCGGTCTCGCCTCGCCGCCGGCGCGGATGCGACCGCGCCGGCGGCGAGGGAGGGGATAGCCGGGGCCCTCGTGGCGCCGCCGACCTGGAGCCCGCGGGGCGCCACGCCGGGCACCCGCCCGGGCAGCGGGGGATCGACGCAGGGGGCGGCCTCCCGGCGCGCCCGCCTGCGGACCGGGGTGGTCGTGCCTCGCCGTCGCCGCGGAAGACGAGGCCGAGCGCGGTCGTTATGCCACGCAAACGGGTGTGCCGTGCTCTCTTCCGGGAACCCCCACAGAGACGGCACGGTCCTGCCTCGAACCAGCCGCGGTATCCGGTACCTCACTACGTCCAGCGCCTGACGCCTCCACGTCGGGGTCTGGTGAAAGCGGGTGGAACCGATGGAGCCTCGTACACGAGCGGGGGCGCGACGAGCGACACGAGGTCGCGCCTTCCGCCGGATCGCCGCGGCTGCCTTGGGAGGGCTCTGCCTTGCGCTGGTCGCGTGGATGGCCTCCCGCGGCGGCACGCAGAAGCCGCAGGCGGCGTCCGTCCCTCCGCCGCCCGCCGTGGTGGTCACCCAAGCGATCCAGCACACCGTGCCCGTCTATGACGAGAGCGTCGCGCAGACCGTCGCCGCCCAGACGGTGGACCTGCGCGCGCAGGTCGGCGGCACGCTCGAGCAGGTGCTCTTCACGCAGGGCAGCGAGGTCAGGCGGGGGCAGCTGCTCTTCGTGATCGATCAGCGCCCGTACGTCGCGGCGCTCCAGTCCGCCCGGGCCCAGCTCGCCGGCGCCCAGGCCGCCCTCAGGCAGGCCCTCGGGCAGGTGCAGTTGAGGCAGGCCGAAGCCCAGCTCGCGGCTCTGCGGGCGACCCTGGTCAACGCTCAACGGCAGGTGGCCCGGGATCGCTACCTGGTGGCGCAGCAGGCGATCGCGCAGCAGCAGCTGGACAACGATACGGCGGCGGAGCAGGCCGCGGCCGCCAACGTGGCGGCCCAGCAGGCCGTGGTCAAGAACACGGCCCTGTCCACGCAGATCGGAATCGTGCAGGCCCGCGCCGCGGTGCAACAGGCGCAGGCCGCGGTCACGCAGGCGGGGCTCAACCTGACCTACACGACCGTGCGGGCCCCGATCGACGGCGTCGTGGGTCTCCTCAACGTCGACCAGGGCAACCTCGTCGCCGCGAACCAGATCCTCGCGACGATGTCGTCTCTGGATCCGATCGTTGCCCAGTTCAACGTGAGCGAGCTCCGCCTGCGCGAGCTGCTGGCCCTCCGCCGCGCCGGCGGAGCCGACCCGCGGGCCATCGGGACGGGCGCGCCGACGTTCCAGCTCCTCCTCCCGGACGGGAGCGTCTATCCCCATCCGGGCACCTTCCGGGCCCTCAACCGCGCCGTGGACCCCAACTCCGGGACGATCCTCGTGCAGGCGCTGTTCCCCAATCCCGAGCGGCGCCTGCGGCCGGGCATGTACGCGCGCGTGCGCGCGAAGCTCCAGGACCAGCCGAACACGGTGCTCATCCCTCAGGCCGCCGTCCAGGAGGTGCAGGGGGTGCGGACGATCTTCGTGGTCGGGCCGGACGGCACCGTCTCGGTGCGGGCGATCACGACCGGCGGCCCGTACGGGGCCTTCTTCACCGTCCTCCAGGGGCTTCGCGCCGGCGAGCGCGTGATCGTGGAAGGCCTGCAGAAGGTCCGGCCCGGCATGCGCGTCGCCCCGATCCCGCGGCCCGCCCCCCCGCTGCCGCCGGCAGCGGGCGCCACAAAGTAGGCAGGGGACCGGCCGTGCTGAGCCAGTTCTTCATTCATCGCCCGAACTTCGCGATCGCGATCTCGGTGCTGATCGTCCTGCTCGGCGCGCTGTCGTACGCCTCGCTGCCGCGGGAGCAGTACCCGAATATCGCCCTCCCCACGGTCACCGTGTCCACGACGTACGTCGGCGCGAGCGCCGAGGTCGTCGCGCAGAACGTCGCCGTGCCGATCGAAGAGGCGATGAGCGGCGCCTCGAACATGCTCTACATGCAGTCGCGGAGCACGTCCGCGGGACAGTACGCGCTCACGGTCACGTTCGCGCTGGGCACGGACCCGGACATCGACGCGGTGCAGGTGCAGAACCGCGTGAGCGCCGCCGCCGGCAACCTCCCCGCCGCCGTGAACAACTTCGGCATCACGGTGCGCAAGGCGTCCCCCAACTTCTTGATGGGCGTCGCGCTCTACTCTCCGCAGGACAGCTACGATCCCACGTTCCTCGCCAACTACGCGCTCATCCACGTCGTGGACCCCCTCCTGCGCGTGCCGGGGATCGGCGACGATCTCGTGTTCCCCAACCGGAGCTACGCGATCCGGGCGTGGCTGCGCCCGGACGCGCTGGCGGCCCTCCACCTGACGGCGGGCGACGTCGCCAACGCCATCGGCGCGCAGAACCTGGTGGCCCCGACGGGGACCCTGGGCCAGCCTCCCGCGAGCCCGCACACGCCGTTCCAGTACACCGTCACCGCCCGGGGGCAGCTCACCGATCCCAGCCAGTTCAATCGGATCGTCGTCCGGACGCTCCCGGACGGGAGCGTGGTCCGGCTCCAGGATGTCGCGCGCACCGAGCTGGGGGCGCAGGACTACGGCACGTACGGCGTTCGCAACGGCCACCCCGCGGCCGTGATCGTCTTGCTCCAGGCCCCCGGGTCGAACGCGCTCCAGGCGTCGCGGGCCGTGCGGGCGACGATGGCGGGCTTGGCCCAATCCTTCCCGCCCGGCCTCACCTACGACATCGTGTTCGACACCACGCTCTTCATCAACGCCGCGCTGACGGAAGTGACGAGGACGTTGGGGATCGCGTTCCTGCTGGTCCTCCTGGTTGTGTTCGTCTTCCTGGGCAGCGCCCGGGCCACCCTCATCCCGTTGCTCGCGATTCCCGTGTCCCTCATCGGCACGTTCGCAGCCTTCCAGGCGCTCGGCTTCACGATCAACATCCTCACCATGTTCGCGATGGTCCTGGCGATCGGCCTCGTGGTGGACGACGCGATCGTCGTGGTCGAGGCGGTCGAACGCCACATCGAGGACGGCCTGAGCCCGGTGGCCGCCGCGGAGGCGGCGATGCGCCAGGTGCAGGGACCGGTCATCGCGATCGCGCTGGTCCTCGACGCGGTCTTCGTCCCCACCGCCTTCATCGGGGGCATCAGCGGTCAGCTCTACCGGCAGTTTGCGTTGACCCTCGCCGCCTCCGTGACCATCTCGGCCCTCGTCGCGCTCACCCTCACGCCGGCGCTGTGCGGTTTGCTGCTCGGGTCGCGCACCGGCCGGCGGGGCGTGCTCGCCCCGCTGCTCGGGGGGTTCGACACCGCGTTCAGGCGGACCACGGACGCCTACATCCGGGGCCTGGTGCGCTGCCTCCGGGCGCGCTGGCTCATGCTCGGCGGGCTCGCGGCGATCGCGCTGATCGCGTTTCAGCTCCTGAGAGTCATCCCGTCGACGTTCGTACCGCTCGAGGACCAGGGGTTCTTCGTGGCGGCGTTCCGGCTACCCGATGGGGCGTCGCAGGAACGTGCCCAGGCGGTGGAGGCCAAGGCCACCCGGTTCCTGCTTCGCCTCCCCGGCGTGGCGGGCGTCACCACGGTCGGAGGGTACGACATCCTCACCCAATCGATCAACTCGAACACGTTCGCCATGTTCGTCGTCTTACGGCCGTGGGACGAGCGGAGGTCGCACGAGACGCAGCTCTTCGCGCTCCTGGGGCGTGCCAACCGCGAGTTCGCCGGCTACCCCGAGGCCCTCGGCTTCGCGTTTCCCCTGCCGGCGCTCCCGGGCGTGGGCGCCGTCAACGGGTTCCAACTCATGATCGAAGATCGGAACGGCACAGGACAGGCCGACGCGCTCGCGCGGGTCGTGCAGGAGGTGATGGGCGCGGCCAGCACGCATCGCGAGGTGGCCGGCCTCTCGACCGGGTTCAGCACATCGGTCCCCCAGTTCAACGTGGTCCTGAACCGGGACAAGGCCGGGACCCTCGGGGTGCCGGTGGACAGCATCTTCCAAAACCTGTCGGCCTACCTCGGCGGCCTGCCGGTCAACAACGTCACCCTCTTCGGCCGGGTGTACAAGGCGATGATCCAGGCCGAGCCCCAGTACCGGATGACCCCCGCCAGCATCGGCGGGATCTTCGTCCGGAGCAGCGGCGGCGCGATGGTGCCCCTGAGCACGCTGGCCTCGGTCGTCCCCGCCACGGGGCCGTCGCTCATCCCCCGCTACAACGGCTACTACGCGGCCGAGGTGGATGGGCAGGCCCCGTTCGGCGCCAGCTCGAGGACCGCCATCAGCGCGATGGAGCAGGTGGCCAAGGCCACGCTCCCGGCCGGGTACGGATATGAGTGGACCGGGCTCGCGCTGCAGGAGAAGGAGGCCGGCGCGGCGCAATCCCTGGTCTTCGCGCTCGCCCTCGCGCTGGTCTTTCTGCTGCTGGTCGCCCTCTACGAGAGCTGGACGATCCCCCTCAGCGTCGTCCTGGGGGTGCCGCTCGCGGCGTTCGGCTCGCTGCTGGCCGTCTTCCTGCGCGGGATGCTCCTCCGCGACGTCCTGAGCGACGTGTACGTGCAGATCGGCCTCGTGACGCTCGTCGGGCTCGCGGCCAAGAACGCGATCCTGATCGTGGAGTTCGCCAAGGCGCAGCACGAGCGCGAGGGGCTGCCGGTCGTGGACGCCGCCCTCGCCGGGGCGAGGCTGCGCTTCCGCCCGATTCTCATGACGTCGCTCGCGTTCATCTTCGGGACCCTCCCGCTCGCGTTCGCCGCGGGGGCGGGGGCCAACTCCCGGCACTCCCTCGGCACGGGAGTGGTGGGCGGGATGACCGTCGCCACCGCGCTGGGCGTCTTCTTCATCCCCGTCCTCTACGTGAGCCTCGCCGGACGGCGGGGGGCGCGCGGGGACACGAGATAGCGACCGCTCTGTGGAGGCCCAGCGCCCGTCGCGTGGTGCGTATCGCCTGAACTCGAGATGCACCCGGAATCGATCCGGGTCGCACGCCGGCTCGCTCGGAACGCCGCAGAGCTGGCGGGCGCTTCGCGGGACGCCGCGCGGCGGGGGAGCAGCCTGTGCTGCTGGACCTCACCGGGGTTGCGTATCTGGATGCGAGCGGCACCCACGCGCTCGAGGGCTTCCAGGCGCGGCGCGCCGGCAGGCTCGTGATCGCGGGATCACGACGGACGGCCCATCGGGTGCTGGAGATCGTCCCGCCTTGCGCATCTCGACGTAGACGTGGAGGTTCGTCGGGGGCAGGATCCCGAGGCCCTGGACGGTCATCACGGCCACGATCGCCGGCGCCGGGGGGGTTGGCCAGCCCCGGGGTGCACCCGTTGATGTCGCTACAGCCGCCGGTACACCTGGCCGCGCGGACCGATGTCCCTCGGGTTCACCACCTGCGCCGCGTCATCGATGGTGAAGACCAGCCGGTAGCCGCCGACTCAGGCCGCGCGGCGCCCGGGCAGGTTCGCGAGCGGCTTCGTGTGCGGCCATACGGGTCCACGAAGATCTGGTCGATCCGTCTGGCAATTCGTTTCTGGTCATCGCGTGCGCGCCGCTTCACGTAGTGCGCCGCCTGCCTGCTCAGCTCGATGCGATACGTCACAGGTCGAGGTCGCGCCGCAACTCATCCCAGGGCACAGTGTCGCCACGCCGGATCTCCTCCTCCCCTTGGAGGACAAGGTTGCGCTCTTCATCGGTGAGCGTCTCGCTCTCCTGCTGGAGCCAGCGGGCATACTCCAACAGCTCGGCGGCCGCATCGTCGCTCAACGTGTCCACCAGCCTTCGCAGTTCTTCCTTTGTCGTCGTGTCATCCCCCTCGCCCGTACCGGTGCCGGCGCGCTGGAAGCGCTCGCAAGACAACTGTTCCCTGTGCGGTCTTAGCACGACGCAGGTTGCCGTGGACGGGGTCCTTGGACGCGTTACGCCCGCCTCTGTTCGAGGCTCGGCATGCCCCGTCCCCGAGCCGGCCTGCCAACCTCCCGATCGAGCGGATCTCGGCCCGCGGCGATCCAGCATGCAGGTGGCCGCGTTCGCGCGTCCCATCCGCCGCGCGGGGCGCCGGCGACCTCAGGGGCGCGCTGAGCGCGTCTGATCCTCACGCCACCCGTTTGAGGCGGCGCGGTGGGTAAAACGGCCGTGTGGAGCGGAGCATTGGGGAGCGGAGGCCGACGGCGCCGTGACCTGGTCGGTATCGCTGGAGCTGGAGATCGAGCCGGAATCGATCCGGGCCGCGCGGCGGCTCGTTCGGGCCGCGGCCGAGCTGGCGGGCGCTCCGGCGGACGAGGCGGGGGAGATCGAGATAGCGGCGGGCGAGGGGCTCGCGCACGCCTACCGCCGCGCGTGCCACACCGGTGCCCGCCCCGTCCAGGTGCAGATGGAGTTCGACGGGGTCGACTTCTCGATCACGATCCACGATCAGGACGTTGGCCCGGCCCCTCCCGCTCCGCCCGCCACGCCGCCGCCGAGGACCGATCCCCAGGGACTCGGCCTGTACGTCATGAGCCGGATGATGGACGCGTTCGAGGTGCTGATGGACGCTCACGGACGCGGAGCCGCCGTGCGCATGGTGAAGCGCGTCCATGCGGCACCGTAAGTGCCCCACAGGAGGAGCGAGACGATGACGCGGAGCTGGTCCACCGCTCACGTTGCGCCGCCATCGCTGCACGTGGCCGAGGGTCTGCGCGCCGCGGGCGGCGGCGGATCGATGGTCCTGCAGGGTCCGGCATCGGGCCTGCCGCTCGACTGTGCCGTAGAGCGGTTGCCGGACGCCGCGCTGGTGCGCGTCCGCGGCGAGGTGGACCTCCTGACCGCTCCCATCCTCCGCAGATGCCTCGACGAGGCGGCGCGCCACGACGAGCCGGTGTTGCTCGATCTCACTGCGGTCGAGTATCTGGATGCCAGCGGCATCCACGTCCTCGAAGGCTTTCACGCGCGGCACACCGGGCGGTTCGTCATCGCCGGATCACGGCGGCCGGTCCACCGGGTCCTGGAGATCGTCAAGCTCCACGAGGTGGTCCCCATGTTCCCGACGGTCGAGCTGGCGCTGGAGTACATCCGGGCCCACGGCTGACGGGGGATCGGCCGCTCGCGGCGCCGCCTGTCCTCCGCCCGCAGTCGGCACCTTGGCACCGTCCGGACCGAGCGCGCCGGCCGTCTGTGGATGAGGGTTCCGGCCGGCTCGGCGGCCGCGGTGGGACGTTCTTGTCCGTCCGGAACGGGTTCGAGGGATCCCACCGCGTCTTGGCCTCGACGAGCCGGGCGTAGTTCTCCCGTAGGCGGCCCGGACGCGCTCGTCGCCCTCCTCCTCGGTGAGGAAGTTCATCTACGTGCCTCCCGTCGAGAGGCGGCGGCGGCCGCTCCCGCCGCGCGGCGCGGGCCCATTGGCTGGAGGCGAGCAGGAGTCCAGACGGCGCTCGCGTCACGGCCCGCATCCTGACCGCGGTGGCCGCGACGGGAGCGTGCGACCCGCTACTCCTGTCCTCCCTTCCGGTGTTCTCGGCGAGACAGGAAGAGGGTGGCGCGGCGGTGCTCCCCGGTCTGCGGATGCGCATCGGCCAGTCTGCGCAGATCGGTGACGATCGAGCGGTCGAGGGCGGCCGCGTCGGGCCAGTCCACTTCCACCAGGTTGCCGGCCGGATCGCGGAGGTACATCTGCACGCAGCCACCGGGCAACTCGTATACGTGGTGGCGGAACCTCGTGGCGTCGAAGATCCCGAGCGCCTTGGCCTTGAGGTAGACGGCGTGGAAGTCGTCGACGGTGAGCGCGAAGTGATGGTACGGCGGCGCCGGGACGTCGCGCTTGAAGAGGTGGAGCTGGAGGTCGCCGACCCGGAGCCACTGCACCGGGAAGCCGAAGTTCGGGGTCGGGATCGGCTCCATCCCAAACACCTCGGTGTAGAAGCGCACCGACTCCTCCATGTCACGCACGACGATGCTGACGTGGTTCAGGCCGGTCGCTCGCATGGCCATCCTCCTCCTGCACCCCGTGCTCGCCGGGCGGCACACCTCTCGAAGACCCCTGTCCCTGACCCGGCGGCGCGCTCGAGGCGCGTGAGACTAGCCCCCGGGGGCCGCGGCGTCTTCGGAAGACAGGAGCTTCATGCGCCGGACGAAATGGCCGGCATCACCCACGGGGAGCCTGCGGAGACGTCGAGCACGTGCAGGGCCCGTAGCCGAGGCGTCGCCTGCGCGACGGAACCTCGCAGGCCCTGCTCCGCCGCGCGCCGCCGGGCCCCGATCCTCGCCGGCGCGGGCGCGAGGCATCAGAAGCTCAGGACTCGGTCCGCTCCCATCGTGAGCCGGACGAGGTCGGCCGGGCTGATGAACTCCCACGTGAACCCCTCCAGGTGCTGGGCCGAGACCCCCCGGGCCTCCGCGCAGCCCTTTCAACCGTAGAAGCGGACGCGCTTCTGCGCGCAGCCGGCGAGCAGGTCCGCGAGCGCGGGCAGCCCCACGCCGCGGACCCCTCCGGCGATCTCCTTCTTCAGGAGATCGGCCGCGTCACCGGCGAGCGCGATGCCGCACTCCTGCTCAACGGCGGCCGCCCCGTTCACGGCGATGTGGAACGGGATGCTCGCCCGCGTGGGGTCCCGGGGTCCGGTGCTCGTGACGATCAGCAACGTGGCCATGTCCATCCCCTCCGCTCCCTTGACGCAGGTCGTCTCCCCCCGTCGTTCGCCGTGCACCGCTCCCCCTCCCGCCGCATCACGTGGCGGCGCGGCGGCCGCGGGGCCTCCTTGCCCGACGAATCCCGGCGGGACCGCCGCCCGCGCCACGAAGGACGGCAGGCAGAGAGGCGGGCGCCCAGGGCCATCATCCTGAAGCCTCTTCAGGCTCCCGACGGCGCCCCGCACATGCCGGGCGCCCCGTGGGTGCGGCCGGGGCGGTCGAACGCACCCGCCGACGCCGAACAGGAGGGACTCGTGCCGCTCTGCCCGGGCGCGCCGTTCGAGGTCGCCCCGAAGAGCGACAGGCGTGAGGACCTCCAGCGGAAGATACGCGCCTGCCTCGCCAACGGCGCGCAGATCGCGGCCCTCACCGATCCGGACGAGTGCCCGCCGATGGGGCCCGTTCGCCGGACGCGTCAGCGGATGAGGAGCCGCACGAGTTCTGTAGGCAGATCCAGCACACGTCGAGCGCTACGTCGTGCGCCCGGCGGTCCTCCCGTGCGAGTCACGCGGGCGGGAAGAAACTCGAATCGAGGTACTTGTTGGGATCGGCCAGGATCTTGCGCGGCGTGGCGTACCGGCTGCGAAGCGCCATGACTGTGCGAATCCCTTCAATGTCTAGAGCGCCCGTGGGGAAGAAGCCCCCTGCCGGGTTCACCATGATGCTGTAGGCCTGAGCGGCGAGCTCGGTGGGCATCGAGGCGTTCCGGGCCAGGAGCCGGATGGCTTCCTCGCGATTCCCCGGAGCGTAGAGCCAGCCGAGCGCGTTGCGATACGCTCGGATGAAGCCCACGAGCTCGTCCCGGTGGGCGGCCGCCCAGCTTCTCCGCGCCGCCCCCACGAGCCCCTGGTAACGGTGCAGGGTGTCGATGGCGCTCCCGAGGAGGGTCAGTCCCCGGGACCGGGCGAGGATCTCGAAGGGGGTGACGAGGAGGGTGCCGGCATGCTCGCCCCTGAGCAGCGCCTCCCAGCGCTGCAGGACACCGCCGGCCGGGACGAGCGTGTAGTCGCCCCGCCCCAGCCCGTTCACCTCGAGCATCTTGCGCAGCACGAAGGCATACCCTGTCGTCGGCGCATCCACCGAGAGCGTCTTGCCCTTCAGATCCGCGTACGTCCGGACACCGGGTTGGACGATCAATCGCAGGAACCCGTTGTCGCCGCCCAGGAAGGCGAAGAGATCGGGCCGGCCCTCGACCGGGACCTCGCCCTGTCCTTCGTCGTAGGCAATGAGATTGTCCATGGCGGTCATCGCGATGTCGAAGTCCCCTGCGATCAGATGCGTAAGCTGGTACACGGAGCTGGGGGTCGGGGTCAGCGCCACGGCCAGGTGTTGCGCGGCGAAGAACGCCTGCTCCTGCGCCACCCAGATCGGCCAGTTGAACCCCCCGGGGAAGACGATGACTTTGAGTGACGTGGTCCCGGGCGCCGCCCGCACCTCGGCCTGCCGGGGGGACACCGACCGCTCGGCGCCGGCGCCCAGGGCCATCGCCGCGGCGGTCGTGAGCAGCCGGCGTCGCGTGACACCCACCTCCGGTCTCGGTCGCACGCGACGAGTCCCTCCCAGAGCTCGTCGTTGCCGCGCCGTGGCGCTTGGAGCAGACAGGACCCGCCTTCCGGGCGTGCTGCCAGGGTTTGGGTGACGAAGACGATGGTCGTCCCCCCGGCCGCGGGGTGCGCACGCCTTGCCCGCGCTCCGGGCGGCGCGCTGAATGCGCCTGCAGGAGCACCTGGTTCTTCGTCGGCGGCGCAGCTCGAATGCGGTTCTTCAGGTCGCGCGCCCGGTCCTGCCGGCGCATGTGCCCGTCAGGATGCGACGCCGCGGCCGGCACCCACCGTCCGCTCGGACGGATCGTCCAGGGCTACCCTGAGGCGCGGAGGCGCATCCACCCACGCCGCGATCATCGCGAGCCAGCGGTGCACCTCGCCGGGGTCGCGCGCCCGGTAGCGGGCCGCCGTGGGCGACATATCCAAGCCCACCCGAACGGTGACCGCCGCCCCCGCCAGCGCGCGAAACGCGTCCTCGTCCGTCTGATCGTCCCCGATGTACACGACCGCGGCGCGCGATCGCCACGCGTCCCCGAGGCGCCGCGCCAGCAGCCAGCGCACCGCGTCGCCCTTGTCCCACCCCACGTTCGGGCGGAGCTCCAGGACGTCTCTGCCCGTGCACACCCGCACCGCCGTGCCGGCCACGGCGTCGCGGACCGCGTCCCGCACCAGCGGCACGTCGCCGGCGGGCACCCGGCGAAGGTGCACGCTGGCCGTCAGGCCCTTGTTCTCGATCCACACCCCGGGGACGCCGCGCACGCTGTGCTCCAGACGGCTGCAGCACGCCGCGATCAGCCGGGCGGCGGGCGCGGCGTCCGGGAGCGTCCAGGTCCAGCCCGGCCCGGCCATTTCCAGCCCATGGTTGCCGGCGTAGAACAGGCCCGGAATCGCCAGCCGCGCGCGGATGTCCCGGAGCGATCGCCCGGTGACGACCGCGAGCATCACGCGCGGGTTCCGTGCGAGGCGAGACAGCACCTCCTCCACGGGCGCCGGGACGCACACGCGGTCCGGATCGTCACCGAGCGGGGCCAGCGTGCCGTCGAAGTCGAGCAGGAGCGCGAGCGTCCGGCCCCCTTCGAGGACCGCCGCGCGCACCTCCTCCGAGGCGCCGGCGAGGGGCAACGCCGCCCGGCGCCCGTCCAGGATGGCCGCGGCGCAGTCCAGATGCCGGGACACCCACCGGTAGACATCGTGCTCCGCGACGTGCGCGCGCAGGGCGTGCATCCGCCGGCGACGCGCCTCCGGGGACATCTCGAGCGCGCGTCGCAGCCGCTCGGCGCACCCCTCGATATCGTAGGGGTTCATGGGCACAGCCCCGGCGAGCTCCTCGCAGGCGCCCGCCAGCTCGCTCAGCAGCAGCACGCCGCGGCCATCCACCTGGCAGGCGACGAACTCCTTGGCCACCAGGTTCATGCCGTCCCGCAGCGAGCTCACCATGCACACATCCGCGATCCGGTACAGGGCCGCGAGGGCCGCCCGCGGGAGCGGTTTGGCGAGGTAGAGCACGGGCGTCCAGTCCGCGGTCCGATATGCAGCGTTGATGCGCGCGATCCGGGCCTCGACGTCCTGCTGCAGCTGCCGGTATGCCTCGACCCGCGTCCGGCTCGGCGCGGCCTTCTGGATGAACACGACCCGTCCGCGATACGCCGGCCACCGGTCCAGGAAGGCCTCGATGGCGCGGAGGCGGTGGAGGATCCCCTTCGTGTAGTCCACGCGGTCGACGCTCAGCACCACGGCGCGGCCGGCGAGCCGGAAGTGGCGGGTGAGCCGCTCCACCCACCGCCGGCAGTCGGAGGAGCGCGCCTGCGCGCTCAGCGCCGCGGCGTCGATGCTGATCGGCAGCGCGCGCACCTCGATCCGGCGCCCCGCGTGCTCGACGTGGTCCCCCGCGCCGGCGCGCGCCCCCAGCGCGCGCGCCGCGGCGTCCCGGAACTGCTCGGCGTCCCGCGCGCACTGGAAGACGACGAGATCGTTGGCCAGGAGCCCCTCGAGGAGCTCCTCGCGCTGGGGGCAGATCCGGAACACCTCCCAGGCGGGCCACGGGATGTGCCAGAAGTGCATCAGGAACAGATCCTCCCGCATCTGGCGCAGCGCCCGCGGGCACAGCGCGAGGTGGTAGTCGTGCATCCACACGATCGCCCCGGGCGCGGCCTCCTGGCACACCCCGTCCGCGAACCGCCGGTTGGCGGCCTCGTAGGCGGCCCAGTCCGAGGCGGAGAAGCGAACGTGGTCGAGAGCCATGTGGCACAACGGCCACAGCGCTTGGTTGGCGTACCCGCAGTAGTATCCTTCGACCTCGCGGCCGGGAAGCGCGATCCGCCGCAGCGTGTACCGCGGTGCGTCCGGAGGCACCCCGATCCGGCCGGACGCGTCGGTGACGAGGAAGTCCGCCTCCCCGCTGCCCCACGCGATCCAGGTGCCTCCGGTCACCCGCATCACGGCGTCGAGGGCGGCGGCGAGACCCCCGGCGCCCGAGGACGCGGCGGGCCCCCGCGCGGTCATCCGGTGCTCGTACGGCTCGCGATTGCTGACCACGATCAACTGCCGGCCCGCGAGCTGCTCCCGCATCCGCTCGATCACGCGGTCCGTCCCGTGCATCGGCATGGGTCCCCCTCCAGAAGGTACGATGTCCTCTCCGGCCGGGCCGGCGGTGCGCCCAGCCATCGCCGTCGGCGGGATCGGGCGGTGGATCCGCTGCGCAGAAAACGACACGGCCCGGAGACGACCTCCGGGCCGCGACCCTGGGTGCCGTCTCTCACCGCCGACGGGGTTAGCTGACGGGCTCGGGTCGAGAGACTACCCTACTCGCGCACACACGCGCGAGATACGCCCCACGTTCTGGGTCCCCCGCTCCCTGCGGTTCGCAGGGATTAGGCGTACATCCGCGCTCTGGCTCTTGAACGTCCGAGGTGATTATAGTACGCGCGACGACAGACAGCAAGCCTCCCGCAGCGCGGCCGCCACGCTGAGGTCTCAGTCCTGTCCTCGGCTCCTCACAAACACCTGATACGTGACGGCGTCCCAGGCGTTATGGATACCGATGAGGAGCAGCAACAGCGCCGCCGCTCCAACGCCGAACAAGGCCTCGCGCGGGTGGGTACGAGCCGCGTATGCCGACACCGCCAGCGTGGTGTACGCGGCGAAGGGCAGCACAGCGTGAAACGACCAATCCTCCAAATCGGGCCGGTATGCAGCTTGTCCTCGCATGCGCCGGGCCACGATGGCGGCGTACACTACCCCACCGAGGCCCACCAAGCCCCAAAGAACGGCGGCGGTGCCGACACTGTGCCACGGAGCGCTCAGAAGCGCTGACAGCAGCAGCACGGCGACGAAATGCACGATGGTCGGCGTCGCGAACGCGCTGGCGGCCTGCGCCGTACCTCGCGTGATCGGGGCGCTGGCGATGAGCGTTATAACGACGAACTGTAATCCCACCAAGGCGCCGGCAGACGACCCGACGATGACGTAGAAGTTCTCCCATCCGGCGAGCGCTGTCATCGCATCACCCGTCTCATTGGCCGCTCGCTGCGACCACCGTGAGGGGCAGAGGCGCACATCGAGCGTCCCGGCGTGGTCGTATCCGGCCCGCGTGGGCCCGCCGCGTTGCGCGCTCGCGGTGGAGGCGCATCTTGTCGCGAATGCTCACGGTCTCGGGCACCGTTCCTTTGCGGCCACGATGGCGCCCACCGCGTCGGCGCAGCCCGGGTATCGCGCCGGATGCGCGCCGACGCGGTCGATTCCGGCCTCTTACGTCGAGAGCGACGCGGACCGCGCCGGTAAGACACTCGGCCGGTCCCTTGCCATTACTATAGGGACGCGGATCGGGTGTCTCAATCTGGCGGACACCGCCGGCACGGGATGGATCTGCCGGCGGCACACCAGCCCCGGGCCAGCGCCCGGCCCGCGCGTGATCGGCAGGGCCTGAGGTCTTGGCGAACGCATGGGGGGATTCTGGCGTGGCCGCGACTCGGCCGGAGTCGCGTATTTCACCCTCCGTGAAACCCGCAGGTCGACGGGGAAAAAGTATACGACGTTGGCGGAATGCCAATCGCGCATGCTGCGGGGAGGCGATCATGGCGCAAGAGGCGCGCAGCGGCGGGCGTGTGGTCAAGGATCTTGTCTACGGGATCGTGGGAGGCGCGCTCGGGACGATCGTCATCGAACGAATCGGAACGCTGCTGTACAACGCGGAGGGCGAACGCCGCAGGAAGCAGGAAGAGGAGCTCGAGCGGCGCTACGGGTCGGAGCCGTCCTACGAGGTGATGGCGAGACGTCTCGCCGGCGCGCTGGGCGTTTCGCTAACCTCTCCGGCGCGCGCGACGGCCGGCCGCGCGCTCCACTGGGCCTACGGGCTGGCGTGGGGCGCGCTGTACGGCCTCCTGCACGACCGCGTCCCGGCGCTCTCGAAGGCGGCGGGATTGCCGTTCGGGATCGCGTTTGCGCTCTTCGGCGATGAGGCGCTGAGCGCCGTCCTCAAGCTCACACCGCCACCGCAGGCCTTTCCATGGTGCGTGCACGCGCGGGGTGTAGCCGGCCACGTGGCCTACGCGGCGACCGCCGACGCGGTCTACCGAGGGTTGCGGCGTGCCGCCGGCTAGTACGACCTCTGCCATGCTGAGCCGATGTCGTAAGACGTAGGTTCCGTGAAGGAGGGAGCGCGCGTTCGGACGAGTGGCCGGCAGCGGACGGCTGAGGATTGGCGTGCCGGCACGCCAACGACCGATCATCGCGCCCCTCTGGCAAAGGCCACGATCTGCGGGATCGCGGTGCTCGGCGCGCCGCTGATCGCGCGGACGATCCCCTGACGGTCGATGAGGAAGTAGATGTCCGGGTACCCCTTCGGATCGTAGGTATAGCTGAGCGCCTTGGAGGCGTCGCCCCACAGCCAGGCGGGCGACCCCTGACCCGGGCGCACGTACGCCCGGGCGAACTCCCGGATGGACGGCCCCGGATAGCCCAGGTCGTCGTACAGCTTGAGCTGGATGATCTGCAGGCCCGCGAGCTCGGCCAGGTGATCGGCCACCGCCGCCGTCCCCGCCTGGCAGCTCGGGCACCAGGTGGCGAACAACCAGAGCATCACCGGCCGGCCCCGGAACTCCGCGAGCCGGTGCACCTTCCCATCGATGGTCGTGAACGTCAGATCGGGCGCCGGCGCGCCGATCTTGACCTCCGCCGTTGCGGCGCGCGAGCCGAGGAAGCCGTACGCGGCGAAGGCGGCCAGGACGGCCGCCACGAGCGCCGCGCCGTAGGACACGGCGCGCGACCGCGACGCGCGCCCCCCACGGCCACGGCGGCCGGCCCGATCCCTGGGCTCATCGGGTTTGGACATCGCACACACCCCCTTCGGGCGACCCGCAGGATCCCACCACGCTGCGCGCCGCGAGGTCGAGCGACCCGAGCAGCAGTAGCAGGGCCGCGACCAGGAACAGGGCCTCGTACCTCGCCACGGTGCCCTGGATGCGGCCGGCCAGCCCGAAGATCTGCGGCGTGGACGCCCCGAGGGCGGCCAGGAGCGAAGGCACGAGCGAGGTGCAGCAGAGGCTGCTCGGCACCACGCTGGCCAGCACCGCGGCGGCGCCCAGCCCGGCGCCGCGGTGGCGCATCGAGGCGCGGAGCGCGTAGACGTTCAGCGTGAGCGTCAGGCTCAGCAGCAGCGCGAGGGCCACCGCGAAGAACGCCAGCTCGGCGTTGAGGTAGCGCAGCGCGCGGGGCCCGATCGTGCCGCCCGTGTACGCCGCCGGCAGCGTGAGGAGGTACGCCGCCAGGGCCAGCGCGAACAACACGGCGGCGCACCAGCGGTACGACCGCGGTCGAAGGACCAGCGCGCAGGCATCGAGAATCGCCCGCGCCGGCACGGCCGCCGTCCGCCCCTGAGCTGCCGCCCGTGCCCCGAGGCTCACTCCGCGCAGCACGACAGCTTGGTCACGTCCTTGAAGAACGACAGCGCGACGATCTTGAGCGCCTCGGCCATCGTCGGGTAGACGTGCACGAGGTCGATGAAGTCGTGCACGGTCGCCCGAAACCGCAGCGCCATCGCCGCTTCGTGGACGACCTCCCCCGCATTCAGCCCGAGCATCGAGACGCCCAGCACCTCCTCGCTGTCGGCGTCCAGCACCATCTTGATCACGCCCCGCGGGTCCCGCACCGCCCCCGCCCGCGGCACCGCGCTCATCGGGACGACGGTGCACCGGCACCGGTGGCCGGCGGCGTGCGCCTGGGCCTCGGTCAGGCCGACCACCGCGACCTGGGGGTCCGTGAAGATCGTCCGCGGGATCACCCGGTGGTCGACGCGCCGGCCGTCGCCCCGGAGCGCGTTCGAGGCGGCGATCACGCCGTCGTGCGCTCCGACCGGCGTCGCCGGCTGGTTGGCGATCTGGCGCCCGATCACGTCCCCGGCGGCCCACACGTGCGGCGCCGTCGTCCGCAGCGTGTCGTCCACCGCGACGAACCCGTGCGCGTCCAGGTGCACCCCCGGCCGCTCCAGCCCCAGCCCCTCGGTGTTGGGCACGCGCCCGGCCGCCACGAGCAGACGCGCCGCCCGGAACTCGCGCAGGCGGCCGCCGACCGCGGCGACCACGACCACATCGGGTCCGTCCTGCCTCACCCGCTGCGCGGCGGCGTCCGTGACCAGCGTCAGGCCTTCGTCCCGGAGGATCGCCGCGAGCGTCGTCCCGATTTCCGGCTCGTACCCGGGGAGGATCCGGCCGCTGCGCTCCAGGATCGTCACCCGGGTGCCGAACCGCTGGAACATCTGCCCCAGCTCGAGCGCGATGTAGCCCCCGCCGAGGATCACGAGCGACGCCGGAAGCTCCGTGAGCTCGAGCCCCTCGTCGCTCGTCAGCAGGTCGCTCGTCAGGTACGGCACGTCGGAGAGCCCCTCGATCGGCGGGATCGCCGGCCGGGAGCCCGTGGCCACGAGGAAGGCGTCGCCCTCGAGGACCTCGCCGTCGACGGCGACCGCGTGGCTGTCCGTGAAGGCCGCGCGCCCGTAGAACACCTTGATCCGGTCTGAGTCCCACCGCCGCTAAGATAATTTGACCCGCGCGTCGAAATAGCCCCCTGACACACTCAGAATCACCGCCGCTAAGATAATTTGACCCGCGCGTCGAAATAGCCCCCTGACACACTCAGAATCGGACTACCAGTTGCGCCCATCGTCGCAGCAACGAGGTGAGCTGTCA